>CAJOGD010000011.1 GCA_905233975.1 uncultured Alphaproteobacteria bacterium | reverse complement strand
CGCGGCATTAAAGAATGGTCTTGATAGCGAATTCGTATGTAGAGAAGATAACCGCGATCCGGTGTCCGGACTTTGTTGGCTCTATACGATACATAATACCGCCGGCAACGGATTGCCGGACGGATATACAGAATTGGAATATATCGGATTTACAACGGGCACCAAAACCCATATAGATACCGGAATACGTTTAACAAATAATCACATAATAAAAGTAAAGGTGAACGGCACAGACTTTAGGGGGATCATGGGACGGTGGGACGGCAGCGATTCGCATTCTAGTTTTCAACTATTTGATAGATATTACCGTTTTGGATCATTCAGATCAGAAATCGAGTTGTCACAGTATTGGAATCAAACGGTTGTTTTACAATATGGTCAAAACGGTTTGTTTGTTAACGGAAATTTTATACTGCGGCCCGACGACGTCACATTTTCGGCAGAAAAAACGTGTCTTATTGGCAGTATTGGCAGTAGCGACAGCACATTCAGAGGTAATATATATGAAGCCTGGATATATAATGGAAATTCCCTGGTTGGACATTATATACCGGCACGTCATGATAATAAATTAGGTATGTATGATACCGTATCGAGGCAATTCTTTGAAAACGCCGGGGACGGGACGTTTGGGGCCGGACCGGTGGTCGGTGCAACCGTCTATATCCCACAAAATCAATAATAACTTAATGTTTGATATATTGTCTTATCAGCGGAACGCCATGCATTGCACGCTGAAAATGATTGCCATAGTCAAACAACTCGTATCCGCACTCATTTGCACACCGCCACGCACAGCCATTTTCGCCACGATGATAATATTCGTCGGGCATCAAATCGTGGTATTCGTCATATCCGTCGGCGTATTCTTCCAAATCAGAATCATTCACCATCCAAAAATCATCAACAAACATCCATGAAAATTTTTCGGTAATCAAACATTCTGACAAATCAGTATGCGTTAATTTGCACCAACAATTCAAACCATTGCCACCGGACGAAACATTGTCGCGCAGTTCGCCCCTTGCGCCGGCGGTGTTGCTGCATACCGCGATGCCACGCATAGTTTTGCCGTTCTTAAGTTTGATAGACCATTCGCCGTTGGACATCGAACTAAACGACGGCAGTGCGCACGTGTTTCGGCTTTTTTTGTAATTATAAAGGTATCGCCCGCCACTGTACCCGTTGCAGTATTTGCCGTTATTCGACCGCGCCCAATACGATGACGCGTTGGAAATGCTGGAACTGTTGGACGTGAAAAAGTTTTCAAAACATTTTTTATATTCCGCCTCGGTCCATTTGGTTGCGTCAACCCTTGGTTCGGTGGCGCCGGTTTCGGCCACTGGGGTGGTCACGTTTTGTGGCGGCACAGATTGCGTTTTGACGGGTTTTTGTTCCGCAATTTCTTTGGTTCCTGCCTTGACTTCTTCTTTCGTTTCTTCGACGGCGTCCGCCACCATCGTCGGATTAAAGTCGGTTGGCAAAATCATGGCCGTTTTTGTGGCGTCAACAACGCAAGTTTCCGACGCCGTATCCCAACGCTTTCCGGTTGTTTTGTTGCACTGTTCCCGGGCGCGTTCAATCCGGGCGATGCGTTCGCGTTCCGCAATTTGACTATTTAAATCCGACAGTTCATTTTGCTTTGCGGCAAGTGTTTGGCGCGACGCATCAATATCCGTATCAAGATTTTTACTTTTGTTCGCAAGCGCGATATTTCCAACGACACCGACCGCGGTCAGGCCGATTGTCGAAATGCCCGCAATCATAAAGCCTTGCTTTTTGCCTTCGCATTTTTCAAGTTGCGCGATTTTGTCTTGCTTTTCTTTCAAAAGTTTTTGGATTTGTGGCGTCATGGGCGCCGCATGCGCAACCACGCCGCACAGCACAGAGCAAATCGAAACCGCACATATGTATTTTGACATAACTATATTGTATCACGAAACGGAACAAAAAGAAATGTTTTCTGTGTTATTGTTGACCTTGGGGGATATAGAGATTGTTATTACTTGCCTCTGGGCCGGCAATAAAGTCGTCGCCATTGCCAAGGTTGGAAAAGAAATTTCCCGAAACTGTATCATACATTCCGATGCTGTTACCATATTTTGCGGGGATTCCATTAAATAGTATTTCATTCGTTGTATGATTCGTAATTTTAAACAGATACACTCGACCAATCCCGATATTGGTAGTGCCGGTGTTTGTCGGACTGTTAAAAATCCCGATTCTGCCGGTGGTTGGATACGGCGAAATCAATGTAAGTTGTTTTTCAATACCATCAAGAACGGCTTTATGCCCAACGGTATTAAATGAGCAATCAACGACATCTTTTGTAATGTCGTTCCACGAAACATAATTACTATTAGAACTATACATTGATGCATAATATTGATTGGCCGACAATCTTGTGACCAAACCTTGATAAGCGTAAGCCCCACCAATAACAAAACCATATCTGCTAAAACTGTTTTCTGTTTTACCGAATCTAACATCCGTTTGCATATTTGTGCCTATATTTATGCCCGTATCAATCCATTGTGTCCCCGTACTTTCGATGTATTCCAATTGTGTATAGCCCGCGGGTAAAATTGTATTATCCGGCGTGGCATTATGTATCGAATAAACCCAGCAAAGGTCTGTATCCGGTTTGAATTCCTTACATTTAAACTCGTTATCAAGTCCGGTTTTTAATGCGGCGTTAAATGTTTTGGCGTCGATAAGGTTGTCGGATTGTTCCGCGTATGTGCCGGTGGCCTGATAAATTCCTTTCTGCCCTATTCCGCCCGGTTGCCCAGTGTATGTGACCGCGGTATGGTCGTTGACCGGGTCAATGTCGTCCTGTTTCGTATCGAGTTTCGTATTCACACCACCAACCATGGGAAGCGATGTATCGGACGTGCTACTGCCCAAATCCGATGTGACGGTGCGTTTTTGCACCGTTCCGGCCGCGTTGGTGTATTCCATCGCTTTGTTTTGTTCCGCGTTAAATTTGTTTTGTCGCGTACTAAGTTCATGCGTTACATATTTCAACGACGTTGCCGTTTTGCGGTCCGCGGCTTCTTCGGCCACCGCCGGCAACACCGCCGCAATCAACCCAAACAATAAAAACTTTTTCAAATGCATATCGCTCTCCTTTCTCTTTTTTCCTCGTCATCCCGCGCTTGACGCGGGATCTCCCCGTTATTGTCGCGGTTTTGCCCCGCGACGGTTCCGACGTGATTCCGCTTGGAATCACCCACAAAAAACACTGCGCGTTTTTCGCGGGACCCGATACCGCGGAATGACGGCACTTACACTAAAAAAACGACACCGCAATGGAAACCAAGCGGTCGGGGTGGTAGAAAATCACAGTAAAGTATGATTCTGCGGGACTTCGGTAAACCTGTTTTATATCCAACAGCACCCCGACAGTTAAGTCGGGGGATTGCACAATAAAAGACGCACATGGCGCCCGTTAACTGTGCGGATACGACAGTTTTTTTGTCGCCTTTACTGTGGGCCTTCTACAGCCCCGAACCAGATTCCCATCTGATTCAAAGTCATGCTATCATAAAACAATAAAACGGGTCAAGTGGATTTTTGGGCGTGGCCCAAAAAGTGATAGTGTCTGGTGCTGGTTCCGCACAAAGAACGCAAAATCAAAGAAAGCAGGTGAAACGCTTGGGACGGTGAGCGGAACATCTTTTACATATAAATCAAAGTTAACTGTATCTGTGCGGCCTATGGGAAAAACACAGATGCTTGTTAGAGCGAATGCACAAGCTGGGTTAAAAAAGATATCAGATCCAGTAGCCTATCAGAATTTCTTTGATTCTTTATCTCAATCGTTGTTCTTAGATGCCCATATGGTTGAATAGAAACCATAAATTGAGATTAAAAATGGTGCCTAAACGGTGCCATTTTTATACAAATGCGGGCAGCCGGACTCGAACGCGGTAAAAGCTTGGGAATCTAAGTTCCTTATCAAATTAGTTCGATAGCGGTTAAAAAATGACCGTTTTTGAAATAGAATTATAGAACCGTCCGAAAGCCAAGGAGTCCAAAGAAAAACCGCCTTAAAAGGCAGTCTTGTAAAATGTAACCCAGATGTATAAACATAGTTCGTACAAGGGATATCTTAGATTTACTTAGCTTGGGTAAAAGTATTGAAAAGATTTTACAGCGTTATCCGGTGTAGATATGTCAACCTAGCAGAAATCAGGCAAAATTGTCAAAATGACACTATTGCCACTCCATCTGCTCAACTGACACACGGATTAACAGTGGCCCCCGGAAAATCGCAAAAAATTTATACACACCTTCGCAACGCCACAGAATCTGCGGGGGTTAGCGCGTGTAGCTGTGTGCTCACTGTGTAGCAGAATTTTATTGTGTAGCTTCTGTGTAGCAAAAAAATTGCACTATCGTGTAGCCACATGTGTCAAAAACATACAAAATACAGAACGTGGAAAACACGACTTACGGAAAAACCATGTTGAAAACAATAGGAAATTTTGCTACATTACCCCAAGAAAAAGGATTTATAGATGAGACTTGGTGAAATAAAAAATATATTGGATAAGTATTTAACTCCAGAACACATAATTGCGCTGGAAATTGAGAATAATAGGGTCTATGGCAATCAATATGTTGTTATTAAAAATTATAACAAGTTGATATTCATAGAAAATTTTGTTGCTGAACAGGGGTTAATTGTGCAAGGGCGAGAGGTGTTTTTAAACGCAACAAAACCAAATAATCCAAATAGCTCGGAAGCAATAATGCAAACCGGTGTAGTAAACCAAATTTCGCAATATATAAATGCATTAAATCAGTTTGTCAGAATTTATTATCTGACTCTGAACACAATGGTTAAACCTCAAGATCCACAATTGTTGAATATTAAACTGCCTGACAAAGACGATTTTTCTATCAAAGATATGGAAAAATTGATGCAAAAGTTGCACGTGATACTGAATGGGATTTCTGAA
Organism: uncultured Alphaproteobacteria bacterium; assembly: GCA_905233975.1. Taxonomy (GTDB): domain Bacteria; phylum Pseudomonadota; class Alphaproteobacteria; order Rs-D84; family Rs-D84; genus Enterousia. The sequence goes on along the minus strand of CAJOGD010000011.1, from coordinate 9 downwards.
GCGATAGAT
>CAJOGD010000010.1:6915-18018 GCA_905233975.1 uncultured Alphaproteobacteria bacterium | reverse complement strand
TTTCCAATTCATGTGTCACATATTTTAACGACGTCGCGGTTTTGCGGTCCGCCGCTTCTTCCGCCACCGCCGGCAACACCGCCGCCAACAACCCGAACATAAACAATTTTCCTAAATGCATATAACTCTCCTTTTCTTTTTTCCTCGTCATCCCGCGCTTGACGCGGGATCTCCCCGTTATTGTCGCGGTTTTGCCCCGCGACGGCTCCTACCCGTCTCCGCTATCGCTCCGTCGCGGTTCGTTTATTTGCGCACAAATAAACGAAAAACACCGCATTGGAAACCAAGCGGCCGGGGTGTTGAGAAATCACTCTTTCATTGATCCCAACGGTTTTCGGAAAAACCTATTATATCGCCGTCGGCACCCCGAACCATTCGGGGTGAATTTTTACGATGCAAAGGCATGGAAAATCGCGTACGAAAAACGAACGGATTACGATGCTGTGCACCGGAAAGAGAGGGCTTCTCAGGGCCCCGAACCAGATTCCCACCTGATTCACGTTCATCATATCAGAAATGACCGAATCGTGTCAAGTGGCTTTTAGTGTAAAAGTATAATTTTGAAAAAATTTGTTTGTAAAATTGTGTTGACCAAACGCCAATGATTTTTGTAGCATGGGTGGAAAGGATTATAAAATATAAGGAAAGGAATATGAAAAAACATTGGATTTTTGCGCTTTCTGCGTGTTTGTGTGCAATGTGTATGGTGTCGATTGCGCATGCGGTTTGTCCCGTTTGCACGATTGCGATTGGTGCGGGATTGGAAGGTATGCGCATGCTGGGGGTCAAGGATGTGATTACCGGTATTTGGGCGGGCGGACTTACCGTTTCGCTTATTGGTTGGACCGCAAATTATATGCGGCGCCATAATGTAACCGGTTGGTTTTGGTATTTATTAGATATTGTTGTTTATGTTGGGTTGCTTGCCGGTGTGTATTTTGTTCCGCATGGAAATCCGATTGTAAAGTGGTGGGAAAATTGCATGTGGGGTATGGACCAATTCTTGCTTGGGTCTTTGGTTGGTGCGGTTGTGTTTATATTGATGGAATTGTGGTACATGCACATAAAACGGAAAAATGGCGGACATGCCCTATTCCCGTTTCAAAAGGTTGTAATGCCATTTGGCGGGTTGGTGTTAATGACACTGGTGTTCTGGTTAATCATAAGGGTTTTGCCGGGCATGGGGATTGTGCTTTGTTAATATAAAAGGAAAGAAAAATGAAGAAAAATGAAAAGAAAATGACCTTGGAAGAAATGGTGCGCAAGGTTGATGAGTCCAAGAAATTGAATCCGTTGGATTTGTCATCGGACCAGGATTTGTCGATTGCGCTAATGAACCTTGTATCATTAGAAGAACATTTCTTTTTTAGTGGTGCCAAGACCAAGAAGCCAGGATTTTATGAACTGATAAATGTTGTGCGGAATATGCGCAAAGAACTGATGGAACGAATCGTTGATAAAAGCAAGCATGACGGGGCCGAAGTTTGGTGCATATCAAAACATTTGCTTGCGGCGTCTATGCGTTTGTACGAGGTGGGAACCAAAGCAATGGGCGTTGGCAACAAGGCCGATGCGCAAAAGATGTTCGAAAAAGCGTATGAGCTGTATTCGCTCTTTTGGGGTCTGAATATGGACATGATAGATTTAACCGGTGTCAAAGAAATGGAACCGGTGTTATATGAAAATGTTATGAAAGCGGAAAAAAAAGACGAAAAACAAATAAAGGAAGAAATTGTTAAGTCCAGGACAACCGTCCAGAAATTGGGCGATTGGGTAAAGAAAACGGTGAATTGCTGTATCGAATAATTTGGGCTTGATTAAATTTTGTGATTTTTTCTATAATCACGAGTAGTGGGGAGTGATTTTGTTAAAAAGGATGGGATTTTTTATTGGTTCTGTGGTTGCCGTAATGACGGCCGCTGTGGCGGCGGTGGCAACAAATCCGCGTTCTTCGTCTGTGCAATCTGATGTTAAAATGTCTTCGCGTGTTGCGGCGCCGATTGGTGCATTATCGCGTCGCGCAATGGGTGCAACACGTATGCGTGCGGGTACGTCGCCGCGCGCGGTGTCGCAAACGCGTCGCGCCATATCGGCGGGTGGAACGCGTGTTGTTGAATCTGGACACGCCGATTCGGCGCGGACATCTGTGGCGCGTTCTGGGACGATACAAAAAACCAATTCACGAACCGGTGCGCGCAGTGCGACAAATGCTGTGGCGGGTTTGTCGCGGGCGGCAACAACGGCGCGTGCAACGGCGGTCTTTAACGACCTTAGCAAGATTGGTTCGGGATATGCGGGTTGTCGTGAATCGTACGCGACCTGTATGGACCAGATGTGCGCGAATGCAAATGACACGTATCGGCGCTGTTTTTGCAGTGATAGGTTCACAAAGTTTCGTAATATAGAAGAATCTTTGGACCAGGCGATGGTGATGCTACAGCAATTCCAAGATAATAATTTAGAGGCGGTTGATAAAACGGCGGAAGAAGTGAATGCTATGTATTCGGCAAGTGTTGGTGAGGCGGCGATAAAGCGCGACACCAGTGCATCGGCGAAAATGTTGGATAATATAAACAAACTTTTGTCGGGGCAAACAAGTTCTGTGGCACAAACCAATACAAATTCGATTGGTATTTTGGATTTGGACTTTTCAACCGATTTTGATGATATTTGGTCTGATGGTGGATCGTCACTCTTTGATACGGGCAGTCAGGATTTATCTACATTGGAAGGAACCGCGTTGTTTAATGCGGCGCAACGTCAATGTTCGCGTATTACCCAAGATTCATGCGAAAATAACGCAGTGTTCACTATGTCGCGCAGTTCGTATAATATTTTGATAACCCAGGATTGTAATGCGTATGAAAAATCATTGAATAAAAAGAAAGAAACTGTGGCCCAGGCGATACGGACGGCGGAAAAATACTTGCGCGAGGCGAGATTAGAGGAATATCGTGCGCATAACTCAACAGATGTGAATGAATGCCTTGGCCGGGTGCGGACGGCGATGTTGGCGGATACGGCATGTGGCGAAAGTTATAAACGCTGTTTGGACCCGACGGGTGCGTATATTAGCCCCGCAACCGGTGAACCGATTTATTCGTCGCGTTTATTCCAATTGGAAAAAACCATCAGTTTGCCGGGGGTCACGAATGATAGCGTGAATACTGATATATTGGGCGCAAATGATACGTATAACAAGTTTCTAGATGGGTATCGTATGTATGTGACCCAGCAACTTGACACATGTCGCAGTATCGCAGATTTTGTGTGGACAGAGTTTAAGCGTAATGCGATTATCGAAATTGCGCAGGCCCAGACGAATAAAATAGAAGAAGTAAAGGCGTCTTGCGTTGATACAATTGCCGAATGTTATGATACACAAACACAGTCTATTGTTAATTTGGGGACGGAAAAGACGGCCAAAACCGCGGGCGCGTTGGGGCGCTATACCGCGCGTGATATGTGTACGGAGAAAGTGACGGCATGTGCCGCATTGTATGGCAATAATCAAAGTTGTGAATTTGACGCGAGGGGGCACTTAACAAACGATGCCGCGAGTTGTGGTTTGACATCTTTGATAAAGTATGTCGAAACGGTTGATAATTTGACCGTTATGGAAAAGTGCAAAGATGCGGTTGATAATTATTTGGCCGAATTATGCACACCGGATGATGAAAAGTATGAATATCCGTATAAATGTAAGGGCATGAAAGCGAGCGGAACGGACGACCCGATGAGCCTGGAGTATGCGGTAACAAATTTTGTTAATAATTATTGTAGTAATCCAACAGGGGACAGCAAAGCCAGTGAAGACGCACAAATGTCAACGTATATCAAGTCCGCGATTGGTGATGTTGTGACGGGTGTTCGGTCTGTGCTTGCCGGTATTTGTGAAAGCAAAGATGGATATTGGTATGATGTACCGCAATCATCAGAAGTTCCATTAACGGTCTTTTATAATGATGTTTGGGGGCGCGGCAATAGTAATACCGAAACCAATGAATGGGGCGGTTGTTACGAGCAATCGAATCGTATCGCGTGCAATGATTATAATACCGGGTTAGAAGAAGATAACTATATGACCGAATGGGACGCGACGCATGAACAATGTGTGTTTAAAGACGCATGGTACAAAGTAAAGTGCGAAGAATTGGGCGGGTATTACGAAAATAATACGTGCTATACCATTTTATAAAAACGGACAAGGAAAGGGAAAGAAAATGTTTAAGCATCATAGGTTTTTGGCCGGAATTTGTATGATACTTATAACTGGTGGTGCATACGGTGCGGCAAGTCTGCGTGCGGGTGCAACCACACGTGCGGGGTCTTTGCGGACGCTTGGGGGCGGGACAGCCGCGTCTGTCAAGGTGGGTTCGTCGGCCGGTCAGGTTTCATCGTCCGCGGTATCAAAAGAAACGGGTGCAAATCAAAATTCGCGTATGGCATATTTGTCTGGGGCGGGCGCGTCAAAAACAAGTGGCAAGATAGATTTGCCGTCGGCGGCGTCAAGTCAGGCCATAGCAGAATTGCGCCAGGCAATAAAGGCGTTGCGTGAAGATTATGATGCATTGGGAAATCAGTATAATAATTTGTCTGATGATATATCAAATGTGTCGGATACGGCATATACCGCGCGGGTTGCGGCCACCAATAATGCAAATGTGCTTACCGCGGTGCGCAGTGACCTTAGTGTTGCCAAGGCGGAAATTGAAGATATAAAGACAAATGGTGTTTTTGATGAAACGCTGGTTCAGCAAACCGTTGAAGATACACTTGCGACCAAAGGTTATGCGACCCAGGCAGATTTGGCGGCGACAGATGTGGTGGCGCGTGGTGCCGTTCAGGTTAGCGAATTGGGCCAAAAGTTAAGTGCGCTGAATGTGGCCGACAAGGATTATGTTGATGCCGCGGTTGGCGAAGGAATAGATGAAAGCCGGGTACAAGAAATTGTTAGTGATAATATGGCGAACTATTATACCAAGGGTGAGATTAATGGCGCCTTGGAAGGTTTCGTAGATGGCGAATATGTCAGTAATAAAATTGACGCCGAAATGGTGAATCGGTTGAGTGGCTATGCAACCAAGGGTTATGTTGATACGGCGGTTGCAACCGGTATGGACGAAGAACAGGTGAATGGTATCGTCACGAATGTGATTAATGACAGAATGCAAAATTATTACAACAAAGGTGAAATTAACGAAGCCATAGAGGATTTTGTAGGCAGCGATTATGTTGATAATCGGATTGATGCCAAAATGTCAACTGGATTGGCACCATATGCGACGCGTGAATATGTTGATGGGCTGGATGTTGGGTTAAGTGATAGTCAGGTGCGCAGTATTGTGGCAGAAGCCCTGGTTGGATTAGTTGATGAAAGTCTGCTGCGGAATGAAATCAAAGCACAACTAAATGGTTATGCCACAGAAGAATATGTTGACGATAGGCTTGGCGATATTGACATTGATTTGGACGAAGATCGTGTGCGCGAGATAGTTTTGGGTTATGATTATAGAAGTTATGATCAAATCCAACAGATGATTGCTAATGCGGCGCCAAATGTTCAGATAAAATATGAAAACGGTGCGTTATATTATATGAATTCCCAAGGTCAATGGGTTGAAATTGATATAGAAGGTCTGAATGGCCAAGATGCCGATCAGATTGAAATGGCGAACAACAGCGGTGTGATTCAATGGCGCTATAAAACCGGCGATGACCAAACGTGGAAAACGTTGGTTAATGTTTCTGATTTAAAGGGTGACCAAGGTATTCAGGGTGTTAAGGGTGATCCTGGTGATCCGGTGGAATTAAAGGTTGCCAAGGCGGTAGAATCGGGTCATAGTGGCGAATGGTTGCAATATAGGGTCGATGATGGTACCGATCCATGGCATGATATATACGATATGGCCAACCTGCATGGGACGTCGGGCTGTGGCGTTGCGGTATCGTCAACCGATTGGTACGAAAATGGCGTGGTGGTTGGTAAAACGCTAACATTCACCAAAGATTGCAATGGTGGCGCGGGACATGGCGATGTGTTGAACACTGTTAATATCCGTAATGGTTCCGGTGGAACGGTGACGGTTGGTGATATTCAGGCGGCATTGAATGATTATTCAGATTATATAGAATTGCGGAATACTGTATCGGGCCATACGACAAGTATTGGTAATATAAATACCACGCTTGGTGATTCGAATAGTGGCCTTGCGGCGGCGCATACCAAGGCGGGCAATGCGCAAACCGCCGCAACAAATGCATGGGACAGAGTGAAAGATTTGGGCAAGGATGCAAGTAATAATGATTACACAACTGTGTTGTCTAAAATCGGCGATGTTGGCACAAAAACAGTCAAGGACTATGTCGATACGGCGGTTTCAAGTGTGGCGCCTAATATTCAAATTGCCAGGGATCCTGTAACAAATTTGTATTATTTCTGTAAAAAAACTAGTTGTGACACCACAAATCCGGATTTTACAGATGAAACCACATGGGTACAGTTTGATTTAAGTTTGTCGGATTATTTGTTGTCTGCGAATTTGGCAAATAAACTTGGAGATGCCGGAGAAGTTGCGGCTATAAAGTCGGCGGTAGCATCAGATTTGTCTGCGAAACTGAATAAGACGGGGATACAGTTAACACGCGAGGGTTCAGAGATAAAAATATCTGGTGGTGGAATTGCAACGGCATACAAGGTGGCGGATGTGACGGATTTGATGTGTGAATATTATAGGATAGAAGAAAAAAGCAGCAGTGCCAGCGGAACTACATACGAACTGATATGTGGTAAGTCGGCCGATGATGGCGAACATTAATGATTAAAAGGAATAGAATGATGATAAGGAATGTGATTTTTGGTATGGCGTTTTGCTTGACACTGGTGTTCGGCGCCGGTTGGAATTATGCTGTTGCCGCCCTTGGTGCAAATGAAGTTTCCATGGGAACATTTGTTGTTCCGAAAGGGACGCAAGGAACTGATGCGTGTTATCCTCGTTATAGTTATACCGGGTGGGGAACCGGGGATTTTGATTTGACCATCGAATGGTGCTGTGGTTCCGAATGTAACACTATGACCAATAGTTATCCGGCAAATAATGCGCTTAGCGATTATACGGCGGTGTGGGTGGCACAAAATTGTGCCCATGTGTTCACAAGTGCGCAAATAACTAATGGATATACCGTCACAGAAACGAATCCTTGTACCGGTCAAACAATAAACACTCACAATGTTATCGGGGAACAAGGGCCGGCTGGTAACGATGCGGATATTCAATCTGTGGTACAGGTTTATGTGCCCTATCCTTCTTCCTTGGGTACTTGTACGAACAATGTGTGTCAGCATCCTAATCAAGAAGGTTATATGAAAACAACCATTACGTATACCCCGGAAAGCAATAAGTCGCCACAGGAAATATTACAAAATGATAGATGTACTGAATTAATGAAGCCGGTTAATAATGAATGGGTCAGTGGTAAGTTGTGTGTCGCCCAGGGAAGTTCTGCTGTGTATTTGTACAACGAGGGTGATGAATATTGGTTCCAAATTACCATCCCCGACGGTTATTCAAGTCATGCGGATGTGGTAAATACTTCGACTACATTGGCGACCGGGTATCCCCAGAACCAATATGTTAATCCTGTGTTATCAAATGGAACAACTGGATTCCCGACGGAACCCGGGTATGTGCGCAAGGTTTCCAAATATTTGGATAATCATGAAACATATGAATTTGTTATGATGGATACATGTAATAAATATGCAAAATCTGCGGATTTAAGTGATCGCGTCGTGAAATGTACGGTTAGTGCGCCAGGAAATACTTCGTATGTTCAAAACACTTCGTATTGTCTTGGGATTTTACAAGCCGGGTGTGCGGATTATGATACCCCGGTGGAAAATATTGATTTGTGTACGGGTGTCGGTGCGGATGCAAATAAGGTAGTTAAATCTGCAAAGACAGAGTACGTTGCACATAGTGGAACACAAACCAAAGGTTCGGTCGGGTACAAAACGACGTATGATACTATGTGTAATGGGACGGTTAATACTACTGTAATTAATGATACGTGTGTTGGTGCGCGACAGACTGGTTCGAATTTGGTGACGTGTGCAACAGGTTATGCATGGCAGGTGTGTACGGATCAGACGGATACAAATACGGCCACCAATAAATATTCGGGATGTTTCCCTGATGCAACGGGTGGGCTGTTTGCCTATAAAGACGAAGTTGTCCCGGTAAATTTGGCTTCGACAGGTGAAAATTTGTATTATTGTAAAATTCAAAACTGTGATACCAATACGGCATGTTGGGTGAATGGAACCGTCGGTGGTACGCCAGATTCTACATCTAATTGCTGGGGGGTGGTAAATGTAGGCGGACTTACTGGTGATGCGGGGCCGGGTTGTTCGTTCGTTTATAACAATAATCAGTGGAATGTGTGTTGTTTGCCGGTTGATGCAACGGGTGGTGTAGATGTAAATGGAAATTGGACGTGTAAAGAAGTTGAAGACGCGAGTATCCTGGCACAGTTGAACGGTTGGGTTTGCAAACCTACATATGCCACGAAATATATAGATGCAAGCGGCAATGAATTTAATAGTCGAACCGCTACGACGGTTGGGACCAAAACCACTGTGACTAATTGTGACGGTACATTTGGAGCGGCCATGTACGCGTATGATGATGATCCATGTTATGGTTTATCTAATGAAATTGCGGCACAAACGGTAAAAACAAAATCGTCGGTGTATGTTCCGAATACCAGTGCAACTAATATATTTACCCCGGCGGTTGGCTATTACGAGAATACCGCCACAATGTGCTATGGCAGCCCGCAAGTAACATATGACAAGGATACGTGTACGCCTATTGCAGACACCAGGACGGGCGGAGCCGCAACTTGTAACGGCGAACATCAGGTGTATATGGAATGCAGACGGCAGGATACGGGGGCCACATATAATATCTGTGATACAATAGAAGGTGTGGCGCAGGGGTACGCAAGTATAAATGAAGCAACTGGTTGGCCCAAAACGATATATGTTGCACCCGAAAAGAATGCCGTCAATACTAAATTAATCAGGGCTGGGTACACCGCTATTGAACACAAATATCTTAATCGTAATGGCGGCGTAACAACAGAGGTTTTGCATGAAGATACTTGTCGTGAAGCGTTTAAACGGACGCGTACGGCGACCAATGCCACAACGGTTACCACAACAGTTGAAAGTGTTTTGCAGTGCACTGTTCAGGCGCCAGGGGCGACGGGGTATGTGGCCGGGGAGACGTATTGTCTAAATACGGATGCAAATGGGAGCTGTGATGGGTATGTGACTTTGGATGATACGCAAACGTCCGTACTAAAGTATCATATGCCTACGATGGATTCTACGAATACTACGGCGCCAGTAAAACCGGGGTACACTTATTGGCAAGAGTCAGGAACCGCAAACGTGGTTGCACGTGAAATTATAGAAGAAACAGATCCATGTGAAATGGTTGTGAAACCGGGGGCGTCTGGCGGCAGTAGTGTGTCCACAAGGCGTTGTACCGTTTTGTCTCCTGGGGGGACCGGTACGTATGCGTCGGGTGAAACATATTGTCTTGGCGAAGTTAATGGGAATTGTACCGGTTATGTGACGGTTGGGACAATGTTTGACGATGTAAAGGACGTTGCGTGTGGTGAAGTTGCCGCGGCTGATAAATCAACCACGATAAAAAGCACCGTTCGGTCCTATGTCGCACATGTCGGAAATACGCGTGGCTATATGCAATTGCAACACAGTATGTGCGATGACGAAAGTACGGTGAATGATCAAATGCTTGATAAATGCGTGCCGGTGATGCCTGCGAATGCGGCAACCTGTGCAGATGGAACATATCTTGAATGCACACCGCAAAATGGCGGCAGTGTGTATAATATTTGTGAATCAACCACTGGGACACCGATTAATTCGGCGATTGGCGATGTTGATCCATGTGCGACCGCAACGACAAGTGAGTTAAAATCGAAGACGGTAAAGACAGCTGTTACAGAATATCATTCGGCATCGGGCGAACAAACAAGTGGTGCGCGTGCGGTTGGATATACAACCACAACACAAAAGATGTGCAGTGGAACGGCGGCCGACGATTTGGTAATTACGCAACAGGATTTGTGCGAACGTTCTGTGACAAACAAGGGAAATACGACGTGTAATGCGGGTTATGAATGGAAGACCTGTACACATGGTGGAACCCCATATTATGGCTGTTTCCCGGAAGAAAACATTGGCAAAGACGAAGTGAGCAGTGATTATACGGACCCTGTATTTTCGGGTAGTATTGCACCGGGATATTTAACAATGACCGTCGGTGGGAAAAATGTAAAGGCGTATGATAAATGTACCGCGGTTGGTAAGGCCGGAACCGGTGTTAATGCAAGCCTCAGTGGTCAAAAATGCCAATGCGGTGGTATAAAGTCTGACGGTTTTTGCACAAGTCTGGGCAAGCAATATTGTCTTGGTATATCCAATGATGGCAGCTGTAGCAATGCGATTGAAATCGGTGAGGTTTTGGATCAGAACAATCCTTGCGCCGGCGCCAATGCAAATTCAACGACAATTGTTAAAAAGATAACAACGGGGGCGTATGATCGTGGCACAGTGTCCGACGGTGTCTATCCCAAGGTTGGTGTGACCCAGGTGACGAAAGAGATGTGTTCCGGAACGAATACAGAATACGTTGAAGACACGTGTGTTGAAATAGCCAAACCATCGGGTGTATGCACCCCAAAGACATCGGGTTATTTGTACTGTTTGAATCAAACCGATAATACCACGTATTATGTTTGCAAGGATTTTGGCGCGGGGAATAATTCTATTGCGGGAAAGCTTGATGAAAAAGCGGACGCAAGTGATGTGACGCAATCTGCCTTGGCGACAACGTTGGGCAACACGTATCTGAAACCGACTGATTCCATAAATGCGGCGAATCTTTCTGGAAAGGTGAATGTTGAACGTTTACCGGACAATGTTGTGACAACCACAAACAACAAGATAAGCACAGACATCTTGCCGAACACTGTTGTGACGACGACCAATGACAAAATTAGTGCAAG
>CAJOGD010000010.1:0-6848 GCA_905233975.1 uncultured Alphaproteobacteria bacterium | reverse complement strand
CAATGTTGTGACAACCACAAACAACAAGATAAGCACAGACATCTTGCCGAACACTGTTGTGACGACGACCAATGACAAAATTAGTGCAAGCATTTTGCCAGATAGTGTTGTGACGACAGGTTCCCTTGGGAGTACGGTTAGCAATGCGATAACTTCAGAAGTTGAAAAAGGTTCCACAGGTGCATTTAAAGATTTTGCGACGCAGACATCTTTGAGTGGCTATGTCAAAACAGATGGAACGAATTTGCCGGCCAATATTGTGGTGACAGGGAATACGGGAAATAATAGTATTGGCCAGTTGCTTACGACCAATAATGTTGTGACGACGGGTTCCCTTGGGAATACGGTCAGTAATGCAATTGCGTCAGAAGTTGAAAAAGGTTCCACAGGTGCGTTTAGAGATTTTGCGACGCAGACATCTTTGAGTGGCTATGTCAAAACAGATGGAACGAATTTGCCGGCCAGTGTTGTGACAACGAGCGGATTGGATAATGCAATCGCTGGTAAAACTGTCACGTTCGGGTCAAAATCTATGACTCTTGGTGATGTTATAGAATTGCTTAGCAGTGCGGTTGGAACCTGTACAGAATCTACGGTCGATGGTCGTACTACTACTTCCTGTACTGGCGGCAGTTTGGATCTTAGCAAAACGTCCGCGAGAGCATAATTTTCAAAAAAACACCGCCCAAATGTGCGGTGTTTTTTTATGAAACAACCATGGGAACTATTCTTGCCCAACCAACGATTTTAGCAAATTCATAATAGATTCGCGCTGTTTGTCACTGCTTAGTTTCCAATACATACGAATCAATTCCAAACTTTCTGTGCGGATTAATGGGTCGTCCGCATGTGGTGAATGAACGTGAATCGATTTGGTCGTACGCGTTTCGTCCGGCATATTCCCGGGTAACCCCACAAAGAAGAAAGAAACCGGTGTTTGCATCGCACGACCGATTTCAAACAGCCGCGAAGCCGCGATGCGATTGTCGGCACTTTCATATTTTTGAATTTGTTGAAATGTGACGCCACAGACCTTGGCCAAATCTTTTAATGATAGGCCCATCATAGTGCGTCGCAATTGCATGCGTTTGCCAATATGTTGGTCAACCGTTGATGGGATATATGCTTTTCCAGACATGTTTCACCCTTTTGTGATATATTTCCTGTTTTGTTTTATACAATGTTTCTTTTTGTTTTGCAATTAAAAAAGCCATGTGATACCATTGCCGAACACAGGAGAAAAAATAATGAAGAAAACAGTGGTTTTATGTATCTTGGACGGCGTCGGTTATAGTGAAAATGTGTCGCACAATGCGGTGGCCATTGCCCGAATGCCATTTTTCAATGGGTTAATCAAAAAATATCCCAATTCGCTTTTGCGCGCGTCGGGGACGGCGGTTGGATTGCCTGCGGGACTTATGGGGAATTCCGAAGTTGGTCATATCTGTATTGGTGCGGGGCGCGTAGTAATGCAATATCTGTTGCGATTCGCACGTGAAAATTGGACGAAAAATGCACCGTTAAATCAATTTATCACAGATGTGCGGCATGATGGCGGAATTGTGCATTTTGCGGGATTGATGTCTGATGGGCGGGTACATTCTGACGTGCGCGACGAAATAAAGATAATGAAGTATATTTTGGATTCCGGGTTGCGGGTGTGTATTCATTTTATCGCAGATGGTCGTGACACGCCGCAAAAATCGGCACTGAAATACGTTCGTTTGATTAGGCGTATGTTGGCGCCGTATTTTGCCGATGGGCGGGCGTTCTTTGGGACCGTTTCCGGCCGGTATTGGACAATGGACAGAAATAAAAACATGGATCGGACGGAAATGGCATTTAATGCAATCGCAAATGCGCACGCGGATTTGACCGCGCCGACGGTGGAAGATGCGATTAAAAAGTTCTATGCCGATGGTGTGACCGATGAATTCTTTAAACCAACGATTATCAATCCAACACCAATTTCGGCGCGTGACGGTTTTGTCTTTGGTAATTATCGCAGCGATCGCGCCCGGCAAATTGTTCGTGCAATGCTGCAGACGCATGCGCACATGTTATGTTTTTCGCAATATGGCGAAGGATTAAATGAATATTGCCCTGCACTGCTTGCTGATATTCCGGTTAAAAATACATTGGGTGATGCGATTGCGGCGGCGGGCCTGGCCCAGTTGCGCATTGCGGAAACAGAAAAATATAATCATGTGACGTATTTTATGGACGCCGAACGGACGATCGATTTTGCGAACGAAGAAAAGGTCTTGATAGATTCGCCGGCGGTTGCGACCTTTGATATGAAGCCCGAAATGTCGGCGAATGAAATTACGGCGGCATTGTTGCCACGCCTTGGACAATTTGATGCGGTGATATTGAATTTTGCCAACGGCGACATGGTTGGACACACCGGGAACGAGGGCGCAACCATCAAAGCGATGGAATGTTTGGACAAACAACTTTCGCAAATTGTGCCGGCGGTGCTTTCTGTGGGTGGCAAAATGCTGATTATCGCGGATCATGGCAACGCAGAAAAAATGTGGGACGACAGGGTGGACGCCCCTTGGACCGCGCATACAAACAACAAGGTGCGCGCGATTTTGGTGTCGGAACCGCCGTATAAAAAGTTGCGCAATGGGGGGCTGGCCGATGTTGCCCCAACAATTTTAAAGTTGTCGGGTGTGAAACAACCCGCGGATATGACCGGGAAGTCTCTAGTGTAAGTGTCAGTGGTTAGTGTTAGTAAAAATCCCGCGTTTGCGGGATTTGTTGTTAAGTTGCTAATATGTGCACTGATGTTTTATTTATGCTTTCCCATCTGCAACAGATAATTGCGCATATTATCGATTGTTTGGTTGGCAAGCGGCCTATATGAAATTTCGCCCATGTTGCGATCATAGTATTGTTGCAGGATAAGTTTATCACCGATACAATCCCAAAAGTCCGATTGCAGTTCGTCAACGTCTAAACTTGTATAACCAAATTTACTGTGTACCAATATGTGTTTTCTCATATCATATTCTAAATCTATTGGTGAAACACCCAATATAACCACTTTATCGCAATCCCCAAAATTACTTTTTGCATGCGTGCATTTTGCCTTTGGAAAGCATGAGGCCTTGCGGTTTGTGGTTATATTATATAGCATACGAAAACAAGGTCCGACAATTCTTTCTGTCATCTGTTTCTTTTCTTCATCAAGTTCCATTGTTTCTTGCAATGCTGGGGTATTATAGGTTTCTTCTTTTTCCTGATGCGATCGAATAAGGTCAATTATATTGTATATGCGTTGCACCAAAATGGTGTCGCCCCGATTAACTTTGAATGTCATGCCTTTGTTGTATATCATGAAAGAAAATTCACCGAAACGCGCACCAAACGCACGTAGTTTTATTATATCTGGACTTGGGTTGCATTCGATGAGCGCAGTGGATTCTACGGTGGCGATACTGGTGTTAAGGTATTCATAATGCTCGTATTCTGAATTTAGTTCATCGTCGGTATAGGTTCCAAGATCTAAATCCTGTTTTGAAAGAATATTTTTGGTCCGTACGGTGTATTCTTTGTCGTCGGCCCACCCGTCCACCGGCATAATAGTATAATTAAACCGCATTGCGTTGTGCGATTTAGTTTTGTCTTTTTTGACAATAATCCACCTATTCTTACGCATTTTTACCCTTTGGGCTCTTTATCCATGACTTTTGCGAAATCGTAATACAAATAATGTCAGATGTCAATGTTTGCATCTTTTGTCAAAAATCCCGCGTTTGCGGGATTGGGCTCAGCATCGATTTGTTCGGCCCATACGGCGGGGCACCAACTGATGCCTAAGGAAACTATCGGGGCGCCACAGTGCCCGGATTTCATATTCGTTGTCTTTATCGTATTCGTGATTTCTTTCGTACGGTGTGATAAGTAATTCGTCACCGGGGGCGGCGTCATAAAAAACATCATGCCATGGCATTTCTGGTGTATACCATAATACCATGTTGATAAGACCGAATTTCTTGCCAACCACCAACACATCGCGCCAGTCGCCGGGTAAATCACGTACATGGACGACCGTCACAATATCATATTGGCCCAGATCATGTATGTTGTATCTGTCCAAAAGTATATGATTTGATGGGTATTTATGTTGGCGCTTAAAAAATTCGCCCACCCTTTCTTCTATCGTAAAATCACGCAATATTTCGTACACGCTGTTCGGATCGTGTTCGGTTTTCCTGTGTGGTTTAACAAGTATTTTATGGCCTGGGGCGATCCCGAAAAATTGAACGTGCCACTTCACCAATGGGGCATAGTTTAAACAAATTATTTTTAAACACTTGTTCCCATCCGAAGGCGTGGTTCCATCGTCTATAAATGTATAACGATATTTTGTACAAACATTCTTTGTGTGGTAAATTCCGGGGGTATCGGACACATTGGTAAGGGTCACCGTACGACATTTTTTCATATCGTATTCAATTTCTTTGATTGTATTGGGTTTTGTAATTTTAACAATTGTGCCGATATCCAACAGCGTCCAATCAGGCTTTTTTAGTTCGATGATTTTTGGGGTATCATATTCACATGTCGGCACAAGGGTGATGCTTTGGCTGGATTGGGTCGGGTATTGAACGTCCGCTATCATGTATTCATTTTTATAATCTAACATTTTAAGCTCCCTTGCGTCGTTTGGCAAAGAATTCGCGCAGCATTTCGGCGGATTCGTCTGCGTATTCCGGCATCTGTGTTATATTTGGGTGCCAAAGGTGTTTGTCGTTATCGAAAACCCGCGCGTTCGCGGTTATCCCCCCGCCCTTTTCATCGGTTGCCGCAAAGTAAATATTGCGGATTCGCGCAAAAGAAATCGCGGTCGCGCACATTGCACAGGGTTCCAACGACACATATATATCGCAATCGTCAAGGAACTTGGTGCCGGTCTTCCGACACGCGCGATTTATTGCGACGATTTCCGCGTGCAGCGTTGGATTCTGTTTCCGTTGGACCAGGTTTTCGCCGCGCGCAATAATCTTGCCACCGCGGACAATCGCCGCGCCAATCGGCACGTCGCCCGCGTTGCCAGCGCGCCGCGCCAAATTTAAAACTTGCTTCATTATATTCATCGGTGTAAAGTTTTGCATATGGATTCAAAATTGCAAGTTATTTCTGGAACGTATCGTGGACGAAAACTCGCCCTGCCCCCTGGTGCGCGTCCGACCCAGAATATGGCGCGTGGCGCGGTGTTCAATATGCTTGGGATTTTGGGTACGGACGATAAAATTACCGTTTGGGACGCCTTTGCGGGTTCTGGGGCCCTGGGGATAGAGGCACTTTCGCGATACGCCAATTCGACCGCGATTTTTACCGATACTTCGGACGATTCAATCAAGGTCATAAAGAAAAATACAAATGCAATCGCGGCAAATCGTGTCTGTATTGTCCCGGCAAACGCGGTCGGGGTAATAAAAAAATACGCGGCCGCCGCAAATTTGATATTTGTTGATCCGCCGTACGAAAATGCGCGCATCGGCGTGGATTTTATTAGGAAATTGACGGACGTTGTTGCCCCAGGCACAATCGTTGTCCAAGAAATCGAAAAAATTGTTCCCTATGCGCCCGACACGACAAAGTGGGAAATTTTGCGCGATAAAACCTATGGCCGCGCGCGTTTTCTGATTTTGCGACGGAGTTGCGATAAATAACTTGCATTTTCAATAATTTTGGTGCATAATGCGGGTCGCACAACACCCTTGGAGGTTGTGTAAAGTTGAAAAAATTGCAAGAAAAAAGGACTTAAAATGGCAATTGAATTAAAGGCAGAGATTCGCAATGTTGCCGGCAAGGGGGCCGCACGTGCAATTCGTAAAAACAAAAATATCCCCGCGGTTATATATGGTGAAAAGAAAGATCCAACCCCGATTGAAATCGTTGGACACGACTTTGACGCATTGGTTCAGATTCCGTCTTTACGGACCAAGTTGTTTAATATCACGACCGGCGCGGGCAAAGAAGACGCAATGTTGATGGACATTCAATATCACCCGGTCACCGACCGCGTGGTTCATGTTGACTTTAAACGCATCGATGTTAAAAAGCCGGTTTGTGTTTCGGTTCCGGTAGAGGTTATAAACGCCGACACGTCCAAGGGATTGAAACTTGGTGGTGTTTTGAACTTTGCGGTACGCAAGGTTGCATTGGTCGCATTGGTTGATAAATTGCCGGATCGGATTGTTATCGATTTGGCGGATTTAACCATCGGTGATTCTGTGCATGGTTCCGATTTGGTTTTGCCCGAAGGTGTTTCATTGGGCCTGCACCAGGCGGAATTGGCGTTCGCCACAATTGGTGGTAAAATGCCCGAAGAAGCCGATGCCAAAAAGGCCGCGGCGCCTGCGGCACCGGCCAAGAAATAATTCGGTGTTTGGTATTTATGAAACGGCGCATTTGCGCCGTTTTGTTTTTTCCCCTTGACTTAGATTTGTGAATTCTGATAAAATGTGTGTGAATCAGATGGGAATCTGGTTCGGGGCTCTAGCAGGCCCATACAGAACCGGTGCAATTGCGTCGTAATCCGTTGTGATTTCCCCTGCTTTTGCATCGTTAAAATCCCCCGAATAAAAGGTTCGGGGTGCCGGCGGCGATACAATAGGCTTTGTCCAAAGGCCGCTGGGGTCACCGTTCTGTATGATTTGCTAACACCCCGACCGCTTGGTTTCCACCGCGGTGTTGTTTTTGTTAGTTGGCGAAAGGAAAAAAGGGGAGGAAAATGTATTTGAAAAAGTTTTTATTGTTCGGGTTGATTGCGGCGGTGTTGCCGGCGTTCGCCGAAGAGGTGGCGGACCGAAAAACCGCGACGTCACTAA
>CAJOGD010000009.1 GCA_905233975.1 uncultured Alphaproteobacteria bacterium | reverse complement strand
AACGAGTGGAAAAATTGGCGCCAAGGGAATTTATCAAACATCCGAATCGTATGCGGCCCAATCAAACAACCTTATCGACGCAAAAACATTCAACGCGGCAATTAAAAATGGACTTGATAGTGAATTTATCTGTTCAGAATATAAACCCGATACAAATCTTTGCTGGGTTTATTCGATACATAATAATGGAATGCCGAAACAATATGTTTCGGCGACCGGCACCGGCGTGCAAGACGGCACACCAACACCAACGAATCCGATTTATCCCGTTTTCTATCGCCAGGGCGATATGGTATTACGCAAAGTCGGTAACTATGCCGATTCATACGACGCAACAACACACAAAATAACAAGAAATGTCGGGGTCAAGGTGTTTGATGGAACGGAAACAGGTTGGGTTCGTGGTGCAAACTCTATTTATATTGACGGGCTGTCTAATGACGCGATAGGTTTTTCTGCCAATAACCCAGCAATAATTTGTTCTCATTTTCAGGGTTTTCCACCATCTACAACGGTATCAAGTATGCCTGATTTAAGTGCTAAATTAGGTGCATCAAATCAACAAAAACGAATATATTTTGTTTATGCTGCGATGACGACCGCGGCACAATTTCAACAATACCTTGCCGACCAATACAACACCGGCACGCCTGTGACAGTGTATTATCCACTCGCCACACCAACCGAAGAAGATTGGACAGAAACAACATATAACGAAAACGTCTATATTCCCCAGAACCAATAACGGCATGCCGCATTTCGCTCTCGTCCCCCCGCGGAAAATTTGTATGTGAGAACGAGCGTAAGCGAAGTTCAAACAACTACAAATTTTCAGCGGTATGACGGTGTTTTGACGATGGCAAATAAAATCATTGACACGAATGGGCAAAAAAAATTATTATTTAACTGCGCAAAGAAAGGAGAAATTATGAGAAAGATTTTTGCACTTGGTTTAATAATCGGTTTTATTGGCGTTTTCAATGTTAATACTGTGTTGGCCGAAAACAACCCTGCCCAGGCAGAGGAACAAATCGAAGCGGAAATTGTTGTTGATGAAGATACTGAAATAATTGTCGAAGAGCCCGAATACGTTGAACCGATTCCGACCGAGGTTGTTCCGGAAACCGAAGAAGGTTATCAACCATAAAAATTTTTTACGAAAATTACCCGCCGTTCGGCGGGTTTTCTTGTTTACAAAAACGTGCAAAGATGTTATAATGTCATGTGATAATAGTGCAGTTGCGTTTCGAACTGCGCGATGAAAGGTCGGAATTCCGGGAAAATCCGGGACATTTAGGAGAGTTTGATGAAGAAAAAATCTTTGCAAAATTTCGGTAAAAATGCCCTTGGGACAATGTTTTTATTGATGGGTGCGTTTTTGGCATGTTCCACATTTTTATCTATGCGCGTTGTGTTGGCCGATCCGATTGGTCCCGCCTTTGGCAACGACGAAAGCAATAATGGTGGCTTGACATTGGGTCGCACGAATGGTCGCACTTCGCCACGTGGCGAGGCAAATCGAAATGTGCGAAATTCCGCTGCACGTCCAACCACAGGTGCAACAACGGCCGCGACAAATACGGCGACGCGCAGTGTTGTTCAACGCCCAACAACCGATATTGCACGTGGCGCAACCGCGCGCGGTGTTGTTTCACGCGAACTGGCGCGACGTTCGACACGTACGCCCGCGGCGGCCACACGCAACGTTCGCCCGCGCACCGCAACCAAGACAACCACCGCACGCGTTTCGCTTTCGGGCGACGCAATTCGCGGGACAAAAACCACAAGCGGAACTTACTATACGTATTTGAACAGCAAACTTTACACCGGCAATTACAACACTATTGTCGATTCCACAACGGGATTAATTTCTGCGGACGCGTATAGCAACTGTTTGGATTCATACTATACATGCATGGACGAAATTTGCACCGCCCGGAACGAGGCACAACGTCGTTGCGCATGTGCGGGTCGTGTCAAGGCCTTTGCCGAGGCGGAAGACGCATTGGAATCCGCGAATGCGGAATTGATTAAGATTTCCGGCCAGTTGGCGTTGTTGATTGCGAATAACGGCAAAGAAGTTAGCGCCGCATTTGAATTGACCGACGCGGAAAGGGTTATGAATTGCGTGTCCTGGCGCGAGGCAAGCCAAAACGGCACAAGCAACAAGAACTTTGGTGAATGGTGTGCCGAACATGGCGTTTATGACAGTTCTTGTTCTTATTCGGTGGCGCCGTCGTATTGCACAAACGAAAGTGTTTACGGATTTAATGTGAACAACCTTGATGGCGCGGGGTCCGATATATTGGCGTCGCTTTCGTCGTGGGCCGATCAAGTAAAAGAAAATACTGACACGATTTTGGCAAACAACACGAATTCTGTGTACAGCGCGATTTCAACATTGACCAGTGTTGTTAACGGAATTTCCGGTTCTTCGGTCGCCCTTGCAACAGACGAAGTCACAGACACTTTGGCGGAAACGTGGGGATATGATTTGTTCCGCTATGCACACAATAATGTTTGCGCGCGCGTCCTTGATTCGTGCTTTAACGGTATATATGAGGGATGCGGCACACCGCCGTCCGGCGGTCGTTGTGCAAACGGCGCGACGTCTTCGTGTCCGTTCAATTACAACAGCAAGATTACAATTTCTGCGTCGGGCGACGTCACTTTGAACGAACGCAGCAACGCCGGCGCAAGCAGCAGCGCGTCGTGCTTTGGATACAGTTCATCGAATGACCCGTATGAAAACCTGCGCGGACCGGTTGCGGACGCACGTCGCAGCGTTATGCAGAAATACTTGCTGGACGCGAACGCGGATTGCGATTTGTATGGCGAACAATTAAAAACCAGCGCGCAAAAAATCGCATATCAAAAGGTCGCCGCACAACAGGCGCTGCAACAAAAACGGCTTGAATTCTATAACGACGAAAGAACACAAACACTGTCCCAGGCGACGGCCGCAGGTACGAACTTTAACGAATGCATAAGCGAACTTTGGGATTGCTATGAAACCCAGGCGGCATCGAACCCAAGTTGGCCGGACGCACGTATCAAAACATACTGTGCCCAGATTGCGAACGTTCCGCATTGCTATCAGGACATGATTTGCAATCCGTCGTATGCACAGTTCAAGGCGATTATCGATACGGCCGACAGCGATTCTTGCACGTGGCACGCAAGCGATTATACGCAAAATACTTGCCGCAATATCGTCACGCTGAACGAAATATTGAACGGCGCATCGACCGATGCGGAAAATCCGCCAATGCCGACGGGGACGGGAAGTTCTGCGAAATACCGCGAACAATGTTTGCAGGATGCACTTGGGTGTCCGGGCGATGGTTGTATCCGCCAATGGACACACCGACAGAGCGACAATTAATCAAATGATTCAAAACATTTAAAACGGCGCGCAGGCGCCGTTTTTTATACATTGCCACGCGGCGCGACGGCGTTTTGCATAAATCTTTCTACAAAATGCTTGACTTTTGGTATAAAAAACGTATCATTTGCATAAACTTTTAGACAAAAGTTAAAAATAAAAGGAAATAATATGAGTGACTTTGCAATCTTTCAAACCGGCGGAAAGCAATATCGCGTAAAGGTCGGTGATGTTATCAAGGTTGAAAAACTTGACGCGACCGGCGATGTCACATTTGACCATGTCTTGATGTTGGGCGAAACCGTTGGGACGCCAACTATCGACGGGGCCAAAGTGGTTGCAACCGTTGTCGAACAAAAACGCGACGCTAAGGTTTTGGTGTTCAAGAAAAAACGCCGTCAAAACTATCGTCGCACACGTGGTCATCGCCAGTTTATAACTGTGTTGAAGATTAAAGAAATCAAGGGCTAAAATTAAAGGAGTTTAATTATGGCACATAAGAAAGGTGGCGCAAGTACCGCAAACGGACGCGATTCAGCGGGGCGCAGACTGGGGATAAAAAAATCTGGTGGCGCACACGTGATTCCGGGCAATATCATTATTCGCCAACGTGGAACCGCCGTTCATCCGGGCGACAATGTTGGAATGGGTAAAGACCACACAATATTCGCCAAGGTTTCCGGCAAGGTTGCGTTCAAACGTGGATTCCGCGATCGCAAGACTGTATCGGTTATACCGGACGAAAGCGAGAAATAAAAAAGACCGCCGTTTGGCGGTTTTTTATCAGACTTGCAGAGAAACGTCACCCCGCGGAAACGCGGGGTCTTGTCGTTTACGTCGCGTGCCAATTCTCGGGAAAGCCCGGGGAGACCCCGCGTGAAATCACCCACAAAAAACGCTATGCGTTTTTTGCGGGCCCCGATACCGCGGGGTGACGCGGTTGGAACCAGCCCTTACACTAATCACTAACACTAACCACTTTTTTCACTTGTTTTTTATTTTCGTTTTTTGATAGAATAAGTTCGTCGGTGGGTGTTCTGCCGATGGGGTGTAACGACCTCTCTGATGATGTTGAACAGTTGTTCAATGAAAACTCCAACCCAAAAGTGGTTGGAGGGTTGTGAATAATGTCGGACCTGTCCGATAGAATAAGCACACAATTTCATCAGATTGTCGTTAACCTCCAACCACTTGACGCGTTTCGGTGGTGTTTTTGTTAGTGGTCAATGAAAGGCACAAGGAGAGTAAAATGCAATTGAAAAAGTTTTTGTTGTTTGGGTTGATGGCGGCGGTGTTGCCGGCGATGGCCGAGGAAACCGCGGACCGGAAAACCGCGACGTCGTTGAAATACGTGACGCATGAACTTGATACGCGACAGAATAAATTTAGCGCGGAACAAAACAAGGCCATGGAATACACTAATGCGGCCGGAACGGTGCAAAAACGTGCGGTCACATCGGATTTGGATAATGGCGGAACCGATTCGCTGCCCATGGTTGGTGGCGTTAATACTAAACTTGATACGAAACAGGACGACATCGCCGCGGTCAACGACCATACCGCCGTCACATATACCGGAACGGCCGGCAACATCGGGCAAAAAGGTATTTACCAAACCACCGGAACCTATTCCGACCAATCGGATAACCTTATCGATGCCAAAACATTCAACGCGGCGTTAAAGAACGGACTTGATAGTGAATTCAAATGTAGGGAAGACAACCTCGATCCGGTGTCAAACCTTTGTTGGCTCTATACGATACATAACACCAGCCCGAATTTATTTGATAAAGAACACGATGTTCTGCTTTGCGCGGTGGAAACGGCCGGTCAGTTGACACCCCAACTAAATTCACAAAGAACGGCGCTTATTCCGACAAAGCCAAATACGACCTATACGGTCAGTCGTGCCATCGCGTCAAGATTACGGGCGGCAACGTTTAATACAGAAGAAAAACCAACATATAACACATGTTGCGGAACAATCGTATCCAGATCTACTGATCTTGGTGCGCTAACTACAACCTTTACAACTGGCCCGGATGCAAAATGGCTTGCCGTATGGTACGCAAGTCAAAATCCCGGCGGTGTGACAATCGAAGATTTAGAAACCGCCACAAATACTTTACAAATTGAATACGGTTCAACCGCGACACCGTATATGCCGTATATGGACGTCTATATCCCGCAGAATCAGAATTAGTGGTTAGTGTTAGTGGGTAGTGGTTAGTAGAGTCTGGAATTACATCGCAATTACGAAATGATGCCGGATGCTACTAACCACTGACACTTACCACTATCCACTTTTTACCTTTTTTCTCGCCGTTTTTTGTGATATAATTGTTGGTAAGTATGAGGGGTTTAACACTTGGATTTTTAATTGCGCTGTGTGCGCCCGCCGCGGTTTGCGTGGCGGCGGTGCCTTCGCGTGTTATTCCCGGAACAAATACAACTGTGGCCGGCGAAACCATAAATACCGAAAAAGAAAAATCTGTATCCGCCGCAACACGCACCACGCGGACAACCAATACCAATGACGGAATCGAACGCACCGCGGTAACACGCAGTATTGTTCGCACCATTCCGACCGAGGCGCAAAAATCCGCGGAAACCAAGACGCGTTCTGCGGACCGGGCCGTTTCGGTAAATCGTTCACAGACGACATCTGATTCCGCGCGCAGCAACCTGGAAACCGCCGTCCGCACCAGTGGCCGTTCAAAACGGACCGAGGCCGCAAGTATAAATTCCAATCCGGCGGTGCGTCGTATGGGGCTTACCCTGCGGCCATCTACCGCAGAGGTTGGCGGGCGTGCAATATTGGAATCCGGCGCGCAGACCGGTTCGAATATGGCGTCGGAAATAAGCAACCTTAGCCCGCGTATCGCAACAATAAAGACGCGCGAAGAAACGAAAATGGATCCCGCGGCCATCGCAGAGGCCAAGAATCAAATCGAACAAAAGGCTGCGTTAAATAAGTCTTGTCAGGAACAATACAATGACTGTATGGACCAATTCTGTGCGGTAATTGACACGAATCAAAAACGGTGTTCTTGTTCGGCGAATTTGTCGAAGTATGTCAAGGTTGAAGAGGCCGTCAAAGAAGCCAATACTAAACTAAACGAAATCGCGCAAAACATTCGCTATGTCGGGCTTTCGGCCGATGAAATTTCCGCGATTATGTCCGCGACCGAGGCAGAAGAAGCCATGACCGGCGTTGTAGATACCACAGAAAACCGCAGTTTGTTATCGCAAATCGAACAAATGATAAAAGACCCAAAGACCACGTCCAGTTCTTCGTATGCACTTGATTCATACGGGTTGTTGGATATTGATTTGGATTTTTCGTCGGAAGACATGTCAGATTTGTTTAGTTTGGATTTCCTTTCGGGATCCAGTACCAGTTTTTCAAACCTACGCGGATCCGAACTTTACAAGGCCGCCAAGAAACGCTGTGAAACCGTAATCAAACAATGCAAAGATGTTGGCGCAACGTCTGAACAAATTACGGGCAACTATGATTTAGCTATCGATAAAGACTGTATCGCGTATGAACAGGGATTAACCAAAATGAATGAAACGTTGGTATCCAATGTGCGCAGTGCGACGCGCATGCTGCAAAAGGCGCGTTTGGCGGTGTTGCAAAATCAAAATACTTACGATGCGATTGGTTGTATCGGCGCGTTGGAAACATGCATGAAGGACGATATGGTTTGTGGCGAAGACTATTTAAAATGCCTTGACCCGACCAAGATGTTCATCGACGAAAATGGCAGTGTTGTTTTGGGAACCGACATCAATTACATACAAAACTTTATGGCGGGATATAATAACGCGGCGATAACCGGTACCACATTGCGCACCGCGTATGGAACAACGATAAATAATGAAAGCTGCGTGAATAATGACGGACAATGCGTGGTTAAATACTTGCTTACCAAAATCGGGACACAAGAAGACGCAACCGCCGAAGGCCTGTGCCGCCCGGTGTTGGATAAATGCCGCGCGTACACGTATGACGACCGCGGGAAATACATACCATTTAATGACATTGTTGTGAACTATATCCAACGCGCGATGGTCAATATCAAGGCCGCACAATATCAGATTGTTTCAGACTATGCGTCCAGTTGTTTGAACGATATTGCGACGTGCTATAACAACCAGGTTTCACAATTAACGTCTTGGACAACAACGGCCGCATCGTCCAGTGTGTATAACATTATGCGTGGGGCGTGCCGCAATGTCGCGTTGACCTGTGGTTATGCGGTGTTTTCGGCGGACGGCGAAAGTTGCCCCAAAGACGCCAATTCCACCGCACAGACAAAGTGCATAGAAAGCATTTCAGAGATATTCTATCAATCGTTGCTGTGTCCGGATAATTCGGTCTATATGATGGGCCACAGCAATAATCCGTCGCCCGACAATACATATGCGGGTTGGGCAAGTACTATGTGCAAGTGCCGCGATGGATACGTCACGTTCAACGGCGCATGTTTGCCGATGTGCGATAATGGCGGAATATACCTTGCCAGTGGCGTATGCTCTGAAGGCGCGGCGTGCAGCACAATACGCTATGCGCACGAAACACAAAGCAACGAAACTGCGGAATTCTGGGGACATTGTACATGCGATACCGGCCACCATTGGTATAACCGCGCGTGCCGTTCTTGCCCGGCGCATTCAACAGTAAATACAAGTGGCACCGGCAATGTATTGGGTGGCGCATGCGATTGCACCAGTACACCAAGCAACAACCCGTATTTGCCAAGTCCAAACGGACTGTCTTGCCGGCAATGCCCGAGCAATTCAACGTTCTCGAATGGAACATGCGATTGTAATGACCCAGGCGACCAATATTTCCCAGAATATAATTGCTGTAGCACCAATGCAAGAACATGTCTGCAAATGCCAGTTGACGATGATATGATTAACAACCTAATACAAGAAACTATCACCAGGTAAAAATAAAAATGCCCCACATATGGGGCATTTTTCGTGCAATAATTTTACTTTATGGTTTGTGCTTTTCAAAACTATAAAGTATAAAGTGCCAAAGTTCGAAAAACCCGCCCCAAATGGGGCGGGTTCACTTATACTAACCACTTTCACTAACACTGCTGTGTTAATTCCGCGGGAATTTAACCGCCGCCTGGGCCGCGGCAAGGCGTGCAATCGGCACGCGGAACGGACTGCACGAAACCGAATTGAATCCACATTTATGGAAGAATGCGATTGATTCCGGATCGCCGCCATGTTCGCCGCACACGCCAAGGTGGATTTTGTCGCCCTTGGTTGCGCGGGCTTTGGCAACCGCGTCTTTGATCAACAATCCAACGCCCAATTGGTCAACCGATGCGAATGGGTCGGCGACATAGATTCCGCGCGCACGATATTCGTCCAAAATCTTGCCCGTATCATCACGCGACATCCCCAGTGTTGTTTGCGTCAAATCGTTCGTTCCAAATTCAAAGAATTCGCAACTTTCCGCGATTTCGTTGGCCAAAACCGCCGCACGTGGCAATTCAATCATTGAACCAACGGTGTATTCGACGCTTTCGCCCGTTTCCGCAAACAGCGACTTTGCCGTTGCGTCAATTACGGATTTAACAATATCGACTTCCTTTTTCGAACCGACCAACGGCACTTCGATTTCGGGATGCACCGAAACGCCCGCACGTTTGCATTCCAACGCCGCCGACAATATCGCGCGTGTTTGCATTTCGCAAATTTCCGGATATGTAATGGCAAGACGGCAACCACGATGACCGAGCATCGGGTTTTGTTCATGCAACGCTTCGGCACGTTGTTTTACGAATTCCACCGGTTTGCCGATATGTTCCGCGAGCTCGGCCATATCCGCATCGGTATGTGGCAAGAATTCATGTAATGGCGGGTCAATCAAACGGATAGTGACCGGCAGCCCGTCCATAATCTTGAACAATTCGATAAAGTCCGCTTTCTGGTACGGCAACAATTTTGCCAACGCGGCGCGACGACCGTCTTCGTCTTCGGCCAAAATCATTTCGCGCATGTCTTGGATACGCGCCGGGTCAAAGAACATGTGTTCCGTACGTGCAAGCCCGATACCTTCGGCACCAAAGTCACGCGCCTGTTTCGCGTCTTTTGGTGTTTCGGCGTTCGCCTTGACGGTCAGCGTTTTGATTTCATCAACCCATTGCATCAACGTTCCGAAATTACCCGTCAATTCCACAGAAACCGTTGGAACCGCACCTTCGATAATTTGCCCCTTGGCACCATCGATGGAAACCCAATCGCCTTCGTGGATAACCGCGCCAGACGTTGTTTTCATTGTCTTGGATTCATAGTCGATTTTGATGTCCGGTGAACCCGAAACACATGGCGTTCCCATACCGCGCGCAACCACCGCCGCGTGCGATGTCATACCACCACGTGCGGTAATCACACCTTGGGCCGCGTTCATACCCGCGATATCTTCGGGAGATGTTTCAATACGGATAAGCATGACTTTTTTGCCCGCAGCCGCCCATTTTTCGGCATCTTCGGCATTAAACACCGCCATACCAACCGCGGCACCCGGCGACGCCGGAAGTCCGTTCGCAATAATCTTGCGTTCGGCCTTTGGATCCAACATCGGGTGCAGCAAGTGATTCAACTGGTCCGCACCAACGCGCAGTATCGCCTCTTCCTTGGTCAACAGCCCTTCGTTCACCATTTCAACCGCCATACGAACGGCCGCGGCCGCAGTACGTTTACCATTACGGCATTGCAACATCCAAAGCTTTCCATGTTCGATAGTGAATTCCATATCTTGCATGTCTTTATAGTGCTTTTCCAATTTTTCGCGCACATCGCACAATTCTTTGTAAACGTTCGGCATCGCTTCTTCCAATGACACACGACCCGAATCGTCTTTGGACATTGGTTGTGGGGTCCGAATACCGGCAACGACGTCTTCGCCCTGGGCATTAATCAGGTATTCGCCATAGTATTTGTTTTCACCAGTTGCGGGGTCGCGGCTGAAACACACGCCGGTTGCGCAATCATCACCACAATTTCCAAAGACCATTGCTTGGACATTGACGGCGGTGCCCCAATCACCCGGAATATTGTTCAATTTACGATATGTGATGGCCTTTTTGCTCATCCACGAACCGAACACCGCACCGATGCCCAGTTTCAATTGTTCCCATGGATCCTGGGGGAAGACTTTGCCAATTTTGACGCCAATTTCTTTGAATTGCGCCACCAATTCTTTCAAATCGTCCGCGGTCAGTTCCGTATCAACCTTATAGCCTTTTTCTTCCTTCATGCGTTCCAAAGTGTGTTCGAACAAATCGATATCCGCACCCAACACAACATCACTGAACATCATGATAAAGCGGCGATACGAATCGTATGCGAACCTTTCATTTCCGGAAATCTTGGCCAATGCCACCACCGTTTCGTCGTTCAAACCCAAATTCAAAACGGTATCCATCATGCCCGGCATAGAAACGCGCGCGCCCGAACGAACAGACACCAAAAGCGGGTTTTCCATATCGGCAAATTTCTTGCCCATAATATTTTCGATATGTGCGATACCGGCGCGAACCTGGTCCATCAAATCGGATGGATATGTTTGATTGTTTTCATAGTAATACGTGCAAACTTCGGTCGTGACGGTAAAACCGGCCGGAACCGGCAAACCCACCAAATTCATTTCCGCCAAATTTGCACCCTTGCCACCAAGCAAGTTGCGCATATCGGCGCGACCTTCGGCATGACCGTTGCCAAACGTATAAACCCATTTATTACTCATGGTGTCTCCTTTAATTAAAGTTGTTTTTGCGGAGGTATTTTTCAAAAAAAATATCCCAATTGCAACGAAAAAGATTTTTTATTTTTATCGCGACCAGTTTATCGCCGCCAAGTGTTATTTAACGCTTTAGAAGCTTATTTTCTTCACGCAGTTTTTCAAGTTCATATTCATAGCACATAACTTTGTTGCGCAATGCATATGTCACACTATCGGTTGATGCAAAAACATACATAAAATTTTGCGCCAAATACCGCAGGCACCTGTCTATATCCAGGACGCTTGGCCTGTATTCCGGGTGTTTTTTATCAATTACACCGGCAAGAGTTAACGGTTGTTTCATTTTTTTGCCTTTTATTATTTGAAATTAAAAAACCACAAGAAAAAATTCAAGTGGTTGGAGTTCAAACACAAATACAGTTTTGCTGTGCTTATTCAATATATTCGCACACTCCAACCACCGGTTGGAGATTTTTCGTCTGTCCAGACGACTGTATCAGAGAGTTTGAATCTCACCCGCGGAACGCCCACAGGCAATAAAATAGTATCAAATTTTTATGTAAACGCAATATTTTTTAAACTGTGTGCCATATTTTATCTTTTTTATTTGTGAAGGGGCTTTTTTTATGGTATAATGTGTGCATACAAAACAACAACAAACAAGAATCTGTATCCAATATGTCCGTTTGAATTTGGCGGAAACATTGGGGCAGATTTTTTTATTATTCTTTATTCATTTTATGCTTTACAAAAATTTTCAAAGTTGCTAGCCTGAATTCGAAAGTTAGGTTTTATAAGGTTTTTTGAACGGATACAGGGGCGGGAGTTATGCACTATTTTCGTAAAAGTTGCGTTTTTTCCTTGGCAATTTTACTTGCCGCACTGCCCTTTGTTGCATCGGCCGACGTCGTCATGGCAAATGTCGTCACAACCAAGGATTATGTTGATGAAACAACGGTCGCCAAATATCAGGGCACCACAGAAGGCGGCACAACAAATTACCACCAGGGCGATATTTTACAGGTAAATGCAAGCGGGAACTTGGAACGCGTGACGCCTTTGGCTTCGATTAACCGCACACATACCGGTTCATCAAACAAGAGTGTTCCGACCGAACGCGCGGTTGTGAATTTTGCGGTTCAAAAACCCGAATCGGTGGCAAATGGTAAGGTTTTAACTTTCCAATCCGGCACCCTGACCGATCAGCCAACGGCCCAGTATATCAAGGTTCCGGTTGCGGCCGGTGACCCGAACGCGACCAGTAATCCCGCCAATCCTACTGGCTTCGCGTCAATTTGGTTGCAATAAGCGCGATTCGGATTACGATATAAAACCTGACGTTTGTAAATCCCACAATTTTTTGTATTCGCCGCCTTGGCGCAACAGTTGTTGATGGCTCCCCATTTCTATAATTTTTCCGTTTTTAATTACAATAGACCAATCCATATTCCGCAACGTAGATAACCTGTGCGCAATTACAACCGTCGTTTTACCACGCATCGCATTCGCCAAAGATTTTTGTATCATCACTTCGTTTTTGGAATCAAGTGCCGACGTGGCTTCGTCCAACACCAATATCGGCGCATTTTTAAGCAACGCACGCGCAATCGATAACCGCTGTCTTTGACCGCCGGATAACTTTATTCCATTGTTGCCGACCAACGTATTATACCCGTCCGGCAATTTAGAAATAAATTCGTGTATATGCGCCTTTTTGGCGGCATTTATAACCTGGGCCCGCGTGGCATTTGGTCTTGCATACTGTATGTTTTCAAATATTGTCCGATTAAACAATGTTATTTCTTGGGGCACAAAAGATATATTGCGCAAAAGCGAATCTTTTTTCACGTCCCGTATATCGACGCCATCTATTTTAATAGAACCTTTTTGAACATCGTACATGCGCAGCAACAAATTGCACAATGTCGTTTTGCCGGCCCCCGAAAGCCCAACAACACCAACCTTTTTCGCATTATCTATGTGCAAATTAAAATCTGTGAACACATTGTTTCGGCCATAACCAAACGACACATTATCAAAGTCAATTGTCGCACGTTTAATTTTCAGATTTTTCGCATGCGCCTTGTCCGTTATTTGAATCGGCGCAATCAGATTGTTATACGCCTTGGTCGCACGTGCAGATTTGGTGGAATAATCGCGCAACATATCGCTTATTGACGCAAATGATGCATTTATCGATATAACCGAACTCATAACAAAAATCCCATCAGAAATAGACAACTCGCCATTTTTTACCAACACGAAACAAATCGCCAATAACCCAAGCCTTACAAAAATCCATAAAATACGTGTCGGCAGATTTTGTAACCTATTCAAAAATCCACCACGTTTTACGATTTTAACCAACCTTTCGCGCTCTTTATATATGTATGCATTTTCATATTCGGTATTTGCAAAATATTTTACCGCCAAAATATTATTCATACTGTCATTACGCAATCCCCAATATTTGGCCTGTTCTTCCATTGCCAGTGTTTTATTTACTTTTATCTTTTTCTGAATTATCCATTCCCAAACAACTTTAACCACGCCGTACGATAACAATACGACAACCAACCATACATTCATTGTGAATAACGAACCAATAATAAACATAAAACCAAGAACAACACCAAGTATTTTTTCCCAGAATTGCTCCATTAAAAACATTAGGTTGCTCGATACTTCGCCCGCCATCGATATAATTTTTCCCCCGGGATTATCGATAAAAAAACTTGTATCGTTTGCATATATTCTTTTATACAACAAATCCAATTTATATCTATTATACTCTTCGTCTCTTTTGCTATGCAGCAAACTTCCTATCAGCCACAAAATGTGGTCAGATGCCCACAATCCAACCAGCATTCCGGCAAGACCATACACCGATGCCCAGTTAGATGAATATGCATTTTCAAATAATTGGGTTGTCCATTTCATCATCAATGGATTAAAAATCATACCTAATGTCCAGGACGCAACCCCTATGACAAATGTTATTCCAAACAACCATGGGAACTTTTTAATGACCTGCCAATAAAAACCACGAACTGTTTTTGGAAAAGAATCTTCGCGCATAAATAAAATCCTTTGTACCCGGGGTATTATATCACATTTTTTGCATATTTGATAGGCGGACAATAAAAAAATCGGCGATTGCCGATTTTTTACAATTCTTGCCAATAACATATAACCTGGGCATTTTCGGGCGTGTCCGCCGTTCGAATACGGTGATGAGTAACCAGGCCGTCAAACGCAACATCGATATAAACCTCTGGCGTTGTTGGACTTATTTCGCGTTTATAGTTCAATTCTATGCCGCGCAACTTGTGCGTGTTGCGATATTCATAGCCCACGCTTTCGGTCGCCCACACCGCATAGACCGCGTTATTTATATGCTGATTTTCATCAATATCATCGAATCGGCATTTTAACACATGCGTCTTGGTTGCGGTGAAATCCGGAAAGCGTTCGAATTTCCGGTCGTATGCGCGAATAACATCAGTCGGCCAAGTATCTTCTTTAATCCAATCGTCTATGCGAACCATACGACGATTTTTTAAATCAAACAAAACCCATTGTGATGTCGCACGGACATACAATTCGCCACTTTCGCCACGAATTTCAAAATCACGAATGGCGCGCAAATTATCATGTTTTGCCGGCCATGTAGCATAGGTTAACATTTCACTGTTTTGTGGCATTTTGATAATATCAACCAAGTAATGCGTAACAACCCACGCGACATTTGTTTCGTGAATAAATGTGTGACCATATCCCATCTTTTCGGCGTTTGAATCACCCATACCCTGTAATTCATTCATCAAAATTCCGGGTCGCATATTGCCATAGCGGTCACATTGATATGTCTGTAATTCGCGCGTCTTGATAAGTTTTGCATCGGACATTTTATTTATCCCCCGCATCCGCCACAACGAAATCAACCGTATCGCCCGCGACAATATTATTCGCACGTGCGCCGGATTTTATCAAACCATACAGCGCATTCGGCACATTTTGCGGAACGGTTAGTGTTTCAAGTTTTGCACCGTTTCCAATCTTGCGCTCCGTCCGCAAGCCACGCACAGTTTTAATCACATCAATCGCATATTGCATATCGGAAACATCGGTATCATATTCCGCATGGACGGTTGGATATTCGGTTAAATGGAGTGTTTTGCCACCTTCGTATGGCATATATATCTTTTGCCACAATTCTTCGGTCAGGAACGGAATAAACGGCGCATACATACCGATTATCGCACGCAACACCGTCCATAGTGTCCACTGTGCCGCCGCAACCGATTCCGCGCCATATTTTTCCGGCGACCAAAAACGGTCTTTGATAAATTCAACATATTGGTCGCAGAATATATCGTAAAAGAATGTATCAATGGCACCACGCGCATTGAAACTGTCGTATTTATCAAGATTACGACGAACGTCTGCAACCGCTTTGTTTAATTCAGACAAAATCCAACGATCTTCGATTGGTCGCGTTTCCACCGCCGGCGCATTTCCCGTCGGTTCGAAACTTTCCAAATTCCCAAGGACAAATCGCGCAACATTCCAAAGTTTTGTTAACAACTTTGAACCACGTTTAACCTCTTCATCACTGTACCGAATATCGGTTCCAATTGGCGCGGTTGACACGAAATAGCGCAACGCGTCCGCACCAAATTTTTCCACCGTATCCAATGGGTCAACACCGTTGCCTTTGGTTTTCGACATCTTTTGACCCTTGGCATCACGCACCAGGCCATGGAAATTAAGTGTCCTTATCGGAATATCGCCCATAACGTATATGCCAAACATCATCATACGCGCAACCCAAAAGAATATAATATCCGCCGCGGTATAAAGCAAATCCGTTGGATAATAACGTTTTAATTCCGGCGTATCATCGGGCCACCCAAGTGTTGAAAACGGCCACAGTCCCGATGAAAACCATGTATCAAGAACGTCTGGATCGCGGGTAAGCGTTTTGCCACCCGATTGCTTAATTGCTTCTTCTTCGGTTTCGGCGACATATACATTCCCGTCCGCATCATACCACGCCGGAATATGATGTCCCCACCAAAGTTGACGCGAGATTGTCCATGGCCGAATATTTTTCATCCAAGACATAAACAAATTATAACGATGTTCCGGCAAGAATCGGACTTTGCCCGATTCCACCGCCGCAATAACCGGCGCGGCCAATTTTTCCGCGTCCACAAACCACTGGGTTGTTAACATCGGTTCAACCGGCACACCACCGCGTTGTGAATAAGGCGTCGGAATAATTTTATCTTCGATTTTGGTCATCAAACCGGCGGCCGTAATATCTTCCACCACCGCTTTGCGCGCGACATACCGATCCATGCCACGATATTTTTCCGGCACCGGCGCATCGCTTATCAATTTCGCATCGGGCGTTAAAATACAAACGGGTGTCAGGTTATGACGAACACCAACCTCCCAGTCATCAAAGTCATGCGCCGGTGTGATTTTCACCGCACCAGTTCCCTTTTCGGGATCGGCATGAACATCGGCAACAATCGGGATTTCAATATCGGTCAACGGTATTATCGCCTTTTTGCCAATAAGGTGTTTTAACTTTTCGTTTTCAGGATGAATCGCAATCGCCTGGTCCCCGAATAGTGTTTCCGGGCGTGTTGTTGCAATTTCAATAAAACCGCCGTCCGCAAGTGGATAATTGAAGTAATAAAAATTTCCATGTTCTTCGCGGGTTTCAACCTCCAAATCCGACACAGATGTTTGCTGACGCGGGCACCAATTCACAAGACGCTTTTCACGATATATCAAACCTTCGCGATACATTTTTACAAACAGCCCAGTCACCGCACGCGACAACCCAGAATCCATCGTAAATCTTTCACGTTTCCATACCGGTGTAACACCCAAGACGTGCAATTGGTTTAATATCTGGCCACCTTTTTCTTCTTTCCATTTCCACGCGTAATTCAATTTTTCTTCCAAAGACAATGCGTGTGGATTTATTCCGCGCTTTGATAAATCACGTTCCACCAAAAGCTGGGTTGCAATAGACGCGTGGTCTGTGCCCGGTTGCCACAAAACATCAAAACCACACATGCGTTTATACCGGCAAATAATATCCGTCATAACATTATCCAGCGCATGTCCCATATGCAAATTACCCGTAACATTCGGTGGCGGCATCATGACACAGAACGGCGTTTGTTTTGAATTGACATCATTCGCCCAAAAATCATTAGAATCCCAAAATTTTTGGATACGTGTTTCAATATCGCGTGGCGCAATGTTTTTACCCAAATCTATATTCATATCTTTACCTTTTGTGATTATTTTACCAAATTCTATCAAATCGAAAACGAATTTCAAGCATCTATATTTATTCCGCGCGGACGACGCGACAGAATACAACGCCGTATACCTCGGCCGCGCCGGCACGCCGCAAGACGCGCGAAAGTTCGTTAAATGTTGCGCCCGATGTCATAACATCATCGACCAGTAAAATCTTTTTCCCGCGCAGTGCGTCACGATTTTTGACACTGAACACGCCACGAATATGCGCCGCCCTTTGCGCATGCGTTTTATGTCCCATATTCGGACGATATTTACGACGCACACTGTTAAAGTCAATCGGCGCGCCGTATGCACGTGCAATTTCCCGCGCAAGCAGGGTCGCCTGGTTATAACCACGTTGAAAAAGTCGCCGATTCGCAAGTGGCACCGGCATAATCAAATCCGGCTTAATATCAACATCGCGCAACGCCCATATCATCGCGTGCGACATGAAACGCGCGAACTTTATACGACCACCATGCTTAAACGGCAACATTACCGACCGCGACATATCATCATACACACACGCCGCGCGAACATATTCCAATTCGTTCTTGCCCGCCGCGCACACCGGACACATGGATTTTTTATTCGATTCGTATTCGTCCGGAAATGGATAGCCACAGCACGCGCAATGCGGGCCATCAATCCAATTGAAATAGCCCCAGCAATCATCACACAAATCGCCATGATTTTCCACCCGCGCCGAACATATCGGACACGCAGGCGGAAATAAAAAATTAATTATTGAATTAAAGCAATCGCGACAAAAAACCAAAAACTTATTCATTACCAACTTAAACTTTTATATGTTTTCGAACCGGTATCGCGGCCGTATTTAGTGCGCGTTTGACTGGTCAGGGTTTCATATTGCTCGTTCGAAATTATACGCAAAACGAAACTTTCATCATCACGTTGCGACAAAACGGGAACTATTCGATTTTCCGAAACGCCGGTATCACGCAAGACCTGTTCCACAATCGCCAAACGCCGCGCGGCAAGTTTCCGTAAATCTGTTGTTTCGGTTGCGCCCTCTGGGATTGCGATTTGAATCGCGCGCTTTGGATTACTGACCACTATACCTGCGTATTCCGACAGCAAATTATAGTTTTCGCGCGACAGTGCCGCATCTGTATTTTTAAATTTGATTTTGATTTCTAACGGCCGGATTCTTTCATAATCTTCGGACAAATCGCGCTCAGATGTAAACCCTTCGATAGACGTATCCATATCACTTACCGCGTCAAACCGGTCGTCAATCGGGTATGTGGAAAGATGTTTGTTTTCCGACAAAAATGTTTTGCGAAATGCGCGACGCAATTCAGACGGCGTCATTTTCGTCATATCGTTGCGAACTTCTTTGATTTTCGGCGAAGAATTTTTACGCGTTGCACGCACGATAACATCTTCGCCCGCATCGTCACGCGGCACCACAAGGCGCGAAAGTTTCACACCATCGTCCACCACATTTTCCGCGATGGTCCGCGTTGGAATCTTTTCAGGCGTCGCCGCAATTTCACGTGTGGGATTCACCGCAACCGGCGCGTTCGAAAAAATTTCCGTTTCCACAGACGGCATTGTATTATGTGCAACAACAGATTCTTCGGCATGACGTTGCATATCCATCAACCGCGCAATTTGCGAATCCAGTGCCGATGTCCGCGCCGCCAATTCATGAATTTCATCATTACGCGCAAAAGACGACACCGGTTCGATACTTTCCTCGGGCAAAATTTCATTCGACGTTAATACAGAAAATTCACTTGCGTGCGGCATGCGTAGCGGCGTATCAACGCGCGCCCACAAATCGGAACTTGGACGATTAGGCACAAGGTATTCCGGCGCCATCGCAACATCTTCCTTGGCCGGCGTCGCGGTCCTTGCAACAACACGTTTTTGGGTTGCACGATTTAAATCCGCCGTACGTGATGCCACAACCGACACCGGTCGCGCCACATCACCCGTTCCACCCGCCGCCAAACCATATTGCGCACGTGCAGAAACCGCCGCCCCAGACATATTAACCGCCGGCAAACGCGCACCCGCAAACGCCGGGAAAACCAGCAATAATCCCAACCCAGAAACCGTTATGTATTTCATGTTCCTTTCCTTCCTTAGGGCTATCATAGAACAAATCACGAATCGCACGCAAGTGTTTTTTAAAGAGTAAGTGGAAAGTGTTAGTGGTTAGTTGGTGAAATAGTTGAAAAAACAAATCTAGTGGCACATACCGGTAAATATGCCCCCCAATGGTTGTGGCAAAAGTCCAACAAGTTCGGGCCTTACAAGTTGTATATTACCCATATCTGACGACGCCACTAATTTGTGTGTATTTTTGGGCGTCTTTTTATCGTCTTTCTCGTCCTCTGCCTTGTAATCATTAAGGTACAGACACCAACTATGAACCAATGGGGATAATTTACAGAAATTGTTTATGCTTTTGGTGTATCTTTCTCGTATTTTATCTTCGGGAACACCATGTCCGTTATTTTCAACACGTTGATGAACATTTTTTATACAATCTTCAACCGACAAAGGCACAACATAAATGATAGTGGTTTCATAATGATACGTTTGTGGATTCGACAGAATACTCAAAGGGTTTCTTGCATCAAGCGTTGTTTCAAATGCAAAAGTGTCACCATGTTCAAAAAATTTAGACATTAGACGGCCTGCATGGCAAGATGCCACATTAACATGCAGGCTATACCCACATTCTTTTTCCAAGGCCGCCTTGATTCTATCTTGATTAATGCATTCAATGCCTAAATTCCCTAACAACAAATCCGCAAGTGTTGTTTTACCACTGCCGTTTGGCCCCGCAATCAAGACATAACGGAATTTTTTGGGAATTTCTATATTAATTAAACCATTCGGCATGATGAAAGCACCCATAACTACAGTGTCGTGGATTTTAACATATAAATTTTACTGTGCAAGCATAAAAAACGCACCACACAGGGATAAAAATCTTACAGGCACCCACCGCAATATTCTTGGCGTGTCGGATACGGCACACAATCAACAACCGGAATATTACTATAATTCATCGCCGGCGCCACATACGTTGGTGCATAGACCGGTGCGGGCTGCGCAGCAACCATAACTGGTTCCACACGCGCGTATTCACAATTCACTTCGGTAATAACGGCACGATGGGTGCGCGCTTCGCGATCCAACAATGCACGCATTGCCGCCGGATTACAGTTATTCGTTTGAACCCTGCGATAATCGGCATTTGCCGCCGTCGCAATAATCGCACAAACAACAGATAACAACATAGATTTTTTCATATTTTCACCCTTTGGTTTTTATTTACGAGCAAAATATAGCACAAAACACAATGTTGTCAAGCGACAATTTTGCAAAAAAATATAGCTATAATGCCGAAACTATCCGCGGCGGACATGCGCACCAAAACCATCAGAAATAACTTTCCGCAACTGGGCGCGTACGGCAGCAATTTCCGAAATCGTCAAAGGCCCCTGGTCATAAAATTTCTTTTGCGGTCCATCATTATCGTCGTCCCCAACAATATCTTTGAACAAAAAGACATTTTGACCCAACTGCGACAATATCATATATTCCCGAAGAATCGAATATGGCATTTCGGTCACAGAATGGTACAGGTGCGCTTTTGCACCGCCAGGTTGCATGCAAACTATAATTTTGCGCGTCCCAAATTCTGTCCATTGATGAACCAAAACATATTTATTCAGCTGCGTCCCCGCCTCTCTGGTGCGCACATTTTTAGAAACAGATGTCATAGCACCGTCGTGGGGCGGGACAATACCGTCGTCATAACTTTTGGGCTTTTTGCCCCAAAAATGGAATAAGCTTGGCATAATATTTGTAATCTATTTAATTATGCACCATACTGACGCGTAAAAGGGAATGCCGCTATTATCGACGACCGCGGACAAGAATAGACCGTCGCGCCGTTACCAGGGTTAACTCTTACTTGCACATTACCATTACCATAAAAGTTTGTCCGTCCGTCAAACACTACCATTTGTTGCATTTTATAAACTCCATTTTTATACATTTTAAACATTGGCTAAAAAAGCCGCCATATCTGCCTCGCTGTAAACGCCAGCGAAAGCGGAAAGGCGGTTGAATCTATCGCAACTTTGCGTAATGCAAAGCCAAATGGTTTTTATGTCTGACTGGATTTATTCTGGCGACGACCTACTCTTCCGTAGCTTAAGCTAAAGTACCATCGGCGATACGGGGTTTCCCTGTCTGGTTCGGAATGGAACAGAGGGTGACTCCCGCTCTATAATCACCAGAATAAATCCAGCGAGCATCGTAATGAATCAACATCAACGTTCTCTTCAAGCACTCCGTTTGAACAAGTCAAACGAAAGATAAAAAGTCAATGGTTCGATTAGTACGGTTCGGCTGAACCCCTCACAGGGCTTACACCCACCGCCTATCAATGTCCTAGTCTAGAACTGAACTCATGGGGATATCTTATCTTGCGACCAGCTTCCCGCTTAGATGCTTTCAGCGGTTATCTGTTCCGAACAT
>CAJOGD010000008.1 GCA_905233975.1 uncultured Alphaproteobacteria bacterium | reverse complement strand
TTTTTAATAACAAACAACAAAGGGGGAAAGAATCATGAAAATTGTAAAAATGCTAGCGATGGGTGTAATGATTGCGACATGCGTTGGCGCATACGCGGAAGAACCGACGGACGCAACAAAGCGCAAAACCGTAACATCACAATACTACGTCGATACGCGGGTTGAAACGAAACAGCCTGTGGTTGGCGCGGAAAGTGGTAATTACGTCATCATGTACCCAAACAGTGCGGGCAGCGATGCAAATCATAATGAAGCGGGGGAAATTGATAAAAGACACGTATCAAATGTATTAAGTGGAACCGCGTCGGATAACATCGCGGTTGCGAACGATCATATACCGACGGTTGGTGCGGTGAATACGGGCCTTAACGGGAAACAAAATGTATTGTCCGGAACGGCCGGCAAATTGGTGACGTATGGGGACAATCCCGGCGTGACGGGAAGTGCGGACGTGTATAACGAGGCCGGCGCGTATAATTCCACAACAAGTCAGGGTTTGGTTCGTGCGGCACATGTAAATGCGGCGGTTGCGAATGCGTTTAGCGGATTGCTTACATGCAGTGATTATGACGATGGTTGGAACGCCAGCATGACCGGCTCGGAAGACCATTGCTTAATATACGAAGTGCACACGAACATGGCGTCCGGGACCTATGTCCCGCACAACTAAGGGCGCGCCGGGGCGATAGAATTAAAGCCGTCATTCCGCTGAAAAGCGGAATCTACGCGGGGTTGCAGAGAGGCGTCACCCCGCAGACGTGCGGGGTATAGCGAAACCGAAAACAAAAAAGGAAAGGAAGATGAAACGTATATGGATAATAGTTGGAATGATGGTAGTGGCGGGTGGTGCGTATGCGGCGAACCCGGAAACGCGTGACGTGGCAACGTCACTAAAATACGTGGATTATCAACTTTCCGAGCGCCAGGATATGGTGCCGGCGACAACGGGGGACAAGGCCATAACCCCAACCGGTACAAAGGGAACAATCGGCGAACGCGAAATCAAAACAACACTGGGCGATGAAGCAACGAATCAGAATGACGCCGGTCTAACCACCGTCGGAACGGTAAATACGGCGCTTACCACAAAACAATCGAAAATAATAAAAGAACCAACGGTAAATATTGTGACGCGCAGTGGGTCATCGGACGATAACAGTATAACAACAACCCCGATATACGATTCGGTTAAAAATACATACGGCAACGGTTTGGTCCGCGCGGAAACACTGAATACGGCGGTTGCAAACGCGGTTGACGACGCATTAACCCAGGTTGATGCCGGTTGGATGTTGGGGACGTTGGGAACGGTATTACCAACAACAATGTATGCGCAACCAAGTGATACGCCAACGTCGTATTGCTATAAAAGGGTTCAAACCGATTCGTCACATACGGATGCCCAAAACAGTTGTTCAACGGCAGTGTATAGTGATTTTGTAAAGGGGGATTGGGCCGTTGTGATGCCGAAAGAAACGGGAATAACATACAACGGGACATGCACCGGTGCATCGTGTAATAAAGAGGTTCGCGGTATAAGTGCGTGCATAAACCATACATTTACGGGCTATGGGTATGCGGTAATGGCACCGGATAGCCTATCATCGGAATTGGAAAGTGCATATGTTGCGGGGCAAAGTGGTGCAACACCATCTGGACCATATTGTTATTGCAAAGCAACGAACCCACATATAGGGGCGGCAACTGCGGTCTCGCCCTGGGTGTTCTACCTCACGGCCAGCTCGGCCGGCAATTGTGCACTCAGCTGCGCGGCCTACTGCGCGCGCAACGTTCGGTACTACGCTCGTTTTCGCGGGGCGGTGTTCGGTGGGGTCACCGTCGAACCGTAGTTTTCATTTTACATAACCAACGTCACCCCGGCGAAAGCCGGGGTCTCCTTGTTACCGTCGCGGACCGAAACACCCCTTTCCCAAGGAAAGGGGAATTTGCGCTCTGCATGCCTGAGGAGATACCGCTTGAAATCACCCACAAAAAATGTTGCACATTTTTTGCGGGACCCGATACAGCGGTATGACAGCCTTTTTTGCGGTATGACAGCCTTTTTTGCGGTATGACGGAAACAAAAACGCGGGGCGAAAGCCCCGCACAATGATCACTAATCCTAACAACTTACACTAATTCCATCAACCACGCACAATTTCCATAACACGACGGGGGACGTCCGCGATTGCAACGCGGGTCTGATCCATTGTGTCGCGGAAACGCATCGTCACCATGCCGTCTTCCAATGTTTGGTGATCAACGGTGATGCACACCGGCGTTCCGATTTCATCGTGCCGGCGATAGTTTTTACCAATATTTCCGGAATTTTCCAATTCTATACGGCCGATGGCAAGTTTGCGCAAATCGTTTTCAATATCCATGGCCAATTTAACCAATTCGGGGATGTTGCGCGCAAGTGGTATAACCGCCGCCTTGACTGGTGCCAGTGCCGGTTTCAATTTCAACACAGTCCGCGATTTACCGTCGGGCAATTGTTCTTCGGTATATGCCTCTATCATCAATGCCATCATCGCGCGGTTCACACCCATCGCAGTTTCAATGACATATGGGATAAAACTTTCGCCCGTTTGCGGGTCAGAATAGCACAGTTTTATCGTGCTGTCGTTATTTTCCATAACTTTTGCCGCAATATTAAACTCACTTTGTGATTTCGTATGTGACCCCAGGTCAAAGTCTTGGCGATTATGGACACCTTCGACCTCATCAAATCCATCGGGGAATTCATATTCGATATCGCCCGCGGCCTTGGCATAATGGGCCAATTTTTCATGCGGCGTAAAGCGCAATTTGTTCGCCGGTATCCCAAGGACGTCCGTCCACCACGCAATACGCGTTTCGCGCCACGCGTTAAAATATTTTTCGTCTTCGCCCGGGCGGACAAAGTATTGCATTTCCGCCTGTTCGAATTCGCGCATGCGGAACACAAAGCCGCGCGGCGAAATTTCGTTACGAAACGCCTTGCCAATTTGGGCAATTCCAAAGGGCAATTTATGCGGTGTGGAATCAAGGACGTTTTTAAAATTTATATACGTCGTCGTCGCCGTTTCCGGGCGCAAGTACGCGTTCACTTCGCCGTCCGCAACCGCGCCAATCGAAAGCCCCATCATCAATTGATATTCGCGCGGCGGCATTAAATCGGTCGAACCACAGTTGTCGCATTTTGTTTGATCGCGCATTTTATCTTGGCGCATGCGGGCGCCGCATTTTTTGCATTCAACCAACGGGTCGGAAAATCCACCTTCGTGTCCGGAATATTTCCACATAAGCCGATTGCCAATCAGCGATGCGTCCAGACCTTCGATATCATTGCGCGAATATATCATCGCGTTCCACCATGCGTTCCGAATATTCTTCATCAATTCCACGCCATACGGGCCGTAATCGTATGTCCCGCCCAGGCCGCCGTAAATTTCGGACCCGGTAAATATAAACCCGCGACGCTTGCACAGTGCAACAATATCATTAACATTCTTTGCCGGCATAATTCACACCCCTTTGTTTAATTCTTGCCTAAGTATTATCTTTTATTCCGTATTTTGCAACAGTTTTCAGCAATAAAAATGGGGGCAATGCCCCCGAAAAACATCAAAGCGACCCTATTGTTCCGATACAATCGCCGTCATCGGGCATGCCGATACGCACGCGCCGCAAGATTGGCATGCCTTTGGATCGATTACGCATTTGCCGTCGGTGTCAACCTTTATCGCGCCATTCTGACACATCTGCATGCAGGTGCAGCACCCAACGCAACTGGCTTTATTGATTTTATAGATCATTTTTTACTCCTATACTTTTTTGTTATTAATTCCGGTTCAGCAATCCCAACAAATATTGGAAAATCGCGATAAACGATATATACAGGTGCAACGCGCCAAGGACCGCAAGTTGGTCTTTTTGCATATCATTGCCCAGCACATTGTACTCGTTCTTTAAATTCTGCATATCATACGCGGTGAACAGTGCGAACACCAAAACGCCAATCGCGCAGACCACCGTTGAAAACGTGCCGCCAATCGACCAAATCATCGACACAATGCCGACCAGTATTAAACCAATCATTCCCATCATAAGGAATATGCCCAAAAACGACAGGTTCTTGGCCGTTTTGTATCCGAACATCGCCATACAGGCAAACATTATCGCGGCGATTATAAACGCCCACAGTATCGACGCCGGATTCACCGCAAGCCCGCCCCAAATCATCGGCGTAAGGACAAAGCCAATCATAACGGCATATATAAACAACAGTATCGCCGCGGCCGTCGGACGCAACGAAAACGCGCGTGCCTGGGCCCAGATGGCAAGCGCAAGCCCGCCAAACAGCATGATATAGAAAAACGGTGTCATTCCGCCGGCGGACACCAACAAGCGGATTCCGCCAAGGTAAATCGTGATGAAGGTGGTAAGCGCACTAACCGCGACCGCGCCAAACATCAGCGTGAAAATCTTTTTCAAATACACATCAATTCCGCCGTTTTTTTCGGCGACCTTTACCGCCCTGCGCACAGGTGTTTTTTTCACTGGCATAATTTTTCTCCTTGTTATCTGATAGATATATAGTACAATACAGAAAAAGTTTCAAGGAATAAAAAAAAGGAATATTAGAAATGCCAAGTTCTAGAAATCCAGC
The DNA here is from genome assembly GCA_905233975.1 of uncultured Alphaproteobacteria bacterium. Classification (GTDB taxonomy): domain Bacteria; phylum Pseudomonadota; class Alphaproteobacteria; order Rs-D84; family Rs-D84; genus Enterousia. The sequence goes on along the minus strand of CAJOGD010000008.1, from coordinate 50,033 downwards.
AAACAATCATAAACACAGAAAAACAGGTGAAGCGCGTGGCGCAGACTTAAGACAACCTACGCCCGATGACGACGTAAGCAATGTCTTACGACTAAAGGCGGCCGCATTCAATGATTTGTTAAAGGAAAAAAGAAGACAGGCCCGCGAACAGGCGCCAGAAAAAAATAAAGACGCCAATGATGAAATAACTTTTACCGCGGCCGAAAGAAAGAGTATTGCACACTTTCATGCGATGTTTCTTAAAATGTTGCCATACCTTGACGTGAAAAAAACTGCTCATGCCGCCATGATTGCAGAATGGCAAGAACTATTGAGGGAGGTCGCATACAATATATTGCAACAAGACGCCGATGCGCTAAACAAATTGGTATCTAAAAAGTTATCTGAAAATGCAAAAATCGAGAAAGCCGATAAAGAGCAAATAACCGAACTTAAAAAGTTGTTCGATGCGTATTACGGCTATCTTGACAAGAAAAGTAAAGCCCACAAAGATTTAGTCGCAACCTGCAGGGGATTGTTCCGGCACCTTAGGAGACATTAAAATTGTCCATTGTATTGAACCCGATTTCGCCTGTTGCTTTTTCGGTTGCCGGTTTTCCGGTGCGATGGTATGCGATTGCGTATATTATCGCCTTTATTTCGGGGTATTGGATACTGTGGAAAATCGGGCGGTCGCGATACGCGGAATTGGACCTTTCGCGCAAGGGGCTTGATGATTTGCTGACCGCGGTCATATTGGGCGTGATTATTGGCGGGCGATTGGGGTATGTTTTGTTTTACAACCTGTCGTACTTTTTGTCGCATCCACTCGATGTTCTTGCGGTGTGGCATGGCGGCATGAGTTTCCATGGCGGCCTGATTGGTGTTTTGGTTGCGGCGTTTATATTCGCGAAAAGTTGGCGCCGTACATTACAGGTTTTGGACCTGATAGCACTGGTTGCGCCGATTGGATTTTTCTTTGGCCGCATTGCGAATTTCATAAATATTGAAATCATGGGCCGGCCGACGGATTCTGCAATCGGCGTGTTTTTTCGCGGCGTTTCCGACGTGCCCCGCCACGCAAGTCCACTTTACGAGGCCGCAACCGAAGGCGTATTGCTGTTCGCGATTATGTGCTGTTTGTATTGGTTCACAAATTTGCGGAAATATCCGGGCGCATTGTGCGGCGCGATGGCGATGTTCTATGCGGTGTTTCGGATTATATGCGAATTGTTCCGCGCGCCCGACGCACAAATCGGTTTCCTGACCAGTTGGGGTTTAACAATGGGCCAGTTATTGTCCGGAATTTTATTTATTGCCGGGGCGACATTTTTCGCAATCGCCCTGCATCGCGCCCACAAATAACGTCATACCGCGATATCAGATCCCACAAAAAAGCCGTCAAGCGGTATCTCGTCGGAACCGTCGCGGGGTAATTCTCAGAAAAGCCTAAGGAGATACCGCGTCAGGCGCGGTATGACGGCTCTTTGCAACACTTAGGAGCCCCCGCATGAAATCACCTACGCAAAACCTTGTTTTGCGCGGGGCCCGATAGCGCGGGGTGACGAGAATAAAACGCGACGTACCGTTATTGATTCTGGGGGATATAGACGTTTTCGTTATATGTTGTTTCGGTCCAATCTTCTTCAACCGGTGTTGCAAGTGGGTATATTACGATTACAGGTGTGCCTGCTGCGTATTGGTCTGCAAGCCATTGTTTGAAAGCAGGAACAGAATTTGCCAAAGCAGGAGCAATCGTAAAGTTGATACGTTGTGTTGATACGCCCAAAAAACACTTACCTGTTGTCCCTATAATACTAGATGTCAAAACTTCAAAATGCGAAACAAGTGCCCCCGTTGCACCAATTTTTCGCCCAGAAATAGCACTGTCCGAATACGCATAAAAACTTGACTCGCTTGTTCCAGAACTCGACGACCACCCTTCTGTGCCATCCAGCACCTTTACCCCAACATTTCTTGTGATTTTGTGCGTTGTTGCGTCGTATGAATCGGCATAGTCACCGACTTTGCGTAATACCATATCGCCCTGGCGATAGAAAACGGGATCAATCGGATTCGTTGGCGTTGGTGTGCCGTCTTGCACGCCGGTGCCGGTGGCCGAAACGTATTGTTTCAGCATTCCATTATTATGTATCGAATAAACCCAGCAAAGATTTGTATCGGGTTTATATTCTGAACAGATAAATTCACTATCAAGTCCATTTTTAATTGCGGCATTGAATGTTTTTGCGTCAATCAGGTTATCGGATTGGGCGGCATACGATTCGGTCGCCTGATAAATTCCCTTGGCGCCGATTGTTCCGGCCGTTCCGGTGTATGTGACGGCGGTATGATCGTTGATTGCGGCAATGTCGTCCTGTTTCGTGGCAAGTTTAGTATTCACACCACCAACCATTGGTAATGATGTGTCGGACGTATCGCTGCCCAAATCAGATTTTACGGCGCGTTTCTGCACATCTCCGGCCGAATCGGTATATTCCATAGCTTTGTTTTGTTCCGCGGTAAATTTATCCTGACGCGTGTCCAATTCATGTTCGACATATTTTAACGACGTCGCCGTTTTGCGGTCCGCCGCTTCCTCTGCCACCGCCGGCAACACCGCCGCAATCAACCCGAACACCAAAAACTTTTTCAAATGCATATCGCTCTCCTTTTTATTTCCTTTCTCGTCATCCCGGCGAAAGCCGGGATCTCCTCAGGCTTTCCTGAGAATTGCCCCACGACGGCTCCGACGGGATTCCGGTTTCGCTCGGCTTATTGCCTGCGCGCAAATTTGTAGTTGTTTGAACTTCGCTTACGCTCGTTCTCGCATACAAATTTTCAGCGGAATGACGACATTAAAAACCACCGCAATGAAAATCAAGCGGTCGGGGTGTTCGAAAATCATACAAAGCATTGATTCCCATGGCCTTTACATATACTCCATAGGCACCCCAACCAAATCGGGGTAATGCCAAGATTACGGCACAAAATATCGGGGATTTTGCGAATTAACACGCGGATTACGACAATTTTGTGCCGGCTTTGTATGGGCTTTCGACAGCCCCGAACCAGATTCCCATCTGATTCAATTTTTATTCTATCAAAATACGACAAGCATAGTCAAGAGTATATTTTTACAGACAGTAAAAAAACGGGTGCGATAATCGCACCCGCACAGATTAATTTTTCTTCATTGCCGGGACGTTTGCGACATCGTTATAGAATGACAGGAACTTTTTGCCGGTGCCGCAATATATTTTTTCAAGTGAATCATTATATTCGCGCGTTGCCTCTACGAACCGTTCTTCGATATCTTTTTGTGCGCCTTGGTATCCGGAAAATCCACCCAGTGCGCCACCGACCCCGGCACCCTTTAATGTTGACCCCAGGCGCGCCTTGTTCGAAATGTCAACAACGCCACCGTCGTCCGCGTCCATTTTTAATGGGTTAAAATCTTCAATTGTATATGGTTCGCCATCGGGATCCGTCAATTTGCAATCCATTGGATTGCCCGCGCCATCACGACGACATATTTTCGCGTCCGATTTGTGCGCACTTTTCCATTGGTTCCAATCGGCAACTTTTGTGCCAAATGCCGAATCGTCTTCGAATCCGACAATAACCGCCGGTATTGGCGCGCCGGCCCGTTTTGCGACCTTGGCACGATAGTAATATTCATCTTCGGTGCCTTGGACCGGTTCGATGGTATGCGTTTCTTTGTTAAACCTGTATGCATCCGCCTTGCCGGAAAGATATACGTGATACGGTTGGCCCGCGAAATCTTCGGGTTTAATTTCCTTGCCGGTTTCTTTGTGGTAAATATAGTTCAATATCAATCCATTATTGACCGTACATTTTTCATTATTTTCATCGCATACGACGGTTGTGCCGGAACCGCTGGGGCTGTAATATACATTGTCGCCGACATCGGCATCTTCGGTGTTGGTGATGGTCCCCCAAAGGCATGTCGTTTCGCGACCGCCGTCATTACATTTCTGAACCCGCAAGATCGAATCGCCGGTCGCCATCATGTTGCCGATAACGCCGCCCGCGGCCGCATTTATACCTGTGTGCAAAATCACATCGCCGGCGACTTTGCCGGAATACGTGCTTGCCGTCATTAATGCCGCGCCAATCAGTGCGCCACCAAGTGTCGATTTTAACTTTTCCGGATTTGTCCCGAAAAGCCCGTCATTGCCCGGGGCCGATGCCCCGACCATGTTGCCCGCCAAACCGGCCGCCACCGCGCCGGCCGCAATTTTAAGACCCGCTTTATCTTTTTGTTCTTCGTTCATAACGCGGATAACATCTTCACGTGTCGGCTTTTGGTCCGCCGGGAATGTCACACGCGCCACGTCCGGCAAATAAGAAGAGGACGGAAACGCCGATATATTGCAATTTATTGTTTCGCCTGCCGCCAATTTCCCGCGCGCCACAGTTGTATATTCATACGCACCATTCGCGCCCAGTACACGCATTTCAACCACCGCGACACATGTCGGTTTGCCACCAACACCGCGCCCCATGGTCGGCCGGTCCCAAACGAATTCGCCGTCGGGGTAAATCATCGCGCAATTATTCAATGTATCATAGTTGGCATCTGTGCCCGCGTCGCCACGCTTTATCTTTTCGGCAAGGTTTTTATCCGCAACACGCACAGGTAAATCCATATCGACCGCCGTATCTGGTTCGGCCACAACGGAATCATAATATTGCTGTTCTAATGCGGCGGTGTTTTTATACGAACCGGCGTAATTTCGCGCGGCGTTCCCGGCACGAATCGCACCGAACGCATCGCCCGCGCCCATGACCGCAATTCCGGCCAGTAATGAACAGAACATCGTAAAATTATTTTTCTTCATTCGGCCCCCCAATAAACCCGTTGTTAAAACCTTAGAACTGTAAACGCAGGCGCATACCAACATCAATCAAACTAAGGCGCCCGCTTTCATACCAATTCGTATAGTGGAACACACTGTCGTAATCTGCCTGAACTTCATTCCCAAGGCCATCGGACAACCATTCAATTTGCGACAAAACGATACTGCCCGACGTCTTGACACGCCCAAGGTTCGCATAGCGCGCAAAGAAATCGACCTTTATCCCACCGCCAAGGTCCGTTGTTATACCGGCTTCGGCCATGAACGCAAGTTGTTCGTTCGTGCCACCATTGTGATATGCGTATATATCCGAAATGCCCGTCAGCAACCCCGCATGATTAATCGTGGTGCCCAGATCTTCGATAATTGTGTAATACGTATCATCGTACACTACATAGTCCGCAATCGTATTCAGCGACAAACCAACCCCAACACCAACGTATGGACGCAACGATCCGCCCGCCACATAGCCGGTATAAGAATCAAGGTTATAATAGATGTTTAACATCGTCGTGTTTGCGGTTATTGCACCACCTTCGACCGACGTCTGAACCGTTGCGGCCCCGGTGTATTCCGCGGTATATACGTGGTCAGGATAACTTAATCCCGAATAGCGCGTATATGAAAAGTCAACACGAATATCGTTGTTTAACGCCGAACCAACCGAAACCTGGAGTGGCATAACGGTGTCATGCGCAAAGTCTGCACCGGCAAACGCGCCCGGTACGACATAGGCGTCTTGTTCACTGGCATAATCGGCCTTTATCGACCCCATTACACTTGCGGCATACGCAACCGAAAGCCCGACATACAAACCACTATCGGCAAGACGGTCATAATCAGACGGTAAATAATATTTGCGTCCCGCCGCCGTCGCCGCCGACCCAACCTGGGGCAATGCGCCCGTTACACGCGTTGCCGGTGCCGCGACACCGGAATTCGCAACCAAGACAGTGCCGTTTGGCGTTGGTAATTGAACCGTTCCCGTCGTCGCCGGATACATTCCTTGGCGTTGCATTTGCTGTTGATATTGTTGCTGGTAAAGTGGAACCTGGGCCGATGGATATACCGGATACGCCGCACCCGCGATGCCCGATGCACCGAAACAAAATCCCAGAAAAGTGGCGGAAACCCCAAACTTCCTCATACTTTTATCTTCACTCTCTTGGGGGTATTATATCATAAAATTGACATTAAAAAAAGCACTTTAATATGAAAACGGACCCAATCGGATCCGTTTTTTTGTTTTCGTCGGTTTTCGGCCACCTAGAACATAAAGTTAAACCGCAACCCACTTTCGATTTTAACATTCGTCGTGTTTGCCGACAACTTCGCACCGGTATCATAGGTGTCTTCGATATACCATGCAATCTGCGCACCTTCGGACAATTGATACGCAAGTGTAAGAGTCAATGCATATTCATCGAAACGATCGCGCATATCTTTAAAGTTTTTTACGATAGTGCTGGCATATCCCTGTGCCGTTGCCGATGTGTGCGACAAATCTGTATAGATACCCGTCAACCCATTCGTTGCATGATGTTTATATGTAAAACCTATGCCGCCCGAAAGTTCATCGGACATCTGATAGAATATATTTGCACCGGCGTTGGTTTCCCACGTGGATTTAATATTCACAGACAATTCCCGCGGCAATCCCGTCGCGGCCAACACAGAAATGTCAATTTCATTATTATGATTGCCCCATGTGCGCAGCACTTCTACAAAACCACTTGCGGTAAGTTTGTCCCAACGGTATCCGACCTTGGTCCCAACATTTGCGCCCCAGCGACCGTTGGAATAGTTATCGTAATTAAACACGAATTTGGTTGGATCAACGGCCGACCTGACCAATTTCCCCTTCATTCTTTCGACGCCACCCAGGTGGAAATCGCCATACATATCCCAAACAAAACCTTCGGCATTGTCCAAAATACGATACGTCGTGCCAAGCCGCCCCAGGTGGAAACCCTTGCGATTAATGTCGGGTGCGTATGTATATCCCGCCATCAAATGCACCGCCCACCGGTCGGTTATACCAACGCCCAATTCTTCCGACGGACGCCATATTGGGAATTCCGTACTGCCGCTATGCCCGCGCAGAACCTGATTATCGGTATAATCAGTAATTTTATACATGACCCCCAACGTTGTTTTCGAATACACATCATTCGCGCCCGGCAAGAACAATGGATTTTCCATATTTGCCGCCATTGCCGATGTGGCCATGGCCGCCGTTGCCGCCGCAATACCAAGTATTTTTTTCATTTTGATTTTCCTTTCTTGTAATGTTTTTCCACCAACCCCCATTATTGGCAAGATTGGTATCATACCCCCGCACCACCCATTATTGGCAACAGTGCCTTATTCGGAATATGACCCGTATATGATTGCGCAACTAAAAAATAAAGTCAAAGATTTTATTACACATTGTTAATGCAAAATTAAAATGTGACACAAAAAATTTCATAGAATCATCGCATCGCCGTCGCAGCAACGCTTTACGCTGACGGACGAAGACGGATAACCACTTGCACTAACACTAACCACTTACACTTTATTTTTTATCTTGATTTATCTTTCCGATTTTTGATAGAATAATTTCGCCGGTGGGTGTTCCGCTGGCGGGGTGTAACGACCCTTTTAAGGATGCTGGGTTATATATTCGGCAAAAAAACTCCAACCAACTGTGGTTGGAGGGATGTGAATAATGTAGGGGTTCGCCCTTTTACAGAATAAGCACACAATGTCCTTAAATTGTCGTTAACCTCCAACCACTAGAAGCGTTTCGGTGGTTTTTTACTAGTGATTAGTGAAAAAAGAAAAGGAGAGTTAAATGCATTTGAAAAAATTGTTTGTGTTCGGATTATTGGCGGCGGTGTTGCCGGCGGTGGCCGAAGAAGCCGCGGACCGCAAAACGGCGACGTCATTAAAATATGTCGAACATGAATTGGACACGCGACAAAACAAATTTACCGCGGAACAAAACAAGGCCATGGAATACACTAATACGGCCGGGGACGTGCAAAAACGTGCGGTCACATCGAACCTGGGAACCAGCACGTCCGACACATCACTTCCCATGGTTGGTGGTGTGAATGCAAAATTAAATCAAAAGCAAGATGACATTGACCCGGTTAACGATCACACCGCGGTCACATACACTGGGCAACCCGGCGGTATCGGACGAAAGGGAATTTATCAAACAACCGGCGCCTATGCGGAACAATCCGACAACCTTATCGACGCCAAAACGTTCAACGCGGCACTTAAAAACGGACTTGATAGTGAATTCGTTTGTTCCGAAAACCGCGATCCGGTGTCCGGACTTTGTTGGCTTTATACGATACATAACATTATGGAGAACTCATATGTTTCGGCCACTGGAACTGTTGTGCAAGACGGCATACCAACGCCAACAAACCCAATTTATCCACAATTCTTTCAACAGGGCGACATGATTTTGCGGCGCGTTGGCGACTATGCCGATTCGTTCGACGCGGCGACACATAAAATAACACGACGGGTTGGGGTAATGGTGCTTGATGGAACAGAAAATTGGAACGTTATAAATAATGGTAGGGGGTATTACATCTCTGTACCTGATGTAATTAGAACCGATTATCGAACTATTAGTGGTTTGTGTTCGCAATTCCTGTTTGATATATGGACTGATAATACTTTTGCGATGCCGGATAATAGGTTTGGCTTTAATAAAAATAGTTCTACAAACATAACAAATGGGAACATGACATTTAAGCCGGATTTGGCAATTTATGATAATGTTGCAAAATGGAAAGCTTTCCTTGCCGCGCAATATGCCGCCGGCACGCCGGTGACGGTTTATTACCCACTCGCCACGCCGGTGGAAGAAGATTATACCGAAACAACGTATAATGAAAACGTGTATATCCCACAGAATCAATAACGGTACATCGCGTTTTATTCTCGTCACCCCGCAGTATCGGGCCCCGCGCAAAACAGGGTTTTGCGTGGGTGGTTTCATGCGGGGTCTCGTCATTACCGTTGCGGACTAAAACTCCCCCTTTCCCATGGAAAGGGGACTTGGCTCTCGGTATGCCTGGGGAGATACCGCGTTTCGCTCGGCTTGCAGCCTGCGCGCAAATTTGTAGTTGTTTGAACTTCGCTTATGCTCGTTCTCACATACAAATTTTCGCCGGCATGACGTCACTAGCACTTACACTCCAATGCCCTTAGTCACGCCAAATAACTGTTTCAAAAAGTGAGTTTATTTCATTACGTAATTTTTCATCGGTAAAAAACGCGTTGCGCATGGCGGGCGTTGTTTTGTGTTCGTCGTCTTCAAAGTGCGGAATATACCTTTGCACCGCGAAATTTTTAAACCCGCGCGATGATACGTCCCGCGCGATTTCCAATAAATCGTCGGGCGACACATACCGCGGATCACATGTCACGCGAACCTCCGCCGGTTTTCCGGTTTTCGCCCACACGTCCAAACTTTTCAGCAACCGGTCATATGCGATATTTATGCCGGTGAGTTTCCCGTAATTCGTTTTGGTTGCCTTGTAATCAATGCCAACCCAATCAATCAAATCCGCCGCCGCGGCCAATCTTTCGGGATAAAACCCGTTCGTATGCAGGCCGATTGCAAACCCCAAATCGCGCACGCGCCGCATGTATTCGATTGTGGCGTCACCTTGCATTAATGCCTCGCCGCCCGAAAAAACAACGCCCTCCAGCTTTCCGACGCGGGACCGCAACCAATCCAAGACTTTGTCCGCATCGTATTCGCCGGGGGCGACGTCAATCAGATGCGGGTTGGAACAATATGCACAACGCAGTGGGCAACCGACCAAGAACAAAACCGCCGCCAATTTACCCGGAAAGTCTATCGTTGTGAACGATACCAACCCGCCAATCTGAACAGTATTCATTTTTTATGCGGCCTTTTTCATCAATTCTTCGTGGCGTGCGCCGGCCGTCAAACAGTTGCATTCAGTGAACGTCTTGCGTTCGCAGAATTCGGAATATTTACCGACATTGAAATTCCGCGTCGGGCGGATAAAGCCCATGCTGCGTGAAAAGACTTCGCAAGGTGTTCTTTGTTGTTCATTAGCAATCATTTTATACTCTCCTTTCTTTGTTGTATTGCTTTTGTTAGTTCTTGTTTTTTATGCCTTGTTTGACACGTCATCTGGCGTTATGCCAAGTTCCGCGTCGCACTTTGGACAAAACTCATGCCGACCGGGCAGATACCCATGTTTTGGACATATTGAAAATGTCGGGGTAAGTGTCATGTACGGAATCTTGTAGTTTTCGAATATCGTGCGCACGATTTTCTGGGCCGCTTCGCCACTGGATACCGGTTCGCCCATATAAAGGTGCAACATCGTGCCGCCGGTATATTTGCGTTGCAATTCTTCCTGGTGTTCCAATACGACGAACGGGTCATCGGTAAAGTTCACAGGTACCTGGGTCGAATTGGTGTAATACGGCGCCTCACGCGTGCCGGCAGTGATGATATCCGGGAAATTTTTCACGTCGGTTTTCGCGAAACGATACGAACAACCTTCGGCCGGCGTTGCCTCCAGATTATACAGGTTGCCGGTTTCTTCTTGGAACTTTACAAGTTTTTCACGCATAAAGTCCATCAAATCCAGAACCAGTTTCTTGCCATACGGGGTCGTAATGTTGTCCCGGCCATTCGTAAAGTTCAAAACCATTTCGTTCGCGCCGTTCACGCCGATTGTGGAAAAGTGATGATTCCAATTCCCAAGATAGCGACGGGTAAATGGATACAGACCGTTTTCCATATGCTTTGTGATGACACGACGTTTTATTTCCAAAACTTCGCGGCCCATGTTCATAAGTCTTTCCAAATCGCGGAATAATCCTTCGCGGTCGCCCTTGTGCAGATAGCCAAGGCGCGCAAGGTTAATCGTGACGACGCCAATCGAACCGGTCTTTTCCGCAGAACCGAACAGACCACCACCGCGCTTTAACAATTCGCGAACGTCAAGACGCAGGCGGCAACACATAGAACGAACGTCCGTCGGATTCAAATCGGAATTCAGGAAGTTTTGGAAATTCGGAATCCCGTACTTTGCCGCCAAATCAAACAGCGGTTTGACGTTCGGGTGATCCCATGGGAAATCGTTTGTGATGTTGTATGTTGGAATTGGGAATGTGAATGGACGGCCCTGGGCATCACCTTCGGTCATGACCTCTATGAATGCCTTGTTTATCATGTCCATTTCGTTTTGCAAGTCGCCGTATGTAAAGTCAACCTGTTTTTTACCAATGAACGGACGTTGCGGCTTTAAATCTTCGGGGCATGTCCAATCGAACGTAAAGTTGATGAACGGCGTCTGTGTTCCCCAACGGCATGGATTCGCACAATTGAATATCAATGTCTGCATCGAATTTTTGACGTCGGAATACGACATGTTGTCCACGCGGACATACGGCGCAAGGTATGTGTCAACGGACGAGAACGCCTGGGCCCCGGCAAATTCGTTCTGCAGCGTCCCAAGGAAATTCACCATGTGCGATATCGCGGTTGCCATGTGTTTGGCCGCATTACATTGCAAGAATCCGGGCACACCATTGAAACCTTCGTATAGCAATTCACGCAGCGACCAACCGGCGCAATATCCCGTCAACCACCCAAGGTCATGGATGTGAATCGCCGCACTGCGGTGTGCATCGGCAATTTCCGCCGGAAACATGTTCAGCCAATATTCGGCCGTCACGCGTTCACTGGTCCGCAGAATAAGGCCGCCAATAGAATAACCGATATTCGCGTTTTCTTTGATACGCCAATTCGAACCACCAATATAACTTTCAATAATGTCTATGGCATCAATATTTGCGTTGCGGATTTCAGAATGTTTCTGGCGATAGACAATATATGCCTCGGCGGTTTTATATGCATGCGCGTCCATCAGTTTGCGAATCACCGTATCTTGGATTTCTTCGACCGATGGTGTGCGTGCCATAAAATTATTGTCCAAATCAGTTAAAACATCATTTGTGATTTGGACAACCTTTTCGTCGGAAATTTCATTAGTGGCCACCGCGGCCTTTTTAATAGCGTTGTAAATTTTCTTGGCTTCGAACGCGACCGTTTCGCCGGAACGCTTTTTAACACTCATAACATTGCATATAAATGTCGGCGCAATTTGAATTTCAATCTCTTTCTGTGTATCAGACATTATTAAACTCCAATTTTTTGTCAAAAACACAATATCTTGTGTCGTTTTTGTTATTTCAGCAACAATATATAGTTTTTTGTTTTTTTAAACAACACCTAAAACATAATTTTTTTTATTTTTTCGCTTTACTTTTAAAAATGGCGGTTTCCTGCGGGGTCTGGGAACATCTTCTTAGCCCCAAACCCGCACCAAAGTATGTTTTGTGTCAACAAATTTCAAAAATCGCCATTAAAATCGATTCGAAATTTACAAAAAACACAAAATATAGTTAAAAAATTATAAAATTTTGCCTATATATAGAAATTTTATAAATTTTTACCTAATTTCAGATTGTTATTTTCCGAATCCGAATCAGGGGAGCAAAAAGTGTAAGTGTTAGTGGCTAGTGTTAGTGGGGGGGGGACGAAAAAAACGGGCGCATTCGCGCCCGCACACTAACACTAACCACTAATTCTGATTCTGGGGGATATAGACCGTAGGCGAAGTTTTTTCGTATAATTCAACATTAGACCAGGATATGGGGCTGGTGCCGCCATCGCCATTAACAAAACTAACAACAACATAATTTGTATCAGTGGCTGTGACAAATTCACCGCTTGGCCTGGTTACTGAGACATGATTTAGCGATAAAGAAATATTGGTTATGTCGTTTTCGTTTGCATAATAGGCAGCCCAACGTGCAACCCCCGGTACCCCACTTAGTACATAGCGTGTATTTGGTTTTACCCGGGCATAAAACGAAACACCATGCCACCTAACGGGTGTGTACGGCGAAACCACCGTACTAAACCCTGGCGATATATATGCAATAGCCTGGCTTATCCCGCCCTGGTACATTATTCCGTTAAATAAATTTTCGGGTTCGTTATTATGTATCGTATAGAGCCAACAAAGTCCGGACACCGGATCGAGGTTGTCTTCCCTACACACGAATTCACTATCAAGCCCGTTCTTCAGTGCGGCGTTAAATGTTTTTGCGTCAATCAGGTTATCGGATTGTGCGGCATACGATTCGGTTGTTTGATATATTCCTTTCTGCCCTATTCCGCCCGGTTGGCCCGTATATGTGACCGCGGTGTGGTCGTTAACCGCGGCGATGTCGTCCTGTTTCTGATTTAATTTTGTATTCACACCGCCGACCATGGGAAGTGACGTATCGCTTGTGTCACTGCCCAAATCGGATTTAACTGTGCGTTTTTGAACTGTGCCGGCCGAACTAGTATATTCCATGGCTTTGTTAGTATCCGCGCCGAATTTGTTTTGGCGTGTATCCAATTCATGTTCAACGTATTTCAATGACGTTGCGGTTTTGCGGTCCGCGGCCTCTTCGGCCACCGCCGGCAACACCGCCGCCATCAACCCGAATAACAAAAACTTTTTCAAATGCATATCGCTCTCCTTTTTTTCCTTTCTTCTCGTCATACCGCCGAAAGGCGGTATCTCCTCAGGCTTTACTGAGAACTGGCCCGCGACGGTTTCGACAGGATTCCGGTTTCGCTGCGCGCAAATTTGTAGTTGTTTGAACTTCGCTTACGCTCGTTCTCGCATACAAATTTTCGCCGGAATGACGGCATTAAAAATCGCCGCAATGGAAACCAAGCGGTCGGGGTGTTGAGAAATCATATGAAGTCATGACCCCCGTAGTCTTTATGTATTCACTACAGGCACCCCGACAATTGGGGCAATAGGATTCGGCACAGAATATCGGAAGAATGCGAATTGAAACGCGGATTACGACATAATGTGCCGACTTCATACGGGCTTCTCAGGGCCCCGAACCAGATTCCCATCTGATTCAGATTTATTGTATCAAAAAACATCGAATCGGGTCAAGGATAAAAAAATCGCCAAACGGCGATTTTTTTTAGTGTTAGTGTAAGTGGCTAGTGGTTAGTGCACCACCCCCCGTCCGCTTTCGCCGAGGCTACGGCGAATTCCGCGGGGTGACTGGTTCGCGGGAAGCCTAAGGAGATACCGCTTGAAATCACCCACAAAAAATGTTGCGCATTTTTTGCGGGGCCCGATGCAGCGGTATGACGTATTCTTTACTGACCACTTGCACTACCCACTTACACTAACATTTATCATTTGCAAATGGCGACATATGGGTATGTGGAACGCGATGAATCTATGGTGCCGTTGCCACAATCAAGGCAATTAAAACGCCGATTCTTGGAATGCGACGCGTCAAATGGAATCGTGTCGACCGGCACGCCACCAAACTGTTCGGCATATTGCGCATCGGGAAAGCCGAAATAAAATGCCCGCGCCGCGCCGCGGCAATCGTTGACGCGCCCCGGATAGCATGCAGTGGAAGACAATTTCGCGGGGTCCGGCACACATGTGACGGTACATGTTTCCGGGTCCGTCACCGCCTTTTCGCAATCGGTGCAATCATTTGCGACAACACGCAATGTCGCCCCACCGCGGCCGCGAACAACCTGGGGCGTGGGCAATGTGCATTTGCCGGTTTGATTAACCTTGGTCGGGTCATCGACACATTCCCACTGCATAGTTTCATAATTCACGCGCGCCATTTGATTTCCGGCACACTTGTATTCACCAAATGGCATTGCGCATTCCCAAACGCCGTCAACCATCACCGCCGTTTGCGCACCGGTGCATAATGGGCGTCTTGATTCGTCGGCGACACATTCCATAACCGACGCGTCCCATATCTGGTCCCCGCCGCAACTTGTTTTGATATTGGCGGCAACACATTGCCAACGGCCGAACCTGTATGTCTTGGTGGTTCCGGATGGGCATACGACGTCTTCCACCTCTGGGTCAGTGAATACACGTTCCGGGTCGGGGATATCGTAATTTGTCATGTACACCAACTGACCGTTTTCCAATCCCAATTTATCAACAATCGCCTTGGGCAACGTTTGTTTCGCCGTTGTTCCCGCGGCCATAACCAAGTTGTCTTGGTATATGCCGAATGTGCCACTGGTTGTGAAATTTTTTTCCAATATTTCCATCATTTCGTTATAGTCCGCCACGTCCAATGCGCCGGTCGTTGTCACAATAAAACTGTATGCCGGGCGTTTATACCCGTCCGCCGCGCAATCAGTTATCCCGCCCCGCGAATCCAAACACACACGTTCTGTTTTAATTTGATTTTGTTCGATGCATACATCATCGAAAGTATATCCAACAATTTCCGCATTATGCACCGCAAGCGCACATTCAGCAATAGAACGCAAATCCGACACAACAATTGCATAATCTGTCTCATGTTCAACAACGCGGGTATTCGGCGCAAAAAACATATAATATCCCGCCATGAATAAAGATATAAGCATGATAAGAAAAATATTCATCGTTCCCTCTTGCGATTTACTAAAAGTCTAGGTATTATATGAATAAATTTCAACAAGAAAACAAGTTTTTGTTTTACGCAAAGGCAAAAATCATGATGAAACATTTATACTTTTTATTGATTCTTGGCGGGTGCGGTTTTACGCCAATGTTTGCGGGGCAAAATACCGATATATATGTCCCGGTGATAAGTGGTATAAACGGAATCGAATTGCGAAATGCGTTGAATACAAAGTTTGGTGGGCAAAAAGAAAGTAATGCACCATATAAACTTACCGTCACATTGAACGAACCACAAACAAAGTACAAGGCGTTGGAACCAACGGGCGCCGCAACATGGCAAGAAATAAGGCTTAGCGCAAGTTATGTTTTGACGCACAACGATGAAACCATTTCCACCGGAACCGAGGTTGCGTCTGAATCATACACCTTTGTTCGATACTTGGTTGCGGCCAATGCATCGTACAATAATGCGGTTGCGAATACCATTAATGTGCTTGCCAATAAAATAGGAACACGTGCGATTGCCGACGTTTCAAAACATGAACAAGAAACGAAATGAAATGGAAAGAATCCGATTTTGCAAAAGGAATCACCACTGTGCGTGGCGTGTTGATTTATGGGCCTGATGCGGGATTGGTTGATGAATTGTGCGATAAATCTATTGATATTCTGTCTATTGAAAAAGACAATATATTCGCACTTGATTCTGATGAACTGCGTGATAAACAGGATTCTTTGTTTGCCGAAGCATGCACGCCATCTATGTTTGGCGGGCGAAAGATGGTCATCATTTCAAATGCGGGTGATTCTGATGCCAAGGCCATCAAAGATTTGGTTGAACGCCCATCGCTTGATGCCATGGTCATAATTACGGCCGGCGATTTGCGTTCGGGTGGTGGATTACGAACCCTTTTTGAAAATGGTGCAAATGTTGCGGCACTTGCATGCTATAGTGATGATGCCAAAACACTTGAAACACTTATCCGAAATGAACTTTTTACCAACGCGGGTATAAAACAGATTTCGCCGGACGCGATGGTATATATGACATCGCACCTTGGGGGCGACCGCGGAATAACGCGTGGGTTCTTGGGTAAAATCGCGATATATGTCGATGATAAAAAAACAATTGAATTGGAAGATGTTGAAAAATGCCTGCCGGATACGGGCGCGGCCAACACCGACGATTTTTTATATTCGCTGACCGCGGGACATATTCAACAAACAATGTTGGCGTTGGACCGGTTGCTGTATGACAATGCCGAACCAAATATGTTGGTTCGCATGTTAGACAGGCATTTTAAATCATTGCTTACGGCGGTGGTTGACGGTCAATTGCCACGTCTGTTTTGGAAGGTGGCGGATAAATTTAACATGGCCACAAAAATATGGCGGGCGGACGATATAACCGCGGTATTAACACGATTAAACGAGCTTGAAATGCAAATGCGCACAACCGGTATGCCGGCGGAAATTTTGCTGCGCGATTTTGCGTTAAAATTGGTATTAAAAACATATAAACTGTCTGTGAAACGGAGGAACTGATTATGTTATCATCTGTGTATGCACCGAAAGATTTTAAAAGATTGCGTGTGGTTGGCGATTTGGTTGCGCGCTGTTTCGATTATATTACGCCATACATCAAGGCCGGAATTTCAACGGGTGAAATCGATAGGATGGTTGCGGACTTTCTGCGTGCAAACGGCGCGCGTTCGTCGGACCTTGGGTATCAGGGGTATCCAAAAAGCATTTGTACATCGGTGAATGATGTTATTGTGCATGGAATACCAAGCGACGATGTCATATTAAAAGATGGCGATATTGTAAATGTTGATTTGACCGCGGAGTATAAGGGCTTTCATGGCGATTCATCACGTATGTTTATGATTGGAAAAGTATCTGACAAGGCGCGCGAATTAGTGCAAACATGCCAAGATGCACTAAATGCCGCGATTGCGGTATGTGCGCCGGGCGTGCCACTTTCCGAAATCGGCAAAACAATCGAAGCGGTTGTTAAGCCACATGGTTTTTCAATATCGCGTGATTTCGTTGGACATGGAATTGGCAAGGTCATGCACGACGATCCACAAATTTTTCATTTCTATGATAAAATGTGGGATCGTGTAAAGATGGTTCCTGGATTGGTATTCACAATCGAACCAATGATAAATACCGGACGTGCGGAATGCAAAATTGATGCCGACGGTTGGACCGCACGAACGGTTGATGGTGGTCTTTCGGCCCAGTGGGAACACACACTTGGGATTACCGAAGACGGCGTTATAATCTTTACGGAAAAAATGATATAAAAGGAAACCAAGGCATGAAAGATAAATCGCTGGAATTATCTTTGCGTGCGGGTCATCGCGATAGATTGCGCCAAAAATTTTTAGATGGCGAACTTGCGAAATATGAAATTATGGAATTGCTGTTGGGGTATGCGATTCCACGCAAAGACGTTCGACAAATTGCACGAATGCTGTATAAAAAATTTGGTGGGACGTTTCCCATTCTTTGCGCATCGATTGAAGATTTGGAAAAAATTCCGGGGCTTGGACACAATACCGCGATTTTTATCAAGGCAATGCAACAAATAATTATCGACGGATACAGGTCCGAAGCCGCCGTCCAACCGATTTTCCATAACAAAGAACAATTTGACAATTATGCAAAACTTATGCTTGGTGGGCGACCGACCGAAGAAATGCATGTATTATATTTCGATGATAATTTACATTTGCTAAAGGACGAATTACACAGCACCGGCACAGTTGATTGCACAGTTCTGTATGATAAAGAGATTGTAAAAAATGCACTTGGCATGGGCGCAAAATTTGTTGCATTGATTCATAATCACCCGATTCCGGGCCTTGGTTTTTCCGAAGAAGATGTCGAAATTACCAAACAATTAAAAAACGCATTGTTAAATGTTCGTATTCAACTGTATGACCATTTTGTTGTGTCCGGTGGCATCTTGTATTCAATGAAGGAACGGTGGTTATTAGAATAATTCTGCCACGTCACATACCGTTTTATATTCCGACGTTGTCGCGACATGCAATTTATTATTCCATAAAGCATAAACTGTTTTGGTTGACTGGGTCGGGGTGTTCCAATCATCGCCCAGTGGTCTTGATATTTTAATTATTGAAAAATCCGGTTTAAATGAAAATTGTATCTTTTGCATTGCGCATTCCGCACCTTCAATTGTTGCCAAATCTTTTGGCGTAATGTTAACCATTTTTTCGCCATCGTTCAATTCTACCTTGTACACATACCGGAAATGCGCAGTTCCCGTTTCCTGGCGTGCGCGCGATATTTTGTCGGGCCGGCCATCTTCATTTATATCATATGAAAACGTTGCCACTTCCACAACGCCAGCACCAAATTCATCTGGATTAAACGTGTGCACCGATACGGGGTCATGTAATCCGTCATTAAATTCTTCGCCCGCCGATCCACTTGTTATGACCACAGATTCTTTTTGAACAGATTCTGTTTTTTTATCAGATTTGTTTAACTGATAAAAGACGACTATACCCGCCACAATTAACGCCACCACAACAAGTATTCTTAACCAATTCATATTTTTCATTTTTGTTCCTTTGTATCATTTAGTGATTACGCACCGTCCCTTCGCGCCAACATTCAATTCTGCGGATACCTTCGGCCATACGCAGAATCTGCGCATCGTTCATATCGCGCAGATACGTGTTCGTCGAAACGCCAATTGCCCATGCAAGGCGCGACGCATACGATGTCGGATTATTATTATCCCACGATGGCGCATATTTTGACATGGCCTGCTCTAGGGTTAAATTTTGATATGTGGGCGTTTTCAACAATGCGATATTTGCATTACGCCCAACGTCCGGATTCGGGAAAATTGCGAATCCATTTGACGTCACACCAATTGCCCCCATACGACGCGTAAAATCTGAATGCCGCAGCGCCCCCGGATTGTTTGCGCGCCACGTAAGGCTTCCGCCAATATGCGTATATTTTGTCCCATCGGCCGCGATATATGTAATTTCACCCACACCTGAATTTTCCGCATTTACCGCCGTTCTTGTATTTACCGATATTGGTGGTGGGTTTGTTGTGTCGCCCGATACAGTATTTTCGCCGGCGGTGCCACCATTATTTTCGGGTTCCCAATCCAACAAATCTGATAAATCGGGAAAATCTTCAAATTCCGGCATTTCATAACGCTGGGGATTTGATCCCCAAGAATCGTATATATCTATGTCTTCGTATAACATCGTATCTTTCCCCATGGCGCGAACCCTGGTGGCAAGAATTTCATTTACACCACCCACAGATACTTTTGTGGTTTTACATCCCCGGCCCAACAAATTACCCCCATACAAAAGGTTCAAAATTGGCCATACCGCAGTCAAGATTCCAAAAATCAAAACAAGTGTTTTAAAATTTTCTTTGATGTTATTTTTTGCGCCACGTATCATTGATATGGCCCACCCAACAATCAATCCACCGGTGAACAACCCCAACACCAACCATGCGTAATAAAGGAAATCTTCGAACCCACGTAATATGCACGCCGGGTCTTCCAAATAAATAAAATTGGCGTCAATGTTACGCACGTGCAAACCCACGTTTTCCAACATTGTTTTGATGGCATTTGTGTTATTCAACGCTTTTATCTTTTACTTTTTACCCGCAACATTGGTAAAGAATCCCGGAATTGAAAATTCTTCATCATTTGCGGCAACACCGGCCCAACCGAACAAGTCACCCATTATTCCGGTGTCGTCATGTTTCATTTTTTTGAACGGCAATATATTTTTTAACTTACTAATCTTGCCGCGTTCCGAACCTTTTTTAACCGTTGGCACTTTATCTTGGACATCTACAAATTCACTTGCCAAACTTGCAAGTGTGGCATCAGTGTCTTCTGGCAAATCTTTGGTGACGATGGGTTCTTTGGCCATTGCAACGGGTTCCACATGAACGTCTTCGCGCAGCGGTGTCATTGTTTCCAAAAGTTCTTCCAATGTTTTTTCATGTTCTGCGTCCGGCATATCATCATCAAGCATTTGATTAACATCTTCGATATCAACCGCACCAAGCGTGGTTTTTTCGATTTCGTCCACAACCTTTGGTTCTGCTATATCCACCTCTTCTATTTCTTCGGATTTGCCGCCCAATATCGACAGAATCGGAACCACAGGCGATTCGGTCGGCTGTTCGTCCGATTTTGCACAAACGGCGCCATCTTCGGTTTCCATGACCACAGGCGATATTTCCGCGGCAATTTTGTCATCTTGGACCGAATCGGCAAGATTTTCTTCAACATCTGTTGCAATTAAATCGTCCACCGGAACACCGAACAAGATTGTATCAGAATCCAACCCCAATGTCCCCCGAACCTCTTCAAATGCGGCCCGAACTTCGTCTGCGTTAAAAGAATCCGCGCCCGAAATATAAACAATTTTCTTTTTCATTTGCACCACCATCGCATTTTTGAAATCTTTCGCGAAGATTATATCACATTTTAGGGTTGAACGCATATAAAAAATGTCTTAAAATGACGATATGTCGGATATAGTGGAACAGATTTTTCAAGAATTATCAAAATTAGAAGACGCAAGCGCGCGCCTGCGGGCGACGGCGGTTAACGCGGGCAAGCAAACCGACCTGGAGGTTGCAATTTTGACACAGCAAGTTCGGAACCTGCGCGCAAAAAACGCACGTGCAACCGAACTTATCGACCAATCTATTGATATGTTAAGGAAACTGTCATGAGTGTCGTTTCAATTCCGATTGTGAATAAAAACTATCCAATGGGCTGTGAAGATGGCCAAGAAAGCCGTCTGGTCGAACTGGGTCAGATGGTTGATGCGCGCGCACGACAAATTTTGGATAAAATCGGGCCGTTGCCGGAAAGTTCGCTGCTGGCCACCGTTTGCATTGTTTTGGCCGACGAATTGCGCAACCGTCCCGCGCCAACTGTGACGGACGCCGATTTGCGCGAAATTTTGGCGCGCATACGCGAAATTAAAAACAAAATCGCCCAATAATTCTTGACATTGTGCATGTTTGTGATACCTTCCTGTGCATAGATAATATAAGGATACAGTATGGGAAGCCAAAATCTTCAACCGTCAACTGCACAATTTGATGTCTATGTACAAAAAATCCGCGATGCATTAGAACAAGGTCAGGCACTACATGAGTCGTTAGCTATGCAAGGTTTGTTGTTGGTGTATTTCAATATTTTATATTCTGCATATGATTACATTTATGATTTAAAAAAGAGCAAGAAATTCACATCAATACAAGATTATGCTTTTCATCTTTTGCGTGATGATGTCCGTAAATACCGAAACTTACTTGGGACGGCGTTAAAAGATTTGGACACGACGCCATGTTTTGAACCGGATTACGACTGCTGTGTTGAAAACTATATGCACACAAACAAGGCGTACACACCATTGGTGGAATTGTCCAAAACGTATTTACCAAAGGGACCTTATTCTTATAGTGAAATTGAAAAAAATCATATTGATTACTGGACACTTTTTTCTAAAGGGGGAACGACTGACAATGAATCATCCATAATAACTAGATATTTTTTGTCGAATCCCAAAAACCATGCTGCCAATATAGCCAGAAACAAACAGGTTATAATGAAACTAGGACTTGGTGAAGAAATTGGAAAATTTTATTTAACGCGTAATAATTATGACAATTTGCGTGGCATCGATTTCTTTTATTGGTTTGGATATGTCATAAATAGTTTATGGACCGGGCCTCTGAATCAGTTTGGTCCCCCATCCGATGTTTCGCCTAGGGTGATTGAGTTACTCATGGCAACAAAGAACATGGGCGATAAATATTTTAACCCCACATATGCAAAACTTTATGTAGATATGTTAGAAAATTCGGGCACTAAACCTGGACGTTGGTCTTTCGAAGACAAACACTATTTAACGCTTCGTGATGCCTTGCTTGGGAATGCCGAAGCCCATAACAGATAATGCGGTAAAACCCCGCCCTTCCATTTTTAATCACACAATAACAACCTCGCGTTTTTTGGTTGTTATTTTTTTCTAAATGTTCTATGTTTCATGTCGTTATGAGTAAAGAAATAGTCGAAAGAATTGATTCACAGCAATTGGCGGACGCGCTTTCCACGCGGTATTTGTCGTACGCGGTCAGTACGATTGTGTCGCGCGCCCTGCCCGATGTGCGCGACGGACTTAAGCCGGTGCATCGGCGTATTTTGTATTCCATGTTGCGGCAAAAATTATCGCCCGCGGCGGCGTTTCGTAAATGCGCAACCGTTGTTGGCGACGTGTTGGGGCACTATCACCCGCATGGCGATTCGTCGGTATATGACGCGATGGTGCGGCTCGCGCAGGATTTTTCCGTCCGTTATCCACTGATTGATGGTCAGGGGAATTTTGGAAATATCGACGGCGACCCCCAGGCGGCATACCGTTATACAGAATCCAAAATGACCGAGGCTGCAATGCTGATTATGGACGGCATTGACGAAGACAGCGTCGATATGATGCCGAACTTTGACGGCACGACGGTTGAACCGGTGGTTATGCCGGGCGCGTTTCCGAATTTGCTTGCGAACGGCGGCATGGGTATTGCTGTCGGTATGGCAACGAATATCCCAACGCATAACGTGGCGGAGGTTTGCGACGCACTGACCATGATGGTGGACAAACCCGAATCCACAACCGCACAGATTATGAAAAAGATGGTTGGGCCGGATTTCCCGACGGGTGGCGTCTTGGTTGACGATTTCGATACGATTGTGAAAAACTATGAAACCGGCAAGGGCGCGTTCCGCATTCGCGCGCGCTATGAAATAGAAGAACTTGAACGCGGCGGGTACCAGGTTGTAATTACCGAAATCCCGTACGGCATTATCAAATCAAAGTTGGTTGAGCAAATCGGCGAAATGATTGACGCAAAGAAGTTGCCACTGATTGACGATATTGTCGATGAATCCACGACCGATGTTCGCATTGTTATTACGCCGAAAAGCCGAAACGTCCCGGCGGATAAAATGATGGCGCATTTGTTCGCGCTGACCGATTTGGAATATCGGTTTAACATGAACTTTAACGTTATCGATTCGAACGGCGCGCCACGCGTGATGGGAATCCGCGACGTGTTGACCGAATTTATCACGCACCAGAAAAATGTTCTTTGCCGGCGGTCGCGGTGGCGGTTGGCCAACATCGATAAACGGCTTGAAATTTTGGGTGGTTTGCTGATTGTCTATCTGAACCTTGACCGCGTGATTGAAATAATCCGGACCGAAGATGACCCAAAGGCCGTATTGATGGCGGAATTTCAACTGACCGATATTCAGGTTGAATCCATTTTAAATACCCGGTTGCGCGCCTTGCGTAAATTGGAGGAAATGGAGATTCGGCGCGAAGATAAAAATTTGCGCGCGGAACGGGAACAATTGATTGCGTTGTTGGAAAGTGAAGAAATTCAAAACGACCAAATCAAGGCGTGGTTCGCGGACATTAAAAAACAATATGACAAAAAAACCGCGCTTGGGCGGCGGCGCACAACGTGGGCGGCACAAACCGAAGAAATTACCGTAAACGCCGAAGATTTTATCGAAAAGGAACCGTTGACGATTATTCTTTCGACGATGGGGTGGATTCGCGCGGCCAAGGGACATATGGACCTGAACGCGCTTGATTTGAAGTTTAAGGAGGGTGACGAACTGCAATTCGCGTTCCATGCGATGTCGACCGACAAAATAAATCTGTTCGGCGCATCGGGGCGTATGTTCACGTTGGCCGCCAATGATTTGCCGTCGGCGCGTGGCTTTGGCGAATCGGTGCGTATGATGGTTGATATCGGCGCCGAAGAGGCAATCGTGAACGCGTTCGTGCTTGATATGTCCGCGAAATATCTGTTGGTGTCGCGGCATGGAAACGGCTTTATCGTCGCGGGCGAAAATTGTTTGGCGCAAACGCGCACCGGAAAGCAGGTTATGAACGTCGATTCCGCAAATCCGGCGACATTCTGTGTTCGCGTGTCCGGCGATACGGTTGCGATGTCCGGTTCAAATGACAAGGTTTTGATTTTCGCGGCGTCCGAAATTCCGGAAATGGTTCGCGGCAAGGGCGTAATTTTACAGAAATACAACGCCGAACGGACATACGTTTTGGACGTGATGTTCTTTAACGCGGCGGACGGGTTTGGTTGGACAACGGGCCGCGGCACAACGAAACTTGACGATTGGCAACCATGGGTTGGCCGGCGCGCAACCCAGGGCCGCACCATACCGGTTGGTTTTCCAAGGAGCGGGAAGTTTGGGAAATAAATGACAAAGGATTCCATAGAATGACGGGCGCGTTACGCCCGTTTTTTGTCGTCATACCGCGTTTTTTCGCCGTCACCCCGCGGTATTGGGCCCCGCAAAATTTGAAAAATTTTGTGGGTGATTTCACGCGGGGTCTCCCCTGGCATACCGAGAGCAAAGTCCCCTTTCCTTGGGAAAGGGGGGGAACCACTGGAAGTGGTGGGGCGAAGACGGATATGGGTTAGTTGGTGCAACATGCCGTTATTGATTCTGTGGTACATAGATTATATTATTGATGTCCGGCCCGGCGATAAAGTTTGTGTTGGTCGGGATACTTGGAAAGAATTCGCCCGACACAGTATCGTACATGCCGACCTTATTATCACTATTTTGACGTGCCGGGATAAAGTTTTGAACCAAGTTGTTCCCATCATAGACTTTATACATGTCCCATTTTACCGTTCCGTTGCCACTATTTGGGGTGCCGGCCAGGTTTTCACGACCGATGTAAATGTTGTATGTCCCTTGCCACGCGCTGCCTGTCCCGGCCTGCCATGGCAACGTGTTGCCATCAAGGTTGAGTACACTATTTGTATAGTCTATTTCAACAATATGATGGTTTAAATCGCGTGGTTCTTTTTTGTTAGCAGTGGTGGAATTGTTATAGAAATAGAATAATGTTGCATTACAGCCAATGTCAAATGTGCCCGTTCCCGCTACTGTGGTTTGTCGTGCGCCCAAGGCGCCCTTTGCGCCGTCTGGATAACTAACATATTGGTATCCGACCTTGTAGGTATAATTGGAGTTATATGGCCGCCCCGTATCAATATACTGTGTTCCGTTGGATTGAATCCATTCCACCGGTGTGTATCCCGCCGGGACAAGGGTGGTGTATGGTGTACTTTTTTCTATGTTTAGCGTATTCCTATAATCATATGTGCCGTTGCTTGTATAGGCTAATCCGATTAAATACTTATCGTTTGCCCCTGTTGTGATTGTGCCATTTCCGGTTCGTTTGACCGTTGCAACAGTACCGATACTTTTATCTGTAAAACTACCCCAATGTGAGTTGCCCCCAATCATACCACTTAATGAATATGTTGTGTTTGGTTGACAGGGGACCACAAAAGAGTACTGCTCTGTCCCCTCTGTAATTACACCAGTGGTGGCATGCACATACGCCCTGATATATTCACCATCTGTTTTATCGAATAAATTTGTGCTCGCATTATTATGTATCGACCACACCCAGCAAAGGTCTGTGCCGGGTTTGTATTCCGAACAAAGGAATTCGCTATCGAGTCCTCTTTTAAGTGCCGCGTTGAATGTTTTTGCGTCAATCAGGTTATCGGATTGGTCGGCATACGATTCGGTTGCCTGATAAATACCCTTGGCGCCGATTGTTCCGGCCGTTCCGGTATATGTGACGGCGGTATGGTCGTTGATTGCGGCAATGTCGTCCTGTTTCGTGGCAAGTTTAGTATTCACACCACCAACCATAGGCAGCGAATCGGTTCCGCCATTATCCAGGTCCGATGTGACCGCGCGTTTTTGCACGTCCCCGGCCGAATCGGTATATTCCATGGCTTTGTTCGATTCCGAGGTAAATTTATTTTGTCGTGTGTCCAATTCATGTTCGACATATTTTAACGATGTCGCGGTTTTCCGGTCCGCGGCTTCCTCCGCCACCGCCGGCAACACCGCCGCAATCAACCCGAATAACAAAAACTTTTTTAAAAACATGTTTCTCCCCTTTTTACCGCCGAAAGGCGGTATCTCCCCGGGCTTTCATGAGAGTCAACTCTCTGCCGGTCCGACGGGATTCCGGCTTTCGCCGGAATGACGGCATTAAAAACCACCGCGGTGAAAACCAAGCGGTCGGGGTGTTGACAAATCAGCATTCTATTGATCCCCGCGGGTTTCGGTTTTTACGCCTGTTGTATAATCCCGCAGGCACCCCGAACCTTTTCATTCGGGGGAATGTTAACGATGCGAAAGCAAGGGAAACCACGTATGGATTACGATGCTACGCACCGAGAATGCTAAAGGCCTGTCAAAGCCCCGAACCAAGTTCCCACTCGGCTCACATTCATTCTAACAAAATTGGTTTATTCAACGCAAGAACTTTTTATAAAAAAAACGGGGCGTCCGTCTTCGCTGTCACTGCGCCGCGATTGGATGCCCCGTTTTGATTAATATGATTTTGCAACGAATACAAAGTCAGGGTCTTTGTCATCAAGGCATCGACGCGTAATTTTGTATTTTTCCATTAATGCATCAAATCTTTCATTTTGCGTTTCGGTGTATTTTATACGGAAGAATCCGATTTCTCCGTTTGCCAACCCAGAATCCAACTCATCAAGATTTGCAACATTGTGTATCATTTTCTTGTTACGTTCCTGAACCGCAGCAAGCATATCGTGCTGCATAGAATCAAGGCGATGTGAAACCGTTTCACTAAAATCCTTAGTTGCAACTGTTTCGCGTGAAGATTTGCCCAAATCACGACGTGTCATTGTGACCACTCCGTCGTCCATTTCACGCACACCGACTTCAACCCGCAACGGAACGCCGCGTTTAATCCATTTCCACATTTTATCCGCACTGCGCATATCCGAATTATCAACAAGCACACGAATATTATGGTCGCGTAATTCTTGTTCCAACTTTGCGATATATTCGTTCATTGCGGACATATTTTCATCACCACGCGTAATCGGAATAATCACAACCTGATATGGTGCAACCGCCGGTGGCAAGACCAATCCGTCATCATCACTGTGCGTCATGAACAAACTGCCCATCATGCGGGTTGTTGTTCCCCACGATGTTGTCCACGCATACGTCAATTTGCCATCGGTCCCAAGGTATTGAATACCAAAAGATTTTGCAAAATGTTGACCAAGGTCATGTGATGTTCCGGCCTGGAGTGCTTTGCCATCTTGCATAATATGTTCCAAAGTGTACGTGTGGTCGGCACCGGCAAATCTTTCTTCCGGAGTTTTTTCACCCATAATACTTGGAATCGCTAAAACATCGCGCATATAATCGCCATACATTTTATGCATTTTGCGTGCATCTTCGTTGGCCTCTTCGTGCGTTGCGAACACATTGTGACCTTCTTGCCAATTAAATTCAGATGTGCGCAAGAACATACGTGGCCGCATTTCCCACCGCATGACATTTACCCACTGATTCAATTTTAACGGCAAATCGCGATAAGACTGAACCCAGCGCGACATTGCTTCGCCAATAATTGTTTCCGATGTTGGACGAATTATGTATGGTTCGGTCAATTTAGCCTCTGGATCCGGCTGTAATTTACCATCTATCATCTTCAAACGATAATGTGTGACAACTGCTGCTTCTTTGGCAAAGCCAGCGACATGTTCGGCCTCTTTATTAAAAAATTCAATTGGTATCAACAGTGGAAAATTGGCGTTTTGCACACCAGACGCCTTTATACGCTTATCCATTTCATCGCGCATCAATTCCCAAATAGCCCAACCATAAGGCTTTATCGTCATACACCCGCGCACAGGTGCATTTTCCGCCAAATCGGCGGCAACAATTAAATTTTGATACCATTCACTAAAATTTTCTGCACGTGTTGGTGTTATTGCTGTTTTCATTTTTTATTACCCTTTAAGTTCCATGTATTTATTTGAAATTATTTTGAACATTATTTCTGCAATTTCTTTCCTGTTTTTTCCCGCCAGTGGCGGTGGCGGCAACATATAAACGTTCACGCGGAATCCGCCCAAGACCATGATATGAAAGATTTGACCAAACGCACTGCGTTCGCGGGAACATTTGGGACCCGCGGTTTGCTTTGCATTATCAAAATACGCATAATGTTCCGCCAAATTCGCGTCGTCTATTGGTGTACCGTCACGATAGCAATATTGAATAACGACCGGTTGGACGGTGACATCGGCGCCCTCCGCCACATTAAAAAGCGGACTTTTAAATTCTTTGACATATGCGCCATTTGTTGTGGTGCCTTCGGGAAACACATACAGCGGCCAATCAATAGTCGCGATTTCACGTTGCACCTGGGCCAGGACCTCGGCCGCGTGCGATGGACGACGATCGATGAACACAACACCAAACTTATTCGCGACCCAACCAACCAGTGGCCAATTGCGGACATCATTTTTGGAAATAAAACTGCCCCCGAACATGACGGGAAAAGTCGCAATTTCAAAAACCGAAATATGATTACCAGCGACCAACAACGGGCGATTGTTCGACATTGTGCCATGCTTTACGATTTTAACGCCGGCGATAGCCAAGAATATCCGCATAAATACAGACATGTATTTTACGGTTATCTTTTTGCGCGCGGGCAACACAAACAGTATCGGCAATTGGACCAGAACCATTATCCAAAACGCCACAAAACGCAATGTACCCGTTATTGTATTAAAAAGATTTTGTTTCCGCGGTTTTGTCATCTTACTGTTCTTCGTCCGGGTTTTGGGTTTCTTCGATAAATTCGGCGTCCGCCGCATCTTCACGCAACAAAAATTCAAAGAACGCCCCCAACATATTCAACGACCCAGTTATAGGCAACAACATTATTTTACCCAATGTCTGAATCGGACGACGTTTTACGTCCAAGTGTTCAAGTGCATTTTCACGCCCGTAAAAATGTTTCTGGTATGCGGCGTCCATGTTTTTCGTTTGCATCATAACGAACACATCGTATGTATTAAACGGTTTATCAATAAATACACCCTGGCCAAAGGTTGCGCCCATGCGCAAATACCCCTTGATAAGCGGTGTCATTTGTTTTCTTGCGATTTCTTCATCAACATATGCACGCGGCAAAATGTTCATTTTTGACATGCGTTGGTCAACACCGTCCGCAAACCGTTCAGATATAACGCGGGCGCGCAGACGCAACGGAGACAAGTGATTATAATACAAATACGATATTGCCTGGGCCGATTCAACGGGCTTTTGCCCAACCCAAGACGCAACCCCAAACAAAACCGCGATACGCCGACGCAGAACATATTCACTAAGCCCCGCCCAAAGCATACGCATAACAAGGGCGTTTTCGCGATATTCACGCGCCACGCACGCACGCGACATTTCCGCGATGTTATCAGACGCCTTTTTTATTTTTGAAATATTAAATTCGGTTTCGGTGTAAAAACCGCCCATTTTGTCCGCGGCCTTTTTATCTATGATTCTATACGCGCCAACTATTTTATCATTATGAAACACCGCCATATATTCGGCATATTTATCAAATTCATCGAATTCTTCGCGCAATTCATGCTGTTCATCGGTGGCACTTGCGCCCTCTTCGGCGACAAAAACTTCGTACCGCAACTGTCGCACAAGACGGCGTTCTTCCTTATTACGTGTAAGTCGAACTTCAAAATCACGAACTTTGATAGCCATTATATATTCCTTTGGTAATAATCGCACGATACAGAATATCAAAGAAAACCTGTCTGTGCAATCTTTTTATTTTTTTATATTGATGCACCGCAGATTAAAAGGCGCAACACAACGATATGGATAAAAAATATTGCGTTTGTATAAAAATTTGATATCATCCGATTGTCCATGGGTGTTCCATGGGTGGAATCTCACAAGGTTCTCAAGAGCGTTCCGAGGAACGTAAAACCTCCAACCGGTGGTTGGAGTGTGCGAATATATTGAATAAGCACGACAAACTCTTGATTGTCTTGTTTTAATTTCAAATAATAAAAGGCAAAAAAATGAAACAACCGTTAACTCTTGCCGGTGTAATTGATGATTTTGTTAAAAAACACCCGGAATACAGGCCAAATGTCCTGGATATAGACAGGTGCCTGCGGTATTTGGCGCAAAATTTTATGTATGTTTTTGCATCAACCGACAGTGTGACATATGCGTTGCGCAACAAAGTTATGTGCTATGAATATGAACTTGAAAAACTGCGCGAAGAAAACAGACTATTAAAAAAATAAAGTATCATGACCATACGTCATTTCAATTTATCCGCAAGTTCCGCAATGGCGATTGCGTACCAATTCGAATTATTCCATTTTTTTATACGGTAAAAGTTCGGATACGTTAAATATGCCACAGCAAACGGTTCCGCTTCGGCATATGCATCATCGGGATAATCGCAATCAGACAAAGCCGCCGCATCGGCAACAAGTCCAACGGCCATGTCACCCCCCAGGGGCTTTAGGGAATCGTCACGAATCCCCATCGCCGCCCATTCATTTAATGTCTTTTTGGTTTTGCCGTCGGCCAAAGACTTATCAAAACATGGGGGCAAATATACACGTTGCGCAATACGTTCGTTTTTATTCCACCCAAGTTGATTCAAGTAATATCCGGCACTGAACATCGCATCAGGCAAATCGTTTATAATATCAACCCTTTTATCCCCGTCGCCGTCAACGCCATATGACGAAAGCGTCGTTGGAATAAATTGAAAATGCCCCATTGCACCGGCCCAACTGCCCCTTATTTTATTTATATCCAGCGAATTTTTATCCGCGATATTCATTAGTGCCAACAATTGGTCACCAAAAAATTTCTCCCGCCGTCCATCATACATAAGCGTAAAGAACGCATCAACCAAGCGATGACGCGACTTTATTTCACCATAGTTCGATTCCATTCCCCAAAATGCCAAAATCACATGCGGCGGCAAACCATAGGCTTTATCAACCCGCGATAATAATGTCGGGTATTTAGCGCGCATATGACGGCCACGTGCAATACGCGTTTGGTTAACGGTTTTATTCAAATATTCGGCCAATGTCAGTTTAAATTCAGACTGATTTTTATCACTTTTCACAATCGACGGAATAAATGCGGGTGAACGCAGTGTATCGTCTATCACAGATTCAGAAATATTCTGTGCCGCCGCACGCGAACGCACACTTTCCATCAGCCCCGTCCAGCGCGCCATATCAAATTCGCCGGTATCCGCAAACGCCAAACCCGAAAACAACCCAACAAAGCATGTAATTAATACAGTTCTTACCAAAACCCTAGAATGCATATTTCACCCCCAAATGCACCCCAAACGATTGCCAATCCGCAGACTTTAAAGATTCACTAACATCTTCGGTATGTGCCGGAATGGTTTGCAGATATGGCAACCCATTTTCATCAAGCATGTATTGGCCGTCTTCATCAATTACAAAATCGGTATATTCAGCAACATAAAGTTTGCCGGGGATTTTCCCAACATGGAAAAAGTTTGTATCAACCTTTATCGCCAATTGCAACCGCGACGCAAGACGAACATTGTATTCCATTTCCGCGGCGTATGTATATGCGCCGTTGCTGCCTTCGTCAAGGAAACTGGGGCTTTGCTGCCAATCCGTCCGGTTTGGCCAAATACCTTCTGCGGAATATTTTGGAAGGCCAACTTGGAAATAAAAACGTAATTTATCCGCAAGTGTCATTTGTTTTTCTATTTCCAAACCGAAATAAAAACCACTCCACGTTGTGTTATAGATATGCGTGACGCCGCCAACCTTTATCGGGCCATCGCCACCGATAATAACACATTCGCCACCCGACACACCCCAAGGCAAATCGCCCATCGACGAATAATTATACGGTATGGTTTGCAATTCATCGCCAAGATATGTGACATAGCCCGTAGATGAACCATTTTGATTCACAACCATAATGTCTTCGGGGCCCATACATACCTGGTACCAGGTATCAGGTGCCGCAATATCAATTGGCAGGGAATAATAATTTCCTTCCTCGTCCCCATAGACGTATTCGCCGGCATTCGTCATAAGTGGCAGGTATATCCCCTGGTTCGGATACAGGTGGTCGGACATTTCCAAATTATGTTTAAAGATTTCATATCCGATTATCGGCGACAGTTTCCATCCACCGATGTTCCAAATATGCTTTGCACCGATTCCAAGGCGTAAATGATGCGATTCACCCGATTGGTCACCCATAGAAATTGTAAATATACCATATGACGGATCAGACCAATCATAGGGTTCCAAATCATAATCCATGGAAAGCCCACCATGCGACATTTTGCCATACGCATAATCAGCAAATGCAAACATATCAAAATTGCCGAACGAAAAGACATGGCGCCCACCGACATTTATTTCATTAAACACCATATCGTCCCATTCAAGTATAGAATTCACACCGGTTTTGAATTCAAAATTCGCAAAACGCCGCGTATATCCGCCATAAAGATAGGTAGATGGTTCCTGGTCCGGGCCCAATGCAACGCCGTTGACGGTCATAACACCGGCGTCCGCATATGTCATATTTTCGGCATATTCTTCGATAGTTTGGACGGGGCGATTGCGTTTTTCGGTTGTGTATGAATATGTTCGCGAACCTACAACCTGGCGTTCACCGGTTTTACCGATGTATTTTGTATAACCCTTGTTCGCATATCCGCCATAATTTAACTGATTTGTATTTGTTTTTGGGGCATCTTGGTAATACACAGGCACGCCTTCATTGGCCGCAACAGCAGCAAAATGAATCAGCAATGCCGGCAAAAAAGATATTATTCCCCTTTTCATCACTTCTCTTTCATTGTGAATATTATATCATAGACTATATTTTGTAAACAAGTATTTTATGACGTGTATGTTTTTTGTTGCAGTTTTTTATCCCCATTGTAATATGAATATCATGAACGCCGTACACAACATATACATTCATGTTCCGTTTTGCATTTCAAAGTGCAATTATTGCGCTTTTTTTTCGCATGCATGCGCGGCCCCAGATTGGGAATCGTATGCCGAAAAAATTATTCGCGAAATCAAACATTGGCACGATGTTTTGGGACGTGTTTCGGTGCCAACAATTTTCTTTGGTGGCGGGACGCCTTCGCTTTTGCCGACGCAGATTTTTGCAAAAATAATTAACGCTATTTGTGAAAACTTTAATCTTTTGGACGGCGCAGAAATCACGATAGAGGCGAATCCAAAAACAATTGACGCCGCACGTTTGCGTGAATTTTGTGACGCGGGTGTAAATCGAGTTTCGATTGGCGTGCAATCTTTTGATGATGAAAAATTGCGGTTTTTGGGCCGGGCGCACAGTGCCGATGACGCGCGTCGTTTGATTGATATTGCAATGTCACAAATCAGAAATGTTTCGGCGGATTTTATTTATGGATTGCCATCTGATTCTGTGGACGATGTTATGAAAACTTGCGATGAAATAAATAGAATTGGATTGCCGCATTGTTCAATGTACGAATTAACCGTCGAACCACGCACACCACTTGGGCAAATGAATTTGAATATGCCGTCTAATGAAACAATGGCGGAAATGTATATTACTATCCCAAAAGTGTTAAATTTGCAAAGATATGAAATATCAAACTATGCCGCACATGGATTTGAATGCAAACACAATCAAAATGTTTGGGACGGCGCGCCGTATATTGGTATCGGCGATGGCGCGGCGGGACGAATTCTAATTAATAATGTATGGTACGAAGAAATGGGCGAGGGAAAATTATTTAAACCGTTGTCCCATTCGGAACGTGCGATCGAACGCGTTATAACGGGCATGCGAACGCGGCGGGGAGTTTTGGTTGATGACATGGTAAAAAAAATAATCGATATAGAATTTGCAAAATCAAACCCCGATATGATAGAGTTTAAATCTGACAATCGTATCTGTGCCACAGATGCGGGGTGTCTTGTTCTTGATAAACTAATTGAAAGGTTGGTAAAATAAAATGCGACATACTTTGTTGAATATATTTGGTGTTATTGCGGTTGCGGCGTCATTAATGTTCGCGACCCAGGTTAAAAGCAACAAAAACATTGGTATCGGTATAAATACCACAGATATTAACTTTGCAATAAATCCCGCGGACGATTTTTTCGACTATGCGACATTACGTTGGCGGCGCGCGAATCCGATTCCTGATGATTATGTGCGCTATGGCGTGTTTGAGGTTTTACGCGAAACAAATTTGAACCGCGTTCGTGAAATTGCCGAACAAGATAACGGGAAAATCGGATTGCTGTACAAAATAGCAATGAACGCAGAAAAATTAAACACCGACAAAACCGCGCCGGTAAAACCGTATTTGGAAAAAATAGATAATATAAAATCAAAATCGGAATTGCCAAAATACCTTGGTGAAAGTCACGCGTATTTTGGGGGTTTCTGGGGCGATACGGTCGGAATTGATCCTGGCGACAGTGAACATTTCATTTATGGTTTGCACCAATCGGGAATTGGATTGCCACGCGATTATTACTTTGATGATGATGCACGCACAGTTGATATTCGCAAAAAATATGTCGAATTTATCGCGCGTCAAACAAAGAATTTCGGCATCAACGCAGATGCAAAAAAAATTTATGCGTTGGAAGAACGTATGGCGAAATCATTCTATAAAAAAGAAAAATTGCGCGACCCACACGCAAACTATCATAAAATGTCGCGCGATGATTTTATGCGCGAATATAGCGGATTCGATTGGGAAACATACTTTGACGCACGTGGCGCGAACGCCGCGAATTTCATTGATGTCGGTCAACCAGAGGCCATCAAAGAATCAATAAAAATTATAAATGATACTGATTTGGAATTAATCAAATCTTATCTGAAATATCATGTAATTTTGGCGGCTGAATCATTGTTAGATGACGATACCTATGCGATTGCTTTTGATTTTTTCAATCGTGAAATGTCGGGTCAACGCGAACAAAAACCACGTTGGAAACGTGCAATCGGCATGCTGGACGGGGCGATTGGCGAAGAAGTTGGCCGTTTATTTGTTGCAAAATATTTTCCGAAATCTGCTAAACTACGCATGCAGGAACTGGTTGAAAATTTGCGACGCGCATATCGCGCACGCATTCAAAATCTTGATTGGATGTCGGACGAAACGCGCGCAAATGCGTTGCGCAAGCTAGATGCGTTCCATGCAAAGATTGGATACCCGGATAAATGGCGTGATTATTCGAAACTTGTTCTGGACGAAAACGAAAGTTTATTTGAAAACATGATGCGTGTCGCAAAATTCGAAGATGATTTTTGGTTGGCAAAAATCGGTGCGGGAAAAGACCCTACGCTTTGGTATATGAACGCGCACGAAATCAATGCCTATTACGATCCAACCACGAATGAAATTTGTTTCCCGGCGGGGATTTTGCAACCACCATTTTTTGATATGAATGCCGATGACGCATTTAACTATGGTGCGATTGGCGCAATAATTGGGCATGAAATGACGCATGGTTTTGATGATTCGGGCCGCCATTTTGATGACAAAGGAAACATGCGTGATTGGTGGACCGATGCGGATTCAGATGCTTTCACCGCGCGTGCAAATGTGATGCGAAAATATTTTGATAATATAATTGTTGCACCGAACACACATGCAAATGGGGAATTTACGTTGGGCGAAAATTTGGCCGATTATGGTGGCGTGACGATTGCATATACGGCGTATAAAAATTTTGGTAAAGTGTCGGAAACGGTCAACAACCTTTCGCCTGATATGCGTTTCTTTATCGCGTATGCCGGTGCATGGGCGGGCAACATCCGGCCGGAACAGGTCTTGGTTCAAACAAAGACCAACGAACATTCTTTGAATCGTTGGCGCGTTAACGGAATTTTACCGCATATTGACGCGTGGTACGAAATATTTGACGTGAAGCCCGGCAATAAAATGTACCTTGCGCCCGAAGAACGCACGCGTTTATGGTAAACAATTTTTTAGTGATGTAAAAACAGATGTGCGACAATTCCACCAATCGTTAGGATTGTAATACAAACAAGAATTATCATCTGCACACGATGATGGTGCGTTGCGTCACAGTGTTCGCAACGGCAATCGCGATTTCCAAAATACATTATCCACGACAGGCATAACATCAATCCGGAAAATACAAACAACCATTTTTCCGCACTTTCGGGAATAAAATCATGATCCAATGCGCCCGGCGCAACAAGCCCAACAAGGCCCAACACAACCGGCAGCACACAACAAAACATGTGTGGTAAAATTCCCGCGATGATTCCGACCTTTAATGCACGATTTTTCATTGTTCGCCCCAAATTCTTGGTATCCCCAGCCGGAATCGAACCGACATCTAATTCTTAGGAGGAACTTGTTCTATCCGATTGAACTATGGGGACACGCGACTGTATTTTAATCTTTGGATTTTGATATTGCAAGTTATATTAAAATCTGTATAATATTTGGACATTGCATTGGAAGTTTTGAAATGGGAAATAGACTTATCGGATACGGATCTTATTTGCCGGCACGCGTTGTGACGAATGCGGACATGGAACGCGTGATGGACACGACCGACGCGTGGATTGTTGAACGCACCGGGATTCGTGCGCGGCATTTCGCGGCGGAAAACGAAACCGTTGCCGATATGGCAACAAACGCGGCACGTGCGGCGTTGGCCAATGCGGGTATTGGGATTGACGATATAGATATGATAATCGTTGCGACAACAACCCCGGAACTTGATTTTCCGTCTGTGGCGGTGACGGTGGCGGGGCGTCTTGGGGCAACTAATAATATGCCGGCATTCGATGTGCGTGGGGCATGTACGGGGTATATATACGCCCTGCACTGTGCACGCGGCTTTTTCACCGCCGGCATGCACGAACGCATTATGATTATCGGCGCGGAAAAGATGTCGCGCTTTGTTGATATGACCGACCGGTCAACCGCGGTTTTGTTTGGTGACGGTGCGGGCGCGTTGATATTCGAACGTTCCACGTCAAGTTATTCCGGGATAATCGATACGGTGGTCATGTCGGACGGACGCAAATTTGACATGTTGCATGGATCAGATGACCACAAAATCATCATGAACGGTCCGGAAACATATAAAATGGCGGTGTCGTTGATGCCGGACGCCGCGCGATACATTATGGACCACGCCGGCATTACCCAAGATGACATAGATTGGATTGTCCCGCACCAGGCGAACATTCGGATTATCGAATCCTGTGCGGCGCGGTTGGGTTTCCCAATTGACAAGATTTTAATAACCGTTGACAAACACGCGAACACCAGTGGCGCCAGTGGCGCATTGGCGTTGGCATACGCGTTTGACAACAATATAATAAAACATGGACAACTTGTGCTCTATCCGGCGTTTGGCAGTGGCCTTACCTGGGGTGCAACATTAATAAGGGTGTAAAAAATGGCAACAATAACAAGAAATGATTTGGCAAATAAATTGCGTGATAAATTTGGTTTTACGGCGGCCCAGTCGGGAAACCTGGTCGATTTGGTATTTGATGAAATATGCGAATCACTGATTAATGGCGAAGAAGTAAAATTCGCCGGATTCGGGACATTCAAAATTTTGGATAAATCGGCACGCGTTGGTCGCAACCCAAAAACCGGTGAAATCGCAATTGTGACGGCGCGGCGCGTTGTGTCTTTCCGTCCATGCGCCGAATTCCGCAAACGTGTATCGCAGAAATAATTTTAATGTGTGAATTTGATAAATTTTACGGGCGCAACCGCGCCCGTATTTTATCGTTCTATTCGTCGGCAACGCACTTTAATTCGGCATATCCACCGGTTCCAATTTCCTTTGCCTGGTGATAGCCATATTCGCATTCCAATTCACCGCAACCATTTTCCGGCGTCCGACAGGCGACAACATGATCCTGTCCGTCGGGATATGCCGCGCAATTTACACAGGCCCGTAAGATGAATGTCGCCGGTTCTTCTGTGCCAAGATATGTATTATTGCATGTAAGCGTTTCACCCAAACTATAATTTTCAGCTATGGCCCCCAGTTGGGATAGGCCCCAACCAACCGCCGTCCATTTCGGTCCACATGTCACAGAAGCCGCAGCCGGCAAACTATATGATTGACCCGGTGTGCAAGAATCCGTACCGACACTAACGGTGCAAATAGACGGTTCATCCACATACACTATATCACGCGAAGTATTCGTGCATACGGGGTGATACGTTCCATTATTAACCGGCGTTCCACTGGCGCATGTTGTCGTATAGGTGGTGTCGCCACTATCGCCATACTGATCGATTCTGTTTATATCCAAAGTGCACGTGGCACCACCGGACGGGTCGCAATTTTTCGCCCAACCAGCATAAAGGTGCACCTTGTAATCCCTCGGGATTTCTTGATCGGAAAGGACCGACCAACGTGTATTTGGGAAATATCCAGCAATATCATCTATTGTTACGACATTAACCGTATCATCTGTCCGCAATCCGATACGTGCCTTGCTATAATTATTGCTTTTGGTCGTAATCAGCTCCAGCGCGGCGGTATTACGTTTGCCCCAATATATTATGCAATCTTGCAGACATGTGACACCGCAATTACTACCCAAGCCCAAGAAATGACCGTTTGAATACGGAT
The DNA here is from genome assembly GCA_905233975.1 of uncultured Alphaproteobacteria bacterium. Lineage (GTDB taxonomy): Bacteria > Pseudomonadota > Alphaproteobacteria > Rs-D84 > Rs-D84 > Enterousia. The sequence continues at coordinate 10,978 of CAJOGD010000008.1, read as the reverse complement.
GTTGCCCGGTTGGACATCTTGCTGCTAAATCTGATTCGGGTATAATATTCCCGGCGGCATCGGGCACAGAATAATCATATATATAAAATCCGCGAAACGTCCAACCCGTTGCAGTTGGTATCTGTATCTGCGTTGCAAGCACGTTATTTAATAAATACTCTGCACTGTGTTCTGGATCACCCATGGGCTCATGCGGGAGGGGCCAACTGTAATGATACGTTGTTGGTGGGGTTGTACATGGTACCCCCGTCCAATCGGGTGCATCAGACGCCGGCCAGCCCACAAACTCCTTTGGCGGCGTATTTGCCCATGACCATTCAAAGTTTCCATATGTTTCCGGGCACCAATGAATAACAACATCAAATTCGAAATAATGGTGCCACGATTCACCGCCGCGGTCATCATTAACCTCGGTATATGGTATTTGATACCCGTTTGGATCACCAAATTCTATGACATGATTATTTACATCAACATTTACAAAATCATTCGAACCAATATCAATGTATGCGGTATCGGGGTCAACGCAGGCGCCATGTTTATTCTTTGCCCTGGTTTGACAAGTATAACTTTGTGATGCGCGCGAACCAGTGGTAATATTGGCGGCGCGAATATTGGCCAATGCGTCGGCTTGAATATTACCGTCGCCGTCAAAGATCATCACATCACGATTGCCGGCACTTATGTAAAAACCATTAAAGACGCTTTCTGAACGATTTTTGACATTAACTTTTGTGACGGTTGGACTGTCGCACGAATTGGACGTATGCCACCCATCGCACGTATTATTTCTATCATAGTAAAGCGGCATCGCAACAACCGGCAAAGACACAAAGCATAATGCACAGGTTAAAAAATGTTTCATTGTTGTTCCCCCCGCGATTCAATCCATGAATATATCACGCCCTTAGTTTGTGCCGACGGTTCCGGACCCCGTTTCTGTTTGGGCGCCGGTGTTTTCAACACATGATGTATTCAAATGTTTAAAGTCCGTCAATACCGACATAAATCCATCAAACCAGCCCTTGCATTCCAAGCCGATACATTCAACAGAATTCACCTTGGTTTCCGAAACCTCTGGGACATATCCTGAATCGCATACCAATTCATATTTGCATCTGTCGGCCAAATCGACATTTACATGAACCCTGCCATGTGATACAGTATAATCGTCCACCCAATCAGCCCCGTTTTTAATTCTTTTACACGCAAAGGGCCAAATTTTCCAAAGGCTGACATTATTAAGAGAATTGACATCATTCGTAAGTGGCCCAAGATAATCCACGCTGCACCCTTTGCCCACTATTTCACTACCGGTGGCGATGTCATTTGGATACGGATTGCACCAACATCCATTTGCATTCGAACAACCGCCGGACCGCAGACACGACGGCTTTACGAATGTTTTACCGTCCGCCATGCGATAGGAATTAAAGGCATAATCATATTTGCAATTTTGTCCGTTCGAATCACAGGGCCAGAAACTATAAGACCAACAATTAACGGCCGGTGGCGCATAATAATCTTGGTCTTCTTCGCACATATGGAACCCCCAAACACCGCACGTGTACCAACCGGATTGCTGTCCGTCCCAATTTTGACGTGGTTGAACGGTGATTTTATTCGACGCGGTATATCCGGCCTCGGCCCGGCGACGACTTGCAGCACTGGGGTCAGCATTATTAAACAACGTCGCGGCGGTGGTGCTGTTTATCAAGATATTTCCACTTTTATCGATAACCTGGGTTCCATTCGCGTAATACCCGCTAAAATTCTTGCCCGACGCGGCCGGCGGTGTAATTTTAGTAATCGCCTGACTGCAACTTGTGGCATTCGGGTCCAAGAACAATCCAGACGAACATACGCCACTGGTGTCATAATAGAACGTTGTCTGGGCGATTGCACCGGTCGCCATTAAACAAATCGGACAAATTAAAAACTTTTTCATGATTCCCCCAAAAATCAAAATGTTACCCCATTATATCGAACTATCGGCATCGACATTTTCATCAACCGTAAAACCAACCGCAAGATTCGGCCGCCCACCGACGGTGGCACATGCCGTTGCACATACGGAATCAAGGTGCGAACTGCCGCTATATGTGACATTACAATCACACAGGATACCCGTTATATTGGCCTGTTCGCCGCTAAAGACGGAAACAGAACAATTCACTGTGTCGCCACATTCGTGTGCAACGTTGTCGGGTGTAAGCCATCTTGCGAACCGATAGTTTGTTCCGCCGCATGTCGAATCTGTTATTGTTGGTAATGTAATCGTGCTGCCCACGTTGCATGTGCCACCCGTTAACACAGGTGTGCAATTGTTCGCATCTGAATACCCGACGCCGTTGTAAATTTTGTATTTATCAAAGGAATATGTTATGTTCGTGACCGTTGAAGGCTTGCATTGGACATAATATGAATTACTATCGTCACCGCCCCCAAGGACATAGCCTTCATCACATGAATGATTGTATTTAACGTCACCGGCCGTATATGCGCCACTGGTCCCGGTATATATCTGAATACCGCAATCGCCATGTGCGCCATCACACTTGTGCGCCCAACCGCCATAAACATTAACACTAACGTTTGTTGGTGCGTTTGTAGTGCTGCCGTTGCAGACCTTGACCTTAAGATTCGGTGATCCAAAACTCATAGATGTTGCGCCGGCGGGAACCGCAAAACGTCCGCCCCAAACCGTTCCTTTGGTGGTGGAACTGTTGGTAATAACATCGGTAATCGGCAGAACACTATTATCCGGTGCAATGTAATTGAAATTTTGACCATAATACCCACGCAACCAGTAATTCGTTGACGTTGGCAATGTTGTGATACCCGTCACAGCGGTATTATTTCTATAAAACCCTTCGCCATATCTGTGCGATACGGTAATATCGGAATCGTTCTCGAAAGTCGTTCCCGCGACAAATTCGCCGACATTTGGCTTGTTCGGCCGCGCGTGGAAAACAATATCGAAATCATACACCCACCAGCACCCAGACGCATCCTGAATCATTGCCGGTTCTTGGCGATTACCGGAATCACCTTCGACATATTCGGTGTTGCCAGACATATCCACGCACACACCGTACGTATTCATCTGTTCGCCACGTTCGCATACGCCGGCATCGACACAGCCGGTCGTACTGGTGGTCAAATTATATGTATAGCGCCCATGTTGAAATGGAACCGTCCCGGGAATCTGGCCCGTTGGGCAAGAATACTGATATGTGACGGCACCGGGCAACCAACTGCCCACATTGCCATTTGGATCGGGATAATTATACTGTGGCGTTTTGTTTTGAATCAACAAAGTGCACCCACCTTCTTTGCAACCTTCGGCCCAACCGGCATAAAGATTCATCTCATAATATTCACCGGTTCCGCAACTGAGATTCGTATGAACAATCCAATTCGGATCGCGCAAGAAAAGTTTATTGCTGGCCAAATCCGCACTATTACGTGGTATATACGCATGTCCAATGCTGCGCAATGGGGTCGCACTGCGATTTATATACGAAGACTTGTTTGTGGAACTGCTGTTGAACCAACTTGTGAACCAACCACGAAAAACGGGATTATAGATGGTGACGGTTCCATTTGGCCCCTGACCGGTCATACCACTTGGGGCGCTTGGGGCGACCAAGTCGGTTCCGCCCGAAAAACTGTTATCGTTATAACGCGAAGAATTTGACCGCCCAGGCTCACTGAAATACCCTTCGCCCTGTTTGTAATATATCGTTCCAATCGTCTGCGGATTTTTACAATACGTTGGTGTACTGCAATCGGGATTCGTTCCGTCATGACAATATTCATAACCAAGACACGTTTTTAAAACCATCTTTACCGCGTCACAGTTCGCACCACGTTGCGGTTCATTTGTAATTTCGAATTCGCCATCGTCATCGATAACCACAAATTGTGTTCCCTGGTTATACTGTTTTTTGGTAACTGTTGGAACGGTGCCGGACGATGCCTCGTCAATTAATTCAAGTTCTGTTGCCGAAAGACTGCGCGGCGTTCCATCATAATCGAACAACTTTACGCCATTAATGTACAAACCATCTAAAACCTTATTAGCCCCAGACGAAATATTCAATTTTGACACAGTCGAACGGGTTGGACAGCATTGACCGGTGCCGGGATTAACCATGCAATAACGATCACACTGGCTGTTTTCACCAACGTTCATATACAGCGACATTGCCACCGCCGCACTTGTCAAAAAACACCCACAAAAAGAATAAATAAATGTTGTTTTTTTCATGATCGTATTCCAATTTGTTTAAAACTTAGTCTGGGATAATGATTTCCCGCCAGTCTGCATCATCCGGGGTAACGCCGGATTGGCATGTTATGTCTGCGCCGGAACCAACCTGGGTATAGCCACTATTGCACCCGGCATTATACACGACCGCGCCGGTGGTACCGATACTCATACTGCAATAGCCATTCGATACCGATGTCGGACAATTCTTGGCATAGGCGGCATACATTTTCAATGTTCTGTCGGTGAAATTCGTTCCCGCCGGTAAAGCCAAAACCCAATCTGTTGGCATGTTCGAAATTGTCGAGCCCAGATTACCACGCGGCCACGCCTTGCCGGTCGCGTCGCTTAATGCGGTCACAGGCAATTGTTTCGAATAATACCCGCGCAATGTCCAACCGTCCTTGGACGACGCCGCAAGCGATTGCATGCTGTAACCGGTGCTTGTGTTATAATGAACCCTTGACGGCGAACCGACATTAGTGCACATATCGCCAGATTCAGAACAAACAACCTTAGCCGGATAGAAAGCAATATCAAAATCCGTATAAAGGTCATATTCACTGGCCGACGGTGTGGACGACAATGTTTGCCATGTTCCATTCGTCGGATAGAACGCGATATACGTGTATTCTGTCTGGGTTCCCCATTGTGCCGTAAGTGTGACACTGGACGCGGTTGTCGATCCCGCAAGCCCCGCGAACAGAGTTTCATCAATCAAACCGTTGGACGCGATATATTGCAAACCGTCACCGTTATAATCGAACCTTTTGAATACCGGTGTTCCACCAGATACAGACGGGACGGTTATACTGGTTAATGATGTGGCCGGACAACCAGTATTGGTGGTTACGGTCGTGCCATAGACACCACTGCACAAACCGTTTTTATCAACATACAGTGTATTCGGCGATGCACTGGTCGCGCCCGATTGCGAACCATTATTCAGGTTAACGATTAACCAATCTGGGGTACCTGTCTCCCCACCCTTTCTTTTCCATATGGCGGTACAGGTCCAATTATTCGAATCTACCGTAAACCAACTGGTCGCCTGGGATTCGTCAGTATGGACACCGTCAGAACAACTCCACCCCTGCACATCGGCGGTGCTAAGTGCGCACAGGCTTGGCATTAAATGTACACGCCTATTTTCTGTGGTTAATGTGCCAGTCCCGATACCCTGGCTTGCTTTAGAAGAAAACACACCGCCATTGCAATCAATTGTGACCGTATATTCGGTTGGTTGCGGCGTTGTGCAATCAGATGTGTATTTGCATTCGTTCTTGGTACCGGTTGTGCACCATGTGACCAAATTGCTCGTACTGGTGGCCAGTGCGTTGCACTGCGAATAGTCACAGGCCGACGGATTGCTAAGCGAACAACCCGTATCGCCGCCGCCACCGCCCGTATTATCGCGCAGACATTCCGTACTGGACGAACTAAACAATAACCCTTGGACCCAGCAATTCATTTCCGTTGGCGTCGGCGTTTCGATTGAATAGCCATTCACCGACATACAGGTCACAACCTGGGCACGACAGGCATTAACCGCGATGTTCGCCTTGACCGTTTCGGCACTGGACCAATCACCCGGTTCAACATCGTATGGGTATCCGTTCTGATTCAGGCATGTTGTCACGTCACTGACACATGTTTCGGCATAGTTCGCCAATATTTCATCTTGTTTCGCCTTGATCTGAACCAAAATACGGCCAAGGTATTGTTTAATAACCTCGTTCTTTGGATTATATGTTTCGTTACTGTTGGTATATGTATAATCCTGGCATTTATTAAGGACCGACATGCACATACCAAAGTTCCGATTATCCTTGTTATAACCGATTTTGTTTTGCAGATAGCGCGACATATTTTCACTTGTTTTATCCGGAATGCCCGTCACCGTATTTTCAATATACGCAACAAGTGTGTCGCCGGTGCCACTGCCCCATGCATTGTGTTGATCATAGGTGCTTGGATAAGATTCATAGGTTGGCCCATTACTGTTGCCGGTATGCGCCACACATTGTTCCACATCACCGTTGTCTTTCAAGAAATTCCATGTCCGATAAAGATTCACACGACAAACGTCACTTGTCATTACACTTGCGACATTATTACTTAATTCCGGATCGATGGCGTGGCCGGGTTGGCTGCCCACCACGATTTCACCGTTCACGATATAACGTCCCGTTGGGTCAAGACAGTTTTCATAGTCGGAACCGCAAACAAATTCATCTTGCATACATGCGTCCAGCGCATTGATACAACCGCGCATATCATACGCGTTCTTTTGTTGTGCGACCATCAAACGCGCCTTTTGCAGAACGCTTTTCGCATTGCGAACCGTCGCCAACATTTCATCGTTGGAATCATTCAAACTGCGTTCATACGCCATACATTCACGATCGATTTCCAAATCGTACGCATTCGTAATAAGCGACGCATCAACACCGCGCGCGGTGCACGCCTTTAACACAGACGTTTTGCAACGCGCCGCCGCGGTTTTATAAAGTTCTTCACCGCGTTGGTTGCTGACACTGCCCGCACTTGATGTACCGAATAATGACGCCAGGTCAAAGCCGGTGCTATCAAACGAAAATTCTAAAAGTCCGGACAAATCGAAATTTAAACCGGTGTCGGTACTGCTGGTGGTGCCGCCGGATTTAACATCGATTATCATGTTTTTAACCTTGTCAAGACTGGTCTTTAATGCGCTATTGTCGGTGCCCTTTTGCCGCATGGTTTCTTCGGCCGCGGTTTCGGCGAATAACGTTTCAACCTCACGCGTGGTCAGGCCAATGTATTGAATCTTTTGCGCAACTTCTTGTAATTCTTCGGTTGCCGATTTTAATGCCGCCTCGGTCTTGGCATAACTCTTCAAATTTCCACTGCAACTGCAACGGCCCTGGTTATCGTCCAAGACGTTGCAATAATTATCCATGCACGACGCATATTGCGCCTTGCAGTAATCGGTCAATTCCGCCAAATCGTCCATTTCCGCGGTTGTGGCCGCAATTGATACCTCGTCCGTTGAACCGCTGTTTAACGACGCCATACGAATTGTTGGCATACGACTCGTCGATCCCGAACGATTGTTTGCATTATACAGCGTTGTTGTGCCATCGGCATTCGCCGATACGCCGGCGACCAATGTCGTGGTTCCAACCTTGGCACCCGGATTTACACGTTCGCTATTGACAGATATACGTCCCGCACCGGTCGTTGTCGCACGCGCCACACCCGCAGATGTTTTTGTTGTTCGCGCCGCCGTCGTCCGCCCCGCGGTTGCTGTACGCCCCGCCACAGTTCCGGTTCGCGCAACACTTGCACCATTTGCCGATGCACGCGACGAACCACCCGTCGCACGCGTGGCCGCCGCACGCGTCGCCGCAGTATTTGTTGTCGTCCGCGTAGATGTTATCGTTGCGGTTGTTCGTGGCGATGTGGCCGATGTTCCGCGTGATGCGACCGTTCGTGACGCCGTAGAACGCGGCGAAGCATTCGTTGTTGTTCGCGCCGCAACCGCGCGCGATGAATTACCATTTGCCGACCCACGCCCAGATGTGGCCGAGGTGCCGGACGTCGGAATTGCACGCGACGCGGTTGTTCGCGTCCCCACCGGTGTTGAATTCACCGGCGCGCGCGAAGCCTTGACAGGTGTTTTTTGTGTGACGACATCTGTGTCGGCATCAACAATTTCTTCATCGGAAATTATCAAAAAACCGTTTTCATCATACATTGCATCGGCGTATTCCATCGCGTCATTTTCCGTATAGAAAATCGGCGCAACCTCAGCAAATGCGGGCAACACCAACAGTCCACCAATAAATAGAGCAAGTCGTTTCATGGTAAAATTTTCCTTCCTTTGTGTAAAGTTTAACATTTTATAGAAATTTAACGCAAGCGAAAAATGAACATACATTCTAAAAAAAAGTTTTTTGGGAATCACATCTTTGATGCCGGGAAATAAAACTTGCGCAAAAAAGCGCAAATTGGTATAATGTCGGCATGACAAATGAAAATGATTTTCCGCCACGAACAAAGTTTTCTTTTTTGGGTTGCACAATTCCGACCAGTATGAAAGACAAAAGGCTTTGCAATTACAAACCCAAAATAACCGCGAAAGATTTTGATTACAATCCCGAAACAACACCTATCGCGAAGGCATATAAAAAAGAATTAAGCGCCGGGGAAAATATTAGTGGCGCAACACTTATCGATGACGGACTTTCCGCATTTATTATTCGCGCCGCGTTCGCCCGCATGGCAACCAAGACTATTGATCTACAGACATATATATATAGTAATGATTTTTCGGCACACGTTCTTATCGGCGAATTGAAAAACGCCGCCGACCGCGGTGTCCGGGTGCGAATACTTATCGACGATTATGGAACAAATTCTGATATTGCCGATGTAATCGTATTGAACCAACACCCAAATATAGAAGTAAAGGTTTTTAATGTCGTAAAACACCGGTCGCGACTTTTATACTATCCGCAAATGCTTTTGGATTTTAATCGGTTAAATTCGCGCATGCACAATAAACTCTTCATTGTCGATAATGTCGCACTGATTACCGGCGGCCGAAATATAGGCAGTAATTATTTCATGCCGGAAACCGCATCGAACTTTTCCGACACAGACGTGTTGTTTATTGGCAAGATAACAAATGACGCAACCGAAAGTTTTAATGAATATTGGAACTATGAATTATCTGTGCCGGCGTCCGTCATACCAAAGGCGTGTTCGCGGCGCGCAATGCAAAAACTTGAAAAACAATTCCGACGCCAAGAACAAATCGGCACAAAAAATCTTAAACGATACAACACCATTATTTCGTTGGTCGTGCGCGAATACGGGCGGAAAAATTTTGATTTCTGTTGGGGACATGGACAATTTCTGGCGGACAGCCCGCGCAAGGTTGAAATGCCAATGATAAAAAAAGAAAACTATCGCGGGAAAATTATGCGCGCACTTAATAAACTTTGGATTGCAACGAAAAAATCCGCATATGTTTCCGCCGCATACTTTGTTCCCGGGCGTGGCGGAATGCAGATGATACGCGGCGGCGAAAAGTCCGGCGTTCATGTCACAATTGTCACAAATTCACTTGCATCAACAAATGCACCAACCGTTTTTAGCAAATGGGAAAAATACAGAAAAAAACTTATTCGCGCCGGCGTCGATGTATATGAATTTATGTCTTCGGCGGAGAATCGACGCGGCAAATTGCACGACCGCACGCGCAAACAATCAAGCTTTTCCGTCATGCACAGCAAGACAATCGTATTCGACGACAAAATTTCATGGATAGGCAGTTTCAACCTGGATCCGCGCAGCGCATATTATAATACGGAAAACGTCGCGATATTCGAAAGCCCTGAATTTGCCGCAAAACTGCGCGATATGATTATTGATGACACAAAGACATCGTGGCACGTGACGATTAATGACGGTCGGACCACTTGGGACGGGTTTCGAACCGGTGATACGACCCCGCGCATATATCATCATGACCCCGACACGACAATTTTTAGACGCATATTTAAAACAATTGCAAAAATTATTCCGGAAAAATTCGTCTAATAACAATCGGTTGAAAATTTTTTAAATTTTTTTCATTTTTTTTAATTTTTTCTCTTGACCCACGATTCGTTTTTATTCTATCATCTCTGTATAGACAACGGGACACAAGAAAAAACGTTCGAAAATCCCGTAAAAACGCGGATTTTCGGGCAAAACAAACAAACGTTTGGAATTTTAAGTCGGAAAGATGTAAATACACGATGTAAATACAAATTCGGCTTATTTTTCAACAACAACGCCCAGAAAGGAGGGACACACACATGCAACAAAAGAGTATAAAAGAAATCATGATTGCGCTGCACAAAGTGTTAAGCACAGTCGTGTGGGTAAATGCCGACCGACAAATCGTGTCGCTTAGCGATGAATTGCAAATTGGCCATAACAATTCACCGCGTTCTATCGAAGATTTGCCGCGGACGTCTTTAATAGGGGCATATGTGTCTTTGCAAATCCGGACAGACAACTTTGATGTCGCCGCCGAAACACTTGAAACACGTGAATTGGCGTTGCGGGTCAAAGAAATGGTGTTCGCCGAAGCAAAGCGCATAATGGACGCGGATGCGGACAAATCAAATGGAACGGTCGCGATGGCGGCATAACCATACAAAGTTTCCGGTTTCCGGAAGGAAGGAGAGCACGTCGGCAAGTAATTGCCGACGATGTTTTTTACAATCTTAAATTTTTTCTCTTGCGTTAAAATATCAATATTTGTTAGAATGTTCGTGGGTCAGATTGGAAGTCTGTCCCGGGGCCCTGAGAAGCCCGTACTATCCGGTGCAAAGCATCGTAATCCATTGTGGTTTCCCAATGCTTTTGCATCGTTAACTGATGTCCCCGACATGGCTCGGGGTGCCGATGGCAATACAATAGGTTTATCCAAAGGCCATCGGGATCACTGATAGTATGATTTCTCAACGCCCCGACCGCTTGGTTTCCATTGCGGTGTTTTTAGTGTAAGTGTTAGTGGTTAGTGAAAGGAAAAAAAGGGGAGGAAAATGTATTTGAAAAAGTTTTTATTGTTCGGGTTGTTGGCGGCGGTGTTGCCGGCGGTGGCGGAAGAAGCGGCGGACCGCAAAACCGCGACGTCGTTAAAATATGTGACACATGAATTGGAAA
>CAJOGD010000007.1 GCA_905233975.1 uncultured Alphaproteobacteria bacterium | reverse complement strand
CAGATTTGCTGGTTTATATTCAATCAAAAGTAGAAATGCTAGATTAGAATATAGAAGTGCCTATTCCGTTGTTTTTACGGTCTTGCTTTTATGTGAATAATCGTGTAGGGTTTGATACGACAAAGGTAAAAAAATTAGTAAAATAAGGGGCTGTTAGTAAAATGGAACCGTGGCAGTTATTTATTATAGGTTTATGTGAGCATTTGGCTTGGCCGGTGCTCATCGGTGCTTGTGTGTGGTATTTCAGAAAAGATATCGGCAAGATTCTTTCTCGTATAAAAAAATTACCTGGGGGTACAGAATTGGATCCTGAAACAGTGAAAGAACAGAAAGAAAATAAAAATACTTATGATGAATTGGTAGCAAAAAAAGCAGAAGATAAAGCAAAACAGGAAGAACAGGAGAATAAACAATGATTGTATCCGATATGGGTAAACAAAAAGCCTTAAAAGAATTGCTCGAGGTTCTTAGCAAAGGGGTAGATTTGCTGGCAAACGACAATCTGGATAAAGATTTATATGATGCTTTTGAGAAATATGCTTCTTCCACGATAAAAATGTTTGGCGAAGCGTATGATCAAGGGACAATGGCTTATTTGCAAAATAGTTATATTCCGCACGATTATTTTAATCATATAAATAATATTTATACCCCATATTCTATGTCATATAATTCTGCAATGAGTTTTACGCATGATTATATGAATCAGAATCAATCTGCTGAATACAGAGAAAAATTAAAACATTTGTTGCAAAAGCTTATTTCTATAGCAAAAATAGTTATATACGAATAGATTGTTATCAATTTATTAAATTAAATAAAAAAACAACGGACAAGATGTCCGTTGTTTTTTTATGAATTTATCTGCAACCGATAAATGCCCAGTTATCTTTGCCTGGTTTTGCAATCATGGTACGAATTGTAAAGTTTTCTTTGCAGAAATGTTTGTCGTTCAATGCAACTTCCGCATAAACGTGCGCTGTATCAGCATACAATTCTTCTAAATTCAAATGACCACCGGCAATAAATTTGCCTGTTGGTTGTAATTGTTTCACTTTTTGCGCCCATTCTTGATCCGCAGGACATTTATACACTAAATGCCATTCCGTTGTTTCAATCCTTTCACAACCACCAAATATAGAATCATATTTGCTATAATCTTGAGAACAAGCTGCCAATGCGACCACCGGCAAAACTAAAAGTAATTTTTTCATTTTTCATCCTTTTTTAGTTAATTTTGTTTGCAGCCAACGAAAGCCCAAAGTTCATCAGATGGCTGTGCGATTTTTATACGAACAGCTGTCTGGTTTTCTTCGCATATACCAGCATCATCAAAAGTGACTTCCACGTATTCGTGTTCTGTATCATTAAGAACCAGATTAAAGACATTTTCATCACTGTCAAAGTTAGACCGGAACATGCCGTTGGGTTCGTTTTGTTTCATATCAACAATCCATGGTGTATCAGATGGACATTGATAGATTTTATGATCAGTGTTTCCTTCCAACAATGCACAAGATTCAAACGCAGTAACGACAGCGACATCATATGTAGCAAAATTTACTGGTTCGGCAAAAGACACGAATGGAAACAAAGATGCGATCGCAAAGATAACAGATTTTTTCATACGTACTCCTTTCTTTATATAAATTAAACCGCCAAGGAGATAGGCGGTCGGGGAGTTGGTGTCAGCAAACAAATGCTCCGTCCCTTTCGGTAAACGGCTCCCCGACCATAAAGTCGATGCAAAAAGCACCGAAAACATCAGATTGCGATGCTTTCGCACCGTGTTTGCGGGCCACCACAGCCCCGAACCCAAATCTCTTTGGATTCACTAAGAATTCTAGCATAATTTTTACAAAATTTCAATAAAACAAAAACCTCAGGCGTTTTTGGTTGTGTACCACTTGAATTTTCAGACGTTTTACCTAAATAACAAATATCAGAAATAACGTGAAAGAGGATAATATGGCCGAATATAAAAAAATGACTGATTGTGATATAATAGATTCGAAAGATCCATGGAAAAATGATAAATTAAAACGACAAAAAGTTGCGGAAGATTTTACAGAGATAGTAAAAAACATAAATAATCAACCATTTGTAATTTCAATAGATTCTGCATATGGTACTGGAAAGACGTTTTTTATAAAACGCTGGGTTGAAGATTTAAAAAATACAGGAATAACTACATGTTATTATAATGCTTGGAATACTGATTATCAAACAGACCCGCTCGTGCCATTTGTGAATTCCATAATAAAACAGTTTCCAAAAGATATAAGCGATAAGCTACAGGAGAATTTTGAAAATTTGATAGGGGTTTTAAAAACAGCTAGTAATTTTGCAATAAAGTGCTTTACTGGTCGAGATAATATGGTCGAAGATAGTGCTAAATTAGCACAACAAACTGTGGAATTTATCCAAGGAGTTGGACGAGATTTTATTGAAAATAACAATCAAACTATTGGTGTTATTGATGCTTTTAAAGTAAAACTAGCCGATGAGGCACAGAAAAGAAAAATAGTAATTTGTGTGGACGAATTGGAACGTTGCAGACCAACTTACGCCGTGGAATTGTTGGAAATAATAAAGCACTTGTTCAATGTGCCTAATGTGATTTTTGTTTTATCAACGGATAGACAACAATTAAAACACACAATTGCAAAAATGTACGGTGAAAATATGGATGGCGATGGATATTTACGTAGATTTATAGATTTGGAACTTCATTTGCCAGATCCGGACAGGGATTTGTTTTGTTCATATATACAAGAGTTGTATGATATAAAAAACGAAAAATTGGGTGCACGACATGTTGATGGTTGGAATTATTTTAAAGAACAGTTTGTTTTTTGGGCTGAAATATATAAATTATCTTTACGCGAAATAGAGCAGTTTTGGATAGAGGTGTCGTACCTTGCTCATATTCTGCCTGAAGAACGTCGTAAAATCGCACCTGTTTTAGCTTGGGTGTTAATTGTGAAAACGAAGGACGTCAACCAATTTTATAATTTTAAAAATAATGATTTAAAAAGCATACGAGAATATCTATCTAAAACAGTCCCAAGCAAGATCTCAGAAAATAATCGGTGTTATGAAACTTTTATGACAAACATAGAACTATGTACAACTAGTTCAGAAGAACTTTATGCTAGATACAAAGCACTTAATGATTTGAACGAGGATCCTGTGGTGCAAACATGGTATTATATGCACTTAAATAATCCGATTGATGATGAAGAAAAAACATTAAGTAGTTATATATGCAATATTTTATCATATATTTCTCCTATGCCTGATCCTAGTATGCCATAGCAATGATTATATTTTTTGTTCTTTCCATAATGCTGCCATTTGGGATAGTTTGTGGTACAGACGACGGAATAGCCAAGCCTGTTCGCAGGTCAGGTTACCATTTTGTTTGTATCGCACATTAGATTCGAGTTCTCGTAACGATCGGCATGCTGCAAAGTAGAGCATGATGAAATCGGTTTTGTTGCTTGGTTCTATTTCCTGAAAATGTTTATACTTCATAGACAATCCTTTTACGGTTGTCGTATTTGGCATAATCTTTCGGCAAAAGTCCAGTTGTTTGTTCGGTTTTTGTGTGTGGAATTTGCAAAAAATACGCCACATCATAGGCGTTGTAAATAAATTGCATACCATACTATAAACAGCGTAAAAGATTTTTTAAAAATATTTCGGTATCTATGCCATTAAGTGCTGTCATAAATGCGAATTCAATACCAAGACGTGGTATAAAACCAATAATTGTGCTTGTTCCTATTGTTTCGCCACAATGGTATATAATTTTGTAATTCTTGTGTTTTAATATTCGTAAACCGAATCCATATTTGGTATTTGTGCCATTAGGTAATATATTTGGCACAAACATCTTTTGTGCCAAAGGATTATGTTGAATAAACCAAAGATATTTTTTTAAGTCATGTATAGAAGAGTAAAGTCCGCCATCACCCTGGGTGGCGGTATTTGGGCCTTGGTCGCAAACGATTATTCGATGGTTCCCCGTTATTTTATGCCCATATGCCCGATTCTTTATCACGGAAACGCCTTCGGTGTACATAACAGAATTGTGCATACCAGCGGGTGATAATATTGCATTATGGACGAAAAATGGTAATTTTTTTCCAGATGCTTTCTCAATGATTTGTCCCAGGATAATGTATCCGCCATTACTATACCTATATTTTGTTCCAGGTTTAAAATATGCGCGTTTTAATGTTTTTAAATAGGCGAATACTTTAGTGTCGGTTATTTGTTTGCGACCAATTTTAGGTCTGTCTTCATAGTCAACAAGTCCAGATGTATGAGTTAATAAATGGCGAATGGTGATATTTTTCATATATTTCGGTAAATCATCAAAAATTTGTGACAGGTTTGTATTTATATTGACTGCACCAGATTCAATAAGTGTCAAAACAGAAAACGCAACAAATTGTTTCGTCACAGACGCCATACGAAAATTCGTGTAAGAATTAGTACCCTTGCCACCGTATTGTTCAATAGTACCTTGCTTAGTTTTAAGATACAAGGCGTATTGTTGTCGTGAATCAATTACGATATTTTGTAACAGTTTGTCCGCTGATATTTTCATGTTTAACATGCTCCCATATACTATTAAAAATGGTACCATAAATAACATGTTATTACAATGGGTTTATGGGATGATGGGTTCTGTATAACAAACGTAGTATAGAATGCCGGAGGGCGGCAACTTTGGTAACCGAAAGTCGTTTGTTTTACAAAAGGGGTAAAAATTTTATAAAGTTTATTTACCTCTTGAAATTTGTTATACAAAGATTTTTTAGTTGACTTGTGGTCAATGGAAAAATATAATGACGAAAGTGAAAGGAGTTTTAAATGAAATCTATCGTTTTATATTTTTCTAAAAAGGGACAAAATTATTCTGGCGGTTCAATCGTTAATTTAACCAAGGGAAATACTGCGGCTGTATCGGAATATATTCGTGATATTGTTGGGGCTGATTTATTCGAAATTGAACCTGTAAATGATTATCCAATTGATTATTATGAATGTACTGATATTGCCAAAGATGAATTGCGCACAAATGCTCGCCCGTCCGTTCGCATGTTGCCGGACAATTTATCGGAATATGATACAGTGTTCATTGGTGGACCCATTTGGTGGGGAACATATCCAATGCCAATGTTTACAGTTCTGGAACAAATAGATTGGTCTGGTAAAACGGTTATGCCTTTTTCTACACATGAGGGTTCTGGTCTGGGTAGTGTTGAACGCGATATGAAAAAATTGTGCGTTGGCGCAAATGTAAAACCAGGTTTGGCAATTTATGGTTCATCTGTTGTGTCTGCAAAATCAGATGTTGAAAAATGGATAAAAAATAATTTAAAATAAGAAAGAAAGGAGATGTTTATGAAAAAAATATTTGTTAGTATATTGATGTGTTTAGTGGCAATAACTGGTGCGAATGCGAAAAATTTAACGGTGTATTTTTCGGTTTCTGGGAATACAGAAAGATTGGCAAATGCAATTCATGAAAACGCCGGTGGTGATATAGTTCGTATTGAACCGGTTAATCCATACCCAGAAGATGATTATCATAACAAAAGTTTTACAGACCAAGCACAACAAGAAAAAACAGATGGCGTGCGTCCTGAAATCAAAGATATGGATATAAATCTGGACGAATATGATACTATATTTGTTGGTTATCCAATTTGGTGGGGTTCAATGCCAATGGCGGTTTATACTTTCTTTGATAAATATGATTTGTCAGGAAAAATAATTGCACCATTTAATACACACGAAGGTTCGGGTGCCGGTGATAGTCATGGTGAAATTGTGCGTCTTGAACCAGATGCAACAGTTGTGGACGGTTTGCCTGTTCGTGGTGGTGATACAACAAATGATTTGACCGATACTGTAAAAAACTGGCTAATAACGATAGGAAAATAAAATGAATTTGCGTGAAAAAGCAGCGTTAGAAACCAGAGCAAGATTATTAAAGACAGGTCAAAAATTGATAACCAAACATGGCCTGTCTAATATTTCTGTGGAAGATATTACTAATGCTGCGGGTGTCGCCAAGGGGACTTTTTACACATATTTCAAACGCAAAGAAGATATAGTATTTGAAATGTGTCGTGATATGTTTGTGCCAATTCGTGATGAATTTATATCTGATACTACAAACGATATTGCTACAAAGTTGGCAAATTATTTCGAAAAGTTTATGATAGAAGTCCAACGTTACGGTATAAATATCACACGTGAATGGTTGCGTGATGTTATAACGCCCGCCAATGTGACCGATACCAAAGATGCACATAAATGGCAATATGATACGGCCATGTTGCGTGATATGTTGAATTTTGCGGTTAAAAACGGTGAATTAAAGAAAAACACGCCAACAGAAACTTTAACCCATATTATTATGACACAAATGTATGGGATGATGCTGTGTTGGTGTATGTCAGATGAAGAATTTAATCCGCGTGATTGGGTGCAAAAATTCTGTGATATCCAGTTGCGTGTTATATTAAAACCTTATTCAAAGGAGATAAAATGAAAAAATCTGTAATTGCTGCGATTGCTGCCGCGGGTGTTGTTGGGGGTGCTGTTGTGGCACATGGTGTTATTGCGTCGGATAATGTCCCGGTTGTATATTTTACAAAAGATATATCGCCAGCGGGTTTGGTTCGTGCGTATAAAGCATTAAATTGGACACCCAAAGGCAAAGTTGGTGTTAAAATGAGTACTGGTGAATCAAGTAAAAGTAATTACTTGCGTCCAGAACTTATCAAAGATTTAATCGGGGAAATAGACGGTACAATCGTTGAATGTAATACTGCATACGGTGGCAATCGCAGCGACAGTGAATCTCATTGGGCGGCAATTCGTGAACGCGGATTCTTGGATGTTGCTCCTGTTGATATTATGGATGAAGAAGGTTCAATGACATTGCCTGTTCATGGCGGAAATGTTTTGTCTGAAAACTATGTCGGAACACATTTTGCAAATTATCCATCATACATAGTTTTGTCGCATTTCAAAGGACATGCAATGGCTGGATATGGTGGTGCATTGAAAAATATATCTATCGGATTCGGGTCCAGCATGGGTAAAAAATGGATACACAGTGGTGGAAAATCCAAAGAATCTATGTGGGGTGGTGAACAAAACGCTTTCTTGGAATCTATGGCAGATGCCGCGAAATCTGTCGTAGAATATGTTGGCCGCGAAAATATGGTTTATATCAATGTGTTGAATCGTATCAGTATCGATTGTGATTGCGACGGTAATCCGGCAGAACCAGATATTCATGATATTGGTATTTTGGTTTCGACAGATCCGGTTGCTATTGACCAGGCGGGTATAGATATGGTGTCGGTTGCAGATGGTAATGAAAAACTGATGAAACGTATCGCAGATAAAAATGGTTTGCATACATTGGAAGCGGCTGAAAAAATCGGTGTCGGTTCGCGTAAATATAAACTGGTTAATTTGGATGAACAAGGGGAAAAGTAATGAAAAAAATAATAATAGGTACTGTTGCAATTATTGCGGTTGCAATTTTAACAATAACTTTATTTGGGGGTAAATCTATGGCAAAAACAAAACTTTCAACACACGAACAACATATTGCCCAAATTGCGGCGGCAACATCACGTGGTGATATGGAAACACTGTCCCAAGCATTAAATGATGCACTGGATGATGGCATGACGATAAACCAAGGCAAAGAAATATTAGTGCAATTATATGCATATTGTGGTTTTCCGCGTGCATTAAATGCAATTACAAATATGATGAATGTTGTGAATGAACGTGGGGCACGTGGAATAAAAGACGCAATTGGTGATGCACCAAAGCCGTTGATTGGTGGTGATAAAAATAAAATCGGCGAAACAAAACGCGAAGAATTGATTGGTGGCAAATTTGCAGGTGCCTATGCAGATTTTGCACCGGCAATAGACGATTTTCTGAAAGAACATTTGTTTGCTGATATTTTTGCGCGCGGTGTTTTAAGTGACAGCGAACGTGAAATTGCAACAATTGCCGCACTGGGTGCAAAAACCGGGGTTGATGGTCAATTGGCCGGACATATCGCGATTGGTAAAAACCAAGGCTTATCTGATGACCAAGTGGCGGAAATTTTGAATATAGCACGAAAACCAACAAATATTATGTTTGGATTTGGTTCCGAAAATACAATCGCTGGACAATATTTTACTGGTAAATCATATCTGAACCCGATAAGCACTGAACAGGTTGGAATATTTAATGTGACATTTGAACCAACTGTGCGTAATAATTGGCATGTTCATCATGGTGGCGGTCAAATATTATTGGCAACACATGGACGCGGGTATTATCAAGAATGGGGCAAGCCAGCAATCGAATTAAAACCAGGCGACAAAGTAAATATTGCCCCGGGTACAAAACATTGGCATGGTGCGGCACGAGATTCTTGGTTTACGCATATCGCAATTGAAGTACCAAGTGAAAACGGTCGTACCGAATGGTTGGAACCGGTCAGTGATACGGAATACAATAAATTGAAATAATAAAACAAGGGTGCCAAGCGGCACCTTTTTTATTGGCATAATGTTTCGCCACTTGTCTAGTCATTTGTTCAAAAACAGGCGGTGTTTATGTAGTGCCTTGACTTTTACGCTAATTTGCTTATAATACAAAGCAATATGACGAAGAGTTGTAAGAATCTTAATCGCAATTTTAATACTGCACGTTTTTGTGCACGTGGTTTTTATTACGCCTATTAACCCCTTAAGGTGTTATGGGTTTGATTGGCTTTGGCACCTTAAGGGGAATCGTCCAAAGCCAATTTTTTATTCATAAAACACTAAAAAAGGATCAAGTAATGAAAACCAAAGAACAAATGATTGATGAAATACTGGACCGCGGAGTAATTGTTGATATTTTACCATCGCGGGAAGAATTTAAGCAACGGTTGCTAAATGAAAAATTGCGATTTTTCATAGGCGCCGACCCAACCAATGCATCGTTGCACCTGTCGCACGCAAAAAACTTTATGTTATTGGAAGAGTTTAGGAAACTTGGGCATGAAGTATTCGTGTTGTTCGGTGATTTTACCGCATGTATTGGTGACCCAAGCGATAGGAATTCTGCGCGTGCCCGATTAACACCGGAACAAGTGCACGAATTTTCGGCGGATTGGGTACGTCAAATTACACCACTGATAGATTTCAATGATGCAGACAATCCGGCGCATGTCGTATTCAATGGCGATTGGTTGAACAAACTTTCTATGCGTGATTTGATAGAACTTGCATCAAATACTACGGTGCAACACATGTTGGAACGTGATATGTTTCAAAAAAGAATAGCAGAAAATCGACCAATCCACCTTCATGAATTCCTGTACCCAATTTTCCAAGGGTTTGATTCTGTGGCACTGGATGCCGATGTTGAACATTCAATGCACTGATGGGACGAACTTTGTTGAAAAAATTGAAAAACAAAGAAAAGTTTATCGTGTGCAATAATTTGATGGAAAACCCGATAACTGGTGAACTGATGTCAAAATCACGTGGCACAGGGGTATTTTTAAATACGGACGCAAATACTATGTTTGGGCAAATAATGGCCCAACCAGACGAAATGATACGTATTTTCTTGGTAAATAATACTCGTGTTCCATTGGAAGAAATAGATACGTTGGACATTGAAAATAACCCAATGAATGCCAAGTTATTCACCGCACGTAAAATTGTAGAAATATTCCATGGTGCAACGGCCGCAAATTCTGCATTGGAACATTTCAAAAACACTTTTTCAAACAAAGTATTTCCAGAAAATGCACCTGAATTTGCAACAGATAAATCAGAATTATCTGTCATGGATATTCTGCAAATTGGTATGGGATCAGAATCAAAAACCGAATTACGAAGATTGGTCTTACAGAACGCCGTAACGATAAATGATGCAAAGGTTACTGATATAAATCAGGTTATACCTACCATTAGTACATTGTTTGTTCGTGTTGGCCGTAAAACATTCTTCAAAATAGTAATAAAAAAATAATGGTATGTTTATCAAACCGCCCAAACGGGCGGTTTTTATTATAAACCCAAACTTTAGGCGTAATCCATTTTGTTATATGCATGTGGACGGATTTTTTGTGGCCAAGACATGCGGCCAGAAAGCCAATTTTATTTCCCGTAATAAAGGAACCATGATACGTATCTCCTGGACGAATGTGTTTTTGCCGACCTAAAATAAGGTTGCAACCGGCGCGAAATGAGGCACACCTCTCACAAAAACGGACATTATTCCCAAAAAACACCGCGTGTATTCAATTAACAATAGAACCATTTGATTATTATCTTATTTTGTGTTATTATGGTCATGTCAGAAGAAAGGAGTAAAAAATGACAAATGATCAACTATGGGAAGCCATTATCAATCTTGCAAAATGGTTAAATTTATCTTGTTCGGGGCTGGCAAAGTTTGCGGGACTTGATCCGACGACGTTTAACAAGAGCAAGCGAATAAATCGCTTTGGTGAAAAGCGATGGCCGGCGACATATACATTGGCCAAGGTTTTAAATGCCGCACATCTAACCCTTGGCGAATTCGCAACAAGGTTCATGCCGGAAAAACAATAAAAAATCCGCCAAATGGCGGATTTTTTATTGCCCTTGGGGGATATAGATTATATTGTTGATGTCCGGCCCGGCGGTAAATGTCCCGTTGCCCGCATTTTCAAGGAACGTGTTCGATACTGTATCATACATACCAACAACGCCAGAACTGTTTTTCGCCGGGACAAGGTTCAATACGACACTATCATTTTGGTAAATGCGAAAACTGTGGACGTCCCCGCTTAACGTGTTTATGTCGGAACTGCCGCCTTTAATATTGCCAACGTAATACGTAGTATTCGTTGGGAAAGAACCGGCCTGGGCACCGCTATTTACAACAGTTCCGTCCACACTGATTATCAAATTGCTTGTTGCAGAAATATACGCCGCCGTTAATGTGTGTTTTTTATTATCGTTACTCGGCATGGTATAGGACAAACGATTGCTGCCACTGCCACAGTATACTCGACTCTCATAGTCTAATAATGCGCGTTTTTGTTCGGATTGCGCGCCAAATGCACTGCCGCTTTTATTTGTAATAACTAACTCCACTTTTGGATTGGCGGATTGTTGCATGATAAAATCAGTATTCAACCACTGTTCGCCGGTGAACCTAATATATTCCACCGGTGTGTATCCCGCCGGGACAAGGGTTTCAAAAGGCATTTCGGGGTTTACTTCGGTTATCTGAATATCGTATATCGTCGCGGTGGTGCTTTCACCACTTGCATAGAGCAGAACATTCGAATTTAGCATATCTTGTGTTATGGTTTGCGTTCTACCATTAAACCAGCCTACACGAGGCGGTCCCGGCAAGACAATTTCTTTATCTAAAACTTATACGTTTTACCAACCTGCAGCCCGGTGGCAAGTTGTGAAAGTTTTTTACCAGTATTTACTGCACTATCGGTCGATGACGTGGTTACCGTTATAGAACCATCGGCATTATGAACAATTTGACTATTTGTTGGAATCAGTGACATATCAAACAAATTTACACTTACGGGTTCGGTATTATGTATCGACCAGACCCAACACAGGTCTGTGCCCGGTTTATATTCCGAACACAAAAATTCACTATCAAGCCCTTTCTTTAATGCGGCGTTGAATGTTTTTGCGTCAATCAGGTTGTTGCTTTGTTCAATATATGTTCCGGTGTCTTGGTAAATACCCTTTTGTCCGATTGTTCCGGCCGTTCCGGTATATGTGACCGCAGTGTGATCGTTCAAGTTTCGTGTTAACACCACCAACCATGGGCAGTGATGTATCGGACGTGTCGCTACCCAAATCAGATTTAACTGTGCGTTTTTGCACCGTTCCGGCCGAATTTGTGTATTCCATGGCTTTGTTTTGTTCCGCGGTAAATTTATTTTGACGTGTGTCCAATTCATGTTCGACGTATTTTAACGATGTCGCGGTTTTCCGGTCCGCCACCTCTTCGGCGAACGCCGGCAACACCGCCGCCATCAACCCGAACAACAAAAACTTTTTCAAATGCATATTTACTCTCCTTTTCTTTTTTTCCGTCATACCGCCGAAAATTTGTATGTGAGAACGAGCGTAAGCGAAGTTCAAACAACTACAAATTTGCGCCGGAATGACGGCACTTACACTAAAAAACGACACCGCAATGGAAACCAAGCGGTCGGGGTGTTCGAAAATCAGTACTCTGGTGATTCCATTGGACTTTGGGTTTGAACCCTGTTGTATATTCCAACGGCACCCCAACCAATTTGGCGGGGTTAAAGGCTAAGACGGTGCAAAACATGCGAACCATAAACCACGTATATAGGAAAAAATACGTGCGGATTACGATGCATTGCACCGAGAGTACCAAGGCTTTCGACAGCCCCGAACACAGGTTCCCACCCGTATTCGTTCTTATTCTATCAGAAATTATTTAATCGTGGCAAGTGGAAAATTTTTTATTCCGACATTTGCAATTCGGAACGAATGTGCGCAAGGTTCGCAACGCGGCCGCCAATGATGTCATTCAAATCTTTCTTGGCGAATTCAGACGCGTATTGTATCGCATTCGCAAACGCCAGTGCGTCCGAATTTCCATGGGTTTTCACAACGAAACCCTTTAATCCCAAAAACGTTGCGCCCGCATAGGACCGCGGATCGATTTTATGCTTTAACCGTTTGAACACATGAACCAAAAAGAACGCACCGACAATAGCAAGCCATGAACGCTTCATATTTTCGGAAATCACGCGCTTTATCAGTTTTGCGGTGCCTTCAACAGTTTTCAAAACGATATTGCCGGTGAATCCGTCGGTCACTACAACCTGGACCCGGCCGGCACTGATGTCCGTCGGTTCCACGAACCCAAGGTATTCGAACGGCAATTCCGCGCGGTGCGCCGTTAACAATTTGTTTATGTGTTGCAACGTTTCGTTGCCCTTGGTTTCTTCTTCGCCGATATTCAGCACGCCAAGTTTCGGCCGCGACATTTTACCGATGATTTCGGCATAAACACTGCCCAAAATAGTAAAGTCAAACAGGTTTTCCGCGTCACATTGCACATTTGCACCCAAATCAAGCACCACAACGCGGGAATCGCCCGCGCCCGACGGCAACATCGTCGTAATCGCCGGCCGCGAAATTCCATCGACCGTCTTTAACGCAAGTTTCGAAAGCGACATCAGAACGCCAGTGTTTCCGGAACTGACCACCGCGGCGCTGTTCCCCTCGCGCACGTCCTTTATCGCCATGTACATCGAAGTATTTTGCGCGTGACGTATAACCTCGCGTATCTTGTCCGTTCCCTGAATCACGTCGGGGGCATCGATTACCGTACAGTTGCGCGCGACACGCGGATATTTCGCAAGCATTTTGCGCAACAGTTTTTCATCGCCGAACACACGAAAAAAAGTGTGCGATTCACCATGCTGGTATAAAAACTGATTCATACCACCAAGCACCGCGGCGGGACCGCGGTCGCCGCCCATCGCATCTATCGCAATAATCTTTTTATCGTTATCGAACATTGTGTATTAAAAATGCAGACGGGCACAAAACTGCGCCAAATCTGCATATGTTTTTTGTTTTATTATTATTTTGCACCGCATGCAGGGCAAACATGATGTGGGCGTTTCTTTTCGCCACATGTTTTGCACACACCGCATGGCATAGTTGCCAATGCATCATGTGAACGACGTTGTGCGCTGCGCGCTTTGCTAGTTTTACTTCTTGGCGTTGCCATGTTCAATCCTTTTTATTTGTCGGTTGTTAATTCTATTCAATTCTTGCCCA
Source organism: uncultured Alphaproteobacteria bacterium (assembly GCA_905233975.1). GTDB lineage: Bacteria > Pseudomonadota > Alphaproteobacteria > Rs-D84 > Rs-D84 > Enterousia. The sequence continues at coordinate 87,557 of CAJOGD010000007.1, read as the reverse complement.
TTTGCAAGAAAAAAATTGATTTAGTGATTAATGGTTATCCGCCTTCGCCACTTCGCTAAAGCTTCGTGGCGCAAGCGCCAAGGCTACGGCGAGGCTGCGCCAGGGCTTTGCCCCGGCTTGGTGTAAGTGGTTAGTGTGATCCGCGTTCATGTTTCTTTTCCAGCCGTTCCCGTCCAGCTTTGTGAATTTCGTCAAAAATCTGCCCACATGCATCATTGACAATCTGTGGCATGCCGTTGTTTTCATCAAACCAGTGTGAAACGACATTTAGTCTATCCACAAATTTTGAATTTGGACTGGCATAAATGTTTTTTATTATTACTTTTTTGACGACTTCAACAGTTTCTTTGGTAATGGTTGCCAAATCATTATAAGATATGTCATTTTTATCGTATTTCGGTTTCATACATATCCACAACGCAAAACACAAAGCCGCTTTTTTGTTCGGTTGAAAAAGCTGACCGTTTTGACGCATAGCAGACCTTATCCTGGTTGGAGTGTCCTCGCTATAATCTGTTGGAGAAAAAACAGAATTAATCAATGCGTCTAACATTATTTTGTATAATGGATCTGGTACATCTTCTGGACAGGCTTTCGCCAATTTATTACAATTTACAAGCTCGAACACACCATGTTTCGACATTATCGCGCATACATCGTAATATTGATTTGCGGTCAATTTACCATCACATACACAATTCATTGTAAGTGGGTATAAATCAATTGCAAACTTTGCGATTTCAAAATATTCATCCTTTGTAAGCCCAAGGTCATCATCGTGTAACTTCACCCAATAATAGGGCCTTGTTTCTATGTCTTTTTTAATAGTCTCAGCTTGCCTTGAAAGTTTTATAGTATTTGCCCCAGGATTCAGAAATGAATTTTTTGCATTGTGAAATGCAGCATACGCACCGCCATGAAAAATCAGTGGTTTGTCCGGATCCATGTACACTGGACGCCCTTTTCTTGCGTTCATTTATCACTCCTTGCTTTGTTCAATGACACTCTCTACTCCAAATATTCTAATCACTAATCACCTGCGCTACGAACATGCCATGATTGTGCATAAGGCCGATTACCGCGCTGTGGTCGTCCAGGCCCATATAGAATTTATATCCGTCGGATTCCAATTCCCGAATCTTTGCCAATTTATATTCCGCCGTTGTGCCGGGATAATCATGCGGTTTGCAGAACACGATTTTTTTAATGTTCGGCAACAATCCATCGATAAATGCATCGACCTTTGATTGACCCATGGCCCAACGCCCCGTTATAAAGACGATTGTGAAATCACGTCCCAGTGTTTCCAAAACGCGTATCATATTTTGGTTTGGTTCACCGAAACGGTCATAGTCGGCAATCGCCCACTTCTTGGACACTACGCCATCGATATCACAAAAAATTGCGGGTTTTTCATTCATAGTTATAAATAGTTAATGGGTGGCGCCAAGGCGCCACCCAACATACATTACAAATCAAGCAATTGTTGATTTTCGCCACCTTCGCGTGCGATGCGTTCAGCCTTTTCTTCGGCGCGCGCAATTTCACGAACGCGACGGACATATGCACCAGTTCCAATCGGGATAAGACGACCAACAATCACGTTTTCGTTTATACCGACCAATTTATCGGTCGAACCGTTGATTGCCGCGTCCACCAAAACCTTGGTCGTTTGTTGGAACGATGCGTTAGATATGAACGAACGTGTGGTAAGCGACGCGCGGGTAAGTCCAACCAAAACCTGGGACGCGACCGCCGGACGACCACCGTCATGGATAACGCGTGCATTTTCTTCTTCGAAATCAACGCGGTCAACGACATGGCCGGTCAGGAATCCCGTATCACCCGGATCGTTAATTTCAACACGACGTGTCATTTCGCGAATCAAAATTTCGATATGCTTGTCATTGATGGACACACCCTGGAGGCGATAAACCTGTTGAATCTGTTCCACCATAAATGTTGCAAGCGCCTTTTGACCCAAGATACGCAAGATGTCTTGCGGCACCGGATCACCATCGACCAATTTATCCGCCTTTTTGACGATATCGCCACTGCGCACCAACAGGTTTGTTCCCTTTGGCACCGCATATTCAACCGGCGCGGTTCCATCATCAGGTTCAATACGGATAATGATTTTTGATTTCGCGTCTTCCAATTCAACCGTTCCATCGATTTCCGCAAGCAATGCCGGATTTGATGGACGGCGAACCTCTAACAATTCTTCAACGCGCGGCAAACCACCGGTAATATCGCCCGTACGCTTTGCCTGAACCGGAATGCGTGCCAAGACGTCACCCGCCGCCACCGTTGCACCGTTCGCGACATTCAGAACCGAATGGATTGGCAACAAATATTCCGCAACCTTTTTCCCGCCAAGCGACAAAACGTCACCCTTTTCATTGACAAGGCGGATTGCCGGTTGCATTGCCTTTTTCGTATTCAGTTTCCAATTTATAACCTTGCGCGAAATGATACCGGTTGTTGCATCAACTTCTTCTTGGAACGAAACATTTTCGACCAAATCGTTCAGGTTCACAATACCATCTTTTTCCGCGATGATTGTGTTGGAATATGGATCCCATTCGGCGACCTTGGCGCCTTTTTCTACGCTGTCGCCTTCGTTCACAATCAACATAGACGCATACGGCAAACCGCAACTAAACAATTCTTCACCGGACGGCGATTCAACCGCAACCTTGCCATTACGCGAAAGCACAACGACACGACCCGCAGAATTCTTAATTGTGTTCACACCAACAAGTTTAATCTTACCGGCAACCGGAACTTCGATATAATGGCTTTCGGTTCCACCCGACGCAATACCACCGATGTGGAAGGTACGCAATGTCAACTGGGTTCCAGGTTCACCAATGGATTGACCCGCGACAACACCGACGGCTTCGCCGACATGAACCAATGATTGACGCGACAAATCCATACCATAGCACTTTGCGCACAGGCCGTCACTGCAACATGTCAGAACACTGCGCACATCGACACTGGGCAAACCGGATTCATTGATTTTGCGTGCCGCAACCTTGGTCACCAATTCCCCGGCCGGGACAATAACTTCCTTGGTAATCGGGTGAATAATATCATGTGCCGCGGTGCGTCCCAAAACGACATTACCAAGCGGAACAGACAGCGTGCTGCCCTGGTAAACCGGCTTTGCGGTAATGTATTCGGTCGTGCCACAATCGTGTTCGGTAATCACAGTATTCAACGCCAAATCGACCAAACGACGTGTCAAATAACCCGCCTGTGCTGTCTTTAACGCGGTGTCGGACAAACCTTTACGCGCACCATGGGTTGATGTAAAGTATTCCGCCATGGTAAGACCTTCTTTAAAGTTCGAAATAATCGGAACTTCGATAATCGAACCATCAGGCTTTGACATCATACCACGCATACCGGCAAGCTGTTGAATCTGACGCTTGGAACCACGAGCCTTGGAATCAGCCATCATGTAGATAGAATTCCAATTGTCGCCTTCGGATTTACCAAGTGCCGCAAACGACAGGTCGCCAAGACGGTCGGTTGTTTTCTGCCACAGGTCAATCAGTTTGTTATAACGTTCACCACCCGACAGCAAACCGTTTTGATATTGATTTTCAATATCCTTGGCCGCTTCTTCGGTATCGGCAATCATTTTTTCTTTTTCTTCTGGAATGACAACGTCGTCATAGCCAATAGAAATACCGCTGCGTGCCGCCTGTTCGAAACCAGTGTTCTTCAATGCATCGGCAAGCAAAATCATTGCCTTGTCGCCGCAACGTTCGTATGTGGTGGCAAGCAACGCGCGAATGTCAGGTTCGCCCATAACCTTGTTCACCAAATCAAACGGCATATTTTCAGACTTTGGCAACAATTCGCCAATAATCATACGGCCGGCGGTCGTTTTATACGTTTTACCATTGATACGTGCAACAATCGGGGTATGCAGTGTAATGCTCTTGTTTTCCAAGGCCATTTCCACTTCGTCCATATTGCTGAATCTTGGCGATTTGTCGGTATGTTCGCCGTCTATCAAAGAGATATAGTAAATACCCAAAACCATGTCTTGTGATGGAACGGTCATTGGGTCACCATTTGCCGGCGACAAAATGTTATTGGTTGACAACATCAATGTCCGCGCTTCTAATTGCGCCTCTAATGAAATTGGAACGTGGACCGCCATCTGGTCACCGTCAAAGTCCGCATTGAATCCCTTGCAGACCAACGGGTGCAGACGAATTGCCTTACCTTCAATCAACACAGGTTCAAATGCCAACAATGAAAGTCTGTGCAACGTCGGCGCACGATTCAACAAAACCGGATGTTCATAGATAACCTTTTCCAAGATATCCCAAACAATCGGTTCGCCGTTTTCAACCATTTTACGTGCAGTTTTTAACGTATTAGCAAAATCACCCGCCATCAAACGTGCAAACACGAATGGTTTAAACAATTCAAGTGCCATCGCCTTGGGCAAACCGACCTGATGCATCTTTAACGAAGGTCCGGACACAATAACACTACGGCCGGAATAATCCACACGCTTACCCAACATGTGCATACGGAAACGTCCAGATTTACCATGCAAAGCCCCGGATAAAGATTTAAGCGGACGGCGGTTTTGTGAAACCATCGGGCGCGCCTTATGCTCGTTATCAAACAAGGAATCGACCGCTTCTTGCAACATGCGCTTTTCGTTGCGAACAATGATTTCAGGTGCATGCATTTCCATAAACCGTTTCAAACGATTGTTGCGGATAATCACGCGGCGATACAAATCGTTAAGGTCCGACGCCGCAACATGTCCCGCGTCCAACGTGACAAGTGGACGCATATCCGGTGGAATAACCGGTATAATATCCGGCAACATCCATTGTGGTTCGGTTTTCGAATCCAAGAACGCTTCGACCAACTTTAACTGTTTCATAATAGATTTGCGTTTGGCTTCGGATTTTGTTTCCGCCAATTCCGCACGCAGACGTGTTCTTTCGTCGCCCATATCAAGGTTTGCAATAATACTGCGCACACCTTCGGCGCCGATACCAACGCGGAAAGCGTCCGGTCCAAATTCTTCAACCGCGGCACGATATTCATCTTCACTAATAACATCATACTGCTTAAGGTTTGTAAGACCCGGTTCAATTACAATATAGGCATCATACGAAACAACCTGTTCCAATTTCTTTTGCGACAGATTGTTCAACAATGTTGCAATCTTGCCTTCACGCAGGAACCATGTATGTGCAACCGGCATAGCCAATTTTATATGCCCCATACGTTCACGACGCACAGATGACGAACCAACTTCGACCCCGCAACGTTCGCAAATAACACCGCGGAATTTGATTCTTTTGTATTTTCCACAGGCGCATTCATAATCTTTGACCGGCCCAAAGATTTTTTGACAGAAAAGTCCGTCCGCTTCGGGTTTCAAAGAATGATAATTGATGGTTTCTGGTTTTGTAACTTCGCCATGCGACCAAGAAAGAATTTCTTCCGGCGATGCAATCGTCACACGCAGTGCATCAAATTGTTCCCTTGTTTCAATTTGTCCAAATATCTTTTGCAACATATTTGTCATTTTTCTAAACTCCTTGTTTAGTGGTTGTGATAGTGCATGGTGGTTAGTAACGGTTAGATTTTTTTACTAACCACCTACCCTAATCACTTTAGTCGATTTTCTTTGGTGTCATTGCAAGCCCCAATCCGCGCAATTCGCGAACGAATACATTAAACGCTTCTGGGGTGCCGGTTTGGATATCATCACTGCCGGAAATAATGGATTCATACATTTTATTACGTCCGACAATATCATCCGATTTTACCGTCAACATTTCACGCAACAGGTGTGCCGCACCATGTGCCTCCAGTGCCCACACTTCCATTTCTCCCAAACGCTGGCCACCCATGTGCGCCTTACCGGATAACGGCTGTTGCGTCACCAATGAATAACTTGCGGTTGAACGCGCGTGAATCTTTTCGTCCACAAAGTGGTGCAACTTTAACATGTACATCACACCGACGGTGACCGGACGTGCAAACTTTTCACCCGTCACACCATCATACAATGTGAACTGACCCGTTTCCGGCAACTTTGCCAATTTCAACATACGACGAATATCTTCGGAATTTGCACCGTCGAATGTTGGGGTTGCCATCGGAACACCATCACGCAACAACGCGGCATTTGCACGAACGTCTGTATCGGTCATTTTGGCCAATTTTTCCGCCATGTCTTTGCCATAGATTTTACCCATTATCGCGCGCAGGTCATCGGTCACCGCACGTTTTTGTTTAACCTCGTCCAAGACGGCACCAATCTGTTCGCCAAGTGTGCGCGCCGCCATACCAAGATGGGTTTCAAGAATCTGACCAAAGTTCATACGGCTTGGCACACCAAGAGGATTCAAAACGATATCAACCGGCGTTCCATCTTCCATATGTGGCATATCTTCGATTGGAACAACGCGTGATACGATACCTTTGTTTCCATGGCGTCCGGCCATTTTATCGCCCGGCTGTAATTTCATTTTGTGTGCGATATAAACCTTGACTTCTTTCAACACGCCAGCATTCAGCGAATTGCTTTCTGTCGCCTTTTCTATTTCGCGATCGGCATTTTCGTTCAACTGTTTCAGTGTCAAAATGTGCACATCGCGAATTTCTTCGATTCTGGACTGTGCTTCTTTGTCAGATATCACCAACTTTTTAAAGTCTGATGGTCTAATACCTTCGAACACTTCCTGATTCAGTTTTTTGCCGATAAACGGTTTCAAACTGCCCGTACCTGCCTCTATTGTATGACCTTCGGCGATTTGGAAAATCTGGTCTGCGAAACCTTTTTCCATGATTTGAATTTCTTCGTCACGATCCTTGTTAATCTTGGCGATTTTTTCCAATTCAATCATTTGGGTACGTTCATCTTTTTTCACTCCATGACGTGTCAAAATGTTCACGCCAATAACCGTTCCTTCTTCATTCGCGCCAACACGCAGCGATGTATCTTTGACATTCAATGCCTTTTCGCCAAAGATGTTGCGCAACAACGCTTCTTCTGGTGTAAGCAATGTTTCAGATTTCGGAGAAACATGACCAACCAAAATATCGCCCTGTTTTACACGTGCGCCGATATAAATGATACCGGATTCGTCAAGGTTCTTTAATGCCTCTTCACTGACGTTCGGAATATCGCGTGTCAAACTTTCAGGTCCCAATTGAGTATCACGAACCTTGATTTCTTTTTCCACAATCTTTACAGATGTGAAAACGTCGTCACGCGAAATACGTTCCGAAATCACGATAGAATCTTCATAGTTGTATCCGCGCCATGGCACAAACGCAACCAAGACATTTCGACCCAACGCCAATTCACCATAGTTCATTGACGAACCGTCCGCGATAATATCACCCGCGGAAATACGATCGCCCGCCCGAACCAATGGTTTTTGATGCAAAATCGTATCATTATTCGAACGCTCATATTTTTCCAAGTTGTAAATATCCACACCCGTCACGACGTTGCGGCTGTTCATACACTTTACAACGATACGGTTTGCGTCCGCAGATTCCACAATACCGCTGTGCTTTGCAACTTTACCAGTACGGGAATCACGTGCAACCTCACGTTCTATACCTGTTCCAACAAGCGGTGTTTGCACGCGCATTAACGGAACGGCCTGACGTTGCATGTTCGAACCCATGAGTGCCCGGTTTGCGTCGTCGTTTTCAACGAACGGTATCAATCCGGTTGAAATAGACACAACCTGGCGCGGTTCAACGTCAATCAGGTCGATTTCGGCGCGCGGGACACGCGTAAATTCACCATCAACACGCGCAGTCACCATTTCTTCGGTCAAAACGCCCTTGTCGTTTGTTGGGGTGTTTCCTTGGGCAATTTTGTGTCCCAATTCTTCATCCGCGGTAAGATAGACCATTTTATCGGTAATCTTGCTGTTTTCGACAACATAATACGGCGTTTCAATAAACCCATAAGGATTCACACGCGCATACGACGCAAGGTGGTTAATCAATCCAATATTCGCACCTTCGGGGGTGTTAATTGGGCAAAGACGTCCATAGTGTGTCGGGTGCACGTCGCGGACATCGATACCGGCACGTTCACGATTAAGTCCCCCAGGTCCCAACGCAGAAATACGACGTTTGTGTTCCAATTCCGAAAGCGGGTTATACGCGTCCATAAACTGTGACAATTGACTGGTCCCAAGGAACTCTGCAACCAATGACATCAACGGATTGACATTCACGACATCTTGGGGTTGCATTGTTGCGATATTCGGCGAAGACAAACTTTCGCGCACCAATCTTTCAATACGAACCATACCGGTGCGGAAATTTTGTTCCAACAATTCACCAACCGTACGGACACGACGATTTGAAAGGTTATCAATATCATCGATTGTATCTTTGTGGTCAATAATGTTGGTTAATGTCTTCAACACCGCAAGGAAATCAGTTTTGGTAAGCAAACGTTCGTCTTCCGGTTTTTTACCAGAATCGATTTTCAAACGTTTATTCATTTTAAACCGACCAACCGGCGACAGGTCATAATACGCCGCTTCGAATCCCTGACGCATGAACAGGTTAATTGCCGCCTCTAACGTTGGACGTTCGCCCGGTCTGATGATGTTATAGATTTCAATCAGGGCGTCTTCACGATTTGCCGTTTTATCCGCAACCAATGTGTTGCGCATATGCGCGGTTATCGTTGTGTTATCAATCGAAATCAAAGATATTTCCTTGATACCCAATTTTTCGATATCCGACAAGACTTCTTCGGTAATTTCTGTGCCCGCCGGATAAATAACTTCGTCCGCCGACATAATCGGATCGAACAAGTATTCACCAACCAACGCTTCTGGCAAAATACCAAATTGCTTTGACGCGACCATAATCTTGTTCAAACGTTTTGTATTCAAACGATCGCCTTTGACGGCAAGTTCTTTCTTGTCCTTTGGATTCAACAGGTCGTAATTCAAACGGTATTTATCCAAACCTTCGAACACAGATGTATCGCCAACCCAAAGTTTGCCATTATTTTTAAGTGCAATGCGTTTATAGAACACCGACAAAATTTCGGTATCAGACATTCCGCGAATTGTTGGTTTGCGCGGTTCGAGTGCCCATTTCTTTTCGTCTTCGGCACATGGCAAACACCGCAATAATACGGTTGCCGGGATTTTACGACGACGATCAATACGGACATAAATCACGCCCTTGGATTCTTCAAAGTCAATCCATGACCCATGTTCTGGGATTATACGCGCGGTATATGTAATAGGATTGCCCGCAATTTTGGCTTCTTTGGTGGTTGCGAAAACGACACCTTGGGCACGATGCATTTGGGAAACGATAACACGTTCAACCCCAGATGCGATAAAACTGCCCCGTTCGGTCATAAGCGGAACTTCGCCCATGAATATTTCTTGTTCCTTGATATCACGCAAAGACTTTTTTCCATCTTCGGCGACATCCCACAAAATCAGCTTTAATTTAAGTTTTAACTTGCTTGAATACGTCATTTTCCGCGCAAGACACTCTTTGACGTTATACGCCGGTTTTTCCAAATTGTATTCCACAAATTCCAATTCGGCGGCCCCCGCATAATCCCTGATTGGGAACATAGACGTAAATACACTCTGCAATCCTTTGTTCTTGCGGTTTTGGGGTGCAACATCACCCTGCAAGAACTCCTTTTCTATCAAATCAGGAAGCGGAGTTTGCAAAAAACTTTTACCAAAAGATTTTCTTAATTTTTGGATAACTGCCATGGGTATCAATCCTTTTTTTTGTGCGTTTTGCAAACGAAACTATTACATATACCTTTTTTGCCCATCGCCCGCAAAGACAACTTTATCAATGCGGGCGTGGACCCCCGTCACGAAAAACGTGACATTATCTTTGAACCATACGGTTCGGTGTGTCGAATTATTTCAATTCAACTTTGGCACCTGCGGCCTCGATAGAAGCTTTCATTTTTTCGGCTTCATCTTTGGCAACGGCTTCTTTCACTGTCTTTGGTGCAGATTCGACCAATGCTTTGGCTTCGCCAAGGCCAAGACCTGTGATTTCTTTCACAGCCTTGATAACGGCCAATTTGTTCGCGCCGATTTCTGCCAACACAACGTCGAATTCAGATTTTTCTTCGGCGGCTGGGCCGGCGGCCGGACCCGCAGCAACTGCGACCGCGGCGGCGGCACTAACGCCCCATGTTTCTTCCAATGCTTTGGACAACTCTACAGCTTCCAAAACAGTTAATTTCGACAATTCTTCAACTAATTTTTGAATGTCTGCCATTTTTTTGCTCCTTAATTTCTTACTGGAAAGTTATTCCAATAATTATTGATTCTTTTTTCCATACTCCGCAGAAACGCGCGCAAGACGCGAACCCGGTTCGACCAAGATACGCGCAATTGTGCCACGAATTTCCAACAGAGAAGGAAGCTTGGATAATTGCACTATATCGTCCGTACCCAAAACGCCGGCGTCCATTTTACCACCAACGATGGTAAGGTTTGGATGTTCTTCGGCGAATTTTACCAAAACCTTGGTAACGGCCAACGCGTCGGTTGCAACGGCAACGGCGGTCGGACGTTTCATAAGGTCTGATACAGGTTCGAAATTGGTGTCTTTCAACGCCAATTTCATAAGGCGATTTTTCACAACCTTGAACACAGAAACGATTGGGCGCAACGCATTGCGCAATGTTTCCATTTCTTTTACGCTAAGGCCATGATTTTCAACGACGAAAACGCCGTTCGCCTCGCCCAGGGACGATTGCAACGCAGAAATCAAGTTTGACTTTTCTTCGCGTTTCATCTTTTTACCCTTACTTCTGGTTCGATTGAAAATCGCACGAACCAATTCAACTTTCCATCTGGGTTTCCCCAACGATGGGACCACTTCCTGTCCCAAAGAAACTTTCTTTGTCTATGATGGAAATTAAGCGTTCCCGCACCATCAGTCTTGGACAGAAATCTTTGTGTGCGATTTGGCACGTTTGCACCAAATCGCAACTTATTATTTTACATCAACATGCAGGCCCGGACCTTGGGTTGTTGAAACCGCAATTCCAACAATGTATTGTCCTTTGACCGATGCCGGTTTAACCTTTTTCAATTGTTCAACCAGCGCATTTGCATTTTCGACCAATTTGTCGGTCGCAAATGACATTTTACCAATACCCGCATGAATAATACCGTTCTTTTCGGCACGATATTCGATTTGTCCGGCCTTGGCACTTGCGACCGCCGCAGCGACATCGTTCGTGACCGTTCCCAACTTTGGATTCGGCATCAAACCCTTGGGCCCCAAAACGCGTGCAACCTTTGACATTTTCGGCATCATTTCAGGTGTCGCGATTACGCGGTCAAAGTCAATATTGCCGGCCGCGACCTTTTCAATAAGGTCTTCGCCACCAACAACATCAGCACCCGCCTTTTTCGCTTCGTCCGCCTTGTCATTTGTGAAAACGGCAACGCGCACCTTTTTACCCGTTCCGTTCGGCAACGACAACATTCCACGAATATTTTGATCGGCCTTGGTCACGTCAATTGCAAGACGTATCGCGATTTCCAAACTTTCGTCGAACTTTTTCGAACAAAACTTACGCAACGCTTCAATCGCATCTGCAAAAGAATACGTTTTTGTGGTATCTAACTCTGACCACGTTTTTTGTCTTTTTGTAATTCTCATGGTCTTAGTCCCCCACCTTTACGCCCATAGAACGGCATTGACCCGCAACGATATTCATCGCCGCTTCGATGGTTGTGCAGTTCAAGTCAGGCATTTTACTTTCCGCGATTTCTTTAATTTGTGCCTTGGTCAATGTACCAATGAAATCACGACCCGGTTTATGCGAACCAATTTTCGCCTTTAACGCCTTTTTGATGTAATACGAAACCGGCGGCAATTTCATAATGAATTCGAAACTGCGGTCCGTATAGACGGTGATAATGCATGGAATTGGCATTCCTGGTTCTTTATCAGCCGTTTTATCGTTAAATTGTTTGCAGAATTCGGCGATATTCACACCCGCCGCACCTAACGCCGGCCCAATCGGAGGCGCAGGATTTGCCTGTTTTGCGGGGACGACAAGTTTAACAATCCCCTTTAGTTCTTTTTTTGCCATTTTTCATCCTTTTTGTTTTTGGATTCGTGGTTCGATGTGGCGCATCTACCACGTGTTCTTTTTTTGCGCGCCTTGCACACGCCCGCCGATTTAGATAAATCGGTTAAACCCGTTCGACCTGTTCGAAATCCAGTGCGACATTCGTTTCGCGCCCAAACACCAAGATATTGACAGTCATTTTTTGTTTAAGGTTATCAACTTCGGACACAACGCCGTTAAAGTTCGCAAACGGCCCATCGATAACGTGAACTTCCTGTCCAACTTCATAGACCATGTCATCGGGAACTGTGCTGCCCTCTTCGACCTGTTTAATAAGACGACGTGCCTCTTCTTCACTGACCGCGATGGGTTTTTGACGCGCGCCCAGGAACATGATGACATGCGGCAACAATTTTACCAATGAAAACGTTTCATTATTCATAATCATCTGAACAACGATATAGCCCGGGAAAAACTTTTTATCAACCTTGACCCGTTTTCCACCCTTGATTTCAGTAATTTCGCGAGTCGGCACCATAATTTCACCGAAACACGCATTCAGACGACGTTTATCAATTTGTTCACGCAGATTACGTGCGACCTTGTCTTCACAACCCGTATGAACATTTACAACGAACCATTGCATTTCTTCATTCATTATACATTCCCCTTGGCAAACGTATGTTGTTAGAATATCCACCCCACAAGTGCGTTTAATATGCTGTCCACTACAAAGAAAAATAACGCCGCAAGTGCCGAAAACACGATAATCATGATTGTTGCACGCACAACATCCGAACGTGTTGGCCATACGATTTTAAACCATTCGGCCCGCACCCCGCGTATAAAACCAAGCAATTTTTTCATAAGACGCACCAATCCCTTATAGTATTTATCTGTTGCTATCGTTACGCCCCCGATTTTTTTGGCAGGGGCAGAAGGAATCGAACCCTCATCCGCGGTTTTGGAGACCGATGTTCTACCATTGAACCATGCCCCTTTCGTGCCGGAAACGCGCCATTTGCGGTTCGAAAGCATCCCGATATTCCGCGATAGATTAGCATATAATCACGAAAAATCAAGCGGAAATATTATAATTTTTTTTGGAAATTTATGCAAGCGAAAAAGTGGGGAGTGTAAGTGGTTAGTGTTAGTGAACAGTGTTAGTGCGGGCGCGATGCGCCCGTTTTCGTTCACGTTCCTCCCGCAGTATTGTAAATGTCACTAAATTCGATGACAAAAATTGTTTCGCGGAATCGTTTGTTTGGCTCTTTTGTCATGGCGGGCAGGTGCCACCCACGAAAAATTTTATTTTTCGTGGGGCCCGATACCGCGGTATGACGGGGGGTGCAAAGGAGACCCCGGCGCGGACCGGGGTGACGAGAGCAAAAAAGGAACTGATTATTTTGATTATGTATGCATTATATGCTGTCCGGTAATTCCCATAACCAACAATTTGCATCAACATGTTCGGTACCGGGTTTCCAATCATAACACTGTTTTTTCGCCTGGGCAATATTGTTAATGCGTCCCATAGACGGAATAGATACATCAACCTTGCCCTGGGGCCATGTTGTGGTATTTGTTATATCCGTATCCGCATCAATAATCTTACGTTCGCCAACCACACCGGCGGTTCCGGTTTTGGTGACAAGTGCAGATCCCTTGACCGAGGCCGTAGTATAGTTAGGTGTTGAACTTGTTGAATTGTATATGGCCGTCGGCGAACCCGATGCGCTGTTAGATGTGTAATAAGAACCCGCAGCTGGAATTGTAATTTGACGATTGGTTTGTGCCCATGATTGCACATTGCCCGCCGCAACGTTCGCCGCATTGTCGGCATATTCCGTCAAAGCCACCGCTTCGTCCATTAATGCACTTAATGTCGGTGCATAAGTATCCAGATAGGCTGATTTCACCAAATCAATTGTAGTTGGATCATCACGATTGATTAAATGGCCAAGCGTATAAAGATTTGACGCATCTTTCACACGATAATAAATTGCGACATCTTGCCACTCTTTGGTCTTTTCACGTGTTAGCCAATATCCGTAAAGGGCGTCTGAAACCTCACTCATTGTGGGAACTATCAAATCCTTGTCCCATTTTTTAATCAATTTGTCCGCATCCGAATCACCATTTTCACTTGCATACGACACCCAGAACAATTGGTTACCATCATCAAGCTCTTCTTTGCGATTGTCCGCCCCCCAACTTTCAAGTGGTGCCGGTATCGCAACACCACCATGTGCAATCGCACCGCCGGTGCCGGTGATACTAAGCACATTGGATTTATTAAGTTTCAAATTATCAACCAACAATGATGACGGCACATGCACATCGTCAGCTGTCAACGATGATGTATCCAATGTTAATGTCCGAATCACACCATTGGTTCCCGTACTCGCCGGTTTTGCAATCAGTTCCGTCACACCCGCGGTAGCGGATTTTGCAATTATTGGTTGTTTTGCCCCCTGCAGCTTTCCAATAGCAGTCGTTATACTATCCGTCGCCGCGACATCGCCAGAACCAGGGGTAACACCTGTCAACGTAGTCCCCTGAATAATTTCTTTCAATTGTTGTGGTCGCAACACATATTTTGTTGAACCATCAGTCCCGTCAATACCAGCCTCCGTAGTCATTGGATTATATGTAGTGTTATTATCATATTGGCCAACACCGGAAAATTGCCAGGCCGTCCCATCATAAACCCATATAGACGGAATCCCCGCGCGCCAAACCTGTTTCGCCACAGCCTTGCTAAGCGACGCCCCCTGGTACATCATTGGCTTTGCGGTGGCCGCGACACCATTTATTTGCATCTTTGCGGCATTTGCAAGTGCATCCGTTCCATACGTCGCGGTCGTTGTCGGTTTAACAATGACCATCATACCGGTTTCAAGCGTAGTTATAGTGTTATTGGTCATCGTCACATTACGCGTTTCCGCAGCGGCAGCGGCATCAGACGTTCCATAAAAAACAATCGACGTCGTTGAAAGTGGGGCACCATTAACCTTGTGCGATGAAATATCAACACCATCAATTAACGAATCGACATACGCCTTGGACGTGACAGTTTTGAAATCAGCCTCTGGCGTGGTCGCCGACGCAATTTGGGCGCACGCAAAAACAGATATGAAAGCATAAAAAACAACTCTCGACGTAAAAAGTTTCATACTTTCGTTCCCTTCCTTTCTTGCCAAACGCTACGGTTTCTGTGCGTTTGCAAAGAAACATAACCTTTACATAAGTTCAGGCTACTAAATTTATTCGAAATGGGTCAAGTGCTTTTTTCATTTTTTTTAAAAAATTTTCACGATTATTTCAGGCGCCCACACTAACCATTTACATTAACCACTAATACTCATTTTTTTACTTGCATTGAATATAATGTTTTTTCTACAATCAAAAAAAACGAAAGGGGGGAATGACCTTGCAACACCGCGTAGAACCGCCGATTTTACTATCAAGACTTGTGGTTTTTGTTTTCGCCGGAATGGCGGTGGTGCTGTTTGTTTTGTTTGTCACACTTGGAAAAATGTTTCCACTCAACCGACCTGAAATTTTCTTTATAACGACAAAGCCCGCAAATTCATCAAGCATTCAAATTACTGAATTGCCAATCGATGATGAAAATGTCGAAAGTTATAAACAGGCGTTTGTTATGGAATATGTGCGCGCCCGGAACGAGGTTGAACGTAATATAAGCACTATGCGTCGCAAATGGGTTGACGACGGCAGTGTTGTTGCAATGTGGTCAACGCCAAAGGTTTATCGCGTGTTTCAACAAACGGATATGTATAATGCAATTAGCGCGGACTATCCTGATTTTGAATTTACTTGTCCGGTCACATTTATTGGTGCGCCGATGTCGCTTCAGAATAATCAATATACTGTTAAAATAAGATACTATTGCACCGATAATAGTGGACAAACAAACAAGAAAGATTATAGAATCCGTATTGGATTAAGTGCGGATAACGATACAACAATTAAATGGGTTGAACGGCTAAACAATCCATTGGGTTTAAAGGTGTCGGAATATACGATACTGGACGGAATGGGTGATCCATTGAATTGGATACAAAGTAAATGACGCATAGAAGAAAGGAAAGGAAAATGAGAAAACTTTGGATTTTAAAATGTGCAGTTTGTGCGGGCGTGCTGTTATCCGGCGCGGCGGGTGCGACGGATTGGGGCGTCCAAGATGCATGGGACAACCCGAATGCCAACATGGCAAGTGGCAGTTTGAAACCCGGCTATGCCCAGTTGGCATGGGACGCGGGGACTGTGTTGCCGGTAAAGTTGCGCAACGGTATGGTCACGATGGTTAATTTGCCAAAGGGCGAACAGATTGATGACGCCATCGTTGGAAACGAAGGTTTCTTTGAGATAAAGGGAAACCAAGGTGGACGCACACTTTACATTACGCCGGCGCCGGACAATATGGGTTCGGATACAAACCTTATTGTGACGGGAAAATCGGGCAATGTTTATACGTTCTATTTGCGCAGTGAACCGTCGAATGCGTCGGAAATTACTTATTCCCAGGTTGATGTTGTTTTGGACGGGAACGCACGTTTGCCCGCCGCGGGCGGTGCGACCGCGCCGACGGGTGGTGCAATGAATTCTATATTCAAAAAAGCATCGTCGAAAAGTGGAACGGTTGGTGTTGATGGCGAAGACTATGATTGGATTAAAACGATGAAGATTGACCCATCGGAATTCCGCTTTGATTTGGATATTTTCGTGCCGAATCCGGATGACTATGTGATTGCGCCGGAACGTGTGTGGCGCGACCGCGTGTTCACGTATATTGATTTCGGGGACAAGGTTATTTCTATGACGCAACGTCCGGTTGTATCACTGCTTGTCGAAGGTGGGGAATCGCCAGTTGGTTTCCGCACCGATGGTCAAGATGGACGTTTGTTAATCGTAGAGGCCGTTGGCGACATGGTCCTGCGCAGTGGGCAACGCATTGTGTGTATTAAAAAGCGCGCAAAGCCGTTCCTGATTGCCGACACCGCAAGTGTGATGGCATTGGCCGAAGCGAACGTTGCACAAAGCATGATGTCGGGACAATCACTGAATAATATGATTTATTCCGCCGATATGACCGCGATAAATGCGGGCTATGGAAACATGACCGCAAGTCCGATGTATGTTGGCAATATGTCTAACGCGGCCGCGATGCAATCTGGGGCGATGACGGGCGCAATGATGTATGGCACGTATGATACGCCGACCATGGGCAACGGGACACGCGGCGTGAATATGATGCCGACAGAACGTGTGACCGCGGGATCTTATCTGCCACATTCGAATATACCACTGATTACAAGTAATCAGGCCGGTGTCGCCGTCGAATTGCGGTCTGATAGCAGTGTCAAAGCGTTGGACGAATACTGGGCCGATTTGTTGGCGCGGTTTAGCGGGAATGACGGCAAGGGGCTTTTGAATAAATATAAAGACAGCGTGTTTTATGCCGTTGACGAAGAAGGTGTTGGCGAACTTGGCGCATCATCTTCGGCGGCGCGTCTATATCGTTTGCGCATTGGGCCAATGCCGGACATTGATACAGCCCAGAAACTTTGCGACCAGTTGTTAAAGTTCAGTGGCGCAAGTTGTCGTGTTGTCCGCGTGCAATAAAAAGTGATCGGTCCCAAAGGGGTATTGGTAATGAGTATGGAATCAAATGAATCTTCGTCGCGTGGGTTGCGTTGGGTTTTGCTGGTTGTGGCGATAATTGTTGTCGTCGTGTTGCTTGTGCTGTTGATGAAGGGCAAAAAGAGCAAAAAGGTTTCTATTGTTGAACCGACGTTGCCGGTTACACCCGAATTAATTGTGTCGCCGCGTGGGCCGGTGGATTGGTCTGACACAAATGTTGGCGAATCACGCGCGGCAGAATTCACCGTTTCCGCAAATACGCGGGCCCAGGTGACCGGTGTTGTTGTCCGCGTTGATGGCGATACCAGTGATGCCGTCGGCGTGTCGGCAACCGAAACATGCACAAATGAAAACACAATTATCGATGAAGAAATGCCATGCGTGGTGCGCCTTGCGTATCGACCGGAACATGCACTTAATCGCACAACCGCGGATGTTGCGATAAAATGGACCGCGTTTGAAACGGGTGTGGAAACCGAAGACGCAGATGCGATAACCGTTGTCATTGGTGCACGCGAATTGCCAAAGCCCAAACCGGAACCCATACCGGAACCGGAACCCGCGAATGAGCCCGACATATTTGATATCGCCGAACCGGAATACGCGCCCGAACCAACATATGATTTTGAACAAGATGTCGAGGACATTTCGCCGGACTTTGATTTTGACGACGTGCCCATGCCGACGTATAGCGCGCCCGCCCCTGCGCCCACCGCAACATCGGTAAAGCCAAAGTCCACGTTTGGTTCAGCCTGTTCGGATTTCTCTTTCCCGGGTTATAATATGTCCGGCGTGCATAGCGGTTGGATAAAGCCGTCCGGTGGCGCATATTATTATCATACTTTTGCGGATGTAAATTGCCAAACACCGACGGGGATTTATAATCCTGATACGGGTTATATTATGGATATTTCGAATCCGGCGCGCCGCATTGGATCGGACGCGGAACATATTCGGTTGACCATGACCGACCGTTTGCCGGAATTGGGGTCGCGCACAACACGTAATCGCGGCAATCGCGCAAGACAGTTAAGCAACGCGGAACTTGAAACACTTGGCGCCAACCTTGCATCAATACAAATGGTGGAACCCGGCGTTAAACTAACTAAAAACCAGGTGCAAAAAGACAAGTTTCTTGGATCAGGGACAATTGGTGGCGTGTTTTCATCCAGGCCTTATGACCGGACGTTTGTATTGCGCCAATATAAACCAATTCCGGCGACAATTGTTTCGGATATTCAGGCGGATTCAAAATTACTGACCGGGGGGTTGCCGGTGCGTGCAACGGTGGACCGTAATGTATATTCTGATAATGGGCGGACGGTTATTATTCCGACCGGAACGCTTATGCTTGGGTACGTGACGGGTGAATTGCCCGGCCCGTACAAGGCGGTGGGCCGTATGCAAATTGAATGGTATCAATTTATTCGTCCCGATGGCGTGGAATTTAATTTCGTTGATAATGACAAACCCCGTCCGTTTTCGGCGGATAGCCAGGGTCGCAAGGGCGTTCCCGGCCATGGCAGTACTGATTACCTGCAACAATTTATTATGCCGATGCTGACCGCGATTGTGCCGGCGGCGGTGAATTTGATTGCGCCAATTTCTGACGCGTTTGTGAATCAGATTGATTTGGATAACAATACCGTCGTGCAAAGTGGAACTGTGCGTTCATCAGAATTGGCCAAGAATGAAATTATTACCGCGTGGAATAATGTTGCCGCTAAACTGTTGGTCGATGTATTGGATAACACAACGCCGCCGTTTTCAATTGCCGCGGGGACACGTATTACCGTATTTTCGCCGGTCGATTTGTATGTGACCTGTGGTGACGACGGTTCAAAAAGTTGCGCGTTTCACCCATACGGCGCTGATTCGCGTGCCGATTGGCGTAAAACGGCGGACAAAAGTATTTACCAAAGCCAAGATATGGAAGAATTACTTGGCCAGGTTCGTTCGTTAATGCAATCTTCGTTGCAAGACCAATGTTGCGAATCGACCGATGGGACCAAGGCGTCCACCGCAAAGGCAAATTGGCAAAATCTACCTACCTGTAAAAATTATAGTTTTGCGACACTTGATTTCTATTGCCGTTCGTTTGGGACATATGATGCAATCAATAATGCAAAACAACAGGCTGTGTTCCAGAATCAGCAAGCACAAGGTATAGCAAAACCGAATTATGAAACCGGGCAGAATTTGCAAAATGTAGAACAATATAATACCCAGGTATTGGGACTTGAATATAAAGATGATGGCACTATAAAGAATCCGTTCAAGAAAGAAGCACCGGCCGCGGCACCGGCGGCAACGCAAACGTCCGCCGTCGTCACATGCGGTGATGGCGCAAATCCGGATGCAAATGGATGCTGTCCGGGTGAAACATACACCGATATGGGTGACCAAGGGTTTAATTGCTGTCCGGACGCGGGTGGCGATTGTTTCCCGCCGATTGTGTTTTGACGCACGATGGTGTATAATATAAATTACCACAACCGCCGCATGGCGGTTTTTTTAAACCAAAAGGATTTAAAATGACATAAACAAATAAAATTATTTTGCCATAAATGCGATTGTATTGGCGATGCTTCTATGCATCGTTTTTTACGTGAAAAATATAGGATATGCGATTCGCGTCGGATTGACACAACCCCAAGTTCGAATCGTTATTCCGATATTCTTTTCAATTTATGGTTGTAGTTATTAACTTTAATCACTCTATTTCATATAAAAACATAAATAAACAAAAAGGAGAAAACTATGAATCAAACAAACATAAACTCTGGGGCCGAGAAGTTTCAAACAGGGGAGCAATTGTGGTTTTGGTTTTTATATTCTAAATCGGTTCGCAACGACATAGGGCAATATCGCGGAAACGCGTCCACGCGCCGCGTGTGCGAATTGGTCGATGTGGAAACAATGATTACGAAACTTTATTTGTCGGGGCGATTGACCGACGAACAATTAACCGTAATCAAAGAATTCGGCGACCGGCGGCGTGCACCGCACCAATATGTTTGGCGCGAAAATCGTGCCGCCGCGGTGTGGGATTCGGCGATGCGCATTATTGAAATGGCCGCGCGCGCCAAAGGTTGGATTGAATAAACGAAAAGGATTAAAAATGGTTATTATTGGATTTGCACAAAAATCTTCGAAAATTTTGCCGAATGTATTTTGCAAGAAATTTAAACACTGTGCGGTTATCGTGCGAAATGGGCGAAACTTTGTAATGCACCAATTTGTATCGCGCGGCGCAATCGAACAGATTCGTATGTGCGCACGTGATATAAAAATGTTGCAGAAATACGGTTGGTGTTTTGTCTATGTGCCATGCGATTTGCCGCGATGGTTTCCGCGCAAATATATGACCTGTGTCGGCATGGCAAAGCACGCGATAAAGATGCACGCGCCGTTTATACAAACGCCCGACGCATTGTATCGCGCAATCGCCGAATAAGAAACCGCCCGTCATAACGACGGGCGTTTTTTTCGTCATACCGGCGAAAGCCGGTATCCCCCCAGTGTTGCAGAGAGCAAACCCCGCCCCAAGGGCGGGGCAAGTCCACGCGATGAGATTCCACTTTTCTGCGGGATAACGTTATTGATTCTGTGGGATATAAACATTGACGTATGGAACGTATGGCGTTGCGGTTGAACCAAGTTCAACCTGAATATTCGTTGCGTCCGACGCCGACGAGCTATTGTTTTTTACAGTGAACAAAAGCCAATTACAATTTGATGGTGTTGTAAAAGTGTAACTTCCCGTACCAAAATCCTCAACAACACCTCGAATTATATAATCCGGCACAAGTTGGGTTTCATAATTTGGAACGGAGATTTGTGTAAAGCATGTTATACACAACCGGTTTCCACCAACCTTTGAAATTGTGTATGTTGTATTTGGCGCTACATTTAATCCATAAGTTTGCGCAACAGAAGTTTCGGTTAGTGGTGTCCAAGTTCCCCCGCTTACATATCGGGTGTTATATCTTGTCGCGGTAGATATATCAAATAAATTTTTGCCATGATTTTCCGTTGCGTTATGAATCGAATAAACCCAACAAAGGTCTGTGTCGGGTTTATAGTCCCTACATTTGAATTCGGTATCAAGTCCTTTCTTTAACGCCGCGTTAAATGTTTTTGCATCGATTAAATTATCACTTTGTTCGGTGTATGTGCCGGTTGTTTGATAAATTCCTTTCCGCCCGATACCGCCGGCCGTTCCAGTATATGTGACCGCGGTATGGTCGTTTACGGGGTCAATGTCGTCCTGTTTTTGATTTAATTTTGTATTAACACCCCCAACCATGGGCAGTGATGTGTCGGACGTGCTGGACCCCAGTTCCGATGTGACCGCGCGTTTCTGCACATCGCCGGCCGAATTTGTATATTCCATGGCTTTGTTAGTGTCCGCGCCGAATTTATCCTGACGCGTATCCAATTCATGTTCGACGTATTTAAGCGACGTTGCGGTTTTGCGGTCCGCGGCTTCTTCCGCCACCGCCGGCAATGTTGTCGCAATCAACCCGAACAATAAAAACTTTTTCAAAAACATTTGCCTCCCCTTTTTCTTTTCATTGGCCGCTTACACTAATAAAAACAGCCGCGGTCGAAACCGAACGGTCGGGGTGTTCACAAATCATAAGCAGTAATGACTCCCATGGACTTCATATATACTCCATAGGCACCCCAACGTATGGGGTTCATCGGAATGACGGCACAAAATATCGGAGATTTTGCGAATCACTACGCGGATTACGACATAATGTGCCGACTACTTATTAGGCTTGTGACAGCCCCGAACCGAAATCCCTTTCGATTCGGGTTTATTGTATCAAAATTTGATGATTTCGGTCAAGGAGATATTTGAGTGTTAATGGTTAGTGTAAGTGTTAATGGCCAGTTCCGTCTGCGCCGCGCTATGCTCAGCCTGGCCCCCGCGATTCCGCGGGGTGACGCGGTCTGGTGGAATGAGGAGATACCGCCTTTCGGCGGTATGACGGTTTTTTTATTTATTATTCAACCGGCGTTTGATGATGTATGTTTGAACTATGCCGAATATGTTTGACACCGTCCAATACAAAACCAGACCCGCCGGCATCCACGCAAACATTACCGTAAAGATAACCGGCAACCACTTCATCATGCGACCCGTTTGCGCCGCGACATTATTGGGGTCTGAATTTTTCATATGCCCCGATTGCAAATACTGTTGCAACCACATTGTCGCGCCCATCAATATCGGCAAGATAAAGTACGGATCCATCGCCGCAAGGTCACTTATCCACAAAAAGTGCGCGTTCCGCATATTTACCGAAACAAGCAGCGCTTTGTATAACGCAAAGAAAATCGGAATCTGAATCAGCATTGGCAAACAACCCGACATCGGCGAAGTTTTATGCGTACGATAAAGATTCATCATTTCCATTTGCAGACGCATTTTGTCGTTCGCGTAAAGTTTCTGAATGCGTTGCAATTCCGGTTGCATCTGTTGCATCTTTATCGACGACACATATGATTTCCGCGTGAGTGGCCACATCAGCAACCGCAATAATATTGTCAGCAAAATGATTGCGACACCGTAATTCATCACGAACGAATTCAAAATGTTCAATGCCCAAAGCAGTGGGCGCGCAAAGAACCAGAACCAACCGTAATCTATGGTTTCGTTTATCCCCGGAATCGTTGTTTCCGCGGTGTCCAAAACGCGCTGTTCACGTGGTCCGGCAAAAATCGTTGTTGTGAAAATGCCTGTATCATTCGGTTTAACAATAATCGGCGCCGCGGTGGAATCCGCAACATATTTATCCGCCACCGATTTCACGCGCATTGTTTGATCGGGCGATTTTATGTTTGCGATTGTTTGCCAATACTGGTCGGCAAACCCAACAAAACCGTTTGTCGTAGAATAGACATAAGATTTCTTGGCCATGCGCCCCCAATCGACATAGCGCACGCGCGAATTCGTATTCGTCACCGCACCCGTTTCGACGCCGGCCGACGAACGTGCACCATCACGCACTATACGCGCATACGGCGCAAAAGAAATGTCGCGCGCGGTTTTGTTTTCTACGCTGTCGGTAATCGTGACCAAATATCCATCGACGTTGATGTCGCGCGTGAACACAACACCGTCGGAATTGCGCCATGTCATTTTACCCGCGGCGTCTTGCCACAGTGTATTTGCATCGGGCGCGGTTGTGCCGGTCGCATTCAGACCGATTTCCATAAAATCATTTTTCGCACCAAGTAATTTTACGCGTTCGGCCTTATTATCAGACGTTGCCGCATAGTCGGCAAGTGCAATATTGGAAACACGCAGGCCGCGCACATCCGCGCTAATTTTATCCGAAGAAATTTCGCGCGATGGCATATCGACAGTATCCGCCGCAATAATCGCAACGTCCGCATCGGTCGGCGCGGGCACGTTCTTTGGCGAGGTCCACATACTAATCAGCCACCATGACCCGATGAACAAAATAAACCACCACAAAAAACCGCCAAGTTTCGATTTTGGTTTTGCGGTTGTATTACGATTTGCATTCCACGCCGCAAAGCCCGAATTATTGTTATCAAGAAATTTTACCATATTTTATCCTTTTAAATTACGCATGCAACGACGGCGCGCCAACCACCAATTCAAAATGTAAAGCAAAACGCCAACGGTAATAAAACTGTCCGCCACATTAAACGCCGGCCAATGTGCGCCACCAATATGAAAATCCAAGAAATCAATCACCGCGCCAAAACGCAACCGGTCAACAAAGTTTCCCAATGCACCGCCCGCGATTAGAACCAATGGCACACGTTCATAATTCTTTGCGCGCGCAAACAGGTAATATAAAATCAATGCGATTATTGCGCCCGTTGCAACCGTCATGACTATCGGCAAATTATCACCAAATCCGCGAAACAATGAAAACGCCGTCCCCGGATTCCACGTGAACACAACATTAAAAAAGTTTGTCACATGTCGCATCAGATACGGCACCGGCACAACGGTCCATGCGGCACCCGACACAAATGCGGAACCGGTTATCAGATATAGCAACGCGCCCTTTGTAATTTGGTCAATCAAAACGATTGCGATTATCGCGACGATTGCCCACAGTGATTTTTTCATTTGGCTTTCCCCTTGTAATTGTTTGGCATAATATAGCAATATCGATATACAAAATCAAACATAAAAACACCGCGTGCAAAGTGATATGATTTATTTATTTTTATCCGTAATCGCGTTATCAAGTTTCGAATAATTTTCGTTGCGCATTTCTTGCAATGTGCGGGAAATTATTTCATCGGACACACCAAGTTTTTCCAAAACCCCATGCGCCAACATTAACGAAGATTCCACCGTTTCCGGCCATGCTTCTTCGACGCCTTCGTTGGTCAGTGCGCGTGATTCACACAAATTGCGCGCACGTGCAAAAATTTTCATCTTTGGTGCGATGCCCCTTATTGTCAAAACCGCATTACGCGCGTTGTGCGCATTATCAAGTGCGACGACAACCGCACGCACGCGACGCGTCGCCAAACCAAATTCGCGCAAGACCGTTGGATTCGTGCTATCGCCATAAAACACATTATACCCATGTTCGCGCCCAAGCATGACCGCATTCACGTCTAAATCCAGCGCGACATATGGTATTTTCCGCGCACGCAAAACATGCGCGATTATTTGGCCCACACGCCCAAAACCACATATTACAACCGCCGGTTTCATTTCGTTGTCGCCGGCATTTAACTGGCGCATGCGCGAACGTGCAAACAATTTTTTCGAACGGAAAATTTTATCATGCAACGCCAACAAGAACGGCGTTGATACCATCGACAATATGATAATTGCAGTCAATATTTCTTGGTCGGGCGCGGGAACGGCGGAAATGCCGCTGGTCTTCATCGTTTGAAACATCAACAATGCAAACTCACCGCCCTGACTTAACACCAATGCAATAAGACGCGCATCAAACAATGGAACCTGGCGCACACGCGCAACCATAAATAACGCGAAGAATTTTATACAAACCAGTCCCGCCATGCCGCCAACAACGATGTACCAATTTTTCGCCAATATCCCCAGGTTCAATCCCATACCCAGCGATATGAAAAATAATGATAAAAACAGCAATGCGTACGGATCAATTTCTGCGCGAACTTGATGGCTGTATAATGTTTCGGACATCAACATACCCGCCAAGAATGCGCCAAGTCCCGTCGGCAACCCCAAAAGGTTCATCGCCACCGCCCAAACCGCGATGTTTAACATGATAACAAGTAAAAAAGCCTCTTTGGATTTTAACTTTGATACACGTTTCATCAACGGATTTAAAACGAATCGTCCAATGACGACAACACCGAAAATCAATACAACCGATGTAACCGTAACATCGATAAGTGTCGCGCCAAGGTTAAATGAACGCCCCGCGAACACCGGCAACATGGCAAGCAACGGAATCGACAACAAATCTTGGAACAACAAAATAGAAAACGTTTGGTGCCCCATCGTTGTGTTTAACTGATTACGATCGGTTAATAACTGCAGATCTTCGGACGTACTGGACATCGCACACAAAAGCGATATTGTTATTGTTCCGATTACCGACCAAGTTGTCAGGCCGAATAAAATCGGAAACAACATTATCGCAACCATTAAAACCTGGGTCGCGCCAAATCCGAAAATTGTGCGCCGCATTTGCCAAAGGCGTTTAATATTTATTTCCAATCCAATGGTGAACCATAAAAATAAAATTCCAAGATCGCCAAGAAATGTCCACGTTGAATTTAATTGAAACAAATCTAAAACATATGGTCCTGATATCATACCCGCGACCAAAAATGCAACCAATGCCCCAACACGCAAAGTGCGCAGCAAGAACACAAGTACAAAAATCATCGCAAAAAATATCAGGACCGATAAAGACAATTCTCTCTCCGTACGACTCGCGATTTATTATAGCAAAAATTTGTGGTGGTTATGCAACCAATTTTTTTGAAAGTTCAAGAAATTTTTCTGGCGTTAAATCTTCGGCGCGTTCGGTGCCGGAAAGTCCAAAACTTTCCCAATCTACATCGCGCATAATTCCGCGAATCATTTTTCGGCGCATGCCAAAAAGTTTTGCGGTTAATTTTTCAAGTGCGGATATGTTTTCTATTTTCTTTATCTTTGCCATGTTCGGAATTATTTGCACAACCGCGCTTTCCACCTTTGGTCGTGGCACAAACGCCGTTGATGGCACACCAAATAAAATTTTTGCGTCCGAAACAAGCGATGTTAAAACCGCCAATCGCCCATACGCATCGTCACCGGTTTTGGCAACGATTCTTTCCGCAACTTCACGCTGAAACATCAATGTCATAGATTTAATCGGCGCGCCGTTTGCAACATCACCCAACCAATTCACAAGAAGTTCCGTTCCAACATTGTACGGCAAATTTGCACAAATGGAAAATTCACCACCCGCGATTTTTTTCATATCAACGCACAGGGCATCATCGTAAATAATTTCAAGACGACCATCGGCGGCGGATTCAATTTTCGACAAAATCGGTTCAGTGGTTTTATCTTTTTCAATCGCGATAACACGATGCGCGCCCGCCAATAACAATGCACGCGAAAGGCCGCCCGGGCCGGGGCCAACCTCTATCACCGTCGTGTGTCCTATGTCCGGGACAGCACGTGCGATACGTCCGGTCAAATTTAAATCAAACAAAAAATTTTGACCAAATTGTTTCTTTGGTTCCAATCCCGCATCACGCATCATTTCGGACACCGGCGGCAAAGATGAAATTTTATCCGTCATATTGTACGCCGTCCCCCAAACGCCAATGACAAAGTGCCATCATCAATATAATCTAATTCGCCCCCCAGTGGCACGCCCGACGCAAGTTCGGAAAACCTGATACTTTCATTATCAATTATCGACATAATGTATTGTTGCGTTGTTTTACCTTCGATGGTATTCGGCAGTGCGAAAATAATTTCAGAAATTTTTTCATTCACAATTCGCGCGGACAAACCGCCAAGGTTTAAATCTTCGGGTGTGATGCCCGCAACGCCCGAAAGCAAACCACCAATGATATGATAACGACCACCGAACACACCGGATTTTTCCAATGTCCAAACATCGGACAAATCGCGCACCACGCACAGCATATTATTCGCACGCGCCGCATCACGACAATATTCACATTTTTCCATCGCGCGGTCGGTCAACACGCCGCAAATCGGACATGCGCACACGTTTTCATTTGCATCACGCAACGCGTCTATCAATTTTTCGACACGCCCGGTTTTATCTTGCAATAGCGATAATACAATACGCTGTGCCGCCCGGTTGCCGACACGTGGCAGTTTTGCAAATTGTTTAACAAGTTTTTCAATCTTTGGATTCATGTTCACCCAGTATCAATCAATGAAACACATAGCAATCGATTCCCGCCGCCGATGCGCGATTTTTTAAATCTTGGGCCGCGGATTCGGTAAGCCCCGTCACACGCACACGATACAGTCCCGCGCCATTTGGTTCCAAATGCGCCGTCGCGCCGGTCACATTTTTAACCCGCGTAATCATGGCATTTGCAGAATCCGTACTGCCGAATGCGCCGAATTGAACACCGACACCACCGGTTGCATATGTTGGTGCGGGCGCAGGCACAGATTTAATTTCCGGCGCATCATCCGCGTATTTTTGCACAATTGGTGACGTCATCGGTGCGGGTTTCGCGACATAATTCGCCGGCGCACCAACGCCATACGTTTCAAAGCCACGATTCAATAACCGCGTCGATACCGTTGCACGAATATCCTTGCTTTCCGCACCCAACACGACCGATATCAAATGATGCCCGCCACGCGCCGCCGTCGCCACAAGCGAATATTTTGATTTATTTGTGAATCCGGTCTTCATTCCGTCACAGCCCGGATATGTTTCCAGCAATCGGTTTCCATTCGTATATGTTTTGCCATTATAAGTCCACGTTTTCATACCAAAATATTTCCAATACTGGGGGAAATGCCGATAAACCGCCATAGACAGCAACGCAATATCGCGCGCGGTGGATAAATGATCATCGTCGGGCAACCCCGAAGAATTTTCAAAATTCGTATGCGAAAGGCCAATTTCGCGTGCGACACGCGTCATGAGCGACGCAAATGTTCCCTCTTTACCGCCCTTTAAATTTTCAGCGAGCACCCGCGCGACATCATTCGCACTGGTCACCGCGACCGCGATTATTGCATCTTCGACACGTATTTTCGAACCCGCCCCCAGCCCCAATTTCACCGGCGCCGCGGCGGCCGCGCTTTGCGACACAATCAAATAATCGTCCAAGTGCAAACGGCCGTGTTCCAACGCGTCAAACGTTAGATACAGCGTCATAATTTTCGTAAGACTTGCCGGGTAATTCGGTTCATTCGCGTGTTCGGAAAAAATCACACGTCCCGTATCCATATCCGCAACCAACGCGGCACGATAATCCGCGGAGTGCGCGTCCACACAAAACAAAACAGCAACAAGAAAAGATAAAATTTTTTTCATGCCTATATGCTATTAAAAAATCATATTGCGGGTCAACAAAATTTATTCTTTTTTGCCGTCTTGTTTATCATCTTGTAAAAATCCGCCAGATTGCATTTTCCAAAGTCGTGCGTATTCACCGCCACGTCGCAACAATGCCGCATGTGTCCCGGATTCAACAATTTTTCCACCGTCCAAAACAACAATTCTATCCATATTGCGCAGTGTCGAAAGCCGATGTGCAATCGCAATCGTTGTTCGATTATGCGACAATTTTTCAAAAGAATTTTGTATCGCAACCTCGGTTTCACTGTCCAGGGCGGATGTCGCCTCGTCCAATATCAGTATCGGCGCATCTTTGAGGAACGCGCGCGCAATCGCAACACGTTGACGTTGGCCACCGGACATTTTGATTCCGCGATCACCAACCATAGTGTTATATTTCTTTTCCGTTCCCATAATGAACTTGTCCGCCGAGGCGGAATGCGCCGCCCGCTTTATTTCCGCCATGGTTGCATCGGGGCGGCCGTATGCGATATTTTCCAATATTGTCCGGTTGAACATCGCGGGTTCTTGGGGAATAAAGGAAATATTTTCACGCAACGAATTTTGCCGCACGTCCCGAATATCAACACCATCGATTAAGATTTTACCGCGTGCGACATCGTAAAAACGCATTAGCAAATTTACCAACGTTGTTTTGCCTGCGCCCGAACGCCCAACAATTCCAACGCGTTCGCCCGCATTGATTGTCAAAGACAAATCGCGCAAGACATATTTATTTTTATATTTGAACGAAACATTTTTTATTTCTATTTTGCCATGTTTCACCTTTAAATCCGGCGCATTCGGCGCATCGACAACGGTAATCGGCACAACCAAATCAGAATAGCCCTTGGCTGCGGACGCAAGCCCATCGATAATTTCTGGAATTTGATCTATTAATGCCGATATTGCAAACATGACATAAACATATACGCTCACACTGTATACAATATCGGCCAGACTCATCATCTGTTTGCCATACAGGTATGCGCACAAAACTAAGGTCCCGGCGAATGCAGTGTACCAAAGATAGGTGGGAATCGTCAGAGCTATTCGTTGAATAAACGCAGCATGACGCGCCGCATCCTGATTTTCTTGGCGTAGTGGACTGAGGTGATTATGCTCGCGTTGCTTGCCGGCAAACATCCGAACAAGACCATTGTTTACAAAACTATCTATTAACCAACCGTCCAAATTCGACCTGCTTTTGGCACTGCGTTCGGCGGAATTTTTAATAGGGTTCTGCAACATCCACATGAAAGCCACGCGGAAAATGAATACACTAATGAATACGAATGCGATATATTTATTTACGGTGAACAATAATGCAGAATTAATAAGAATTGTGATTAACTTAACAACACCATCAATTATATTATTGGTAATTACCGTAAAACCACCATAACAGAAGCGTATATTAGTATTAATCGAACCAGACATGCGATGAACCCAGAAAGCCATAGATTGGCTGTGAACATAATCGGTCAATAATTCTGAAATACGGCGGGAAATTCGTGGTTGGAGAAATGAATCTACTTGATGTTTGAATGTTGCCACCGTCGTAATCAGGTTGCTTATAATCCAAATCATTAAAATTGTTGGTAAAACATGTTTAAAAATCGCCATTCCTGTGGGCGCATTTTCAAACATAGCCACAATCCAACGGTCATAATATGGCTCCATAATCAGCTCTGCGCCAACCAACAATTTCAAAAATGCGAATAATATAAGGTATTTCCAACTGCCCTTTAAAACACATTTCGTATAGAACTTAAACAAACTTTTTGGCAGAGCGCCATCTGACAC
The DNA here is from genome assembly GCA_905233975.1 of uncultured Alphaproteobacteria bacterium. GTDB lineage: Bacteria > Pseudomonadota > Alphaproteobacteria > Rs-D84 > Rs-D84 > Enterousia. The sequence goes on along the minus strand of CAJOGD010000007.1, from coordinate 56,399 downwards.
ATCACATTTTTTCATTAAAAATCCCCCATGGCATAAACAGTCCTATTGATAGCGCACACGTCCACAAAACGCAAGCGTATTTTTTACGAAAACTATTGAAAAATAAAATAAATCAGTTAGAATTAGCTTGTTTTCCTGGTCCCATCGTCTAGAGGTCAGGACATCGGATTCTCATTCCGGTAACATGGGTTCGATTCCCATTGGGACTGCCAAATGTTCATATTTGGCGTTTTTACGAACAAAGAAAGCGATTTTTTAAGAGAAAACCACGCCTTTCCGTCATCTACATAACAGTTCGAAAGTATTAGCCGTAAAAACGCACTCCTTATCTCAATTTTCGAACTCTTTAAGAAAAATAAAGGTTTTTTAAAGATTTTTTCAACATTATCCACTGTTTCGATGATATTTGTCTCGGTTTCGATGTATGAAGCCCGTATTTTCTCTTGTTCTTGAAGTTCGTTTTCTATATCCATCCGCGCCAAATCATAAGATTCTTTATCTATTTCGCCTGCTATACGCATAGATACTAATCTTTGCTTGTTTGTTTTTAATTCTGTAATGCGTTTTGCGATATACCTTTCTGTGCCAACCTTTAATTGATTTTCACTTTCAAGATTGGATTGAACTAAGTTTTTGATATATGTAATTGCTTCATCAGACAGTTTACAATCTACGGTTAGTTCATGTTCTAATTGTTCTAAGATACTGTCTTCACGGATTGGTTTTTGAGAGCAATCGTTTTTCAAGTGGCTGCATCTTAAATACACATATTCTTTGCCACTTGGTTTACGATGTTTTTCTGGGCTCATTGTATGTCCACATTTGGCACAACGAACAAGTCCACGCAACACAAATTCTTTTTCACCATATATGCTTTTTGCAGGCAACCGACATTTACCGTGTAGAACATCTTGCACCCGGTCAAACAACAATTTATCTATTATAGGTGGATATATGTGTGGAATTTCATGGCCTTTCACAACCATAACACCGTAATAAAAAGGTTGTTTCAATATCCGATTAAGTGTTGTAAGTGGCAAATCGCGTTCTGGTTTTCCTGGCGTCTTTCGCATTGTTAAACCATTATCATGTGCCCACTTTAAAAGCCCCTGTAAAGAATATTGACCTGTGGCATATTCTTCAAACATCTTTTTAACCAAAGGTGCTCGAACTGGGTCTAACACTATCGTTGCATTATCTTTTTCGTCTTTCGCATTTAAATACCCAAGTGGCGCAAAAGACTGCCATAAACCATTAGACCAATTGGTTTGCATAGAACGATTTACATTATCACGCAAAGTATCAACATACGATTGCGCAGCCAACACACTCATATTCCATCGCAACTGTTCTGCAGATGTAGAATGGTCTGTAATGGTTAAGCATTCTCGTATAAAATGAATTTCTAATTTACCCTTTTCAGCCAGGTCTTTTAATTCTACAGATTCTTTAAAACTTCTTTGAATACGGTCAACACAGTCTGCAACAATTAGTGTTTTTTTACCTTGTGCTTTTACAAATGATAACATTTCCTGGAATCGTCTGCGTTCACCATGCGTTGATGATTCTGTGATATTAAATATCCTTATTGGTTTCGTTATTCCAATAGAATTACAGTATTGTTCACAATTCTTAATTTGTGCCGTTGTAGATTGGCCCCGAGATTGTTCCCTGGAACTGACCCTGGCGAATATAACGGCTTGGCTTGCAGTTGGTTCATTTGATTGTGCAAATATATTATTGTGATTAAAAATATTTCTCATGGTTTTACTCCTTATATATTAAAAACTTTATCGTGTATTAAATTGAAAGTACGCTTTTATTTTTCTGCTTTTATATTTTTATATGCTTTTGCACCCAGAGTGAAAAAATCAATCAGTTCAAAAGCACAATTTTTCACCTGGAAATGCATTTCGAATTTCTTGCTTTAATAAATCTAAATCAGCCATTTTATAACATCTTTTTTGTTTCATACTGACATCACAACTGTGTCAGAGATGTTATATAGAATTTGAACCCACAACCAATCTCTACGAACTAAACTTCCAATTCGGACAACATTTTTCCAATTCCGATAAAAATATAAAAAATGTGGTTTGACCGATGGGGCGCACCACAAATTACCAACCCATAATTTCGGATAACACGCTTCTTATATTTTGTTTGGAACAACCCTAAAATTGTGATATAATCCTATGTATGAGAATGTTGCAAAAATGGGGAATTTTTTTACTGAGTATCATTGCACCGGCGTTTGCGCATGCCGACGAAGCGGATTTAGTTGCCGCACTGCAAAAAACTTATACCGCATGTGTTGGAATTGATGATAGTTTAGCCGATTTGAAAAAGATGGCCGGAATCAATACTGCGATTACCGGTGTCGGAACTGGACTTGGTGCCGGCGCGACTATTGTGGGTATTGTAAAAGCGAACAAAGATGCACAGGCTAAACAGATTGCAGATAAAATAAATTATACAGAAAAACCTTATCAAATTATGCCGACAGAAGCGCAAATGAACGAAATGAGAAATGAATTTAATTCTGCTGGTCTTCAAAATGAATTCGATGAATTGCGTCGCCAATCAAAAAAGTTAGGTAATTGGCGCACTGGTTTGCTTGCTGGAAACACTGTCACTAATGTTGCTGGCGCGATTATTGCGGGTAAAAATACAACCGATGGTGACCTGCAAAATCAAATTGATAATTGTAAAACCGCTATATCTGAACTTCGTCGTGCGCGTGGTCGTGCCCGGATTGATGGGGTTGATGTTGGTGAAGCAAATTCAATTATTTCGGCATGTGAAGGTTTTGAAACCGTTGATATATCAAAGATAAACACCCGTGCCAAAGGTGCCATGATTTCAAGTGCTGTTGGTGCTGCAACTGGACTTAGTGGGACAATCACAAGCGCGGTGGCAAATAGTGAATCAATTCGTAAAGACGGATTAAAACCGTCTGAAAAAACAAATGTTGATTGGGATAAAGAAAAAAGTATAAATACTGCGGCAAATGTTTTATCTGGCGCTTCAACTGTGGCGTCTGGTGTTGCAACAGTATTTAATGCAACACAGATATCGGCAATTAAAAAAGTCGCAAATGTTGCCGCCAAATGCACAGGGGCACTGAAATGAAGAAAATAATATACGCCTTTTTAAGTTGTTGTGTGTGTCAGAATGCATTTGCGGATTCGCCCAGTGGTGTATATCAAAATCAACATGTAAACAGTATTCTTATTCCGCGGATAATACTTCAAAATGTTTTGATACAAGACGACCTAATATCACAAACCCCAGGTGCCGTTGAAAAAATGATGGCAAAATATGACCAATTGGCTGGACCTTTGGGTCAAGAACCATTAACGGTAAATGATATAACCCAAATCTGTGCGTCAAGTGATGTTATAACCAAGAAAGATGATTGTTTGAATCATGTGTTTAATCCGGTATTGGCACAAATGGGTAAAGTTCGTTTTATGAATGCTTGTTCTGGCAGGATAACTGGGGGCAATCCGCATTGTGTTGACGATGTGTTTGTTGAAGGTAAAAAACAAAACGCAAACCAATACCACCAAGATGTAAATGTTGGACCGTATGCCGCAAACGGTTTTGCAATAGAATACGCCAAGAAAAAAGGACACGATGTTTGGTGTTCATCCGAAGTTAAAGATGGGACTGTTAATTGCACAACATTGGATAACAAAGAATTTTATTCTGTAAAATTCAAAGGAACAAATAACACAACAGATACAACCATTGAAAAAAATCTCGTCAAAGGTATATGTGCTTTGTTTGATTCAAAGTATGCGATTGGAACATTCCGGCACCAATGTAAAATGGATTGCGCCCCTGGTAGTAAGGCTAGAGAAGTTATACAAAAATTTGGTCTAAATGTTCACGACGGTTATACCAAAGATATGCATTGTGAAATATATCAACCGACATATACAGCCAAAGATGTTAAAACATACCCTGGATATGAATATATGTCGCGCACATTCAAAAATGTTCAATCCGTATTGGATTCTTCTTTGGTGGAAGTATTAAAAACCTATGTGCAATTACAAGGCATAAATGTTCAATCGTTCGATTGTGAATTTTCACCAAGAAAATATAGCGACGAAATGTCAAATGGAATACCGGCATCTTTGGACGATATGTTAAGATGTCATTTAAATGGCACGGATGTTGATTTTATCTTTGACGATTTGTTTGAAGGTAAAGAATATGAACGCAAAGCTGGACAAGCCGCCCTTCAATGTGTGTTGGCTGGTGGCAGTTATGGAACAGATAGAATTTGCAGTGGTCTAGGCAAGGCAAAATGTTTATCACCCGAAGTGCAATCTATGATTCCAGGGGGAACGCGATGGGATTCCAAAGCAGAGGTTTGTTTGCTAAATCGTGCAGAAAACGCCCGCACTATATCAAATGCTTTACAGGTTGGTGGTGGAATTGCGCTTGCAATTGTATTTACTCCGACGGGAATGCCTTTTGTTGGTTTGGCGGCGGTTGGTGCCAGTGTTGCGCTTGATGCGGCTTTCATTGGTGTTGAACGGTTGAATATCTTGGAACCTGCTTCGCGTGCAAGACAATTTGCAACGGATGCCCAGAAATGTGAAATTCCAATTGGTTCAAAACATCCATCTTGTTCACAGCAACAAGTTGATTGTGCATGGCGTGTTGTAAACCAACATTTTGCGCGTCTTGATGAAGTATTGGATAGATTAAATCCTGACCAATTATCATTGGTTTCTGATTTGATGGAAAACACAACAGATTGTTTATCAAATGATTTGTTAAGTTCTGCAGTAAAAATGTCAACGCCAAATGCATGGGATAAGGCATTAAACAAAGCGAATGCATTTTTGTTGGTTGCCGGTATATTCATACAACCAGAAAAAGGTGTTATGAGAATTACAGAGAATGCACCAAAAGTAGCAAGAATTCTTAGCCGTTGCAAAATGGTTGAGAGTGTTAGCACCAGGTTAGACAATACCAGATATTTAAGAATTTATGTTGATAATATAGGACAAGATGATATACGAGCGTTAGCAACAGATTTCCGTAATAATGGTGCATATGTTTCAACAAAATTATATAAAGCCGAAGATGGAACACATTTCATGGCCGTTGCAGAAAAAGATATTTTCTCTAAATTAGAGGGTCTCAGTTCAACTGTATTAGAGAGATGGGATGATTATGGAAAAGGCTTCTTAAAACGCTTTAATTATAATGTGGATGCGCGGGCTGCAACTTGGGAGGATGTATTATTAAAATGGGGCTTACCAAAAGATGCTACTGACGATATAATAGAAGCCAGATACAAAGCAATGATGGAAGATTTAAGACTGTATGATACAAAAGGAGATGCGTATCTTGTATCAAACCAGGGCGATTTAATTGGTTCTGTGCAGACAGATTATCAGATAATAAAACGAACGAAACCCAATTTTGGTAAAGTAAATGCCGTTGTAGATAATTCATTTGCATTTAGAAAAGCAAATGGGGTGTTTGCCGATATATCGGATGAAGCCGGCAGAATTCGTATTCAGGCTATGAAAGATAAATACGGAATAAAATTTCAAGATGGTTCGGTAGGCATTAGATTACCAGATGGAATAGATGATATCATGCGTCAAGAACTCGGTAAATCACCGATAGAAATGAGATTTTATGATGATGTTAGGGATTTTATGCGTGGATATCATGGTATAGATATTGGTGATTTTGATAATGTAGCAAAAACCGCACCTGTCGCTACACCAGCAACACCAACAAAACCGACAAACAATCCTTTTATGCCGAAACAAACAACTGGTCCGACCGTATCAACAAAACCAACTGCTACCCCGGAGAATCCAACAAAAGGAAAGTTTGATTTTAATATGGGAAAGCCGGATAATACAGTTTCAGCCAAACCCCAGGAACTTCCAACACAAACTGTGAAACCCACGACGGAAACACCGACTTCAACTAGAGCAGAACCTGCACCTACAGTTGCAGAAAAGCCAATTGTTAATGCAACGAAAAGTTTAGAAAATCAGTTTGATGATATGGCTAATGAATTGTGGAACGAAGCAAGATATCAGGCAGAAAGACCATTAGCAACCGGTTTCGAAACACTTGCTGAAAAATTTGGTCTAGAAGGATTTAATCCGGAATCAGCGGATGAAGCATATCAAATGATGAGACGAGTTCAAGACCAGATAGATGAAGTAGAACGCGTTTTAAACAAATATAAAACAACCAATTTAAATGGAACGGAAGATTTTGAAAGAGTTCTTTACAATTTTGGCAAAGAGAAAGATATGGGTGATGATTATATAGAATTCTTGCGGCGGCGTGCACAATATTTTGATTTGTAATCATATCTTGTTTGCTTGTTAAGCGCGGTATAGTAAAATTTGTTTGCTGCGTTCTGCGTTGAAAATTTATGTCTTTATGTGCGTTTTATTTGACTTGCCTGCACCAGTGTTGGCATATTGAATCATTTCAGCATGGATAACAATAAACTATACGATTTAAACGGTTTATCTTTAACTATTCAATTTTAACAGTAAATACGACTATGTTTTGCTCCGAAAGGCTAAAAATAGTCAAAAAACCTTAAAAAATAGGGCTTTTTGGCTTGTTTTTTTGCGTTTTTTAGTTCGCGGGGATAAAAAAACACGACATAATTTAAGTGTAAAAGAAGCAAAAAAGAACCTAAAAACAAAGGAGTATATAATGCTTAAGCTTTACAAAAACTGGTTAATTCAAAAGGGTTATTCTACCACAACACAGAATAATAAACCATCGACCGTGTATGACTATATGACATCTTTGGTTAGAGTGTGTCATTGGGAATCAAAGACGATTGAACAGTTAGCGGAATCTATTTCAACAATTCTGCCACAATATACAATCGGTGAACATTCTGCGCGTGGCCGTATGAAAAGCCGTGCGGTTCGTTGCAGTGTTAGGGCTTTCTCTAAATTCTTAATTGAAACACAGGTGGCTTAACATGAATATGAATAAGATTGCTGAATTAAACGATAACCTGCGAAAGAATTTATTTACACCTGGGCAAAACCAGGTGTTTATATCGCAGGGGGTTAATTCTTTGCCGTATATTGAACGGGCTCGGTTGTTAGATAAAGTCCAAAATTTTAATGATTTTAATCACGCAAACGACCCATATAAAGAACACGATTTTGCACGCATAGAACACAGGGGAATAAATTATTTGTTCAAAATAGATTATTACAACCTTGATATGGATGCCGGTTCTGATGACCCAAGTAATCCAGATATCACAACAAGGGTATTAACCATTATGCGCGCAGACGAATATTAAACCAAAGGACAAAGATATGATTGCAGCAGTTAGACAAGTTGGAAATCAAGTCAGAGTGTATAATGAACGCGGATTGGTATTGTTTATGAAATGTGGCGAATTAGTTGGATATACCGGTAATACAGTCAGCGTAAAATATAATCATACTGTATGGTGTTATGATTCAAGTGGAAGGTGTTTGTTTGGAAAGTAAAAATTAAAACCCGCTGATTTGTTTCAACGGGTTATTTTTTATATTTAATCCATATTTGACGCGTGGGCTGCTCCTTTTCTTTCGGCTTATGTTTACCTATCTTTTCTGTTTCCGGCTATCCACGCTTGGTTTATGTTATGATATGACCTGTTTGGCGAACCACATTAACCAGGAATCTACACTTTTAATCGTCTGTGTTGATAATTAGTCGGGTTTGTATTATTAACCGGTTGCTTTTTACGATAACCACACAATTCATTAAGTTTTTTCCAATTCGTCTTTGGTATATCTTTTAACGCATAATGTGGTTCGTGTATAATTCTAATCGGTACGGGGGTTTTCTTTGGTTGCCGTTTATACAATGCAAATAATAATTCCGTATCAATTATTCTATATGGGTCAAAATCACCTTTGGTATCAACAAATAATTCTTTTGCACCGTATGAATAAACATCAACGGTTTCAATCTCTTTCACATCAATTGTCTCTGGCGGTAATCGTAATTTCCTTGAAACCAACGCAAAAAAATCTTGAAAATTCTGTATCGAAATATCATTATGATAAAAATATATATGGAAATGAAATGTTGTTGCCTGTCCGTTTTCTGCAAAAATAATGCCAGGTATTAGATGTCGATTCAAGTGTCTGCCATACATATCGCGTTCAAATTGATACAGGATTTCATATAACTTTTTGTACGACAAGTCTAATTTTGTTCTTCGCATGAACTTTGGAAATTGGATACTGACGAAGCAATTTGGGTTTATTTTATCGTCAAACCATTCTTCAATTTTTTTCTTCATCTTTGTCTTTTGTTCATCTGTGAATGTTTTATCTTTTTCTGTTTCATTGGTTGTTGTATTTATTTCTGTTGTCATTGTTTTTTTCTTTGTTTCTTTATTTATATTATTTGGACAAAGCACATTTTCATATATGCGCTTATCCATCCATTGATTTCAGATATTTATTGTTTTGATGGCGGATTTCAGCTGACCCATCAGTTCCAATATCGTCATAGGCACTCGTGTTTTCCAAATGAACAGAGAATGTCGGAACCTGTTATTTTTATAGAACGCAATTTTTTTGACAGAACAGCCCAAAAAATTTCCAAAACACGAAAAAATCTGGTTTGCCTGACGGGTCATATCACAAAAAATTCCCCCGTTGAAGGGGGAATAATCAAAAGTCGGCATGTTGAATTTGGTAAATCAGTTGTGCGAATTACGACGGTCGGGCAAAAATGTTCGCCAAGCATAGTTCGAAATTCATCATCTGTCACAACAATATCATCATTAGTTTGTTCAAATTCAGATTCAGACACAGGACCATCTTTACACCAGATATTACCTTTGCCGTCTCTGATTTTGATGTTCGCCGGCAATTCAAAATCTTTCGGCATACCCATCAACACCAGAATTTCGTATGGTGTTCTGTATCGTGCGTCAGATTGTGTTCCGTCTTTTCTGATACGGCCCGCCGGGAAACAATGTGCAGGCGCCCGAAAGTGTGCAGATTCACCAGTAATTGTCGGTGCTGGTCTATCACCATGTGCGCGTTTGATTTCTACTTTATCTTTCGTTTTTTTGTTAATAACAACCTTTGATGTCTGTCCAGCAGACATGTTTTTCAAAGCGTCAATGATTTCAGGTTCCAAATCCAGTGCATAATGCAGACGATTGAAATCAAGTCTGTGTTCGCCTGCTTCTATGGATGGAATACCCCACAAACATACTTCTTCTGACATTTTAAATTCGTCTGGCTTTGGAAATTTCCATACATTGTCTGCGGTTATTTCGGTTGTGCCAAGAATTTTCTGCACCAGTTCTTTTTTGATACCCAAAACGATTGACCGTTCGCGCTTTTCACCGGTACCATAATTATCTGCATCTAAATAATATATATTTGTGAAATAACCCAATCTGTCGGATGTTTGTTTAATGTAATCGTAGATTGTGTCATAATTTTCACCTTTAATTTTATCCGGGCAAGCGCCCAAAAATTCCGGCACATTTTCAGACATATAGACATCAGGTGCGCTATCCTCAACAAATTGCATGCCATACATTACCAAAGAAGCGTTAACATGGTGTATATTTTGTTTACCGGCCTTTGAAAAATTTTGGCAAGGCGCGGAAAATAGCACAATACGACAATTATTTTCTTTATGTGCCGTCAAGATTTTTTGATAAACATCCGGTTTTGTGATATCACCTGTTATGACATCACAATTGTTGCCATACAACGCTTTATGGATATCGGTGCGGTTTTTGAGAAGGTCATTTGCAACCGAAATTTCTATATTCAAATCCTTCAACATGTAAGTTCCAAGTCCAATATTGCAAAAAAGACTGGTCGCATTCCATGTTTCATCAAATTTTATACCTTTCGGCAAAACCACCTCAGAAAACACACCTTGACATGGATACTTTCCCAATTTTGGTTCTTTGGGTTTAGAATTTCTTTTTATCGTCAATGCCGAATTTATGGTTGGAAAATCGTCATTTTCAATCGCTTTCTGTTTTGCTGCCGCCACACAATCTGCGTCCAATTCACAGACATTTCGCCACAGTTTATTTTTTCGAAATCCGTTTATTGTCATTATTGTGTCTTTTTTTAGACGGTTTTCTTCAACTTCTGGACCACTACCCACAGTATTACCAATCGCTCTGACGGCATCTGCGATTTCAACACATGTATCTAATGCTGCACCGACAACACATCGTGCAAATTTCAATGCGTGCAAACCTTTAACAGATTTTTTGCCATACAATCTAATATAGTTTGTGGCTATTTTGCTTGCGGCTTCGCACCGTGTGATAAAAGACATTGTTCCTGCTGGTGTTGCAGGTAAAGCAGGTGCAACCAGAGGTGCAAGTGCGGTGGTGTGTAGTTCGTTATTTTTACCTTCAAATGATTTTTCACCATTTAAAAATGCGTTTCTGTTTTGAACCATTTTTTCAAGGGATGATTCCGACCCTGTATTTAATGAACGAAACATTTTTTACTCCTTTTTTGTTTCGTCCATCAATTTATTTACGCATAAAAAAAAGTCCGCCGAACATAGCGAACCTTTAGGGTCTGTATGAAACTTTGCGAACTTTGCGAACCTTTTTAATGCATTTTTTTATTTTTTTAGTAAAACTTCGCGAAATCTTCTTTTCAGCAATGTATTTACATTCTGTCTTGTGTATCTGACTTCATGTGGTAAATCAAGATATGGTAAATATAATCCTTTCTTGCGCCACACTCCTAATGTTTTGGTTGTAGTCCCCAAGAAGCGTGCAACTTGCTTTGGTGTTAATAAATCGTCTTCGCCATTATTACACGATGTTCTAATTTCCGGTGCTTCTGTTTCAGAACCAGGAAACCAAGAAAGCATTTTCATAATTGGTTTTGGGTCTTCTATTGATGTAGAACTACAAATAAATTCGGTTTCATATAAAAATTCATTAAATTTTTTCATTGCGGAAATATCATTATCCGCGTTTGGATATTGTTGATATTTTTCAATCAAATTTAATATATTTGCAGAAAATGAATTCCAGGTATCGTCATCAAAATAACCAGATTGGCGACGAATTCTGTTTAATCGATACAAATAATCTTTTTTTGTTAGTTCTGACATATTTGGTTGTTTGCTTAACCAATCGATAAATTTTTGTTTTAACATATAAACACTCCTTTATATTATGTTGGATGTATTTTGCACCATAGTAATTATAATCGCAAGTTTTTATCAAAATTGTGGTGTGCCAAGTGGGTCAAATCACATTTCACTGAATAGCATGCATTAAAAAATTTGACCATTCGCGTAAAGGCCTTTGAAATTTTTTTAATTTACAGTTAGCGATTTGATAATCGGATGGACGGTGGTGTATGGGGGGCGGTGGGTTCGTATCGGTGGCATCCGCGGTACCGGTTGCCGATACTGCCAGATGGGGTACATCCACTACCTTGGTATGAGTAGATATTCGTATTTATTCAAAAATAGTTTGATTTCTTTGCCAAATTGCAATAAATCCTTAATTTCATTAGTTCGTGAATTGCACAATATGTCCTGCCATAAAAATTAAATTCGGCCTTGGCCGGATTTTATTTTTATCGTGTTCCGCGGAATCGAACCCATGGGGCATGGGTTCGAACCGCAGCCGAAAGGCAGGCGAGAGCATGCCGGCGAGCAAAGCGAGTGAGGCAAGGTGGCGAAGCATTCCCATTGGGACTGCCATCCGCTTTCGCTTACGCTACAGCGAGATTGCGCCAGCAAGCGCGATGTAGAGTTAGAGAAACGGATGTCTCGCTGTAATGAGCGTAGCGAATGAAAGCGGACTGTACGTAATGGTGATGTATTACACTTATATTTTACAAAGTATTGCGCAACCAGAGCATTTTTATGTTGGCTATACAGACGATTTAGAAAGACGCCTAAAGCAACACAATTTGGGTAATTCTATTCACACCAATAAATTCAAACCATGGAAATTACGGGGATATGTTGCTTTTGATAGTGAAGATAAAGCAAAAAGGTTTGAACAATTTCTGAAAACTGGTAATGGCAGGATTTTTCAAAAAAAATTTTTCTAGTTCAACAGATGCGAGTGCCATCCGCTTTCGCTTACGCTACAGCGAGACAGGGCCGCTTTTACAAAGCCGCAACTTAGCATAATCTCACAAAAATATATTTGCTTTTATTCCCAGATAGTTTTAACATGGCCGTATGGAAATTCGCAGAAATATTTTTTTATTCAAATTATATTACCTGTTTTATGAAATATGGCCTTTGTCGGTTTTGGCCGTCGTGTTCTTTCAGCAAATAACCGGATCATACGCCCTGGCACTGGGGGTGTTTTCAATTGCAAGTATTGTCCAAAGCCTTGCAGAAATTCCCACCGGTGTGTTTTCTGATAAAATTGGGCGCAAGAAAACTTTGGTTTTATCGTCTGTGTTGTCGGTGTTGGCGTTTTTGATGTTTGCTTTGGCGGGGGCGCATAAATATTTGTTAATTCCCGGGGCCATTTTGTGGGCGCTTTCCGACGCTTTTGCGTCGGGCACAGACGACGCGTTGATGTACGAAACAATGGAAGAATTAAACAAGCCTGATGAATACGATATACTATACGCACGCAGTAAAACATTCGGCCAGGTTGGTTTGGCAACGGGCGCATTGGTCGCGGCGTTCACAACATATTTTTATTCCCTGAATGTTCTGGCGTGGGTTTCTGTGATATTTGGAATTTTCCCGATATTTATTTGTCTGCGATTTGTTGAACCCAAAAAACATACTGTGGAAGATAACACGTCTGTTAAGCATTTTGTAATTGCCATGAAATCATTTGTAAAAAATAAAAAACTGCGCATATTGGCAACAATACAAATGCTGAATCGCGCCGTTAGCTTTACATCGTACAGAATCGAAGGCGCATATTATAATACACTTATATCGACATGGGCGGTAAACGTTGCGCGAATAATTAAGCAAGTGTGTGGCGCAATCGGTTTTTCCATCGCACCATATTTTCGCAAATTTGGGTTCTATAGAATCTTGGTCGTGTCAACTATTGGTGTGGCCGCGATTAAAACAATTGCCGTCACATTGAATAATGTTATAACGCCTTTCTTTCAATCAAGTGGCAATTTGTTATGGGGGCCATGTCGGACCGCCGAATCCGCGTTATTACAACAAGAATTATCACCCAAACAACGCGCAACCATGGGGTCAATAGTTTCATTGATGGGCGGAATATTATCTGCCGCGATTTATTGGGGCATCGGAATAATCGCGGATATGACGTCTGTATGGTTTGCGATAGTCGTGATTATCTTTTGCAATTTGCTAATCAGTGGCGGATATTATTTGATGTTGAAGAAATATAAATAACATCACATTGTGCAATCAAATATTAGCGCGTGATAGTCTGCCCTGGCCTGGTCTGTGCGCGTTTTTTAATTTGTTCGGCCACACACATCGCCACATACGCGCGTATTTCCGGGTTGGCCAGCGCCTTTTGACACAACTCTTCCAAGACCCTTTGGCGGTTTGCCAACAGCACTTTAAGATCTTCCGTTGGGTCTTCCTTGTCATTATCGTACACGTTCACAGAAGCATAGGCTGGATTTTCTGCCCAAGCGAGTGCATCTTGAACCTCGTCCACACTTAATTGTTGTAGGAAAAGTTGCTCTAACAAGATCACCCTTACTTGCGGTTCTAATTCTTGTTTCTTGCGCAAGTTATTATAGTAGTTGTTTTTATCTTCTCTGTTCTCTGGATTATCACCATTCACAGGTTTTATATCAGTGTTATCTATGTATGATCTTGCACGATACGCTTGCTCAATACTCTTCAGAGCCCAACATAAGGCTTCATAATCGTCCAATATCTTTGTCCAAGACTCTTGACCTTTCTCTGACTCTGAAGGGGTCCAAGATGGTAGGAAGTGCTTTATCACGCTCTGCAAATTGGCCAAAAGGAACTCTTGCAATTGTGCGTCGTTATTCGTTTGTGATTTTGCCTCTGCCACTTTTATTCCCCTTAATACAATTGTCGCCAGCAGTATAGCACCGCTATTACATTTTGTCAATATTTTGTTTTGCGCACAAAACCGCAGTTGCCCCAACGGAAATTAAAATTGGCGCGCCCCATTTTACCACTTGATTTTTGGCAAATATGTTATATAATCTATGCGCTGTGAACTCGTTGCGGGCATAGTACAAGGGCTAGTACGCAAGCCTTCCAAGCTTGATATGCGGGTTCGAGTCCCGCTGCCCGCACCACGAATTTTTACCAAAGCGGCAGCGAGGGTAAAAAGTTCTGGGCGTGCGCCGGAGTTGGAGAGCCGGGGCAGACTGTAAATCTGTTGGCTTAAGCCTGAGGTGGTTCGAATCCACCCACTCCCACCAAAATAGAAAATGACCCGTTTGGGTCATTTTTTATTTTGCAATGTGGGGTGGGTGGATGCGCAAGAGCGCCATGGCACGACAGTGCCATACGAAAATGAAATTTTCGTGAATAATTGGCGCGCATGGCGAATACGAGAATACACAATTAAGAAAATCTTAAAAAATCGAAGAGTACGAGATTTTTTTGATTTTATTTATTGCGTATCGAGGCGCACCCACTCCCACCAAAATAAAATTATCCACTGGTGTGGGTATTTTTATTTTGTGGTCGTGGATTATGGATTTGATACCATGGCAACGCAGTTGACAAGGTTCGACAATGAGTAAGCGAAAACGAACGAAGTGAAGTTTAAGCCCCCTGGTCCCGACAAAAATTTATATTTGCGGGGGGAAATTTTTTACTATATAATAGAATTACCAAGGAAGAATGGTAAACGACGATATTACATCAAATCGATACATACCGATCACTATTACGAAGCCCGAGAAAAGGTAAAAGATATGGAAAAGAATATGGAAACACAAGAAAATATTTATGATTTTGTTATTGTTCATGGAAGTTATGGTTCGCCGTTTGAAAATTGGTTTTCTTGGCTATTTCAAAAATTGGAAGCGAAAGGTTTCAAAGTTCTTGTTCCGCAGTTTCCTTGTGGAAAAGAAAACCAAAATTATGAAAACTGGTTTCGTATTTTAGATTCATACAGTTCTTTTCTAGGCTCTAAAACGACTTATATCGGACACAGTTTAGGACCTGCGTTTATCACTGATTATTTATTAGATAAACAATTAAAAGCCAAAGGACTTTATTTTGTTGCACCTTTGTATCAGAAATTGAATTCAGAATTTGATGATGTAAATACCCCGTTTTTTATACGAAATGATTTAGAAAAGTTAAAGGAATTATCTGAAAAAAGGGTTTGTTTTGTTTCGGATAATGACCCGTATGTACCAAATGCTATATCGTTTGATTTTGCTGAAAAAATCAGTGCAGAAATCAAAATTGTTAAAGATGCAGGACATTTTAATACCGCTGCTGGATATGATACATTTCCATTACTTCTGGAACAGTTATTACAATAAAAATCAGCAAAAACTTCCCTGTTAATTCAGGGTTTTATTTTCTGATTTTTGGCATGGGTTGATAAAAAACTGTTTACTTGGGCAAAGGGAGACCCTATTCTATCACGAAACTACGCGGATAATAGTCGCTATAGAATCGGCCGTCGGTCGCGGTGAATTTCAAAACGCAATAGTTCGGATCGGTAACGCCGCCGGGATAATATTCGGTATCGCCATCGCGCCAAATCATTTCTTTTGTTTCCGCGTCGGTTAGAACCTGCATTGTGCCGCGCAACATCACGCCCACGAATTTTTCCGCATCACAGAAATAGATGCACGCCTTTGGGTTCGCGCGATATTGCGCCACACGCAATGAAAATGTGTTGGTTGTGAAATAAAAAACCCTTATGCCTTTGCGCACGCGGGGCGACAACATAGCCTTGGTCCAAGGGAAACCTTGGTCATCAACCGACGAAATAAATGTGATTGGCGATGTGTCGGCCATTGTGGCAACAATTTCTTTGACACCGACCAATGCAGGGTTTGCCGGTGCCGCGTCCGAAACAACAATCGAATCGCGCCAGCGTTTCAGGCGCGGGAAATACACTTTCATTTGTCCGATGTATTCTTCGCGGGTGATGGGGTGCGGCAAATTTTTATTAACGCCGTCAATGAATTGCGCACAATGTTCTATCATTTCGTCCATGGTGCAATCTTGCAAGAATTTACCGTCACGATAGCAATAGATACAATATTCGGAATTCTTTGAACCGTCCGCATTTGTTCCATACACAGATTCATCGGCCATTGGCATTCCGCAACTTTGACATATTTTCTGCATATTCATTCCCCTTTTGCATAATTATATTCGATAAAACAACCCATTGCAAGAACAGCCACCATTTTTATCTTGACAAACACGAATTATGTGCAACAGTTTGTCAAAAGGTGTACCGTATGGACAAAACGCTTACAGACCAAGAAATACAAGCCGAGCAATACCTGTTATCAGTATCGCTGTTGATGACATTATTTAAACTATTCGCCAAATATAAATTGGAGACCATACCGGATTCCCCATCTTGGCGTGTTACCCTTCCCAGAAAAAGTTGTTTATTTTGCACACTTCAATCCGATTTGACTTTATTTTACATACACAAGGAAAAATCGAACGCTGGACCTTGCACTTATAATTACTGGCTACAGGCCCATAATGGGACAGGCTTTACAGAATTTTGGCGCAGAAAAGAAGCCGACCAATTTTTCAAGATTGATAAATATGATTGTTTTGAACTGTTGTACGAATTAATCCAGTTATATGATAACGGCAAAATCAAAACCAATTATATATCAAAAGCGATAAAAGAACCCAATGAAACAGATTGGATAAAAAACCAGTCATACGAAGCACAAAAGATATTTTCTGCCTTGGTTAAATTAAGCGAAATAAAACAAGAACCCCACCCAAAGACTATCCAGGCATGGGACGAATCCCGTATAAGTGCCCTGCTCTATTTACAAGATGTATTAAGCGGCAACTTCAAACCGAAATAAAATATCCGTCGCGTGCAGTGATTACAAAAAACCCGTCATAATGACGAGTTTTGAATTATTTTGTTAAGGTAATATTTGCTTTTTTCAGTTCCTGTTTACCTTTTTCATCATACGTATAGTAATACAACAATTCCCTTTTATTTATGTTGTCCGCATCAATTGCCGCCTCTGGGACACCCCACAAAATAGATGCCGGCCAAAGCAACAGGTTTATTACACCGTATAAAATGTGTGAAGATTCCGCCCCTGTGCCCGTTCCAAGATAGAAATTACCAACCCCCGGAAGCAGATTCAACGCACCCGCGGCCACACCCGATGCAGGTTTTTCATAACCGCCCACCGGCCTATCAACGGTGACACCTTGGGCCTGTAATTCCCGCAACTGGTTTTGTTCCTGTCTGGTTAATCCGGTACAACCCGCCAAGGCCGTTGTACAAATCAAAAAGAGCATAATTTTTTTCATATGTAATCCTTTCTGTTGGGTTTTGATTATAATCCTATGCGCCAAATTTTTCAATTGATTATTTCCGCCGACGCGGCAAACCAGTTTATAAATCCGACTTTATTTTTTGATCTTATAGGAAAAGATACAAAGAAAAAAGTCTTGTCCTAGGAAGATATTTCAACTATAATACGAAACATAAAAAACAAATCTAATGTTAAACAGGAGGGAAAATATGACACATGAAGAATTATGGCACGCCATAGTCAAACTTGCCGCGTCAAAAAACATGTCCTGTTCGGGACTTGCGAAATTCGCCGGTTTGGACGCAACGACTTTTAATAAAAGCAAACGTTTCAGCAAATATGGTCAACCGCGATGGCCGTCCACATACAGTTTGGCCAAAGTATTAAATGCAACCGGTGTCACAATGTCTGAATTTGTTAGGTTTATGCCGGAACACAGTCAAACGCAAAAATAAAAAAGCCCCAAAGATTGAATCTTTGGGGTGTGTTTTATTAAACATCGTATTAGTCTTGGACCAAGACACTGACCGTCCAAAGCGCACCTTCGTCGAAATTCGGGTTCTTTACCAAAATACGATATTCGGTCTTTTCCGCCCAATCATACGAACCGGCCGGAATGATGTTGACATAAACATGATCCGCATCGGCGACCGCATCGGCAAAGTTAAATTCCCCGCCTTGAACAAATCTGCCATTTGGGGTCTGTTCTTGCAAAGACGCCAACGTTTCATTAGTTGGGCACTTTACAATCATGTCGCCCTGGTCAAACGCGACAACTTTTTCACATGACGCGTCGAAAACCTTGACCTCGTCCGTTTTTTTCGCCGAGCAGCCCGCCACAGCGGCAACTACGGCACCACAAACCAATATCTTTTTCATGCTGTTTTCTCCTTGGGTTATATTGATACATGGGGATTTAACAACTTTTATGGGTGAAAGTCAACATCGCAATTTTCTTAATTATTTTTGACAACGCGATATTTTGTGTTATTATTCATTACAATAACAAATGGTGATACAATGACAACATATACCAAAAAAGAACTTACAAAACATGTGCTGAATGCCTTGGGCGAATACAACCTTATCAAGGTAAAATCCACAGGTTATTGCGACACATCTTTGTCAATTGATTCTTTTGGTTGGACCGCGTTTTGTGTACAATTAGAAGAAGAACTTGGCACATACATTCCCTGCGATTCGCTCAAAGATTTGACAAACTTACCAAATTGCACTCCAAACGATATTATCGACACATTGTTCGCCGCATTTCAGGCACAGGAAGCCGCCACCAAGGTGCAATCATCACGAAAAAGATTGATTAGGTTGCCTTGGGGCAAACGCAGGTAAAAAACAATCAGATATTTTTATTTGCCGGGTTGTAGTCCGAACGTAACTTCAAACACAGCGAACGGCATCCAGGTACCGTTTTGATATTCCACGTTTGGCGTGCCGTCGGCATTTGTTTTGTTCATTGGGTCGTACCTTGCGCAACCGCCCATCGCGTTTACACCAAGTTTTGGGAAACGTATTCCGCCGGATATACTTTGTATAGGGTTATCCACCTTGCCAAGTTGTGTGCAGCCATCAATAAAGAATGCCACATTGCCGCCATCGCACGTGTAGTCATACAGCGCATGAAGATTGGCATGTTCCCAAAGGTCCATATCCGCGATTTCGGCCATAAATACATGCCGGTCATTTGGACGCCAAATCATTTGCATATCAATAATCGTCTTTTCCGGCCCGATGGTCACCAATATTCCGCCCTTCCAACTATCTTCGATAAACGCTTCGGCCGCAAGAACAAATACACCATTGCCGGTAAATTTAAAACCCGGGGTATTTTCTTCGGCATAGCCAATTTGCACCGCACCGATTTTATTGGTGAATCCGGCGCCGACCACGCGTTCATAAAAATGGCCCGATTTAAAATGAACTGCGTTCATAAAGAAATTTTTTACCGACATATTTTTGGAAACTTCGCCCGCATAATTTAATAACGACTTTTTGCCGGCAAAGGCGGTAAAATCACCAATGCCCGACCGCCACTTTGCATGCGCATACATATCAAGGACACTGGGGCTAAACGTTTTTGGGTTGATGTAATTCCAAACCACACCCGTTGCCGCAAGGCCGATATCCACATTGTTATTAATCCGCACAAATGGGCAGGCATGACCAAACAATCCCCCCACAAGGTACACATTATCTTTTGTTGTATTCATAAAACCTTGCACATTAAAATTTGTAGATTCTTTTAAAGAAAATTTTATCGGCGAATCTTGTGGAATATGTGGCGGACGCACCTGTTGAAATGGGTTTGTATGCGTCATTGTTTTGGGGCGCACCGTATCGGGTTCAGCATTTTCCGTCTTTTGCCGACGCCGGTTTTGTTGCACCGTTTGCGCATTACCAGAACCCGCCAAACAAAGCATTAACATCAACCCAAGAATATATTTTTCAAAACCTGTTTTATCAAAACCTTTCATTTTTTCTGTCCCTATATTTACTCTCTCTCGCTATGGTTCCTCCTTTAACTTTGTCCTTTGATTCTTAATTGCCCGCATGCAGAACCGATGTCTGTGCCACGTTCACGACGAATGCGTGCGTGAATTCCGTTTTTAATAAGCACATCTTGGAATCGATGCACCGCATTACCCGACGGCGCGGTAAATTCACGTTCGGCCACCGCGTTCCATGGTATAATGTTCACCATACAATTTTTTCTACGCACCAACCCAACCAATTCTTGGGCGCATTCGGGCGTTGAATTTAGCAAATTTCCATTCGTATCACAAACCAACAGGTATTCTATCATCAACTGACGATTATGCAGGTCGGTAAATTTCCATGCCGCGTCCATTATTTCCGAAATGCAGTATTTATTCGCAATAGGCATAAGTTTCTTGCGCAATTCGTCGTTCGGCGCATGCAGTGATATTGCCAAATTTATCGGCCGGCCCCATTCAATCAATTCATGTATGCCCGGGACAATTCCGCACGTTGAAACCGTAATACGCCGCCAACCGATACCCATTTCAGAATTTGCGCGTTCCATGAAACCAATAACATTTTGCGTGTTTTGCAATGGTTCGCCCGTTCCCATAATCACAATGTGCGAAACATCGTCATTATTTGCATCGCCATTCGGGCGTATTGGTTTTTCAGAAAACTTGTCATTTCGCAATTCCCACTGGGCCACAAGTATTTGCGCAAAAATTTCATTTACCGTTAAATTACGTTTCAGCCCGAGCAGTGTGCTTGCGCAAAATTTACAGCCCATCGCACAACCGGCCTGGGAACTGACACAAACACTGTTGCCATAACTGGTGCGCATTAAAACACATTCGATTTGTTCGCCGTCAAATAATTCCAACAAAAATTTTGTTGTTTGACCGTCGGACGATTGAAGTTTTTTTACAATTTTAACCGGTAATGTTTCGGCGTATTTATCCAAATCATTGCGAAGGTTTTCCGGCAAATTCTTCATCACCGAAAAATCAGGCGCACCACGCGACAACCATTCAGAAATTTGCTTTGCACGAAAACGCGGCTGTCCCAAATCGGTGACAAACTTTTCTAATTCCGGTGCGTTCAAATTAAACAGTATCGTTTTCATTATATTTTATACCTGTCGTCGTTTATAATTATTACCGCACGCCGGCGCAGTTGCTTTAATTGTTGGTCCGCAACAAATAACGATTGTTTATATATCGCATTTTGTTTTATTACATCGTCCAATTTTCCATATTCCTTGGTTTTTTTCGTGCCACATATCAAAAACACAGAACCATCTTTCGTCGGCCGCGACCAATTTAGTTCGTCCAATCCCGCAATATTTTCACGAATATCCGGTGTCAATTCGTATTGCGCGGCGGTAATTTTTTGCGGTGCACCACCAAGGTTCTTTGCCATTTTAATGGCGTCATCGCAATCCGCCGGCGACGTCAATTTTTTCAACACATCATTTGGAACATCAAACAACCGAATCATTGTCATTTCCAGCGGAAGTCCATGTTCGCGCTCAAGTGCGGTTCTTTCATTTTTTATATCTTCATCTGTGACATCAACCGTTGGCATTATTGTTCGTGCAATTATCACCTGCCACGCGATATTGGCACGCAGCGCGCTGCGCGCCATTTCTTGTTCAGACGCGTCCAATTCCCCAAGGTTCATGCGCTTTAATTCCGCATCAACATCTTTATCAGATGGCACCGCGCCAAATTTTGCGGCATAGTTCAGTTTAACACCATCGTCAATTATGTTTTGTAATGCCTGGCGCCGGTTGTCGGTTGAATTGTTGCCTTGGATTGCCATTAGTTTTGTTCGCGCGGTAATATCTGTATCCGTAATCGGTTTGCCATCCACCGTCGCAACCACCGTCGCAGAATGTGCGCCGAAACAAAAAAGCGATGCAACAATAAATATAATTTTTTTCATACCTTTCCCCCTTTTGTTAATAATGTTTCCCGTCCATACTTATACCAAACCTGAATTGAAATGTTGTTGTTCCAACATAATCTTCTTTGACCGCGTTATCGCGTCTATACCCAACACTTAAATAATAGCAAGGATGTTCGTAATATATTGCGCCATTATGTTGCTGAAAATGTTCGGCCGTCATATTGTATATCGCGTTCCAACGCACAGACCACCGGTCAGTTATCGCGAAACCGACACCGCCGGCGAATTCATGTATAGATTCTGCGGCCGTTTGTACGTCGGCAAATTGCTTTGACCAAATGTGTCCCACGTTCAAGAAATTTCGTGGTGTTCCGATAACCGCATTTGTTTCAATATGGCGTAGTCCAAGGTTTTCCTGGGACAATCGAAACCGCGTGTATATATCCATCCACTTCATATTATTATACCCAATGCGTCCAACATAGTCGGATTGCCCGTTGCGGAAACCACTGTTGGGATCGGTTGCCTCACGCTTTGTAAAATCGTATGATTGCCCAAAGAAGGTTTCTATGGATTCGCCATCTGGGTTAAACGCCGCCCATCGCACACCATAGTCGGCAAACGTTCCATTTTCCCACAAATCAAGCCCGGCAAATCGATTTGCAGAAAACAAAGTTGCATCAGACAACAATGCACCCGCAGAATCATTATCGGCCGCGAACTGATTTTCATGTGTATGTCGCATCGCGGTTATACGCGCGCGCGGTTCGACAACATTTGTCCATTTTTCCCCGGTGCGGAACATCGGCAATCCCCATTCCAGATAACCACTTGGCAAAAATCTATCACGAACGCCGGAATAAATAGAACCATCGACCATTGGGGTATTATTAAAATTATATATATCATATCGCGTTGCGATACTTGCCGTAATACGATTGCCGCCCAAAACGGTCCATGGGGACGTAAGGCGCGCCTCACCAATTACGCGTTGTGAAGAAATTCCGTCACCAGATATTCCCAACACATCGCCCATAAATGTTGCATACGTCGCCGCAAACAACGGCGTCGTTTGATAGACCCCACGAATGTTCGGCAAAATATTTCCATTCGGCACCGAATAATTAAACATATCATTACGCAATTCTTGGAATATATGTGCGTCGGCAACGACATAGCCCGATTGTCCGAACAATTCCACCGTTGCGCCGGAATCCAAATACGGCTGTTCATCATAGAATCCATATTTCTGTAAATATGTTTTATCAGACGCGCGTTCCAAAAACACCGTTGCGCGCGCGTTATCGCCCAACTCTATGATATCGTTATTAAAAATGTGCCAACGATTTTCGCCTTCGCGATTATGCGTAAAGGACCCATTTGTTCGATATTCCGCATGCGATGTATTCAAACGATGTTCCAATTGAAACAATGGGTTTTCCTGGGTCAAATACGAAAACGTCGCCGTCACATCATGCGTATCAGAAATATAAAAATACACAGGTATATTTATCTGGGTCCCCATTTTATTGGTTGACGCAAGATTCGGTGTTAAAAATCCACTTTTATGTTTAACGGTTGGATCGGGCATACTGAAATACGGCAACCACATCACAGGCAAATCGTAAATCCAAAACACCATGTCGTTAAAGTAAAGCATATGCGAATCCATGTCATGCCTTACACGATCCGCGGTGATTTCCCATGCCTCGCCATAACTGTCGCAATTTTTACACGCGGTAAAAAGCGCATCGTTGGCCGTTGAAATATCGCCATTACGCGAAATGCTTTCAGATTCAATATATACATGTGGCCCAAGCCATATTTGAATATCACTGCCCGCCAAATCTTTGCCTTTATTGGTAAGATACGAATCGCGCAGGGTCATTTTTTGGCCGGATTTATTTGTGATTTCCGTTTTACCAACCGTCTTTAACGTCCCAGATTTAAGGTTATATTCGATTTTTTCCGCCCTGATTGTTGACGGTTCATTTAAATCCAACGAAATCGCAAACGCGTTGCGAATCAATAACATCGGCATAAAGGCAACAAGGAACTTCTTCATTTTCGCAACAATACCGCCATTATTATCCCAAGCAACATCGCAATACCGGCACCAACCCAAATTATATCGCCCGCACCGGTTAACATGTTGGACAACGACATAAATATCGCCATAACACCCGCCATCGCAACCACCGACAATGCGGGTGCAAAACTTGTGCGGCGCCGCAGCAGCGAAGAACGCAACAATATCGTCAAACACAATGCCGCCAACAACAAATTCATAACCGGCCCAAACAACCGATTGCAAAGTTCCGCCATAACGGCCTTGCGCTGTTTCGGGCCAAGTTTAGTGCCCAGCGTCCGAATTAACGTCCCGGTTGACATACAGCGTGCGCGCGTGGCGGTATCGTTATTATGTTCGGCAACACTTAAATCCATATCGAATGTATCAAAAGTTCCGATAACATTCGCCTTGCCCATCGCCTGGAGTGATCCATTGGTCATGACGATAGACAGCCCACGCATCGTCGCCACAAGTTTTCCCGTATTCGCAAAAATAACCACCTGGGAATCAGAATTGCGGGTGTCAGACAACATTATTTTGTTTAAATCGTATCCGGACACTTTATCCACATAGACAACCAAACCATGCGATATTTCGGTAAAATTACTTTCGCGCAATTGTGTATGTGCCAATCCATATCGCAAATTCCATTGTGTGTCGTAAAACATCGATTGCGCCCTGGGCACTATCCAAAGGTTCAACACAAAATGTGCAATCATCAATAACCCCGCAAGCAACAATGCCGGCCGCGCGATTTGCCCCGGCGAACAGCCCGCAGACGCCATAACTACAACCTCGTTATCGCCAATCATTTTGTTATACACGAACAAAATCGTAATGAATGTCACAAACGGCAAAATGATAGAGATTATAAACGGAATAACCATCGCGGTCAGCGAAAGAAAATTTGATAACTTTACACCATAGTTCACAAGGAATTTCATCATGGCAACAATCTGGACCATCCATGCAAGTCCAGTCAAAACCAGCAACAGCATAACAAACACCATTATCAACTGTCGCGAAAAATACCCACTTATGGTTTTCATCATAGGCAAGTATAGTGCCGAAACCCGGGCCCGTCAAATATATTGTAAGAAAAATATTAATACGATTTTTTATGCACCACGCGGCCGTTCTTTGGCGCGGCTTAACACATCACTAATGAGCATCGGCACCGATGCGCCAAACTTACCACCCGGAATTCCATTTAACCGAAATTCCACATTGGCATTCAAACGCGCGGCACGTTCCAGCACAGTATCAAGAGTCATAAGAGACGTAGGCACCAACACATCAGACGCATGGGTTGTAATGCCGCTTGGCCGATTTAAATACAAGCCATCTTCCTTCGGAGTAAGCACAAATTTTGGTTGTTTATTCAAACTTAATGTATATGTTCCTGTCTTTGTGTCATAGTCAACGATATATTGAAAATGATTCTTCTTGCCATTAACAAATCGGAGAAACGCAGTTTTTTCTTTTTGTATATACCTATCAAATATTTTGATAGCCGCGACACACATGGCATACTCTTTACCCGCAGGGACAAGATTATTGATGGTCAACCAACGACAGTTTCCGATACCCATCTCACCTGCGCATCGTCCATATCCTTGGCATATATAGAACCAATTATCTGTGGAACCCCTGGGGCCCACAAAATAATCTTCACTACAATGATCACGTGATTTACTGACCACCCATTGAAATGGCTCTTTTTTTACTATGCGTTGCACCATTGCAAACATTTCTTCCCTGTTCATACCCTGATCCATAACAAAACTCCTGTTGTAATTACCGACTGTCGCGATAATAGTGTCAAAAATCCGGTCTGTCAAATTATATTGCAAGAAAAAGTAAAAAACATTTGCAATTGTTCGATTCGGTGTTATAATCGAGTTGTTCTTAAAAGATTAATTTTAAGGGCGGGGCTTAAAAACCCCGCCTTTAAAGATAAACGATACACCAACCAAGGGAGAAAATAAATGTCGTTTGTTTCTATGCCGCGTCAAGACTTGCTGTTGTCAATTGATTCTTTGGCCGCCGAAAAGCAGATTGATCGTGAAACTGTTTTTGAATCGTTGGAAATTGCAATCGCAAAAATTGCAAAGCACAAATATGGCGAAGAATTTAATATCGTCGCCGAAATTGACCGCAAAAACGGGTCTATTCACGTGAAACGCCTATTCGATGTCATTGAATCGCCGGAAGCAATGGGCGAAGAATATAACCCCTTCACAATGCTTACCGTTGCCGAGGCCAAGAAATACAGCAAAAATCCGTCGGTTGGTGATGTTGTCGAAGATTCGTTGCCGGAACCTGAATTCGGACGTATGGCATTTCAAACCGCGCGCCAGATTATGACCGCACGTGTCCGCGACGCCGAAAAGGGCCGTCAATACGATGAATTCAAAGATAACATTGGCGATATTATCAATGGTGTTGTGAAACGTATCGAATTCGGCAGTGTTTATGTCGATATAAATGGCAAGGCCGAAGGTTATATCAAAGGAACCGAACTTATTCCGGGCGAAAGACTTGCGGTTGGTGACCGCGTGCGCGCACTTATTATGGACGTTGCGCGTTCAAATTCGGGACCGCAAATCTTCCTTACCCGTACACATCCGTTGTTTATGGAAAAATTGTTCACCCAAGAAGTGCCTGAAATTTACGAAGGTGTCATTAAAATTAAATCTGTGGCACGCGCACCGGGGTCGCACGCAAAAATTGCGGTAGAAACCCAGGATCCGTCTATTGACGCGGTTGGTATGACCGTTGGTATCAAGGGAACACGTATTCAACCGGTTATCAACGAATGCCATGGCGAAAAAATCGATGTTATTTTGTATTCTGACGATCCGGCCGTATTTATCGTGAATGCTATGCAACCGGCCAAGGTCGCAAAGATTATTGTCGATGAAGATACGCGCAGCGCCGTCGTCGTTGTTAACGAAGATCAACAATCGTTGGCTATCGGTCGCCGCGGACAAAATGTCCGTCTGGCTTCACAGTTGACCGGTTGGAATATTGACGTTTTGAACGAAGCCGAAGAACAAGATCGTCGTGCAAAGGAAATCAAAGAAAAGACCGAACTGTTTATGACGGGCCTTGACGTTGATGAAATGATTGCACATCTGTTGGTATCCGAAGGTTTCCGCACAATCGAAGAAGTTGCCTTTGTGGAATCCAAAGAACTTGAATCTATCGAAGGTTTCAATGCGGAATTGGCCGCCGAATTGCAAAATCGCGCCAAGGCATACCTTGAAAAGATTGAAAGGGATTATTTCGAAGCCGGACATAACCTTGGCATGGCCGATGATTTGTTGAACTTTGATTTTATCAAACGTCCAATCATCATGAAACTTGGCGAAGCGGGCATAAAAACGCTTTCCGATTTGGCCGATTTGGCGTCTGATGAATTGGTCGAAATACTTGGCGAAGAAACGATGAGTTCGCGTCTTGCCGGTCGTGTAATCATGAAGGCACGCGAAATCGCGTTTGGTATAACCGTTGCGGAAAAAGAAGAAATTCGATAAAACATAATTACAAAAGGGTAAAACATGGCGACACTTACACTTGGAAAATCTGTGACATTGGACGCGGTGCAAAGTAAAAAAGGCGATTCTGTATTCGTTGAACGCCGTCGTCGTGTTATTGCCCCCGGCAGCAACGAATTACGCGAAGAACCAAATGGCCCGGCGGTCGCACATAATCCGGCGGACGACAAATTGCGCGCGGTATTAGAGGCCGCACGTGCCCGCGAAGAAGAACGCAAACAGCGCGAAGCCGAAGAAGCCGCCGCACGCGCCGCGCGCGAGGCGGAAATCGCACGCGAAACACGCGAATATGAACAGGTCAAAGAACAACTTGCCGCGCGCGAAAACGCCATGCAAAAAGATGAAGAAGAAAATGAACCTGTGAATATCCCGCATAATATCATGCCGTCCAAGAAACCAAATTCGCATCATCAAAACAAAAATGATGACACTGAAAATGTTTCGAATCGTCGTAATTCAAAATTTGGCACGCCTAAAAAAGATTTCACACGCAGTGGTAAAATTTCTTTGCGCGATATTGTCATTGGGAATGAAGATGATGACGATGAAATCGGTCTGCGCGGTGCGAATCGCCGCCGGTCCGAGGCATCGTTAAAGCGTTTCCGCGAAAAGGCACGTGCAATGTTCAATGCGCCGCAAAAGGTCACGCATGAGGTTACGATTGGCGACACTATTGTCGTCAAAGACTTGGCCGCGGCCATGGCGGAAAAGGTTGGCAACGTTATCAAGAAATTGATGGAAATGGGAATGATGGTTTCCCAAAATCAATCTATTGATGCAGATACGGCGGAAATTATCGCCGGCGAATTTGGTGCGACCGTTAAACGGGTAGAGGTTAAACCGTATGCCGAATTATTGGAACGCGCACCGAATCCGGAAAACCTGAAACCGCGCGCGCCGATTGTGACGGTCGTCGGACATGTTGATCATGGAAAAACATCGTTGCTTGATGCGTTCCGTAATGCGAACGTTGTTGCGGGCGAAGCGGGCGGTATAACCCAACATATTTCTTCATATGAAGTTAAAACAAAATCCGGCGCGATTATTACTTTCCTTGATACGCCGGGGCACGAAACGTTTACCGCGATGCGTGCGCGTGGTGCGCAAATGGCGGACATTGTGGTCTTGGTCGTTGCGGCAAATGATTCGATTATGCCCCAGACCATAGAGGCGATAAATCACATTCGCGCGGCCAAGGTGCCTTTCATTGTCGCAATAAATAAAATTGATTTGCCCGAAGCCAACCCGCAAAAGGTTAAAACGGATTTATTGCAACAGGAAGTTCAGGTTGAAGAAATGGGCGGCGATGTTCAATGCGTTGAAATTTCCGCAAAACAAAAAATCGGTCTTGATAAATTGGAAGACGCCATTTTGCTTCAGGCTGAAATGATGGAACTGCGTGCGGACTCGGATATGCCGGCGGTCGCAACAGTTGTAGAGGCAAAAATGGAACGTGGCCTGGGCGCGGTTGCAACGGTCATTATACGTCAGGGGACATTAAAGGTTGGCGACGTATTCGTTGTCGGCGAAACATTCGGCCGCGTACGTGGACTTGTCATGTCGAATGGCGAACGCGTGAAAATGGTGCGGCCGGCACAACCGGTTATGGTATTGGGGTTGGACGCGGTGCCACTTGCGGGCGACATGTTGAACGTTATGGAAACCGAAGCGCAAACGCGTGAGGTTGCGGCGTGGCGTGTGCAGCGGGCGCGTGATCGTGCAAATGCGGTAAAGCGTTCGTCGTTGGAAGAATTGTTTGCGAAACAAACGAGTGATCAAAAATTGACGTTGCCGGTTGTTCTGCGCGCCGATGTTCAGGGCAGTGTAGAGGCAATAACCGACATGTTGCGCGACATCAAAACAGACAAGGCGTCGGTTGAAATCCTGTCCGCGGGGGTTGGTCAAATTACCGAAGGCGACGTTCGTTTGGCGTCTGCATCGGGCGCGGTCATAATCGCGTTTAATGTTCGTGCGGATGCGGCGGTGCGTGATATGGCGCGTTCGGCAAATGTCGATATCCGCTATCACAGTGTTGTATATCGCATCACCGATGAAATCAAAGAAATTTTGTCTGGGAAACTTGCACCGGAAAAGAAAGAAAACTTTATCGGATATGCGGACGTTATCGCACTGTTCACCGTTGGCAAGGGCATTCGCGTTGCGGGTTGTCGCATGACCGAAGGGGTTATTAGAAAGGATGCATTTGTCCGTTTGTTGCGTGACAATGTTGTTATTTATGATGGCAAGATTGGCGAACTGCGCCGAGAAAAGAACGAGGTCAAAGAAGTTTCCGGTGGCGTTGAATTCGGTATGAGTTTTGATAAGTATAACGACCTGAAAGAAGGCGACCGCGTTGAATGCTATGAAGTCCAGGAAATAAAAGCGCAATTGTAAATATAAATTGTAAATGCAAAAAAATATAGAAACTTTGCGTAATCTTGTCGCCCAAGGTTGTATTACACATGCAAGTCGTTTCCATACGGACGATATTTTGTCGGCGGCGTTGTTAAAAATCTCTGGGGTTATATCGGACGTTTCTGTGATTCGGCGCGTGGCACGTGTGCCCGATGATTTCAAAGGTTTGGCGTTTGATATTGGCGGTGGCGAATTCGATCATCATCAACATGACGCGCGCATACGGACGAACGGCAACAAATATGCCGCGTTTGGATTATTGTGGGACGCGATTGGCGCGGAATATATCGCATACAAATATCAGACAGACATGCAAACCGCGGCCGCGGCGGCGGAAAAATTTGATGCCGACTTTGTAGCACCGATGGATTTATCCGATAATTTCGGCATGGCCAAATATCCGAATACTTTGGCGTATATCATTTCATCTATGAATGATGTTAAAAACACACCGAAAGAAAACGATGAAATGTTTATGCAAATGGCAAATTATTATTGTGCACCATTGGAACGCGCCATATATAAATCCTATAAATTTATAAAAGACAAAATTAGCGCGCAAACATTGGCGACGTCTGATTTTATCACCCTGCCGTTGAATGCCGATATTGACCGGTCCGCCTTTGAAGGCACGCGTGTTAAATATATTATAAAAGAATCCCATCGTGGGACATATAACATTACAACCGTTGAACCGCATAAAATACCCGCGGAATGTATTAATTTCCCGGGCTGTGTCCAGGTATATAGTATCGGCGCCGCATTCGACACATACGATAATGCATTAAACGCCGCAAAGAAATTGGTGAATGATATTTAATATATTCGCCATCAAAAATCCTTGTTTATCAATTTATACCAAGATATAATTCCCATGTTATGAGTTTGCTTGGAATTTTGGTTGCTTTTATTGGACCTATGATGTGGGCCGTATCCAACATATTTGATTCCTATGTGTTGGGCAGTGTGTTTAAGCGTGTGACGACAACCATTTTTTACATGAATTTAACGAATATCTTGGGGCTTTTATGTTTGCCACTGTTTGGGCCGATTCACTTGTTGTCGCCCGACATGTGGGTTTTTGTTGGGTTATTATCTATTATACAGATTGGATATCAATTTCCATATTTCGCCGCATTGAATAAACTTGATACATCTGTGGTGGCCGCATTATTTCAATTAGAAAAAGTTTTTGTTCCATTATGGGCTTTCCTGATAGTGGGCGAAGCGTTGCACCCAATCCAATACATCGGATTCGGTATAATAATATTATTTTCTATATTTTTGAATATAAGTCACGAAAATCGTATAAAGATAAATTCTGGTTTTTGGTTAATGTGCTTGGCCAGTATAATGCTGTCATTCGAAGGAAGTTTCTATAAAGTTTTATTAGAAAATACTAATTGGGTATCGGTGGCATTTTGGGTTATGGTGACATCTTTTGTTGCACAATTTACAATGCTATTTGTTCGGCCCCTACGTCAAGACATTGTAAAAAATTTCGGCACATACCGTCGAAAATTCGGCATGTTTGTATTGATGGAATGTTTTGATCGGTTGGCCGCAATAAGTCTGGTGTTTGCATTGGCGTTGATACCGATTATCGTGGATTCTGGGATTCAATCGGTTCAACCAATTTTTGTCGCCATTTATGGAATCATTCTTGCGAAGTTATTTGGGAAACGTTTTCACGAAGACATATCGCGCCCGATCATGATCAAAAAAATATTATGTTTCATCATGATTAGTATTGGTGTAATGATGACCGTAATGGGGTAAATTATTCCCCCAGTTTTGCCATGAATTCGTCGTGGATTTTTTGTTCCGCATCGGGCACAGGGAATTGGCGATACGGAAAATCCACGCCGATTTTTGGGTGCTTTAAAAAAGCCTCGTGCTGTTTGGCGACAATTTCCGAAATTTCCGGTGCGGGCGCGGTGTTTTCAAGTTCCAAATAAACCTTGGCCAAAATTTCAGAGTCAATCAACGCACCATGTGCATCGGCACGCGCGGTAAGTGATATTCCAAACCATTTCGCAAGTGCGTCCAGTGTATAACTTTTTGGACCGAACACACGATTTCGCGCTATAACCAATGTGTCCGCCATTTGCGCGCGCGGAATCGGTGGCAAGTGCAACATTTCCAATTCATGATTCACAAACGGAAAGTCAAAGTCCAATCCGTTATGCGCAACGATTGTCGAATCGCCAATAAATTCCAAGAACTTTGGCGCAACAACCGACATCTTTGGTTTGTCGTCCAAAAACGCATTTGAAATTTTGTGAACCATGTATGTTTCCGGCGGAATAATTTTGCCTTCGGGATTTATGTATTCGTGGAAAGTGTTGTCGGTGATTTTTCCGTCCACGATTTCCACCGCACCGATTTCGATACACCGGTCGCCGCGCAGGTATTCGAATCCAGTCGTTTCAATATCAAAACAAATTACCCTTGCCATAATTCCACCATAGTTTTATTATTTCAGCAAAGATTATAATGAAACGATGAACATAAAGCCAGAAAATCTTAATCCCGAACAAAAGAAAGCCGTCGAAACCACCGAAGGCCCGGTTTTGGTGCTTTCGGGTGCGGGAACGGGGAAAACGCGCGTTCTGGTTATGCGGGTTGCACACATATTAAATATGCACCTGTGCCAACCATGGCAGATTTTGGCCCTGACCTTTACGAACAAGGCCGCAAACGAAATGAAAAATCGCATTGCGGAAATACTAAATGAATCGGGGGGCGAATTTTATGCGCGCGATTTATGGTGCGGAACCTTTCATTCGATTTGTTTGCGTATACTGCGGGCGAACGCGGCGCGCGCGGGATTAAAGTCGGACTTTATAATCTTTGGCGAAGATGATCAAAAGGCGGTTTTGAAAAACGTCTTTGCCGCGATGGGGGCGGACGCCAAAGAATATGATGCCGCCGATTGGGTCGAAAAAATTTCAAACATCAAAGACCGCGGAAATATCGAAAGTCCCGATGTTGGCGCCCGCACTAAACAAATTCTTGATAACTATAATGCGGAATTGCGACGCCAAGGCGCGGTTGATTTTGGCGACATTATTTTACTAACATTGAAATTGTTTGAATCGGCGCCTGATGTGCGCGAAAAATACGCACGACAATTCAAATACATTATGGTCGATGAATTCCAAGACACAAATAATGCGCAGATGCAGTTTATAAAATTGCTGACGCGCAATGTGGAACGACCGAACGTTTGCTGTGTTGGCGATGATGACCAATCGATTTATTCTTGGCGCGGGGCGGAAATTAAAAACATTTTGGAATTTGAAAAGAATTTCCCGGGCGCGCAAATCATACGACTTGAAACAAATTACCGCAGCACCGGGAATATTCTTGGTGCGGCGAATTCGTTGATACGACATAACAATGGGCGGTTGGGCAAAGACCTGCGGCCCGCAGACGAAAAGAGTGTTGGCGAACCGGTATATGTGCTGACTGTTCCATCAAATTATGATGAAGCGAAACTGATTGCCGATACGATTTTGCGATATGCAAATGGGCGATATTCTGATTTTGCGGTTCTGATTCGAACGGGTTCGCTTTCGCGCGGATTCGAAGAAGAATTTGCAAACGCGCGCATTCCGTATCGTTTGGTTGGAACGACAAAATTCTATGATCGCATGGAAATTCGCGATGTTATCGCATATGTTCGATTGCTTGTTCATGCGGAAGATGATGTTTCATTTGCACGCGTTATCACGCGGCCGCGGCGCGGGTTTGGGCCAACGGCAATTGCGAAAATGCGCGCGATTGGCGGTTCATTGATGCATGGGCTGCGTGCGGCAAACTTTGGTGGCAAGCAAGGAATCGCCGCGAACGAATTTTTATCTGTGTTTGATTTTGACTGGCAAACTATGCGGCCCGCGGATGCGGTGAAAAAATTATTAGAAGATGCAAAGTATATGCAATATTGGCGCGAATCCAAAGACCCCGACGCCGAAGAAAGAATTTCAAACATTCGCGATTTGATTTCGAATGTTGTTTCTACATACGACAGTTTGCCGGATTTCTTGGAGCATGCGGCGTTGATGACAACCGATGACAACGATAATGAAATTGGTGCAGATAGTCCGGCGGTAAATATTATGACGATTCATGCGGCCAAAGGTTTGGAATTTGATACTGTATTTTTGCCCGCATGGGAAGATGGAATTTTTCCAAATGACAAATCAATCAAAGAAGGCGGCATGGAGGAAGAGCGCCGTTTGGCATATGTCGCCCTTACCCGCGCGCGGCGGCGTGCGATTATTACAAACACCATGTCGCGCGTTATTTTCGGTTCGCGTCAATATTATTCGCCGGCGCGATTCATAACCGAAATGGATAATCGATATTTGGATTTTGGCGGTCGCACACCGCGTTACGAAACGCCCGCACGACAAACGCAACCGAAAACGCATACGGTAAAAAGTATTGTTGGGAAACTTGTTGAACACAGCGAACTTGGGCGTGGTGTTGTCATCGAATCGAACGGTGAAATTTTGACGGTTGCATTTAATCGCACCGGAATTAAAAAAGTCGCAGAAAGTTTCGTAAAAATTATTGATTAATTTTTTATTTTTTCTTTAACGCCTTGATAAATTCTTCTGTTTTCTTTTTGGTATCGTTATAAAGCGTTTTCAAATCTTTTTGCAAATTGGTTCCAATCGCCGCGTCTATGCCGCCACCAATAGATTTTGCAATATCT
Organism: uncultured Alphaproteobacteria bacterium; assembly: GCA_905233975.1. GTDB lineage: Bacteria > Pseudomonadota > Alphaproteobacteria > Rs-D84 > Rs-D84 > Enterousia. Next base: position 21,722 of record CAJOGD010000007.1, on the reverse strand, counting down.
TCTGCATGTGTGGCAACATACGCAACAAGTGCCCCGGTTAGCAACAGCGTGATAACATTTCCGTCCAAAATAGTGATGACATGTGTTTCGGAATTTAATTTTACCGCACTTGCCAATAATGAGCCACCAATAGCAACAACAATCGCAAGCGACACAAAATAAACCGCCGCATCAATAAACTTGCGCACCTGAGATGAAAGTTTTGATGTATCTTTGAAAATTCCAAGAAATTTGTTGTATATGTCACCCGCGATGCCTTTATAGGAAGTTTTCTGCACCGTTTCGGCGATCGCCGTAAATGGCAATAATATTATCACCAAAAACAAATCTGCAATTACGCCAAATGAAACAAATGCGAATTTAAACGCGGTGTATATAAACAGCACGACAAAGACCAAACCCAACAAAAATGTAAATGTGCTGGTTCCCAATCCCGCGCCAACAAGTTGCCAACCAAACCTTATTGCGCCATAGTAAAATCCAGACATACGTGTTGGCACACACATAATGTCGGCGGCGGTTTCGGCGTCTATGATAGAAGTGTCGGTCATGTGTGTCATTGCATAACTTTTTATTGCCGCGCATGTATCAGAAAGTTCAAACCCACCGTATTGCGATGTGACGTCTAAAATCATATTGGCAACGTATGAACCGAATGCAATAATGGGCCCCATTATCATACCAAACAATCGTGGCAACCCAACGCCAAGCAATATCAACCATATCGCAAGTGTAATACCTTTTTTTATAATATCTTCGATTGTTGGGCCTACCTTGACCTTGGCGTCTTTAATCATTCTGTATCCTTCAAACAAGACCCAGAAAACAAATGCAACGATTAGAAAGATGTTAACGAATCGTATCAATGAATTATCAAGTATGTGCGCAGTATGTGTTAATGCACGCATAAAGGCGATTCCAAGTTTTGCCTCAACCGGGACACCGGTGTCAACGTATTCGCGTTCAAATCCCGATTCGAAATCGTTTAAATCATTTTGAACATTTTGCAAAAGTTCTTCACGATTGTGTTCGGTCGTCCATGCACCGTAATCGCCGATATCGCCCGTCACCAAATTAGATTCCGCCGCGACAGCCGCACCACCCAAAATCATGTGTGCGACAATCAATAATGATAAAAATTTTTTTACTATGGTTTTCATTTTTCCTTTATCATCTTTTCGGCAAATTCTTGCGGTTTTTTCCAAGTCATTTTTATCAACTTTTTCAAATCCGTACCAAACTTATCTACGCCACCACCGCTGTCATCAGATTTCCCAAACGGTTCAAACGATGGAACACTGGCCAGTAATTTATCAACACGTGGGGCCAAGATATAAAAATATATGAATATCAATCCGGCCATCATTAACAAAAATCCCAAACCATCATGCATAAAATCAAATGCATGTGGATAGCGCGCCTCTATTTGTGTCCGATGCGTATTAAAGCAATCTTTAAATGCACCTTTATCAATTTCGCCATTTATTGTTGCCGCGGTTTCACATGTCGAAAAAACATTTTTTATCGACATCGCTTTGGCGTCCGTCGAAACAGTTTCGCCGACTAAAAGTGGCGGGAATATCGCACTGTATCCATCAACGGGGCCGGGGAAGAATTCATCGGCCGCAAACATTGTCATCGCATAAACAATTACAACCTTTAATGATATTGCGACAACCTTGACCGCGGCTTCGACCAAGGTTTTTACCGCATTATTAACAACGTTTGATGCCATTTTCCATGTTTTTTCAAATGCCGATGCCGCCGCGATTAACGGCAAGAATATAACGAGGAAAACAAGTTTAAATATCACCGACAAAATTTCAAAGAATAGATTAAACCCAATCACAACAAACATTATTACGGTCAAGAGTCCCGCAATCCACGTGAACGCGCCACCACCAAGTCCCATCCATGCATAATTCATTAACGCAAATCCACCGGCCGCCCCCGCAAGCATAACGCTGTTGATATTTCCAACGATACACATAAACGAATTTGAAACCGACGCCATTGGGTTATCCGCACCAATTTCTGGTGGCACACATTGTGCCGCACTGGACAGACCCGTTGCCGCCATTGACAATTCAGTACCAACATACATAACCGGTTGAATTGTTATATTAGACAATGCCTTAATCGACGCCGCACCGCCCATACCAAAAGCACCGATAATCGCACCGACAATCATAATGCGCACGCCATTTTTCCAAACATCATCAAACCATGGCGCAAAGGCGAGTTTTTGTTCTTTGGTATCAAGTTTCGTTGTTTCCATCATCGCCTTGTAAATATATTTTGCGCTGTGTATAAACAGAAACACACCGAAACCAATCACCATTAAAATCCAAAGATGCGAAACTATCGTTTTCCAGAAAGATTCTGACGCCGTTCCCAAAACAAAAAACAAATCGTTAACATACTTGCAAAGGAAACAACCGTTCGTTGATGCGATATTTCCATCGGCCGCACCAATTGAATTTAGAAAACCGTCCATACTGGTATATGTCAATGATGCGCCGGATAGTGATGAACTTACATACCAAATGCCAACACCCAACGCGATTGCGCCGAACAAGAATCGAACAAGATAACCAAGAAATAATTTCTTCATTATTTTTTCCCGTCAGCCTTTTTGTCTTCTTTCTTTTCCTCTTTCTTTTCGCCGCCATTGATAATCGTATTGCCAACACTTTTTATACTATTGGTGACAAGACTAACCAATTTTTCTGCATCGTTCGCTAATTGCTCACTCATCTTGTTTTCACCATCGGTTGCCCCAAGTGCACCAAGTACCATTTTTGATACATTTGGAATTTGCTTGTATATATAATTTAAAACATACACCAAAATAATTGCGCCAATCAATGTAATACTTGCCAAGTTTTCTTCGGACAAATCAGATTCAAAAACATTACCTGACAAAATAGCATTCATTAATTCATTTGTGTCTGTGCCCGAATCAGAAAAATATCGCGATATGATTGCAAGTATTACCATATATGTTATTACCGCCGATGCCAATGTGATAATCGCACTTATAAGTTTTTTAAGTTGGTCGGTCCCAAGCCCCTTACCAAGCGATGACATCCAATCCGGCATTTCGCCACCGCGGAAAGACATCATCATTAATCCAATCGGGAACCAAAAAGCAAACATCGCCATATGCACAATAACATCAACAAAATAAAAACAGAAACGTATAAACAATTTAAAGAACCCATAGAACAAATAAAGTCCCACGAAAAACATTAATAGATGTCTGAATATATCGCCAACATTATGAATATGCGACCATGTAAAGGCGCCGTCCATAACCGCAATCCCAAGTTTCATATACGATTGGAAAACGGTGACCGTTGTTTTCATCAGCGATATTATCGTGTTGCGCAATTCGGGACGAAAGAACCCGTCGTCATTCATTTGTTCGGGTTGGTAGCGCACGCGTTCATCGACCTGGGCTGGGGTTGTCCGCAGCATCGATTGACTGTATATCAATGCAACATTCGCCACAGGTTCAAATGTCACGCGTGTAATAAAACGCGGAAAACCAACACCAATCCCAAGCAACGTTAACGCGAACAGCGAATTTATAACAACACGCACTATTGATTTCATATAAAATGGGTCGCCGGTTTCGGGCTTTTTGGGATTTACATGTTTCCATACCGCCCACACAACAAAGAACACAAACAATACGGCAAACAAGAAGAAACAAATATTGGAGATTTTATTATAAACGGCCGCGCCGGCACCCGACACAACCCTAAACAGGTTATCGAACACCGCACAGCCCCAACACTGCACCGCACTATCAACAATATTATTCAATAGCCCGTTCATTTTTTAACAAGTCCAATTATTTTCCTGATTGATTCATATGTACTTTTTGCCTTGGCCGTTGTCGCCTTGAAATCACCCTTGGTTTGATCATAAAGATTGGTCATTCCGGGCGCATATATCGTAAGTTGCTTCTTGGTCATTTCAAATATTGCGTTCATCAAAAAGAACGTAAGTATAGATGAAAGCCATAACATTGAATGCCCACCAAACCCAATAGCATTTGTTGCGATAAAATTATTTGTCGCGTTGCCGCCGGCCGCAACATTAAACACCGAACTGTTAAAGCCAAACAGCGCATTAACAATCGCCACGTTTATTATCATAATAAATGCACATGCTATCATGGTAATAACAAGTTTCCGCAAGGCCGTAATTATTCCATCAAACGCCGGCCAAATGTCCAACCATTTATCACTTTTCTTGGCAACCCATGCAAGAACGTTAAATGGATACAGTATAAGCGATACGCCAAAATCAAAAATACCTTGGATAACCAATAACGCCATAAACAAATTGCACCCAACAAAAGTGAATATTAACAAGACCCCGGTAATAATATCCATTATGTTTTGGCCATTATGTGAAAATATAGTCATCAATCCACGCACGCCACGTGATATAAATTCAAAACCACGTTTTATAACCGCGTTATTTACCGATGACAAATCAGAAACCGGTTGCACCAAGAATTTACAACTTTCTTGACTTATCCAATCGCCCAACAGCACGCTTTGCGGACATTCGATATCTTGCTTTACAACGCCGGCTATTTTTGCATGTTCCGTAATTGCGCCGGTATATACCGCACCAAATTCCAGGAACGGATTTATCAACCATTGGGTCACATAGATAGGTTTTATTTGTAATAAAAGGACGGCGGCAACAATTGCGCGCACCGCACTTTTAAGTATTGTTTCCATGCTATTAAAACCTTTGACCTTGCCGTCCCACATTTCGCCGCCACCGGTCATTCCAAAAAATTCCAACCATCGTTTTGGGAAATACATTTTGAACGCGTACATAAAAATAGACACCGCCAAAAATCCCCACACAAAAAGATAAATTATTCCGTCACCATGTCCCACAAAGTATTCATATCCACCACGCGCAACCATCATAAACGCATCTAACACACGTGGCACAAATGGGGCAAGGTTTAATTTGTCCACGACTTCCCACTTTGCAAATGCCGCATCAGGCGTGATACAGGCCGCAACAATCACCATCGGGACAATAATCCGATGCAAAATTTTTGCAAAATTCCACTGATGTAAAAGCATACTCCCTACATTTATAATTTGATTTATATCACATCTTGTCAAAATTGTGGTATAATTAAACAAAATGAGCAAGTTAAAAAAATTTTTTATCGTATTTTTATCGTTCTTTCCATTATCGGCCGGCGCGGTTTTACCATGGCTGATTGCGGCGGGTGCGGTGACAATTGCCGGGTTTTCAATATGGCGCAGCACTGCCCCGGTTGACATGCACGATGCATTAACGTTTTTTTCTTCGTGTTGGACATGCCAAATGTTTTCGGCGATCATGGCAAAACTGTCGAATATTCTGCCGGCAATTTATTCCGGGATTGGTGAAGTGATAATTCCAATCGCGGCGATGTTAACGGCGGTATATTTCACATGGACACTTGCATCGAATTTCATGAACGGGAAAATCGAAAGCGGTTGGACCACCGCATCAAATTTCGGAACGCATCTGATAAGACTTGCCATAGTATCTGCATTGTTGGCGTTTCCACTGCCACGTTTAATTACGGGCGTCGTCATAGAACCAATCTTTAATATCGGCCTTTCCATGAATCATATTATAGGCGATACGGAAAAGTTTTCAGAATGCATGGTGGCGACATCACTTATGGACGAAAATTCGAATCGCGTATCGGTGTCGGGTGGCAATATGCCGCATGGTGCGTTTCCGGTAAAATTGCGCAGTGGACTTACATGTGAACTTGCCGGTGTGCACCAGGTGACGGGACTTGGCATGACGGTTGGTTGGACAATGCTTAATATGGCGTTTAACGTTGAATACATGCATAAAATTATGTGGGCCATTCCGATTTTTCCAAACGTACCGATATTTTTTGCAGGTTTGCTGGTTTTGGCGTTATATTTCATGGCATTGTTGCCGATACCGCTCTACTTTCTTGAAATCTTTGTCACATTGGCGTTGGATTTGGTGATGCTGCCACTCATGCTGCTATCGTGGTTATTCAAAGGATGGGACAAAATATTCCCAAAAGGCGGCAAAACGATTCAGAAAATGATAGACGATGTTATTACCGGCGCCGTTGGAATCGCAATGACGGTGGTATTTTTGGTGTTTGGGTTGTCTTTTTTGGATGTAATCATTGGAAAAATCGATGGCGTTTCGCGAATCGCCGCGGCCATATCCCAAAACGATTCGAAAATTCTTATGGACGGCCTTATGCTGCAGGACAGCGGGCTTTTGTCCATGATACTGCTTGGGGCGTTTTTTGCGATATTTATGACGTCGATACCGAATCTGATAAAGACTTTATTCAATGTCCAAATATCCGATAAATTCTATGCGGCGGCCAAAAAAGACTTTGATACAACACGCGCAACACTTGGAAAATGGTGGGAAACATTAAAAAAATAAAAAATCAAGATATTTATTTTTACTTGGGGGCTTTTTTAATCGCACCGAATCTGATATAATTCTTAGCAATGAGTAGGTTTCCGATTCTTTATTGGCCACGCAGCACGAAGTCCGATAGCGAATATCAGACGGCGCGCAAAGTTATAAATGCGGCGATTGGCGAAATGCCAGAAGTTATCACAGGCGATTTGAATGTCGCCGATGTTTTTGCGGCACATGGCGATGCGGTGATCTATTACCCCGTATTTTGCGGCTCAACCGGTTGGTGGGGCGAACTATTGGGCGGCAACGCGGTTGTCACAGATAAAATCATCGTGTCCCCCGAATGCCAATTAATGGTCATCGAAGATGCGTCCGCGGCGCACCACGCGCGGCGGGCCACGCACCAGCTGTTTGCGGCGGAAATATACCCGACAAGTGGATTTTTCAAGAAAATGAATTCTGAAATTGCCACTGTGGCGGACATGTTGGCGACCGATTCTGGAACAATTCTTGCCCTGTTTTCAGGGCATGATAAAAATAAATTTGTAAACATACTGGAATCGACCGGAAATTCATATTTGGGCTGTATCGGCCAGTATTAAATTCCCACCTGACACTTCTCACTAAATCCCTTGCTTTTTCAAAAAAAGCCTGTATAATTTCGTGGCAAAATAAAAACAAAAGGGCTTTGCGATGAAAAAAGGTGTTCATCCGGAATATCATGAAATCAATGTGACACGTACCGATGGGAAAACGGTCAAAATGTATTCTTCGGTCAAAAAGGACCTTGTGTTGTCGTCTGACAATTTGAATCACCCTGCGTGGACGGGGCAACGTTCAAATGCCGGCGAAAAGGGTCAAAGAACCGAAAAATTCAAAAAGAAATATGCCGGATTTGGTTTTTAATCAAAAATTTATGCACTTGGGGGGCGCATTATGGATTTGCTGATAAAGGGTTCGCCAGAATTAAACAAAATGTTTATGGCGTTGCAACGAACGGCAACCGGGTTGCGCCACGATTTTGGAGAGGTTGAAAACCTGCAACAATCGTTGCGCGGGGCGCGTGATTTTGTACACCGCGCCGCCGCCCGAATCGAAGAAGAAATTTTATCCGATTTATCACTGGTGCGGCCGTCGGCGGGGTTATTGACCCCGAATTTGACGCGCGACGGTGACGGGCGCGATGAGTTTGTCCTTGCACTGTCGGGGGCGGAAAATTTTGTTCGTGCAAATCCACGCTTTGCAATATCACTGGCACTGCGAACGGGTTACGAAACAAAAATTGCGTTGGTTTATTCCCCAATTGATGAATATTTATACTATGCGGAATCGGGCGCGGGCGCATTTGCGTATTCGGCATTTCATTCCGCGCGCATACGGGTTTCCAACATCAAAGACGTGGCGGATATGACGGCGGCATATAACGGCATTTCGGGCAATCCGTTTGGTGTTGGTGCGATTCGCGAAACCGGATGTCCGGCAATGGATTTGGCATGGGTTGCCGCGGGCAAATTTGACGCATTTATGTCCGGCACACTGGATTTTGCCGAAATTTGCGCCGGTGATTTATTGGTACGCGAGGCCGGCGGCAAAATCGAAATCGGCGCCGACATTACCGCAACGAATGGAAAGATTAGTGTATAGTGTAAATGTAAGTTTTATCAAACCCGCCGTTTCGGCGGGTTTTGATTATTTACAAGGCCGCACAACTTATTGGCATGTGTGTTCGGTTGCATTATATTTTTTGGGCTGAGCGCACTTTACACAAATCCCGTAATTTATAGGGTCTTTTTCAAGCCAACAATCAAATGCGCGTTGGACCCCATTTACTAAATCTTGCGCAGAATATGTTATGTAATCGTGACAGTTGCCATCTTGAAACATTTGATTATCACCGCATTGTTTGCACACGCCGTTTGTGGAATTAATGCCCTGCTTTTTTGTTGTTTCACAGGGAACACATGTTTTGCTGTTTTCTTTAAAACCATAACCAGATTTGCAAATGATAAATTTACATGGCCGGCCATCTGCCTCTTTCCCCATTTCCCATGCGTGTTGTGATTCATTAAACACCATCGTGTCATCACTACATTGCTTAATTTCCCCGCCACACCACGTACTAAGTTCACAATCATCACCGGCCTTGTTGGCTTCATATCCGGGCGCACACAGCAATGTCTTTTTGCCATTGGAATAGGCGCTTGCTATCCGGCCGCCATCTTTGGCATCAACACGTATCGGCGTGACAATTATTCCATGTTCCATGCGCTTTATAACCCCCAAAACCACCGCATAGGACGCACTATTACTATCGTCATTCTGATAGGTAAACACGCGCATTTCCTCTGTTATGTTTCCTTCTTGTTTTCCACTTAATAATCGTAATGACGCATTGGCTATATCGTTCAAATCTTTTTTATAATTTTTGTTCGGTTTCGAACAATCGTATTTTTCAACGGAACATTTATCGCCGCTATAACCCGGTTTGCATATCGATTCACACAGATACTTACTATTCTTGTAATAATCGATCCAATCCCTGGAACCACTCCATGCGGACTGTATCTGTGTTGTACAAAAAAGTCCACCATTTTTCCATATATCCCGGGCAACAATCGCAACTATACTACCCTCGTTATTTGAGCCGTAAGTTCCGGCACGAGTATTAAACTGCCAACTTGGGGCAAAGATCCCCTCTACACCACTTGTATAACTACTACTGGAACTAGTACTATATTGCCAACTCTCCTGTACCGCTTTATCCGAAACATCCAAAGGGGGCAACATGTCGCGTCCCATCGCACTTGTTGCAACGATTATTCCACATATTGCCGTAATAAATTTTTTCATTAGAATTCTCCCGTAAAAATTCCTTTCGGATTCAACATAGCAATTTCATATCGCGCTTGCAAATGAATTTTTTTTATTTTAAAATTACACCCATGAAAATGAAAAAAGTTTTTCGGTTTTTTTTGCATGTAATTTTCTGGGGCGTGGTGGCGGCGATTGCCGCGGTGGCCGCGCTTTTCCTGATATACGGTGGCAATTTACCGGATTATCGAAAACTGGCCACGTATGCGCCACCGGTGGCAACGCGACTTTATGCCGCGGACGGTTCGTTGCTGATTGAATATGCCGAAGAACGCCGCGTATTCATTGACTTTGAAGATATGCCGCCACAATTGGTAAACGCGTTCGTTGCCGCCGAAGATCAAAATTTCTGGACCCACCCGGGCATTGATGTCCAGGGAATCTTGCGCGCGTCGATAAATAATTTTATGCGCATGTTGGGATTTAATACGACGTTCACCGGCGCATCAACCATCACGCAACAGGTGGCAAAAAATTTCTTTCTTTCGTCCGACCGAACAATGTCACGCAAAATTAAAGAGGCGATTTTGGCACTGCGCCTGGAACGTGCGTTTTCAAAAAAACATATTATGACGCTTTATTTGAATCAGATATTTTTGGGTGCGCGCGCATATGGTGTTGGGTCGGCGGCATTGATGTATTTTAACAAGCCTGTGTCGGAATTAACTTTGTCAGAGTGCGCGTTTTTGGCGTCTTTGCCAAAGGCACCAAATGACCGCGCGCGCGCCGAAGACCGCCGGAATTATGTTCTGCGCCGGATGGTTGCCGAAAAATATATTACCCAGGCCGAGGCCGATGTTGCCGCCGCGGAACCATTGAATATCAACAGCGGATTTACCGCCCAAATGGAAGATGATTTCCAATACTTTGCCGAAGATGTACGGCGCCAGTTGCTTGATAAACTTGGGCGCGAAACATTGTATAACCAAGGTTTATATATCAAAACAACAATTATCCCAGAATATCAACGCGCCGCGTCCGCCGCACTGAACAAGGCGTTGGACGCGTATAATCAGGGACGCAGTGAAAAATTACAGGGTGCAATCATTGTCATGAATCCGCATACGGGCCGAATTTTGGCCATGGCGGGCGGGCGGTCTTTTATAGAAAGTTCTTTTAATCGCGCAACCCAGGCGATGCGTCAGATTGGAAGTACGATAAAGCCGTTTGTTTATTTGGCCGCGTTGGAACGTGGGTTTTCGCCCGAAGGCTTGATTTCGGATACGCCGATTGTTGGATGGCGCGAAAATAATATGCAATGGAAACCCGAAAATTATGATAAAAAATTCCTGGGCGATGTGCCTTTGCGGTTGGCATTGGAAACTTCGCGTAATGTCCCAAGTGTGCGCATGGTTGACAAGATTGGTGTTGAAAATGCTATCGAAGTTGCGCAACGTTTTGGCGTTTATCCCGCGGACATGGACAATTTAAACCTGTCTATGGCATTGGGATCGGGCGAAACGACACTTGAAAAATTGGTATTGGGGTATTCGGCCTTTGTGAATGGTGGCCGCAAGATTCAGCCGCAAATGGTTGACTATATCGAAGATCGATATGGAAATGTCATTGGTGGCGAAAAAACAAAAATTATAGATTGGGTTCCCGGCATGGAACCGGACGCGGTGGCGTTTGATTCGGAACCTTTGTCGGATCCGCAAAGTCTTTATCAATTGGTGTCTATTTTACAGGGCGCGGTTGAACGCGGTACCGGGCGTCAGGCAGGTGTTGCCGGACACACTATCGCCGGGAAAACAGGGACAACAAACGATGTCAAAGATGTTTGGTTCGTTGGATTTACAAAAAATCTGATTGCCGGCGTGTATTTGGGTTATGATACACCGAAACCACTGGGCAAAGGTTCGGGCAGTCATATGGCCGCGCGCGCATTTGCGGATTTTATGCAGGTCGCACTGGCCAACGAAAAGAATCAACCCTTTGCGGTGCCGGACGGACTCAATTTTGTGCGCGTGAATCGGTCAAACGGTGTTGCCGCCGCCGAAGATCCGTCGGGCCTGATTATTACCGAGGCATTTAAACAAGGCCAATCGCCAAACCCAATGCCGCACAAGGATTCTTCTGAATCAAGTGCCGTTGTCGGCGGAATTTTCTAAGACAAAAAAATTTCTAAATAACATTTCAATATTAAAACTATTGTGATAGAATATGGGCATAAAAGGAGAATTTTATGCTTACGGATTATTTGCTATCACATGGATACGGATTGTTTTTTGGTGGATGGACCCAGTTTGGGGCGGCCTTTGGAACGGCGTTTTTTATAATGTTGCTGTTTGGGCGGCCTTTTATTCGTGCGATGCGCGCATGGCAAAAAAAGGGCCAACCGATAAGTGAAAATGTTCCGGAATCACACCGTCAAAAGGCGGGCACGCCGACGATGGGCGGAATATTGGTTATTATTGCGGCGATTATTGGCGCGGCGTTATTTATGCCGATGGATAGCATGACGGGTTGGATTGCATTGCTGTCTTTGGTTATGTTTTCAATTATTGGTTTTATTGATGATTATAAAAAGGTGACAAGTCAATCGAAAAAGGCATCGAACGGCCTTTCGCCGGCGCTACGTTTGGTTGTCGAAGGCGTGTGTGTCGTCGTGTTGGCGTATTTGATAAATAAAACTATGCCTTCGTATATTCCGGATTATTCATTGGCGCTGCCGTTCGGAATAATAATTCCACTTGGCATATTTTATTACGTGTTTGCGTATTTTGTTATCTGTGGCGGTGCAAACGCAACGAATATCACAGACGGTCTGGACGGCATGTTGGTAAAATTGTATATTCCGGTTTTAATTGTTTTGGTTGTGGCGTTGTATGGCGCAACGCGTATCGGATTCATGGATACCGTTTTGTTTATGCCCGCGACCAGTGGTCTGTATCCGGTCCTGGGTGCGGTGTTTGGTGCGGTCCTTGGGTTTTTGTGGTTCAATGCAAAGCCGGCGTCAATCTTTATGGGTGATGTCGGGTCGCTTGCACTTGGCGGGTTCATGGGAACGGTTGCGATGTTGTTAAAATCCGAAGTGATTATGGGTATTGCGGCGGCGATGATGGTTCTGATATTGCTATCGTCCTTTGTCCAAACGATGTGTTTCAAAATTACGCGTCGTGTGACCGGAACGGGACGTCGTATTTTTCTGCGCGCGCCGTTGCACCATCATTTCGAAGAACTTGGGTGGCCGGAAACGAAAATCGTTGATAGGTTCTTTGTTATATCGGTTTTGTTTTCTGGATTGGCGTTAATGCTGTTAAAATTCGCATAAAGGAAACGCCAGATGTTTAAGCGTACAGAAGAAAGTAAACTTACCAGTTGGTTTTTCGAAATCGATAGACGCTTGCTTTACATGGTTTTGTTATTGATGCTGGTTGGCATGTTCTTTTCCGTTTCCGCCGGCAGTGTTGTTGCATACCAAAAAGGCTGGGAATGGTACAGATTTTTTGTAAAAGGATTGCCGTTCTATGGAATCGGTTTGATAACTTTATTTGGGGTAAGTTTATTAAACAAAAAAACTATATTGAAACTGTCTGCGATAGATGTGGTTATCTGTTTGGTGTTGCTTTTGATTACATTTGTTGCGCCGACCAGATTGAATAATTCTGATCGTTTCATTGTTATTCCGCATTTGTTTAACATTTTGCCGGCCGATATCATGAAGCCGGGATTCGTCATAATGACCGCATGGTTTTTGTCCGAAATGCACCGGCGATTCGGCGAAAAACTTTTTGTTGCAAAGAACGCATGGAAATTACATGGGCTAAATTGGTGGCTGTATATAGCGGTGTTTGTTCCGGCATTGGCCATTATTTTCCAACACCCCGATGTTGGCACAAGTTTGCTTTACCTTGGTGTATTAATTTGTATGCTGTTGATTGCGGGATTACCATGGTTGGCGGTTGGTGGCATGGTGGCCGCGGGCGGTGGGGTTTTGACATTGGCATATTATATTGTTCCCCATGTCCAAAAGCGCATAAACACATTGCTCACCGGCAGTGGCGAAAATTTTCAGGTCACACAATCGGTCCAATCAATTAGTCATGGCGGTTTCTTTGGCAGCGGCGACAACGCCTTTGTCAAAGAAGGATTGCCCGACGCACACACTGATTTTATCTATGCGGCAATTGTTGAAGATTTGGGCGCGATATTGGCCGTCATATTACTTTGTTTATTGGTGTACGTTCTGAAATTATTGGTCAGTGACGCATTGGCCGCACGCGACAAATTCGTGTTCTATGCGGTCGGCGGCGCGGCGGCGTTATTTGGGATTCAGTGTTGCATAAACCTTGTATCTACACTGGGGTTGTTTGCGCCAAAGGGTATGACGCTGCCATTCATATCGTACGGGGGCAGTTCGCTTGTCGGATTTTGTTTCCTGTTCGGCATGATATTGGCGATTGTACGCGAAGACAAATGGCGCGGTTAAAAATTTACCAAAGGAGGTAAAAAAATGAAAATATGGATTGCAACAGGTGGAACCGGCGGGCATGTATTCCCGGCACTTGCGGTGGCCGAAGAACTTGCCACGCGCGGGCATAAAATAATAATTTCTTGTGATGGTCGCGTTCGTAAAATGGTTGCGGACGGCGCGCCCCGGGGATCAAAAAAGGTTCATATCTGGGCGGCGGGCGTTGGCGCAAAAAGCAAATTGCACCAGGCCATCGCACTATTCAAAATTGGTGTTTCGGCGGCGGCACTGGTTCTGCGATTCGCGATTTCGCGGCCCGCGCGTGTTGTTGCGTTTGGTGGCTATGCGTCTGTGCCGGCGGTGTTTGCGGCGCACGTTTGGCACATACCGACATTCTTGCACGAACAAAACGGCGCAATCGGGCGTGCGAATCGGTTCACTATGCGTTGGGTCAAAACATTGATGACAAGTTTCCACGATGTTTCCGGCATTCCAAAGAATACGGCCGCGCGCGTTGTTTATACTGGCCTGCCGGTGCGGCGCGAATTTATTGAGCACGCGGGCGCACCACTGCCGGGTAAAATGCATTTGTTGGTGACCGGCGGATCATTGGGCGCACAAATCTTGGACGACGTTGTTCCGCGTGCGGTTGCGGCGATGGGCAACAAAAAGATTTTCGTCACGCACCAAACACGCCCGGAAAATGTTGCGCGTTTGCAAAAGTTCTATGCCGACAACAAAATTCACGCGAACGTTTTGTCATTTATACGCGACATGGCGGGCGCAATCGTTGATTCGGATTTGGTAATCGGACGCAGCGGCGCAAGCACCGTCATAGAACTTATGACCATTGGCCGGCCGGCGATATTCGTGCCACTTGCCATCAATCCGGACCAGGCGGCAAACGCGGCAAACTATGAAAAATTGGGCGGTGGTTTCGCCATAGAACAAAAAAAGTTCACCGAAAAATGGTTGTCGGCGACACTTTCCGATTTATTTGAAAATCCCGCGCGATTGGACAAGATGGCGAAAAAGTCGTTGGTAAAAAATGACGCGGTTCAAATAATCGCCGATACGGTCAGTAAATAATTAACAACCACGAACATTAATAGAAACCGTCGGAAATCCGGCGGTTTTTATTCTTGACCAAATTCGAATATTTCTGTTATAATTGGTGTGAGCCGAGTGGGAACTTGGTTCGGGGCTGTAGCAGGCCCATCTACAACCGGCACATTATGTCGTAATCCGCGTAGTGAAATTCGCAAAATCTCCGATATTTTGTGCCGTTATTCCAATATGCCCCGCACGTTGGGGTGCCTATGGAGTATATCTGAAGTCCATGGGGGTCATTGTTGTAGATGATTTGCTAACACCCCGACCGCGTGATTTCCACCGCGGTAGTTTTATTAGTGGTTAGTGCCGTCATTCCCCCGCGAAAAACGCGCAGCGTTTTTTGTGGGTGATTCCAAGCGGAATCCCGTCGAAACCGTCGCGGGCCAGTTCTCAGGAAAGCCTGAGGAGATACCGCCTTTCGGCGGTATGACGAGAAAAAGAGAAAAAGGGGAGAAAAATGTTTTTGAAAAAGTTTTTATTGTTCGGGTTGATGGCGGCAATATTGCCGGCGGTGGCGGAAGAAGCCGCGGATCGGAAAACCGCAACATCATTAAAATATGTCGAACATGAACTTAGTACGCGACAAAATAAATTTACCGCGGAACAAAACAAAGCCATGGAATACACCGATTCGGCCGGGGACGTGCAAAAACGCGCCGTCACATCAAACCTGGGCACCAGTACAAGCGACACATCACTCCCCATGGTTGGTGGTGTGAATACAAAATTAAATCAAAAGCAA
This sequence comes from uncultured Alphaproteobacteria bacterium, assembly GCA_905233975.1. Taxonomy (GTDB): domain Bacteria; phylum Pseudomonadota; class Alphaproteobacteria; order Rs-D84; family Rs-D84; genus Enterousia. The sequence goes on along the minus strand of CAJOGD010000007.1, from coordinate 6,117 downwards.
GATGACATCGCCGCGGTTAACGACCACACCGCGGTCACATACACTGGGCAACCCGGCGGTATCGGCCGAAAGGGAATTTATCAAACAACCGAATCGTATGCCGACCAATCCGACAATTTAATCGACGCAAAAACATTTAACGCCGCATTAAAGAATGGTCTTGATAGCGAATTTAAATGCAGGGAAGATAACCTCGACCCCAACACAAACCTTTGTTGGCTCTATACGATACATAATACCGTTGGCAATGAATTGCCAGACGGATATACAGAATTGGAATACATTCGGGCCGACGGGCATCAGTACATTGATACTGGAGTCAAGGCTTCAAATAAAACAAAGGTCGAAGGCGACTTTTATATAAACACCAATTTCGTTGGTCAGGTTTTTGGTTCATATGATTCTGGCAAGAATTTTAGAATGTATGTTCCATCAGGGTCTGTTAATTCTGCGAGTGTTTTCGGGCCTACGGCTTTCACACCGCAAATTATACCACAATCGTTTGCGCGCGAAACAAAAATAAGTATCAGGTTAGATGATACGGGAATATATATTGGTGACAATGTTTTTACATATACCAACACCCCAAGTGCATTCAATGCAACATCAAACATATGGCTTGGAGCAATCAGTGTTTATAATAATACCAACTATTTACAAGGCCGGATTTATAATTTCAGTATTTGGGAAAACGGTTCGCTTGTTCGTAATTTTGTACCAGCGCAGCATGGCACAGCGGTCGGAATGTACGATACGGTATCGCGCCAATTCTTCCCCAGTATTCCGTCCAATACAAACTTCATCGCCGGACCGGCATTGAATGTATATATCCCACAGAATCAATAAAACATTAAATAACATATGTGCACATTAAAAAAATCGCCATTTGGCGATTTTTTAATTTTCGGCCGCAACCGCGATTCTTTTACGACCCGTTGCGCGGCGGCGATTCAACACATCACGTCCAGATTTGGTCGCCATGCGCGCGCGAAAACCATGCGTGCGAATACGACGTGTTTTTGACGGTTGATAAGTTCTTTTTGTTGCCATTTCAAATCCTTTTGTGCGTATATTTAATCATACCTTTTACAAAAAAGCAAATATTTTATTTACTTTTTACAATTCCCAACTTTTCCAATGCCAACACAACCAAGTGCCAACAAAACAATATACAGAAAAAGTTCGCAACAACACTGTACGCCGGCAAAAATAAATGCATTTCTTATCCTTTTTATTTTGTTTTACTAAAAAACCCAATGATATTTGTCTGAACAAACGGATCCATGCATTTGTATGGAATATTGCCCAGGCATTGGCGACAATTTTTCGCACCACACAGGAATTTTACATTTTCAGACTGTGTATTGGTGGGTATTATGTATAAAGTTTTCTTTTGCCACATTTTGCCCTTTGCCTTGAACGGGTGCGAATGCAAAACAAAATAGAAATGATACCGCATGCACGCCCCGGATTGTGGCACAAAAGATTCCAATTGTTCCAAATACGAATTTGTTTGATCGGTCGGTATGTTGCCAAGTTTTTTGCGCAACCCACCCATCAGGTTGTTGCCGTCAAAGCACAAATATACCTCTGTGTAGTCGGCATGCCGGGTATCTCTATCGGGATAGTGTCTTCTATATCTTTTCCGTCGCATTCGTTATCCTTTGGCCGAAATCATAGCACACGACCGATATTTGTCAATATTTTTTTATAATGCGGTTTTTGCTTTATCCCTTGACCCGCGGTGCAAAAATTTGCTATGTTTTCTGTGTTAAAAACATTAAGGAAAGTTAAGTCATGTCAGAAATAGAAAATACAAATGAAATAAACACAATCAAAGTTCCACAGTCTTCGATTGAACACGAAATGCGGTCAAGTTTTTTGGACTATGCCATGTCGGTCATTGTGGACCGCGCGTTGCCTGATGTTCGCGATGGTTGCAAACCGGTGCATCGCCGTATTTTATATGTTATGAACGATGTCGCGCCGGCGACCAAACCAACGGTGAAATCTGCGCGTATTGTCGGTGATGTTATGGGTAAATATCACCCGCATGGCGATAGTTCGATATACGAAGCCATGGTCCGCATGGGCCAAGATTTCTCTATGGGTGAAATGCTGGTCCAAGGTCAGGGTAATTTCGGTTCGCGCGACGGGGACAAGGCCGCGGCCATGCGTTATACCGAGGCACGACTTTCTAAACTTGGTGCGTCACTCATGGAAGACATGGACAAAGACACCGTCGATTGGCAACCGAACTTTGACGGCACGCTGCAAGAGCCGGTTGTTTTGCCGACCAAGTTTCCGAATTTCCTTGTGAATGGCGGTTCGGGTATTGCGGTTGGTATGGCAACAAATGTGCCGACGTATAACCTTGGTGAAATTTGCAATGGTATTTTGGCAATTTTGGATAATCGTGAAATTTCCGACGATGAATTGTTTGGCATTATCCCCGGCCCGGACTTTCCGACGGGCGCGGTCATCATGGGTCGTGCCGGCGCGTACAAGGCGCACACGACCGGGCGCGGTTCGATAATTGTTCGCGCGAAAACGCATGTTGAAAAATTCCATGATCACGAGGCCATTGTTGTTGACGAGATTCCGTACCAGGTGAACAAGGCGCAGATGATTATCAAAATCGCCGAACTTGCCAAAGATAAAAAGATAGAAGGAATTTCTGAAATCCGCGATGAATCGTCCAAGGAAGGTTTGCGCATCGTTATCGAACTGAAACGCGACGCGATTCCGGACGTTGTGTTGAATCATCTGTTCCAATATACGGAAATGCAAACGAATTTCCCGGTGAATATGATGGCGCTGAATCGCGGGCGGCCAATGCTGTTCAACGTTCGTGGCGTGTTGGACGCGTTCATTGAATTCCGCGAGGAAGTAATTCGTCGCCGCACCATATTTGACCTGAACAAGGCGCGCAATCGGGCGCACACTTTACTTGGCCTGTCGGTGGCGGTTGGAAACTTGGACGAAGTTATCGAACTTATTAAAACGTCCGCAAACCCAGAGGAAGCGCGTATCGCATTAGTATCGCGCGGGTGGCGGGCATCAGATATTGAAAACTATATTCAACTTATTGACGACCCAAATACGGAGTACAAGGACGGCATGTTCTATATGTCCGAAGACCAGGCGCGCGCAATTTTGGAATTACAGTTGCATCGGCTGACGGGCCTTGAACGCGACAAGTTGCATGCGGATTTGGTGGAACTGGGCGCGCAGATTCGCGATTTGTTGGATATATTGGCGTCGCACGAACGCATTGTGCAAATTATTCGTGAAGAAACGGCGGCGGTGCGCGATAATTGGGCGTCGCCACGTCGGACGGAAATATCTGATGCGGAAATCGATATTGATATCGAAGATTTAATCGCCCGCGAAGATATGGTTGTGACCGTTTCTAATACCGGGTATATCAAACGCGTTTCACTGGATACATATCGTGCGCAAAAGCGCGGTGGCAAAGGACGCAACGCAATGTCAACCAAGGACGACGATTATGTGGTTCAGGTTTTCGTTGCGAACACGCACACGCCGCTGTTGTTCTTCTCGTCCCGCGGGCTCTGCTATAAATTAAAAACATATAAATTGCCAGAGGCGGCGGCCGCGGCCAAGGGACGGCCGTTGGTCAACCTGTTGCCACTTGCGGAAAACGAAACGATTACCGCGATTTTGCCGGTGTCCGAAGAAGATGCGGCGGCGATACGGGAATCGGGTCGCGAACACTTCCTTATGTTCGTGACGGCGTCGGGAACGGTGCGTCGCAATCGTATTGCGGACTTTGATTCGATTCGCGCGAATGGAAAAATCGCGATGAAGTTGGACGACGGCGATAGTTTGGTTTCCGTCCTGCCCTGCACCGAAGATCAAGATGTATTTTTGGCGACATATCGCGGGCGTTGCATTCGTTTTCCGGTTCCGGAAATTCGTATATTCGCCGGGCGCAATTCAACGGGCGTGCGCGGCATAACACTTGGACGCGATGACCGCATTATCGGAATGTCAATGCTGAATCGCGGTGAATCTGATTCCGCGGTGCGTGCGGCGTATGTGAAACAAAGTCGCGCCGCGCGGCGTGCCGCAACCGGTATCGAAGAAGAATCTGATGCCGAAGAAGAAACAACAACGCTTGTTTTGGACGACGCGAAAATGGCGGAAATGGCGGCAAAAGAAGAATTCATATTAACAATATCTGAAAATGGATTTGGAAAGCGCACAAGTTCGTATGAATATCGCCTTACGCATCGTGGCGGTGGCGGATTTACAAACATCAAACTTGGTGGGAAAAATACGGCGGTCGCGGGATCGTTCCCGGTTGGACCGGACAACGATATTATCATGGTGACGGACGGCGGAAAAATTATTCGCACGCCGGCATCGGATATTAGAATCGCCGGACGCAGCACCGCCGGTGTGACGCTGTTCCGGACGGCGGAAAATGAAAAGGTTATGTCGGCAATATCTATTGAATCGGACGGCGCCGACGACACCGAAAACGCGGAAGAAAACAATGGATAACGAATATTTTGCACCGATAAATACCGTATCCCAAGAACTTGGGATTCCGGCATATACGCTGCGTTATTGGGAAAAGCAATTCCCAACCGTTGTGCGCCCGGTGGCGGGTGCGGGCGGCCGGCGGTATTATCGTGCCGAAATGGTGGCGCGCCTGCGCACTATCCAAGATTTATTGTATAACCGCGGCATGACGATTGCGGGCGTAAAAAAACTGATTCGCAATGGGGAATTTTCCGAAACGGTCGCGCGCGCGCAAAAACCGATTTCTATAAAGCCCGCGGATATCGAACCGCGCCCGACGGCAACGCCAATCTATGACGCGTTTAAGCCCGAACGCCCAACGGGCGTGGCCGCGATTGACCGGGCAAAACTTGATTCCGCGGTTGGGCTGTTGAAACAGGCGCGCGAATTGTTGAATTAAAAGGGAACACCGCATGAAAAACATATACGGAATGTCGTGCATGACCGCCGCAGAAGGAAAAATTTTACGGGAAAACGAAAAATGTCTAACGGCCGATGTATGTCCCCAGAATCCGTCCGGCGAATTTATGATGGCGGCAATTTTTCTGAACCCGCGTGCTATTGAATTTTTTGCAAAGCGAACCAGCATGATGTGTCTGATTGCGGCAAAATTGGATTGCACCACAGGAAATTTTATTCATAAAAAAACAAAAAAAATTCACGCCGCACTGAACAAAAATAATACCCGCGGTGTTATGTACGCGAATCTTAGCCACGCGGAAATCGAACTGTATGGGCATTTGATGAATGTTATGAAGTTTGGACCGCGTGCGGGGCACCTGTATAAAATAAACGGTCAATCGAAATAAAAACTACTTGACCGAATTCCAGTTTTTTTGTTATCATGCATGTGGACCAAGTGGGAACTTGGTTCGGGGCTGTAGAAGGCCCGTCCGTATCCGGTGCAAAGCATCGTAATCCACGTAATTTCCATTCGTGTTTTGCACCGTTATAGATTTTTACCCCAGCGTTGGGGTGCCTGTGGTTATAATGCCTTGGCAAAAGACCACCGGAATCACTGATATGGATGATTTTCTACCACCCCGACCGCGTGTTTCCATTGCGGTGGTTTTTAATACCGTCATTCCGGCGAATCCGCCTACGCCAAGGCTACGGCGAGACAGGAACCGGAATCCCGTCGGAACCGTCGCGGATTGAGTCTCTGCAACACTTAGGAGATCCCGCGTCAAGCGCGGGATGACGGAAAAAAAGAGAAAGGAGAGTTAAATGCAGTTGAAAAAGTTTTTGTTGTTCGGGTTGTTCGCGGCAATATTGCCGGCGGTGGCCGAAGAAGCCGCGGACCGCAAAACGGCGACGTCGTTGAAATATGTCGAACATGAATTGGACACACGACAAAATAAATTTACCGCGGAACAAAACAAAGCCATGGAATATACCGATTCGGCCGGCGATGTTCAAAAACGCACAGTTAAATCTGATTTGGGAACCAACACGTCCGACACATCACTGCCCATGGTTGGTGGTGTGAATACTAAACTGGCCACGAAACAGGACGATATCGCCCCAATCAATGACCACACCGCCGTCACTTATACCGGAACGAGT
>CAJOGD010000006.1 GCA_905233975.1 uncultured Alphaproteobacteria bacterium | reverse complement strand
CATTATCCCATTTGTTGCATGGTATAAGAAAATATCCGAGTATTCCTAAAATTGCTACGATTGCGATTATGATGGTTGTTTTCATTTTTGACTCCTTTCGATCGGATAATAGCAATTACAACAATTTTTCACAAGTAAATAATTCTGTCGGTTTAGTGTTTCAAATCATTCAAAAACTCTTCTAACAACTCCAAAGTTTCCATGATTTCTGCCTCATACAGTGATATTTCGGTTCGAATGTTGTCAATTTGGCCCTGCCAGAAATCAAAAATACCACCAACGGCGGTATTTTTAATTTCTCTTGGCGGCCCACGATGTATATTCTGTATCAAAAATAATAAAAGACATTTCTTTCCTGTGCTGACGTTTAATTTTAACATATAAATGCGCAATTAACAATATTTCAAATAATGAATCGCCCGGTATGCCAAAACCGAACCCTTTAAATTCTATTGCTTATTGTCTAATTTTAAATTATCATTCACAGGGAATTTTCAAACAATATGGTGGTGGGCATGAAACTTAGTGAACTTGTCGGTTGTCTTAAAGACAAAACTTTGATAAATTTCAAAGATGTTGATGTAACGGGAATTTCCTTTAATTCGCGAACAACGGAAACTGGTGATATTTTTGTGTGCCTAAACGGCGAACACACCGATGGACATGATTTCGCATCTGCGGCCATTGATAGGGGTGCCGTTGCGTTGGTGGTTGAAAGGCAATTGGATATTCCGGGTATCCCCCAGGTCTTGGTTGATTCTAGCCGGCATAATCTTGCCGATATTGCGGACAGGTTTTATGGTGGCCCGTCAAAAAACATTAACCTGATTGGCGTTACGGGAACAAACGGGAAAACCACTATTACGCACCTGGTGCAAAAAATATTGGAAGACGGCGGGCAAAAGTGCGCACTAATTGGGACAATGGGATACAAACTGTCGTCCGACGGCGCATATAACGATACCGGAAACACCACGCCATTGGCGCCGCAATTGCAATCTGTGTTCAAAATGGTAAAAGATAACGAACACATCGACAATGTTGTTATGGAGGTAAGTTCGCACGCCTTGGATCAAAACAGAACGGGCAAATGCGCTTTCAATGGTGCGATATTTACAAATTTGACCCAGGATCATCTTGATTATCATATCACGATGGAAAATTATTTTAATGCCAAGGCAAAATTGTTTAGGCAAATTGAACAGGGCGGATTTGCCGTAATAAATGTTGATGATGAATATGGACAACGACTGTTGTCAATAATTCCGTCTGATGTACGAACGCTAACCTATGGTATAAAAAATCACGCGGATTTAATGGCGACGGATATTGTTTTTACCAATGACGGAATAAGATTCACACTGATAACCAAAAACGTAAAACAATCGGTGCGGTTGCATATGAACGGATTATTCAATGTCTATAATGTCTTGGCGGCATTGGGGGCATCGTTGGCCATGGGAATAAATATACAGGACGCAATAAAAACATTGGAAAACATTGGCGGCGTTCCCGGCCGGTTCCAGGTCGTGAATAAAAAACCGCTTGTTATTATCGACTATGCACATACCCCAGATGGACTTGAAAACGTATTAAAAACGGCAAAGGAAATCGTGCCGGCGAATGGCAAACTTGTTTGTGTTTTCGGTTGCGGCGGAAATCGTGATACAACAAAGCGGCCCAAGATGGGTGCGATTGCGGAAAGACTTGCCGATGTAATAGTTATAACAAGTGACAATCCGCGTAATGAAAATCCACAAAAAATTATCGATGATATTGTTGCCGGACTTTCGCCAAACAACGATAAAAGGGTCATTATTGAACCGGATCGGCACCGGGCGATTGAACTTTTGAAAGGCATCGCCAATGAAGATGATGTCGTCCTTGTCGCCGGCAAGGGTCATGAAAACTATCAAATAATTGGTGACAATAAAATCCATTTTGATGATAGGGAAGAAGTCGAGAAAGTTTTTGGAATTCGCTGATGCGATTAAATGGTGAAAATATGAAAAAATTAGTTTTGATTTTGCTGTGTGCATTCACGCTTTGTGCGTGCGGGGTTAAATCCGACCTGTCGCGGCCAAACGGGCCACTGCGCGATTATCCGGTGTATTAAGGTGTCTGGAATTTTGCCCGCCTTCGCCGATAAGTCTGAAATTTACTTTGTAATTGTGAACAATGCTGCGGCGTGGCACTCAAATTTTCAACGTTTGCAAAGAAAATTTGGTGGGCCTGGGGGGATTTGAACCCCCATGGGTTTCCCCACTGGAACCTAAATCCAGCGCGTCTACCAATTTCGCCACAGGCCCACATGCAAAATATGTTATGATAAAAAATACTTGATTTCCAGTAAAAAATAACCTATCATTTGGCACAACGTAAATAAAAAGGCAAATAAAATGGCATCTAAAAAAGGCAGCAAAGAAGTTATCAAACTTGAAAACAAAGAAACCGGTTATTTCTATACGGTTGTGAAAAATACCAAGACCGCCACCGGCAAGGTGAAACGTCGTAAGTATGACCCAAAATTGCGTAAGCATGTCGAAATGACCGAGGCTAAAATGCCGCACTAAAGTGTTGGTGTTCCCACTTCGCCAAGGCTTCGTGGGACAGGATTTAGTTTTAATGCGCGGGGCTTTTGTCCCGCGTTTTTCATTTTTCAAAAAAATGTTCTTGATTAAATTCAATCAAATTTGTTAAAATAGAAACTGAACTAAGTGGGAACTTGGTTCGGGGCTCTAGCAGGCCCAGTGTTCTCGGTGCGTTGCATCGTAATCCGGACGTGTTTCATTCACGATGGTTTCCATGTTTCGCACCGTCATAAAAATGACAATCCCTGACGTATGGTCGGGGTGCCGTTGGGATATACAACAGGATCAAACCAAAGCCCAATGGGATCAATAGAACACTGATTTGCTAACACCCCGACCGCTTGGTTTCCACCGCGGTGTTTGTTTTAGTGTAAGTGCCGTCATTCCGCGGTATCGGGTCCCGCGAAAAACGCGCAGCGTTGGGTGATTCCAAGCGGAATCCCGTCGGAACCATCGCGGACCAAATCCGCGGAAAGCCTGAGGAGGTCCCGGCTTTCGCCGGGATGACGAGAAAAAGGAAAAGGGGAGGAAAATGTATTTGAAAAAGTTTTTATTGTTCGGGTTGATTGCGGCGGTGTTGCCGGCGGTGGCGGAAGAGGCCGCGGACCGCAAGACGGCAACGTCGTTGAAATACGTCGAACATGAATTGGATACGCGTCAGGATAAATTTACCGCGGAACAAAACAAAGCCATGGAATATACCGATTCGGCCGGCGATGTTCAAAAACGCGCGGTCAAATCTGATTTGGGTAGCGATACGTCCGACACATCATTACCAATGGTTGGTGGTGTGAATGTGAAACTGAACATGAAACAGGATGACATCGCCGCAATCAACGACCACACCGCCGTCACATATACAGGTCAACCGGGTGGAATAGGGCGGAAAGGAATTTATCAAACAACCGGCACATACACCGACCAAAGCGACAACCTTATCGATGCAAAAACATTTAACGCGGCGTTAAAGAACGGCCTTGATAACGAATTTAAATGTAAGGAATTTAAACCCGACACAGACCTTTGCTGGGTTTATTCGATACATAATCCAACGACGGATAACACACTTTTGCCCCCGGGATATACGCCGTTGGAATACATTGAATCCGACGGACATCAATGGATTGATACGGGCATCAAGGGCCATATGAACTATACATATGAACTAGATTTCCAACAATCCGATGCTAGCTATTACCGAAATTGGGGTGTATTTAATCAGTCCGATTGGCAAGGGCAAAATATGAGCTTTACATGGATAGACTCCACAAAGTGGGGCATCCGCTGGGAAGCCCCTGCAAATGGCAATCGTTTTTTGACCTTGGCACGAGTAGATGCCAATCGTCATATATTACGCATAGTTGATGGGGAAGTATATTTTGACGGTGTTGATAAAGGCCGTTCAGAGGGACATGACTCATCATTCGTGTTTAATTATAACCTGTTTTTGGGAACCGCCAATCCGGCTGGCACAACTCCGACCAGTAATGCAAAATCAAAATATTATTCATATAGGGTTTGGGACGCCAACGGCGATTTGATTCAAAACTTTATCCCCGCGCGTCAAGACAGCGATAACAAAGTCGGCATGTATGATACGGTATCCGGCCGATTCTTCCCCAGTGTTCCGGCCAACACAAACTTTGCCGCCGGCCCAGAGGCAACCAATAACAATCTCTATATTCCCCAGAATCAATAACGCCATACTGCGGTAAAAAAACGAATTATTTGTGTTTATACGCCAAGACAAATGGCGCCAATTTATCAAAATCGCCGGCGCCGATCCATTCGCGCGGAATCTTTATCGCATTATTTTGACCCGCCGACAGTTTCGGTAAAATGGAATTATTTGCCGCGTTTATGATTTGTTTTATCTGCACCCGCACACCGCGCGTTTCGTGCGGAATAACAAAGGTTATTTCATCGCCGGCCCTAATTTCATTGCGCAGTTCCAGTGTGATTTCCGAATCGCCATGCGCCACAACTACGCCCGCCGCATGATATTCGGACGCCGACCGCGCGGAATCATAATTATGCGCGTCCGGTGGCACCGGCCCATCAAAGAACGCCGTCGTATATCCGCGCGATTCCAATACGTTTAGCATTTCCATATATTTTGCCGAATCAAAATTTTCCGGATCGCGCGCATAGTCGTCCAACGCCGCACGATACGCGTGAACAACACTGCCCACGTAATATTCACTGCGGTTGCGGCCTTCGATTTTTAACGAATCCGGCGCGGATTCAATCACTTCGCGCAGGCGCGGCATCAAACACAAATCTTTGGAATTCATAATATACGCGCCACGTTCGTCTTCGGTAATCGGCATTTCAATACCGGTTTCGCATTCGCGCAAAATCACATCGTATTTCCACCGGCACAGTTGCGCGCACGCACCGCGATTCGCCGGCCGGCCCGTAATAAAGTTCGACAGCAAGCACCGTCCCGAATACGACATGCACATCGCACCATGCACAAAAATTTCAAGTTTTATATCGGGGCATGCGCGCCGAATGGAAATAAATTCCCGATGTGAAACCTCACGCGCAAGGACGCAAAGCGATGCGCCTGCGGCCTGCCAAAACTTTACCGACGCGGCGGAACAAATGTTCGTTTGGGTCGAAATGTGAATCGGAATGTCCGGGTGGTGTTCGCGCACCCACATCAAAACCCCGGGGTCGGATACAATAAGCGCGTCCGGCGCCAGATACCGAATGATTTCGGAAACGCGCGGCATATTTGCATACTCATTATCATGCGCAAACAGGTTGAACGCCAAATAAACCCTTTTCCCGGCGGCGTGCGCAAGTTCGATACCGGTTTTAACCTCGTCCGTTGTAATCTTGGCACGCGCGCGCATCGAAAACCCCGGCAGCCCGGCATAAATCGCGTCAGCACCGTATAAAATCGCGGTTTTAAATGCGTCCAGCGTCCCCGCCGGCGCCAAAAGTTCAGGTAGTTTTATCATGAGTATAATACTAGCCCGCCGCCCGCCATTTGCAAGATTTATTTTGAAATTTTTTCTTGCTTTATGTCCCGCAATATGTATAATTATGGGGCATTGCCGGTTTAGCTCAGTTGGTAGAGCGGCTGATTTGTAATCAGTAGGTCATTGGTTCAAGTCCGATAACCGGCACCACAAATTTTGTTAGCAAAAACCGCACTTGTGCGGTTTTTCTTTTGTTATGAATTAAAATTCGTAAAATTGTAAAAAATCGTAAAAATATGATAATGATAAAGAAATGCCCCGAAGGGCAAAATGTTAATATTTTATATTATCTTTCAATTTTTGGTGTGTTTTGACGGGTTAATATGTTTCTTAGTTTTTCCATATTTTCAGGTGATAAAATCAGACAACCTGCGTCAATATCATACTGTTCTTTACACCGATTTTTAAATGTGCGTTGGTTTTCGCATTCTTTTTGATCACAGTAGTAATTATTGATAAAAACTTTTTCATGAAATTTTATATCCAAAGGATGAAATCCGTATCCGGCACCAATTACAAAATTCAGAACATGGTACCACCCTTTGAAGGGGTTCTCAAGAAGATTTGTGAAATCATAAATGCCAGGGTTATATTGCAAAATACATGCTGCATACATATATGTGACACGCAATGCATTTAATATGTTTTGTTCAAATTGTTTATTATGTACCACTTCATTTCTTGGCAAATCTGGATGATTAAATACGTCTTGGAAATATGTTAGGATCCATCCATCTTTGACAATTCGGTCACGCATTTGTTGGGACATGTTATAGTCATATGAAAATTTATAGGGTGTGTCGAAACCCTTGGCGGCCAGTTGTCTGTCCAGTTCGCGTGCGCTTGACGGGATAGCATCGTGTTCCTTTTGAATACGTTCACAATATTGTGTCGGGGATATTTTACGTAAATCAAAAGAATTTTTTCCTCTGTCAATACTGCGCATCAATGGATTTGATATATATGGGCTAATGTCAACCGACGCCAATTCATCAACGGATTGGAAAAGTTGTTTCTCTGTAAAAGGTTGGCCCCCTTTTATCATATATGAACTCCTTTGAATAATATTTTCATTATAATACAAAAAATACAAATGTCAATATTTTTTTGCTTTATTTTTTGCGGCGCGCTGTATAAAATCATAGACAAATCACGCTGGTAAAATAATTATCATTTTAAGGGCAGGGGCTCGCCGTAGCAAAGCGTAGGCGGACAAATATGCAGAGTCTTACTTGTTATCTTGATTTTCGCGTTCGCGTTTTTCAACCGCGTTTGCCACATTTTCAATTTGCAACAGTTGATTTTCCAACGCGCCACGTTCAGAATTTTTATAGCCTGTTTCTTCCGGGGCGGCGGATTCATTGGACGCACCCTTGGTTGAATCATCAACCACGCGCGGATTAATCAGGTTTTCATATATCTTTTGCGCCTCACGCGAACCTTCGATATCACGCAGTAACAGTTTGCTTGTCTGACCGGGGATAAACCATTCGTCCAACTTTAATGCCGTCATCTGCATTAACGGACGCGTCCGCGAATCAACCATCCATGCCGGCACACGCGGTGCATCAGAAAAATACCACAGCGCAACCCAATAGAAAACGCCCATAACGACAATACCGCGAACGATTCCGAATATCACGCCCAGTGTATGATCCGTCACACTCATTATGCTTGCCTGAATGCGGTCGCGCAGTTTTTGGTTAAAGAACCCGACAATTAACAGTATGACAAAGAACACAATGAAATACGATGCGACCAACGTTCCGACGGTTGATTCGGGCAGGCCAAACCAGCCTTGGAGTAATTTGTCCAACATCGGTGACACGAACCGCGCGGTTATCGCCGCCACAACCCAAGACAACGTTGCGATGGTTTCATAAATGCCGCCGCGTATCGTCGCCCACACCGTAGAGGCAAGCAGTATTCCAATGTATGCGTAATCAAGTCCGGTCAAATTAAACATGTGTCATCTCGCTTTTTATTTTTTCTTGCGCAATAAAACGGCAACCAATCCCACCACTAAAATCGCCAAAATTCCGTAATAGAACCAGTTTTCATTTACCGTTGTTAGTTTTTTTTTACGTCTGATTTTTCAACAACGCGTTCAACGATTGCGGATGCGCGGCCCGCGTTCGCATTGCGGAAAGCATCGGCATCTGATTCCATCGCCTTTTTATTTTCGGCGGCAACCGCCTTGGCGTCGGCGTTCATGTCAACCTCTATGGCCGCGCGAATATCGTCGCCCATGGATGCGCCATAGCCCTGGAAACATTTTTCGCCAACAACCATAACCGGCACGCCACCCGATTTATATTCGCACTTTTTAAGTGTCGCTATAAATTCATCACGATTCGCCGATTCCATTACATTGACCGTCGTCACGTTCAGGTTCGGATATTCGTAAACAAGATTTTGTGAAATAAATTCGCGCGCATGATGACAATGTGGACACGTCGGCGAATAGTAAATTGTTATATCCGCGGCCATCGCATTACCAATAAACATCGCACCCAAAACCGCACCAAACAAAATTGACTTTTTCATCTTTTCTCCTTTTTACTTTGTATGATGATTATAGAAATATCCATGCGCCCAGTGCAAGTCATTTTTGATTAAAAATAAACTATTTTTCCTGTGGCCGCCTTCGCACATTTTTGTCAGAATAAGAAAAAAAAGGAGATAAAAATGTTCAACCTTAACGAATATCCATTACCATTTCGCGAAACAGACCTTGTGCCATACATGTCCGTTGAAACGGTGCGCACGCATCACGACAAACACATGGGCGCGTATATCGCGAACCTGAATAAACTCATCGCCGGGACAAAGTATGCCGATATGGATTTGCGCGAAATTATTTTGGAATCCGCCAAAGATTCATCGGCGACAAAAATTTTCAACAACGCGGCGCAAATTTTTAATCATGAATTCTTTTTCAATTGCCTTGGGCGCGGCAATAATTTTATTCCTGATTTAATATCGGACGCGTTTGGCGGCGTGGCCGAATTCAAAGAACAATTTAAATCGGTTGCGAACGATGTCTTTGGTTCTGGTTGGGTTTGGATTGTTGCGCGGCCCGATAATAAATTCGAAATTATCGCGACGAAAAATGCGGACACACCGATTGCACATGGATTGAAACCTGTGCTGGTTTTGGATTTGTGGGAACACGCGTATTATTTGGACTATCAAAATCGGCGCGCAGAATTTGTTGAAAATTTCCTTGAATATTTAATCGATTGGAAATTCGTCGTCGATAATTTGAATGTGGAATAACCTTCATGCGGCGAATTTCATAAGTCTGACATCGTCAAATTCCGCATACCGGTTGAATATAGATTGCGCACGCGGACACAGTGATAAAATTTTCCTGTGTTCGTGTCGCGCGAAATTCGCAACACACCGCACCAGGTTCCGACATACTTCGGTGTTTTCAAACGCGCTGTCGATGTGCGTAGATTCAATGATTAAACGATTTGCACCAACATAGACAATGTCTATTTCGCCGATTTTGTTGCCGTTATATTTTGCACAAAATCCATCACCATTCGGCAATTTTTGATATTCGATTTCTAATGACATCGCGTCCCCCCTGTGCCAAAAAATTTAGCACATGGGTCACGCAGTATAAATATGAATGTTTGCCAAAAGTCGGGTATGTTTTCCGCGTTTTGTTACCCAAGGTGTGAAAAATTTTTCTGAATGATTTTCCCGCTTTTTTTCAATGCCGCGGATTCCGCCGCCGACATTTTCGGATTCAATGTCGCAATCACGCCGTTCGCGCCAACGATGCGTGGCAAAGACATGGCCAACACATGCGCGCCCGTTCCCGCGGCAATCGATACAGTTAAAATCCGATGTTCGTCATTTATTATGCATTTCAACAGGTCTGCGACCGCGGCGCCGATTCCGTCCCACGTTGCACCGCGCCCGCGAATAATTTCATACGCCGCGTTGCGAACGTGTTCTTCGATACTGTTGCGGATTGCGGCGGTCAGTGGAATTTTTAACTGGCGGCAAAAATCGTCGATTGTCAATCCGCCGACGGTAATCGACGACCAATCAACAACACTGCTGTCGCCATGTTCACCCAGGACATAGGAATGAATCGATTGCGGTGATACGGACAACCCCCGCGCAAGTATCGTGCGCAGCCGCGCCGTATCCAACATGGTTCCGGTTCCAATCACGCGCGCCGGCGGCAATCCCGAAAGTTTCTGCGCCAACATAACCATGACGTCCAACGGGTTCGTCACCAGGATTAAAACCACACGCTTTGGGTCAACGTTCGCCATGACCCGCGGCACAATGTCGCGAATAACATCGGCATTGTGTTGTAATAAATCGGTGCGCGTTTCACCCGGTTTCTGATTTGCGCCGGCGGCGATAATAACAATGTCCGAACCACGAATGGCGCGATAGTTATTTGCTGGGGAAATGTTCACATCAAAACCAAAACTTGCCGCATGACCCAAATCTTCGGCGGCGGCGCGTGCGCGCACCGCATCGCGGTCAAACAAAACAATTTCATGCACAAGTCCCGTATTCTTTACCGCCGTCGCAACGGCCGAACCAACGGTCCCGATACCAATAATCGCCACTTTCATCTCTCTACTCCTTTTGGACAATTATAACATATTTTGGTGGCCGGTGTAAGTGGTTAAATATAAATGTTATACCGGCGAAGGGCGGTATCTCCTTAGGCTTGCAGAGAGCAAGAAAATTATTTTTTAATCGTCATACTCTTCATACTTAAGTCCAAACAGTGCGCTTCTCCAAATATAGTCAACTGCGAAGCTACTAAGACACTGTCCGGCGCACCCATGCGCACAATAAAAACGTCATCATTGATTTTGCGGGATATAAACGTTGCCGTACGGAACGTATGGCGTTGCGGTCGCACCTTCTTCCATTTGATAATTTGTTAATGTTAGATAATCTACAGACGATGAATTAGCAAAATTCACCAAATATGTCGCATTATCGTGTGTGGTAAATGTGCATGTTTTTTCAACGGTTGTGTTAGTGTTTGCGCTGGTGTAATTAGTCCACATGTAGTGGCAAGGAAGCTGGGATTGACTGCTATAGGTGCCATCTGGGAAAATCTCAGCCAGATAGTAAAAATATGTCCCCCCATCATTGGCAATCAATGTTGCGGATAATGTATATGTTTTCCCGTTTTCCGTTGGCAATATTTTTGCACGATCAATCGTTACGCCGTTTACCGTCACCGTTTCATATGTTGAATTGTCCATAAATGATGGGTTTAATAAATTTTTTGTTTTTTCTTCGGTTTCATTATGTATCGAATAAACCCAACAAAGGTCTGTGCCGGGTTTGGTTTCCTTGCACTTGAATTCAATATCAAGTCCTTTCTTTAATGCGGCATTAAATGTTTTTGCGTCGATAAGGTTGTCGCTTTGATCGGTGTATGTGCCGGTTGTTTGATAAATTCCTTTCCGCCCGATACCGCCGGCCGTTCCAGTATATGTGACGGCGGTGTGGTCGTTTACGGGGTCAATATCGTCCTGTTTCAAATCAAGTTTCGTGTTCACACCTCCAACCATGGGCAGTGATGTGTCGGACGTGCTGGACCCCAGTTCCGATGTGACCGCACGTTTTTGCACCGTTCCGGCCGAATTTGTATATTCCATGGCTTTGTTAGTGTCCGCGCCGAATTTATTCTGACGCGTATCCAATTCGTGTGTGACGTATTTAAGCGACGTTGCCGTTTTCCGGTCCGCCACTTCTTCGGCGAACGCCGGCAACACTGCCGCAATCAACCCGAACAATAAAAACTTTTTCAAAAACATTTTCCTCCCCTTTTTTCACTAACCACTTGCACTAACACTTACACTAAAATAAATGCCGCGGTGGAAACCAAGCGGTCGGGGTGTTCGTAAATCACAGTAAAGCATGATCCTGCAGGACTTCGGTAAACCTGTTTTATATCCAACAGCACCCCGACCAAAGTCGGGGTATGCACAATAAAAGACGCCCAAGGCGCCACACACTGTGCGGATACGACAGTTTTGTCGCCTTTACTGTGGGCCTACGACGACCCCGAACCAAGTTCCCACTCAGTTCAGTTTTTATTTTAACAAATTTGATTGAATTTAATCAAGAACATTTTTTTGAAAAATGAAAAACGCGGGACAAAAGCCCCGCGCACTAACACTAATCACTAACACTAATCACTTACACTATTTACTATTTCGCAAAGGAATAATCCATCTTTAGATGATCCGGATTATACGTGCCGTTCATAATGCCAAGTGTATCTTCGACGATAACGATTTCTTCGTTTGTCGGAATCATGAAAACTTTGACCTTGCTGTCGTCCGCGCTGATTACGGATTCACCGGCGTCCAGGCGTCCCAACGCTTTTGCGTTTTTATCCGCGTCAATTTTGATTCCCAATTCTTCCAATCCCTCACAGAATTTCCCGCGCAGGTAATCATCGTTTTCGCCAACGCCCGCGGTAAATACCAACGCATCAACATGCCCCAGTTCCGCCATAAACGCGCCGATATATTTCTTTACACTGTGCACTTCCATCTTCAGCGACAATTCGCAATCGGCATTTGTTTCGCGGTTCTGTTCCAATTCGCGCCGATCAGAAAAGCATTTTGTAATACCGACATGCCCGGAATCTTTGTTCATGTGCTTTGTCATCTGTTCCGGCGACAGTTTCAATTTCTCCATGACATAGAGCAACGCGCCCGCATCAACATCGCCCGGCCGCGTTCCCATCATCAGGCCCGCCGTCGGCGTCATGCCCAATGTCGTATCAACCGCGCGCCCAGCCTTAATCGCAACGCCCGACGCGCCCGAACCGATGTGCATGGTAATCAAATTGCAATCCGCCGCAGGTTTGCCCAGCATAACCGCCGCGCGCTTTGACACGTACAGGTGACTGGTCCCATGGAATCCATAGCGCCGCACGCCCAGTTCGCGATACCACGCGTCCGGCACCGCATAGCGATACGCGTATTCCGGCATGGTTTGCAAGAACGCGGTGTCAAAGACGGCAACCTGGGTCGCGTTCGGCAACATTTGGCGCGCGCTTTCGATTCCCATCAGTGACGCCGGAATATGCAACGGCATCAAATCGCGCCAGTTCTGAATTTCGCGCATAACATCGTCGGTAATTTCAACGGACGCGGCAAATTTCGAACCGCCCATAACAACGCGATGCCCAATCCCGCGAATTTCATTCATATCGACCGAGGCCGCGCGCAGCATGCCCATAACGACATTCAGCGCATCGTTATGATTTTGCATCGGGGTTTCTTTGCGTTCTTTGGTTCCATCAGGATATTTTTGCGTGATGAAAGAATCCGGCAAACCGATTTTTTCAACATTTCCACCAACAATTTGCTTTTTCGTGTCGGCGTCAAAGATTTGATATTTCAAACTGGACGATCCACAGTTCAGCGCCATAATATACATATTCGTTCCTTTTGGTTCATGTTTATTGCATTACGCGCGAAAGTGTAGCACCAGGTGTTTTATATTTCAACAAAAAATGCCCCCGCCGGGGGCAGGGGGATTATCTGGACGGTATTCCATTGTTAAACTTTGCGAAATACTTTTCTTGTTGGGTTTTCTTGTTGCCAAATCTGCTATACATACCGCCAAAGACACGTCCAAGGTGCATATCGCGTCCAAATTCCAACTCATTCCAATATTTAATAAGTTCATCATACTTATCTTTGTGATCTGTATCCCAACTATCCAGTTTTTTTTGATTTGCAGCTAATTCGTCACTGGCAACAGTCAATGCATTTGAAGCCTCATCAAAAATTTTCTTTGTTTCTTGGGCTTGGGTCAAGTGATCATTAACAGCGGGATATGCGCGTAAAAGTCTTTTGATTTTATCTGTATATACTTTCATTGTATCCGGCATAGCATCATAAACAGCATCTGGTATAGCGGTGCCATCATTCATGTATTTCTCGTACCATTGTACAAATGTGTCATATGCATTGACTTCATCATCTGTGGCGCCAGTCCTGTTTTTAAAAGCTTCCATATTGTCAAGTTCTGTTTTAAGATAAGACGTCAAACGGTCTTTATAAGTCTTTTTTTCATTTAATTTATTGTTAATTGTATCCTCGTCGCCGTACCTTGATATTACAGCTTCTTTTTCTCGTTGTTTTTGAGCTTCGTTTCTTCTGTTATCCTCGATTTTATTTTGCAATTCTGTTTTATCTCGTTCGTTTTCTGCTTTCTTGGCATTATGTGCTGCGTTGAGGTCTTTGTTTTCTTTGCGAATCTTGCTGCCCAATTTGCGAACGGTATTGACGGCAACAGTGGCCATTGTTGCGATGGCGATACCGCCAATGCGCATGGTTTTATCCATGGCTTCTGCAACAAACTTGGTGCCCTCGTTCTTCTTTGCAAGCTCTAGATTAGAGAAATATTTGAATAAATCCTTATCTTCTTTTATTGCGTCCAATGTTTTACTTGTGGTGTTTTCATATTTCATAACAGATAAAATTTCAAGCGCGGTTTTTGCTTCTGCGACTTTTCCGGCACTAACTGCGTCCATAATCACTCTTTGCACAACACCACGCAAAGATACACCATTACGCAAACAAGCCTCAAAAGCCTTGTCATCGGCATCCTTGATAACTTTCATTTCTTTAAGGAACCATTCAAAATGTGACCCGGTACTTGTGGATTCGTGTTCTATTTCCTTTTTAATTTTGTCAGAATTGGTTAATATTTCATCTAAACCACCAGTACGTTTAATTTTTGCTTTGTTGATTCCTTTTACAATATCGCGTGCAGGTTTGGACTTAAATAATCTGTCGCCTCCAAGATTGTTAAAATATTTTTCAAGATTATTTTCATAAAAATCGTCTATTGCCTTTTTTATACGTTGGGGGGCATTTAGATGTTTTTCTGTTTTGGGATAAAGATAATTCGGTTGATCCGGAACGTCATAATTAACAGCATTGCGCGCAGCATCTAACGCGGCAATAATACCATTGTCGTCATGTTCTGCAAAAAGTGCTTTGACCTTTGGTTTTTTATAGATACGTTCAAAAACATTACCATAACCGCGTTTAAAACGTTCTATTACGTCATCAGACGGTTCGGGTTTCAATCCTTCAACCAGGCTGTCGCGTAAAGTTCCTGTAAACTGATATAAATTTGTCTTGTTTGGATAGGTCGCACCACCATCGGGCGTATAATCTAACCAGCTGTATGGCGCGAAATTCTCTATGTTTTCAAACAATTTGATTAATTGTTCTCTGAACGCGCTGTCTTTATCATAATCGCCTTTTTGTATTTTTTCGATAAGTTTATCAAAAGTTAATTTTTTTTCGCCAGATATTTGTTCAAGCGCCCTTTCAACAGGGGCTTTCAAAATGTGCAACGCGCCATTTGGCAGTCTGATAATATCTTCCAATGTAGTTTTTGTTGGCGAAGAAACTTTAATAATATTGAATATATTCGTATGTGAAACAGGTGGTTCGCCAACTTCAAAAGTACCGTAAAAGTCATTAACAAAGTCTTTCGCAGTCTTGAATTCAGCATTATTGATTTTTTTATCTTCCGCCATTCCACTGACGGCCGCATTCATATATTTGTATAAATCTTTAATCTGATCGTCCGTTAAACCGGGGTCTTTAAGGCCTGCATCAACACGCGCCGTATTTTCGCCTTCTTTGATACTAGGTAAATCAAAATTGACGTATTCGCCGCTGTCTGGCGCGGTTTCGTGCATAAGTTCGCGCCGCCAGTCCTTCATAGACCAGTTTAAATCGGGAAGTTTCATATACTCTTCCCAACGCGCGCGCACCTCTGGCGACATCGAATTAAAGTGCAACTGTTTAAAATAAGTTGTTAAAAAACCATCTATGCTCGCCATTGCCGACTCCTTTGGTTCTACCTCGCCCCAGACTATATTATTATAGTGCAAATTTGACGAATTTTCAAGTGGGAAAGGGAAAACAGAGTCCCGTCATTCCGCCGAAAGGCGGAATCTTGTCGGGCTTGTCGCGGTCTAATTCTCTGCAACGCCGGGGAGATACCGCGTTTCCGCGGTATGACGGCGGTTTTGCGGAATCCATTCACAATGACAACGGTGGGGCGGGGCGGTATAATATGTCGCATGTGGGAAAAAGTCCGGGATTTTGTGTTGCGTGCGTTGCCTTATGTCGCGTCCATTTTGGGCGGCGTTCTGTTGTTCACTATATCACTCGACAACGTCAGTGACCCAAATGTCGCAGATTTAATTACGAATATATCGGCGTCTTTGCTTGCGATACCGTTGGTGTTTTTGCTTTACGACTATACGAATTCGCGCGTATCGCGGCGGCTGCAAGAAACCATGACGGTCAATGTTGACGAGAAAATAAACACACTGGTGCTGCACGTGGTTTTGGTGTTGCGCAAAATGCTGGGGCTGCGCGGCCGCACGACACTGATGGGCATAAACAAGATGCAGAGTTTAAGCGAGGCGTACATAATCAAAAAATTGCGCATGGACGGCAAGTGCATGGGGTTGCTGCATGGGTATTACGGCGAATTGGAAAATATTATCTATCGATACGGGCGCGAAAACGTGCTTTCGACCGACGATTTGCG
The DNA here is from genome assembly GCA_905233975.1 of uncultured Alphaproteobacteria bacterium. Taxonomy (GTDB): domain Bacteria; phylum Pseudomonadota; class Alphaproteobacteria; order Rs-D84; family Rs-D84; genus Enterousia. The sequence continues at coordinate 74,677 of CAJOGD010000006.1, read as the reverse complement.
GTTGCTGACGGAACTGGGGCGGCACATATCGCACGTGGTAAATGAACATCACCTGCGCGGGAATCGGCGGATTATCGCGCGGCACGTCAAAAACACTATCGAAAAAGTCGTGGATTGGCTGGATTCCGGGGCGGCAATCGCGATGAAGTTCGAACAATTACTGGCCGAGGCGGAACTTGCCGGACCCGCGGGCGCGGCGCCAAAAGACGCGCCGGCGGAATAATTTTTTTGGCGTGCACCATAATTTTCTTGCTTTTTGTAAAAAATGTGTCATAATCTCCGCCGAACTGCTGGAAAAGAAAGTTCTGGGGCTATAGCTCAGTTGGTAGAGCAAATGACTTTTAATCATTGGGTCCAGGGTTCGAGTCCCTGTGGCCCCACCAAAAAATCAAAACCGCATTTGCGGTTTTTATTTTTTGGTCTGGGAAAACAAGACGAACTGGCTTTTCACTAACCCATGTCCAACGTAGCCTTGGCGAAGTCGGAACTTCCCATTATTTCTTACTCTTCACCTGAATGTCGCGCAGTTTTTTATATTCGCCGCCAAGTTTGACCAATTCTTCGTCGGTTCCCTGTTCGATAATTTCGCCGTCCTTGATAACGCAAATCATATCGGCATCAAAAATCGTCGAAAGCCGGTGCGCAATAACAAACGTCGTCCGCCCGCGCATCAGGTCACGCAAAGCTTCTTGTATCAGTTTCTCACTCTTGGTATCCAGGGCGGATGTCGCCTCGTCCAGCAGCAGTATCGGCGCATCTTTTAGTATCGCACGCGCAATCGCGATGCGTTGCTTTTGTCCGCCCGACAGCAACGCGCCACCTTCGCCCACGCTTGTTTCATACCCATGTGGAAACGCCGTAATAAAATCGTGCGCATTCGCCGCCCGCGCCGCCGCGACAACCGCTTCGTGCGATGCGTTTGGCGCGCCGTATTTAATGTTTGCTTCGATAGTATCATTGAACAAGAACACGTCTTGTGAAACCTCTGAAATATTTTTGCGCAACGAATTCAGAGTGTACTTTTTAATGTCCGTTCCATTTATCGCGATGATACCATCGTTCGGATCATAGAATCGTTCAATCAAATTAAACATTGTTGTCTTGCCGCCGCCACTTGGCCCGACCAGGGCGCAAACCTTGCCCGCCGGCACGCGCAGGTTGATATTACGCAACACAGGCTCTTCTGGGACATATGAAAATTTTACGTTCTTGAATTCAATCGACGGACGCACCGCACGCAATACGGTTGCATTTTTCGTGTCGCGAATTGTCGGTTTGGTATCCAAGAAATCGAACAAAATTTCCGCGGCCAGCAATCCATGTTGCACCGTATCGCCGGTGTTTGTGATTGACTTCGCCGGCTTGTACGCGGCGGTCAGTGCCAACAGGAACGCCGTAAAATCACCGGTCGTAATCGCGCCACTAACGATAAAATGCCCGCCCAGAATCATCGCCAAACAAAGGCCAATCGAAATCATAACCTCTAACAATGGCGATTGCAAACCGTTCGCCTGGGCGCTTTTATACGAATTTATCATCGAATTATTCAGAACATTTGCGAAACGTTTTGCCTCAGACTCTTCGGTGGCAAAGGATTGAATAGTTTTAATCCCGCGCAAAGTTTGATTCAAATGTTGCGACACATCATTCGCGATGCCAAAAGATTGCCGCGACAACTTACGCCGCCGCCGCATAATCGCCACCATCGGCAACATAATCGCCGGCACCAAGAACAGCAGCACCGCGCACATTTGTGGTGCATAATAAACCATAAGCCCAAGTGTAATGGCAAGTGTCGCGATTTCTTGAACAATCTTGACCACCGTCCCGGTTACCAAATTCAAAACCGCGCCCGCCTGGACCCAGAAATAGTTAAGGTGTTTCCCGATTCCTTCGCCAAAGAATCCGGAAATGTCCATGCGCACCATGTGATTGTAAATACGCTTTTGCAACATCGCACTGGCATTCAAGCCCGCCTTGGACATCAACAAAGTTTGCGCATAACGAAACGCGCCCTTGGCACCAAAGGCGGCGATAATAAGCAACCCGACAATATATGTTGAATCCATATTTTTTTCAATAAAGGCCTGATCGACAACGCGTTGAACAAGCGTAATCGTATAACCTTCGGCCGCGGCGGCGCCAATCGTTGCGATAACACCGGCGATAATCCACTTTAATTGCGGAACGCCGATTTCGCGCCAAATGCGAACATAGAGTGACCATTTAATGCGTCCATTTTTGGGATCGCCGTTAATAAATTTTTTAATAGAATTAATAATTTTTTTCATAGCAATCGGATTATAAAAATTTATTCGCGCGGTGTAAAGACATTTATTGCTTGACGTGTTTTAATAAATTGTGTTATGATTTTCATTGAACTAAGTGGGAACTTGGTTCGGGGCTCTAGCAGGCCCATAACAGCCGGTGCATAGCATCGTTATCCATTGTGATTTCCTTGCTTTTGCATCGTTAAATCCCCCCGAACGATATGGTTCGGGGTGCCGATGGTAATACAATAGGTTCGCCGAAAGCCATTGGGATCAACGCTGTTATGATTTGCTAACACCCCGGCCGCTTGGTTTTCACCGCGGTAGTTTTTATTCCCCTTCGCACAATCGGGTCCCGCAAAATTTGAAAAATTTTGTGGGTGATAACCGAAGGGGAGGACCACGAGGAGTGGCGGGGTAGTGGTAAAAAGCGAAAGGAGAGTATAACATGCAGTTGAAAAAGTTTTTGTTGTTCGGGTTGATGGCGGCGGTGCTGCCGGCGGTGGCGGAGGAAGCCGCGGACCGGAAAACCGCGACATCATTGAAATACGTGACGCACGAACTTGACACGCGTCAGGATAAATTTACAGCGGAACAAAACAAAGCCATGGAATATACCGATTCGGCCGGAACGGTGCAAAAACGTGCCGTCACATCGAACCTGGGGTCCAGCACGTCCGACACGTCACTTCCCATGGTTGGTGGTGTGAATACTAAACTTGCCACAAAACAGGATGACATCGCCCCAATCAACGACCATACCGCCGTCACCTACACTGGCACGACCGGGAAAATCGGCGCCAAGGGTATTTACCAAGACACCGGCACGTACATTGAACAAAGCAACAACCTTATCGACGCAAAAACATTCAACGCCGCATTAAAGAAAGGACTTGATAGCGAATTCCTTTGTTCAGAATACAAACCCGGCACAGATCTTTGCTGGGTCTACTCAATACATAATAATGGTGAAAGTCGCAATTTATTCGATAAAACAAATAATTCTTGGATATTTAGAAACAGAAGCCTTGCCGCAACTATGGACGGATATTGGTATTATGCAAATGGCTCAAAATCTTTGGCGTGCCCATGCGAGCCGAACACGACATACACCGTTTCCGGTTTTACCGATGGTGGCAGCATATACAGGTTTGCAACAATAGATACCCCCACATTACCAACCACCACCGACCAAACCAACATACCATACAGCTTTATACATCGTGAAACAACGAATCCCGGCACATATACATTTACAACACCGGCGACAGCAAAATGGATCGTTGTTCAAACCAATAGTGCAATATTTAACAGTACCTTAAACACAATTCAAATAGAAAAAGGTTCGACCGCAACGGCATATCAGGAAGCCCCATACACCACCCTTGTCCCATCTGACTACACACCGGTGGAGTATATAACTTTTAATGGGGCCCAAGAATTAGATACAGGTTTTACCCCAAATCAGGACACAAAAATTGTTTCAAAATTTATGGGAACGACGAACGGCTCTTGGGTTTATGGAACCGGCACTTCAAATCCACGAATAACTTGCTATCTTATAGCAACAGGGAACGAACGATTTGGTAATGTTACAGTGACTGGAACAGGGATAGTTCCCAATGTGATCAACGAATTGGTACAGGATAAACATGGATTTAACTTTAATGGAAATTTGGTACCATACACAAATGTGGGAACATTCACTTGTTCAAGGACGTTGACGATCGGTAATAGCAACGGCTCAACAGGTACCCCTAGGTTTAGCGGTAATTTCTATGAGATGAAAGTATATGATAACGATGTGTTAGTTCGAAATTATATACCGGCAAGGAAGAATTCTGATAATTCTATTGGTCTATATGACTCGGTTAATAATACATTTTTATCAGAATCGGCTCTTACCGCCGGGCCGGATATTAACAATATAATCTATATCCCCCAGAATCAATAACGGTAATTAGCGGCCCGTCATTCCGCGCTTGACGCGGAATCTCCCCGGGCGAAGGGGAGTTTACGCTCTGCAACACTGACGAGATACCGCGTGAAATCACCCACAAAAAACGTTGCACGTTTTTTGTGGGGCCCGATAGCGCGGTATGACGGCGTTTTTTTCGGGGCCAATGCCTAGACGCCTGTCCGATTATTTTATTTGCGTTTTTGAAAAAAATACTATAACATACGTTTGCAAAATCGCGTTCCCGGATGGTTGGCAGAGCGGTTGAATGCATCCGACTTGAAATCGGACAAGGTATGAAATAAGACCTTCGGGGGTTCAAATCCCTCACCATCCGCCACGAATAAAAAATGTCCCAACGGGGCATTTTTTATTCGTGCCGTATGGCATCGGGTTGGACACTGCAACCATAGGTTGCCGGGTACGCGCGTTAGTTGGTGAGAACAAGTGCAAAGCACGCAGTTTGAACCTTACGAGTGGTGAGCAAATGCGAACAAATCCCTCACCAATTTTCACCGAAGCGTAGCGAGGATTGAAAATTGAGTGCCGCGCCGTAGCGCTGTTCGTAATCACAGTGCGGGTTTTAATATTATTTATCGGCGAAGGCGGACAATTTTTCAACCCTTATTCATCGTCTGTGCATTTTCCAATTTGGGCATATATAAACGCCGCCGCTATGCGTGCGATTGCCAACAGAATTAGTAAATACGGCAATATTTCGTATCCGCCAAACACCCCAACATACAACAGTGCAATAATTCCGCCCCAACGCACAAAAAACGTGTTTTTTGCCCCGATTATTTTTATTTACAAATCAAACAATATTGTACTAAGATATGGCCGAAAAGGAAAAAATACAGTGTCTGATATTGGCGTATTATCGTCTGTTTTGTTGAATACCCTTATCATTGGTTCGGGGTATGCGATTGTTGCGATGGCTTTCCGTTTAATGTTTTCTGTGTCGCCGTTTTTTAATATGGCGTTGGGCGCGTCGGTGGCGTTGGGCGCATATTTGGGTTATTCATTATTACCGATGTTTGGTATTTATGCGTATCCGCTGATTTTACTTGGCGTAATCGTATTCACCTGGGCGCAAGAGGCATTTATATATCGCCCCATGCGCACCGCGGGCGCAAGTCCGATGGTCTTGCTGGTTGTGTCGTTGGGCGTTTATACAATCTTTGAATCGGTGATTCATTTGATATTCGGCCCCCAGTATCAAACATTGGGAACGGTTGCGGATTTATCCCAGGTAAACCTTGGGTTCGCGCATGTCCCGTTGGTTCAGTTGATAATAATTATATTGGGCGCGCTGTCGTTGATTGGAATATATGTTTTGTTGCAAAAAACTTTCCTGGGCAAGGAAATCCGCGCGATTGCACAGTGCCCCGAACTTGCATACACAACGGGGATAAATATAAATCGCGTCATTATAATTGTGTCCATTGTAGTGGGGGCGATATTGGGACTTTATGGCGTCTGTGTTGGATATGATACGGGTATGGAACCGACAATGGGATTCAACGTTTTGTTCAAAGGTATGATTGGTGCAATTATCGGCGGACCGACGGTTTTGGCGGCATACCTGGGGTCTATGGTGTTGGCATTGGCGGAAAATATCGGCGTTTGGTTCTTTGCAAGCCAGTGGCGCGATTTAATCGCATTCGTGATATTCATCTTGCTGTTATGGTTGCGTCCAAATGGGATATTTGTGCGCGCACCCAAAAAAGTATCTTGTAAATTAACGAAACCAAAAGGAAGTAAAAAATGAGGAAACTGTTTTGTGCTTTGTGTGCGGCGTTATCGTTGGTTGCGTGCGATGGTGGTGATTCCGGTAAGACCACAGTAAAGATCGGTGTTGTTTCATCTTTTTCGGGAAAGTTTGCGGAAAACGGTGAAAATGTAAGGGCAACATTGGAATTGGCTTTGCAAGATGTGGCACCGAAGAATGTTCAGATAAAATATGTTTATGAAGATTTTGGATATGATGCACCACGTGCGGCGACCGCGGCAAACAAGTTGATAAATGCGGACAAGGTTGATGCGATTATTTCATGGTCTGCGGTGGCGGGAAATGTTATTTCGCCAATCGCGGATAACGCGGGCGTTTTCCATTTTGGAATCAGCAATGATAAAAACATCGCGGTTGGAAAATATAACTTTATTCATTGGACGCAATCCGAAGTTTTGGCAGATAAAATGGTTGATTTGATTAAGAGCAAAGGCGCAAAAAGTGCTGTTCTGTTTGCGGTATATCAACCGGGACTGCAACAGACAACAGATTTGGTTGAATTAAAGTTAAAGGCGGCGGGCATTAAAACAGAACGCGTAAATTTTGGCATAGATGACAAGGACTTTAATGTCATTGTGGATAAAATGAAGAAAAAGAATTTCGATGTTTGGTACACAACCGCGTTGCCGCCAAGCCTTGATATTTTGCTGAAAACAATAATTGAAAAACAGGTTAACAAACCACTTGTTGCGATTGACTCGTTCCTTTTTTCAAATATCCAAGATAAATTGAACGGCGCGCAATATATCATCACGCCCGAAGGCGAACAGGACTTGTTGAATCGTGTAACGGAAAAAACGGGCTCTACAAATTATTTCTCGCTGGGGTATGCGTATGATGCGGGATATATACTTGGGAAAACATATTCGGAATTATACGATAAATTGGGGCGCAAACCAACATCCGAAGAGGTTGCCAATAAAATAATGGAAACCAAGAATTTTCATGGCTCGGTTGGCGATATTTGGGTTGACGCCGACGGCGTATTTCAATCCGGCGCAATCGTAATGGAAATCAAAGACGGCAAACCGGTAATGGTTGAAAAATAGGGGTATAAAAATGAAAAAATTATTGTGTGTTTTATGTATGGCGGTGTCACTCTGTGCATGCGACCGCGAAGAGTCCGGTCGGCCGGTCGTAAAAATCGGTGCGGTGTTGCCACTGTCCGGCGATAATTCCAACTTTGGCGAATCCGCCAAGAATGGTATGATGATGGCTTTGGCCGAAATCAACGCCGACCCAAACAACAAATTCAAATACGAAATTGTCATGGAGGACGGATTCGACCCGAAAAAAACCGTCAGCTTATACGATAAATTAAAAAACTATGATAAAATCGATGTTTTGATTTCTGAAAACGCCGCCATGGGCCACGCGGTCAAAGAAAGGGTAAAAAACGATAAAATTTTACATATATCTTTTTCCGCCGACGGCAGTGTTGCCGACAATGAATATACTTTTAATAATTCGTCCGACTTGAACGCGTTGGCGGCGCAATTGTCCGAATATCTGAAATCGCAAAAGGTTAAAGCAATCGCCATCGTCACAATGAATCACATGGCGGGCGAGGCAGTTTTGGCGGCAACCGAACCGGAACTGAAAAAGAATAATATAAAAATTGTGGCGACCGAAAAAATACTGCCCGACGCAAAAAATGTAAAGTCCGAAGCGTTGCGCGTAAAAAACAAAAAGCCCGATGTCGTTTTGCTGTATGCGTACGAACCGTTGATGAGCATTTTTGCGCGGGAACTTAAAATTGCGGGGTATGCCGGGAAACTTACCACATATTATTTGTTCGCGTTTAGTAATGAACCGGGTTTGTTTGATGGAAACTATTTTATAAACGCGCCGTCGGGGACATCGGATTTCAAACAAAGATATGCAAATGAATTTTCGGGCAAAATGTCTGATATTTCTGTGCCGGCGCATTATGATGCGGTGAAAATAATTCATGATGTGTTCGAAAAATACGGCAAAGAAAATGTCGATTACGGGCAAAAACTGCACGATGTTATATCTGATTATAATGGCGCGAATGGAAAACTGCACATGAATCAGAATGGAATAATTTATTCCGACGGAATCATAGAAAAAATGGAAAACGGCAAACCAATACAGGTGGCACAATAACATGGAATATCTAATCAATCTTGGCATTTTGTTTTGTATTTATGGCGTGTTGGCGTTATCGCTTAACATGGTGGTGGGATTGACGGGCCTGCTGTCTTTGGCACCGGCGGCGTTTTATGGAATTGGTGCGTATGCCACCGCAATTGTTATGACCGGGTTTGGTATAAATTTCTTTGTGTCGTTGCTGATTGGCGCGGTGATAAATATCGCGGTTGCGTATGTCGTCGGGCGCATTTTGTCGCGATTTAACGGCGGGTATTACGCGATTGTGTCCGCGGGACTTGGGATTATCGTGTATTCTTTGTTTTTGAACTGGAAAGATTTAACGAATGGGCCACTGGGGATATTCGGTATTCCAAAGCCGTCATTGTTTGGATTTGCGATTGATTCTAATGCCGCGTTTCTGGGATTGGCGTTCGTGATATTGGCAATTATTTTCGCGCTTTATCGGTGGATTGATCGGTCGTCGTATGGCCGCGGATTAAAGGCAATTCGTGAAGATGAAGAATTGGCAACTGTTATGGGATACCCGGTCGAAAGGTTTAAAAATGTGATATTTTTGCTGTCTGCGGTCGTTGCGGGAATTGCGGGCGGATTGTTTGCGTCGTATATCGCGTTTATTGACCCCAGTACGTTTCAAATTCACGAAAGTATATTCCTGTTCACAATCATCATTATCGGCGGTTTGGCGTCAAGTCTGGGCAGTATTGCCGGCGCGCTGATATTGTTAAGTTTGCCGGAAATTTTGCGCTTTGTCGGCCTGCCTTATGAAACGGCGGCCCAGTTGCAACAGATTATTTACGGGTTGGCGTTGATTTTGATAATGGTTTATCGCCCGCGCGGACTTTTTGGAAAATACAGGATGTAAAAGTGAAAAGCATAATCGTCACACATTTAACAAAAAACTTTGGCGGTCTGCACGCCGTCGATGATTTGTCTATATCGATTGCCGCCGGCAAAACAACCGGACTGATTGGGCCAAACGGTTCGGGGAAAACCACACTAATGAACCTGATATCTGGATTATACAGGCCCGATTGCGGCACAATCACGATTGACGACGAAACATTTGATTTTATTGAACCAATCAGGTTGCGCGAACTGCGCATCGCGCGCACTTTCCAAGACGGGCGTTTGATAAATCAGCTATCGGTCGATGATAATTTATTGTTGGCAATTGCGGAAACAAAATTTACTAAATCACTGCGCCAATTTAAAACGCCGGAAATGATGGCACGTGTCAATGCAACGTTGGAAAAAATCGGCCTTTCATCGCATCGTCATAAATTGGCCGAAGAATTATCGTATGGCCAACGGAAATTGCTGGAACTGGGGCGTGCATTGATTCAAGACGCAGATATTTATTTACTGGACGAACCGTTTTCAGGGCTGTTTGCAAAACGCGTGGAACACGTGCTGGGCCTGATTAGTGAATTAAAGGCGCAAAATAAAACCGTCGTGATTATCGAACACAATATGGGGCTGATAAAACAACTGTCCGACCATATTATCGTCCTGGACCATGGGGCGTTGTTGGCGTCCGGCGCGCCGGACACCGTTTTGCGCAATAAATCCGTTCAACAGGCATACCTGGGAGTGTAAAAATGAAGAAACTTTTGATATCTATATTGGCAGCAATCACTTTGGTCGCGTGCAGTGAAGAAAAATCCGATAAACCGGTGGTAAAGATTGGCGTGATGTTGCCAATGTCTGGTGAACTCGCTGAATTTGGCGAAAACAGTCGCTATGCGGTTGAACTGGCGGCCGAAGATCATAAAGATTCGCCGATAAAATTTAAAATCATTTTTGAAGACGACATGTTCACCCCGTCCAAGGCCGCGATAATTGCTAACAAATTCATAAGTGTTGATAAAGTTGATGCGGTGGTTAGTTCTTTTTCGCCAGTTGGTTCGGTTGTATCACCGATTGCGGACAAAGCAAAAGTTTTACATATCAGTCTTTCCAATGCGTCCAATATTGCCGAAGGTGATTTAAACTTTACCGATTGGCAATTAGTTGATATTGCGGCCAAGAAAATGGTCGATTATTTGGTGTCGCAAAAATGCAAAAAAGTTGTTGCCTTTAATATGCAAACGGTTGGTAACGAGGAGTTTCGTGTAAAGACAAATGAATTCTTGGATAAAAACAATATTAAATACCAAGAATTTTCATTTGGTCCGGATAATCGTAATTTTGCGTTGATGATACAAAAGGCCAAGGCTTTCGGGGCGGATTATTGGATTTTGAACACTTTTTCGCCGGCGTTGGAAATTATACGCAAAGAAATGTTGGCCGATGATGTTAATATTCCGGTAATTAATATTCAAAATATGGGTCTGACAAAAAATCCAGAATTATTTGAAAACCAGGTGTTTGTTTTTGCCCCAGATGGCGATGAAAAATTCATTGCGCGCATGGCACAAAAGACATCGTCCAAGGTCTTGAATATTCCGGCATACGCCTATGACATAGTCAACCTTATTATGACCGCAAATGAAGATTTCTATGCCAAAAACGGCCGAATACCAAATGACTATGAGGTGGCCGAAACACTAAAGAAAACGAAATTCTATGATGGCATAGTTGGAAGATTAGAGGTCCAAGATAATGGCGTCATAAAATCGCCATCTGTGGTCAGAAAGTTTGTGAACGGTGAACAAATTATAATAAAGGAGTAAAAAATGAGGAAACTGATAAGTGTTTTATGTATGGCTTTATCACTGTGTGCGTGCGATAAACAGGAATCGAATAAACCAGAGATAAAAATCGGCGTGTCTTTGACGCTGTCCGGCGATATGGGCAATATTGGCGCCATTATGAAGGGTGCGATAGAGGTTGCCGAACAAGATCTGCATGCCAAGGCCGATGATTTAAAATACAATTACAAATTTATTATCGAAGATAATGCGCTTGAAATTAAACGCGCCGCATTGGTGAATCAAAAATTTTTCAATGTCGATAAAGTTGATGCGATAATAGATTTTGGTTCTGTAATCGGGCTGACCACAACGCCATTGGCAGAGAAAAATAAAATAATACATATTTCTGCGAATGCGTCTGATGCCAAGGTTGCCGACGGTAAATACAACTTTATCCATTGGACCCAGCCAAGATACGAAGTAGATAAATTGGTGGAAAAAATCGTCAAAGATAAAATTAATAACATAGTAATTTTTACTGGTGTTGATCCCGCATGGATAGAAATGTCGGAAACTTTACAAAACTTGTTGAATAAACACAAAATCAAGTTCACTGAATTCCGCACAAATAACCAAGAACGGGATTTTAATTTGTTGCTGAAAAAGGCGGCGATGACAAAGCCAGGACTTTATGTGTTGTTTGAATATTCGCCGGCTTTGGACATTATATTGAAACGATTGCAAGAATCCAAAAATACGGCCCCGGTCACATCGGTAGAGGCGTTCAGTTTCTTGGACGACAAAAGCGTGATAGAAGGTTTTTGGTACACAGATGCCGCAGAATTACAACCAGAATATATCGAAAAATTCACAACGCATAACAAATCTGAAAATATATTCAGTGTTGGTAATGCGTATGATGCGGCGATGTTGGTGGTCGCGGCGTTTGAACGGGCGGAAACCAAAGAAACCGCGATTGACGAATTGTTGAAACTTAAAGAATACGACGGCGTGGTTGGAAAAATCATTCAGGACGAAAACGGAATTTTCAATTCAAATGCGGTTTTGAAAAAAGTCGTCAATGGCAAACCCGTTGTTGTAAAGGAGTAGGAAATGAAGAAGCTGTTGTGCGTTTTATGTGCGATTCTGGCTCTGTGTGCGTGTGATAAACAAAACGAAAATCCGACAAATAAACCGGTGGTAAAAATCGGGGCGTCTTTTCCACTGACCGGGAATATGGCGGCGGTTGGTAATGCGGGACACAAGGCTTTGCGGGCCGCGATTAATGACGCAAATAAAAACCAGGATAACAAATATTATTATGATTTGATGGTCGAAAATGACCAAATGGATTCCAAGACCATAAATAATATTGCAAATAAATTCATTTATACGGACAAAGTCAATGTAATAATATCGTTCTTTTCTGGGGCGGGGCGCATAGTCGCACCAATGGCGGCGAAAAATCAAACAATCAATTTTAATTTTTCTTTTGATGATGTTGTTTTACAAAGCAAATATAATTTTCAGAACTTTATAACGGGTCCGGACGAAAATGCCGCAACGATTGAGTTTTTGAAATCGCGTTCTGTTAAAAATGTTGATTTGGTCTATGAAAATATCGGCGCCGCGGATCAGTTATTGACACCACTGTTGGCAAATTTGGATGCGGCAAAAATAAAATATACGGTTCACCGGTTTAATAAAGGCGAAGTAGATTTCAGGGTGTTGGTATCAAAACTAAAAAATTCGGAATCTGGCGCGGTGTTTATTTATTCTTATGAACCGGAATTGGATATATTGACACGTGAAATCCGTAATCAAAATGTTAATAAAATAATTGCGTATAGTGACGCATTGCCGATGGCGAAAGATTTCGCTCTTTACGAAGGGTTTTATAACATCGGCGCATTCATAACCCCCGAAGAGTTAAAGACACAATGGGGATTGGCCGGGCAGGGCGCGTCCAGCAGTGCATATCTGTATGATATCGGAAGCCTGATTGTTGAAGCGTACGAGAATACAGAGACAGAAAATAATATCCCAACGGCGGACGAGGTTTCTGCGCAGTTGTTATCCAAGACGGATTATAGTGGCGTTGTTGGGAAATATACGCTTGATTCGCGTGGTCAATTTCATTCGAACGTAGTGACCGGCATTGTAAAAGACGGTGCATTACAGGCAATTAAATAAAAGGAGTAAAAAAATGAAGAAAATCTTTCTAATCTTGTGTATGGCTTTATCACTCTGTGCATGTGATAAACAAAACGAAAATCCGCAAAATAAACCCGTAATTAAAATCGGCATGATGTTGCCACTGTCGGGCGATATGGCCGAATACGGTGCCGCCACAAAACGCGCGATAGAAATGGTAAAGGCGGACACCGCGGACACAAAAAATTATTATAAATTTATATTGGAAGATTCGGGCATGGACACCGCCAAGGCATCGACCATTATCCGCAAATTGATATTTACCGATAAAATAAATGCGGTTATGGGGTATATTTCGTCAACCGCAATGGTTGTCGCACCAATAGCCCAAGAAAATAAAATCCCGTCGATATTCTTTGTTAGTGCGCCAGAGGCAAGCCAAGGCGACTATAATTTCCGATTGCTGCCAGATATTGCAACCGCGGCTGAAATGATTGCGAAAAAGATAAAGTCAGAAAAGAAAAAGAATATCGCGATTATTTATCAAAATACCCCAGCAATGAATTATATGGTCGCGGACCTGGTGCCGGTCTTTAAAAAAGAATTGAAAATAGTTTTAAATGAAAGTTTCGTTCCGGATGAAAAAAATTTCTTTGCATTGATACAAAAAATCAAACGCGCAAAACCGGACTATATAGTGTTTGAGGCCACACCGCCCGCAACGGATATTTTCATCAAACAATTACACGAAAATAATGCGAATATTCCAATCGCGGGATTTCAATTGCTGGGTATGACAACAAATCTTGAATTGTTAGAGGGCGCATGGGATGTTGATACTGCGCAATCTGATGCGAATTTTGTTGAACGGTATAAACAAATGGGTGGCACCGATAACATATATTATGCCGATTATGTTTATACTATGTTGATGGCGTTAATCAACGGGTTTGAAAATGCAAGCCCCGATAATATGGATGAATTTATTGCCGCCGCCGCCCAAACCGCATCACCAATTGGCAAGTTGGAAGTCAGTGCGAACAAAGATTTGGTTATACATAATCATATCTATCAACACGTCGCGGGCGGCAAGAAAGAAATTATGGAAAAATAGGGGGTAAAAATGAAAAGAATCTTTCTGATTTTGTGTGCAGTATTGGCAATCGCGGGTTGTGACCGCGAACAATCTGATAAACCGGTGGTAAAAATCGCCTTTTTGTACCCAATGAGTGGCGACGGCGCGATGTTTGGTGATACGGCCCAAAAAGTTTCGGATTGGTATTTGTCGGAATTTGAAAAAAATAATCCGAACGCAAAATATAAATATAGGGCCATATTGGAAGACGCGCAATTTTCCACGTCTAAAACGGCGATGGCGGCACAAAAGGTCACAAGTATGGACAAGGCCGACGCCATGTTGTCGCTTACATCGTCGCAGGGAATGGTAATGAATCCAATTGCCGAACAAAAGAAAGTTATTCAGATGAGTTTTGCCGCCGATCCAAAGGTCGCGATTGGCGATTTTAACTTTCGTATTGCTACGGACGTCAACAATGTGATAGAGAAAACTTTTGACTATATGCGGAAAAACAACCTGAAAACATTTAGTACGGTTGTTTTAACCAGTGACGCGGCCAGTGTTGCCATCGTGGACGCTTTTAAAAGCATGGCGCCCGCAAACAAAGATGTGAAAATGAAATCCGCGTATTCTATCAACCCCGGCGACAAAAATTTTGATGTCATGATTGAAAAAATCAGAAAGGAATCCCCGGACATTTTAATCTTTGAAGCCATTCCACCGGAAAACGATTTGTTCCTGCGTGCCATGAAACGGGCAAAGTTAAATATTCCGGTTACGGGGATATGGACGATCGCAACACTAAAAGACAAATCCTTGGCCGAAGGCATGTGGTATGTTGACGATGCGGCGGCCACACCGGAATTTGTGGAACAGTTTGAACGGGTTATTGGCGATAAAAATCTGAACTATGGGGAATTTGCCTATACCATGTTGCATGTCTTAACCAATGCGTGGGAAAATGCGGCGGCCGAACCCGGCCAAAAACCCGCCCCCGAAAATGTGGTAAAATCTATTATGGAACATACAAATGGACTAAAAACGCCACTCGGCACATTGACGATAGATGCCGATGGTGGTATTGCCTTGCCCGGGGTAATGAAACAAATCAAAAACGGCGAACAGGTTATAATAAAGGAGTAGGAAATGAAAAAACTTTTGTGTGTTTTGGGTGCGGTGTTGGCAATCGCGGGTTGTGACCGTGAAAAATCCGATAAGCCGGTGGTAAAGATTGGTGGAGTTTTGCCTTTGACAGGTGGGGCAGCACAAATGGGAACGGCGGCCCAGAACGGTGCAATTATGGCGGTTGAACAATTAAATAAAAATACACAAAACAAATATAAATATGAATTTATTGCTGAAGATATGGGACTGGCGCCCGCCAAGACCGTTTCAATATATACAAAATTGGTAAAGATAGATAATGTTGCCGGTATTGTATCTTTTAATACTGCCACAGGCAAGATTATTAAACCATTGGCAGATAAAGATAGAGTTTTGCATATTTCATCTGCGGCGGACAGCTCCATCGGTGATAATAAATTCAATTATGTAAACAGTTATTCTGTGCGCGATGCATCGCAAAAATTGGTTGATTACATGAAATTTAAAAATATGAAAACAATATCTTTAGTGACTTTTAATCATGTTTCCAGTGAATTTATACTGCAAACATTACAGCCCGTATTAAAGGCGAATAATATCAAAGTGTTGTCTGTGGTACGCGTAAATATGGAACAGCGCGATTTTGCATCAGATGCCGCGAAAATTGTCAAGAATAAACCTGATATGGTTTTTGTGCACCTTGTGGAACCTGCTTTGTCATTATTTGCCAAACAAATGTTGCGTGACGAATATAGTAGCGAATTAAGTTCTTTCTTGATTTTCGCATTCACAGAAAATCCAGAATTATTCAATAACCAGCCTTTTGTTGATTTGAAAAATGCCGATGATGAATTTAACACAACATATTCGAAACGGTTCAAATCAGCACCCCAGGCCGCTAGTATCAATACATATGACAGTGTTATGTTGATTGCGAACTTTATTGAAAAATATGGTTTGCCAATGAATCAAAATGATGACGATATGGCAAAAAATATAAAACAAATTTCAACAGAATACATCAGCCCACGTGGCAAAATGCAAATAGATGCAGACGGATTGATTTATTCTGAAACAACAATCAAAAAAATGGAAAATGGTAGACCTGTGGCGATAAAGGAATAAAAATGCTAGAACTAAAAAATATCAAGGCGGGGTATGGTAAAAAGGCGATATTGAATGACATATCGGTTGTCTTTCGTGATAATTGCATAACGGTTATCATGGGTGCGAACGGCGCGGGAAAATCCACGCTGTTAAAGACCGCGTTTGGTGTGATTAAACCAATGGGCGGTGAAATTTATTTGGACGGCAAGAAAATGCGCCCGACGCCACAAAGCCTTGTTAAAAATGGCATTTGTTTTATTCCGCAAAAAAATCGTGTGTTCCCAGAAATGTCCGTTATGGAAAATTTGGAATTGGCGACACATTCTTGGGTGGATCGGTCGCTGTTCCCGAAATATCTGGACGATGTTTTGAAATATTTTCCGGATTTGCGGGCCAAGTT
Source organism: uncultured Alphaproteobacteria bacterium (assembly GCA_905233975.1). GTDB lineage: Bacteria > Pseudomonadota > Alphaproteobacteria > Rs-D84 > Rs-D84 > Enterousia. The sequence continues at coordinate 58,046 of CAJOGD010000006.1, read as the reverse complement.
GTCGGGCCCGGCGGGCGAACTCTCGGGCGGGCAACAGCAAATGGTCGCGTTGGCGCGCGGACTGGTTGGCAAACCAAAGATGATTTTAATGGACGAACCGTCGATTGGTTTGTCGCCGAAACTTATAAACGATGTGTTTCACAAAATCAAAGATTTGCAAGAACGCACCGGCACCGCGTTTGTAATTGTTGAACATAATTTGAAAACACTGTTGCCGCTGACCGATTATGCGTATATTTTGCAAGACGGCAAAATCGCATACGACGGCAAATCCAACGGCAAAACGCTAGAGAAAATGATTTCGGTGGTGTTTAAGTAATCGAAAATTTGACAAAGTGGTTTTCTTGTGTTAGTCTTTTCCAAAGAGATATAATACGGAGTATTGATATGGCACAATGGGTTCAACAAAAACGTCGTCCTGGGGATCGTTTCCACGTAGGTGAATTTTATTTAATTAAACGACGTGGTTTTTTAGTAATACTGTATTACCTTGGTGGCGAATTTGCAAAAGATGGCCGTAAAAAGGCGGACGTATTTAGGGGTGTGTCCATGGGTGGAACCAACAGTGGTGAAAATTTATATTATATGTTGGAAGATGGTCGTTATGCCACTTCGCCGGATCGTAACAAAGCGTGGCAAAAATGGTGTTGCGACAAAACCAATGTGTTGCATGGAATATTCCATCTGACGAACGGCGGCATAGTGCGCGTTTAATCCACATATCTTGACTTTTGGAAAAATTTGCAATACAATTATTGGCATGAAAACGCAAATTTCATTTTGTTCGTTCACTTGGTGGCTGTAATCACAGCCTGTACTTTCTATACTTTTAATATTTTTCTAACCCGTTAAGTTTAATCATTAAACAAAGGATTTTTTATGAATAACAAAGAAAAGGTTATGTTAACCGGTGTGCGACCAAGTGGAAATCTTACACTGGGCAATTATTTGGGCGCTATCAAGAATTTTGTGACGCGTCAAAAACAATACAAAAGTTATATTTTTGTGGCCGATTTGCATGCCATAACGTCGCCACGTGATCCGGCAGATTTGCGTGCGGCAATCGATGATTGTATGGCGATGTATCTTGCATGCGGCGTTGACCCGGAACAAACGATAATATTCCGGCAAAGCGACGTTATGGAACATGGGGTTTTGGGTTTTATTATGACCTTTCAAACCCACATGGGCGAATTGTCGCGCATGACACAGTTCAAATTGAAATCGCAATCCATGGGGAAACATGGAATTGAAACCGGATTGTTCGTGTATCCGCCACTAATGGCCGCTGATATTCTATTGTATAATACCGCTATTGTCCCCGTTGGGTTGGACCAGCAACAGCACGTAGAACTTACGCGTGATTTGTCTCAGCGTTTTAACAAACGATACGGCAAGACTTTCGATGATCCCGATGTTTATATCGCGCCGGTTGGGAACAAAATTTTAAATCTGCAAAATTTATCGGAAAAGATGAATAAATCAGATGATGAACGTAATATGGGAACGATATTTTTGCGGGACGATTTGAAACTGGCCCGTAAAAAGATCATGTCCGCCGTCACAGATAGCGAATCAGTTGTCCGCTTTGACGAGGAAGCAAAACCCGGAATTTCGAATTTGATAAGCATTCTTGCCGCCACAACCGGCGAAAGTATCGATTCAATCGAAAAACGCTTTGCGGGTGTCGGGTATGGCGATTTCAAACGTGCGGTGGCCGATGCGGTTTGCGAATTGTTGGCCAAGATTCAGGCGAATTATGCGCGATTTAAACAGACCGACGTGCTGAACGCTATTTTGGACGATGGTGCGACCAAGGCACGTGTCGTGGCGTCGGAAACATTGAACCGCGCCAAACTTGCGCTGGGGTTGAAATAACCGAAAAAATCCACGTGTCGTGTCAATGATTTTCAACAATTATGGGCACGACAAATAACCTTTGAACTTCGGATTTTTTATGGTAGTCTGCCATTCAAAGAGGATTTTAAATGGATATGTTAAAAATTACCGGTGGCACCCCACTTTATGGAATTGTCCCAATTAGTGGTTCGAAAAATGCGACTTTGCCGGCAATGTGCGCGACCCTTTTGACCAACGAACCGGTCACATTGGAAAATGTACCCTGGTTGTCGGATACACAGTTTATGGGCAAGATTTTGGCGAATCTTGGGACAAATTGCGCAAAAGACATGGAAAATGCCGATAAATATACATACCACACACAGGTAATCACAAACAGTGTCGCACCGTATGATTTGGTTCGCCAAATGCGGGCCTCTTACTATGTGTTGGGGCCATTGTTGGCAAGGAATGGGGCCGCAACGGTTTCTATGCCGGGCGGGTGCGTCATTGGGGCGCGCCCGGTTGATATGCACGTGGATTCACTGAAACAGATGGGTGCCGATATAAATATTCAAAACGGATATATTGTTGCAAATGCGGAACATGGATTACATGGGGCGGAATTAAATTTCAAGACGCCGTCTGTGGGTGCCACATGCAATGTCTTGATGGCGGCAACATTGGCGAACGGCCAAACAATCATCAATAATGCGGCGCGTGAACCCGAAATAGTCGATTTGGCAAACATGTTAAATTCTATGGGCGCAAAAGTATCCGGGGCCGGGGAATCTGTGGTCCAAATAGAGGGTGTAAAAAAGTTAACCGGCACAACCCACAAAATTATCGCGGACAGGATAGAGGCAGGGTCTTATGCGGTTGCGGCGGCGATTACACGTGGCAAATTGGAATTGAAAAATGCGGATGCAGGGACATTGGGGCTGCCATTAGATATTTTGCACAAAAGTGGTGTTGATATTCAAAGCACACAAAATACCATTGTCGTTGATGCGCGTGGGCGGGAACTGAAAGGCCAAGATATTATTACGGCGGGCTATCCGGGCTTTCCGACGGATTTACAGGCCCAGTTTATGGCATTGATGACCACCGCCAAAGGCGATTCAACGATTACAGAAAATATTTTTGAAAATCGTTTGATGCATGCCCCAGAACTGATGCGTATGGGCGCACACATAGACAAAAATACACCAAACTCTGCCGTCGTTCAGGGTGTGGAAAAATTGGACGGTTGCATAGTGACGGCCAGTGATTTGCGGGCTGGTTTCGCATTGGTCCTGATGGGGCTGGCGGCCCAAGGCGACACTTTTGTTAGGCATCTATACCATTTAGAGCGTGGATATGTGGATTTGGTCGGTAAATTATCAAACGTTGATGCGAAAATATCCAGGGTAAAAGAAAAATAATTTCAAAAAATTCTTAACAAAAACCGCCGCGATTTGCGGCAGTTTAATTCACCTTTATTTGCGCTTTCCAAATCCGATTTCGGCGATTCTGTTGACACATTTTTGTGTTTTTTCTGATTCAAATTCATCAATCAATATGCCGGGTATAACAGATAATGCAACCGCAATAAATATTTGTATTTCTGGTATTTGAATTGTTTTATACAGGTTGTCGGGGGCCAGGAACTGGCACGCCATAGTGCCGATGGCCAATGTCGCCATCATGAGTCCCAAACATCTGTTTGTCACAAAGCAAATGCGTTGTATTTCGGTATTGCGTGATATTTTCTTCAATAACGCTTTTTGTTCCGCATTCAACTTTGCAACAAGACCGCATTGGGTTGCATTATCATACACAGAATTCCGCGTATAATTAAGAGAAGAACACTTTATATAATCCATCAACCGCTTTTTGTACGCCGCCTGAACCGCAGGTTTGATTTCTCCTTTTGGACACGATGAAAAATCTATATCGTTATATATCGAACCACTGCGCAATAATTTTTTTGCTTTTTTATTATTCATAAATCATGATCCTTTTGTGACGAAGATGTTAACACAATTACGCGTTATTTCAATGTTTTTCAGAGAACCAAAAAAACCGCCACAGGTTGCGGCGGTTTCAAAGTTCTTGATGTTTTATAACAATTTGCCCATCGCGACGGCGGTATCACTCATGCGGTTTGAAAAGCCCCATTCGTTGTCATACCATGCGGTCACATGAACCAACCGGTCGCCCAACACACGTGTTTGCGTTGAATCAAAGATTGAACTGTGCGCGTCGTGCGTAAAGTCAATCGATACCAATGGCAATTCGTTATAACCAAATGTCTTGGATTCCGCCGCGTGCATTGCGTCGTTCACTTGTTCCGCGGTGACATCTTTGTTCAAATTCACAACCAATTCCACAACCGACACATCCGGTGTTGGAACACGAATTGCGATACCATCTAATTTGCCGGCCAAATTCGGCAGCACCAATCCAATCGCCTTGGCGGCACCGGTGCTGGTCGGAATCATGGAAAGCGCCGCCGCACGCGCCCGACGGAAATCTTTGTGATTTTTATCCAACAATTGTTGGTCGCCGGTGTATGCATGAACCGTCGTCATCCAGCCCGATACGATTCCAAACTGTTCGTCCAAAACCTGTGCCACCGGGGCAAGACAGTTTGTTGTACAGGACGCATTTGAAACGATGATGTCATCTTTGGTCAATGTATCTTGATTCACGCCAAAGACAATCGTTTTATCCGCGCCCGCAGACGGTGCCGAAACCAAAACGCGCCGGGCACCACAATCGATATGCACGTGCGCCTTGTCCGCCGCTGTGAATAATCCCGTACATTCCATAACAATATCAACGCCCAATTCGGCCCAGGGCAACTTTGTTGGGTCCTTTTCAGCGATACATTTAATGTGATGTTTGCCGACAATGATTGTGTCGCCTTCCAATTTCACGTCCATCGGCAATTTGCCATGCACAGAATCATACTGCAACAAATATGCATTTTGTTCCGCCGGCGCCAAATCATTTACCGCGACAAATTCAATATCATCACGTCCAGATTCCAATGCCGCGCGCAGAACCAAACGCCCAATACGGCCAAATCCATTAATTGCAACTTTTACTTTTGACATAATATACCTTCCTTTGTTTTGTTTATGCCAAGGTATCATAGCACCATTTAACGAAAAATCCAATCTGATTTTTGGGTGGGCTTGAATTTGTCGGATTGTGCGGTATAATCCAATACATGAATACAGCAAGCGCATATATTATCGCCGGTCCAACCGCTTCGGGTAAGTCTGATTTTGCACATAAATTGGCACGTGCCGTTCGTGGCGCAATCATAAATTGCGACAGTGTGCAAATTTATCGCGGTATTGAAAATATATCGGCAAGTCCATTTGCCGGTCGCACCCTCGCGGACGAAATAGACGGCGTGCCGTATCGGTTGTTTTCTATTTTGACGCTTGCCGAACAAATCAGTGTGGCCGACTATATCAAACTTGCCCGGCGCGAATATGATGCGGCGTGCGCAAGTGGCCTGGTGCCGATTTTTGTCGGCGGAACGGGATATTACATAAATGGAATTGTGAACGGAATTGCGGAAATTCCCGAAATATCGCCGGAAATTCGTGCGCGCGCACGTGAAATTGTATCAAAAAATTTGGATGCGGCACGTGCGATGGTTGCGAATACCGGCGCAACGGATTCGCAACGCGTGGCCCGCGCACTAGAGGTTTTTTTGCAAACCGGCCGCCATATAACCGAATGGTGGAATGAACCACGTGTTGGCGCAATTTTACCAACGCCACGACGGATTTTAATAAATCCGCCACTGGACATATTGCATGAACGTATCGCCGCGCGAATTCCAATGATGCTGTCTGGGGGCGCCATGGCGGAGGCGCAATATATAGTTGACAATAACCTGAATCCGAATCGCGCCATTGGTGCGGCACAGTTGTGTGATTATATAACCGGAAAGATAACGCGCGATATGGCGATTAATGAATGGATAACAAAAACAAACCAATATGCAAAACGGCAAAGAACATGGTTTAAAACACAGTTCAATGCCGATATTACAATTAATAATATTCCAAATGATGACGATTTAAATCGTTGCTAGGCCTGTTGGTCTTCGGGGACTTCTTGAACCTCCTGTTGGACCTCTTGCGGGGCTTCTTCTGATGTTTCTTGCGCTTCTGCTTGGGCCTGTTGTGCCTCTGCTTCTGCGGCGGCGGCCGCAGCAGCCGCGCGCGCTTTCATTCTTTCTTCTTGTTTTTGCTGTTTTGCCGCAACCCGTTCAAGTATGTGTGCATATTCATCACGAATCGCCGCACCAAGTCCGGATTCACGCAGTATATCGGACAGGGCAACCGCGTTTGTAAATTCCGTTTCCAATGTGCCCCAACCGGCGTGTTCCCAACCAACGATTCCGGAAATTTCCATTGTTTCCGGGTCGATAATCACACCGTTGCACAGCGCGTTATGATTCCAACCATCGCCGTCGCCCGCCTTTAGATCATTTATTTCGATTGGCTTTGCATTATGTGTTTTATAGATAAACTTTGCAATTTGCTGAGCCAACTTTTCGCGATTTTCGGTTATTTTATCAATGGGAAAAGCGTTCAAATTTTTCCCCGGAATAAAAGGATACCGATAGAATAAATATTCGCCCGCCTGGATAACGCGAATGCAAGATATGCGGACCGGCGTGACCGACCCCAGTGCGTCGGTTATACGCTTTTCACGAATAAGTTCATTTGTTGGAACCTTGGTATCCAATGTTTTGCCAACTTTGAATACGAATTTGCCTTCGACAATGAAACCAATACTCCATTCTTCCTTTATCATTTTGACGTCATAAAAGTCAAGGTTTGGGAAAGACCGTTTTAACGCGTTATATTTACGATACCAATCGAACAACTTTACACGCCGCATATAAAGGCGCCAACGACGCACAGGAATAAAACGACACAGAAAGTCACAGACCGCAAAAACATACATCAACATAATTTCCTCGCTTGTTAAATTACCACTAAATAATATTGAAAATGATAAAAAAAACAAGTATTTTGTCATCATGTTTAAAAAAGGCACTATTGTAAAGGTTCTTGTCCCGAATGTCGTAAATTACGGTTATGATTACCGCCTTGGCGATGACGCGGAACTTGGCACTTTTGTTCGATGCAGTGTTATGAACCGCCCCTATATCGGTGTTGTGTTTGGCGTCGGCGATAGTGATTTGCCACCCGAAAAAATAAAGAATGTTAGTGCGGTTTTGCCATATAAATTGCCGGTTGCGACATTACAGTGGATTCAAAGAATGTCGGAATGGACACTGATGGCGCCGGGCGCGGTGTTGCGGTTGATTCTAAATGTGCCGGACGCATTTAATGAGCCCAAAACCGAACAACTTTACGCATATAATTTTGATTCTAAGAACGCCAAGATGACCGAAAATCGCCAAATGGTTTTGGACGCGTTTCAGATAAACAATAACGAACCGATGTCGGCAACTGATATTCAAAATATCGCGCGCGTTGGGCCATCGGTGGTCAAGACTATGATTACGCGTGAAATGTTGTTGCCGGTATCAACGCGCCGCCGCACTGAAAGTTTTAATTATGAATATGCCGATAAAGGCAACATAGAACTAAACGCGGAACAGCGTGCCGCCGCCGACAGCATTGGTCGCGATATTACGCATGGTGGATTTTCGGTGAACCTGATTGACGGTATTACGGGCAGTGGTAAAACCCAGGTATATTTTGATTCCGTATGGCGCGCGTATAGTGCGGGGCGGTCGGTATTATTGATGATGCCGGAAATCGCGCTTACCACGCAATTTATAAAAAGGTTCGAATCGCGCTTTGGTGCGCCACCAATTGTGTGGCACAGTAATCTTACCGCGGCACGCCGGCGTGATATTTGGCGCGGGGTTCTGACCGGCGAAATCAAAATAATTGTTGGCACGCGCAGCGCACTGTTCCTGCCATGGCAAGATTTAGGCCTGATTATAATTGATGAAGAACATGATTCTTCGTATAAACAGGAAGACATGGGAAATTATCATGGCCGCGATATGGCGATACTTCGCGCGAAACTTGAAAAAATCCCCGTTGTATTGGCCAGTGCGACCCCGTCCGAAGAAACAATGAATAATGTGGAAGCCGGGCGATACGGTCATCATGTTTTGAAATCGCGCTATGGCGGTGCGGAATTGCCGAAAATTGAAACAATCGATTTGCGCGAACATCGACCGGCGGAATATAAAATAAACGATGAAACGCGCGCCGGCGCATTGTCGCCGATTCTGTGCGATGCGATTCGCGAAACAATCACAAATCACAGGCAGGTTATGTTGTTCATAAATCGGCGTGGCTTTGCCCCGATTACACAGTGTAAAAAGTGTGGTTGGGTTGCGACGTGTCCCGAATGTTCGGTCGGCATGACATATCATAAAAAGTTGGGAAAATTACTGTGCCACATTTGCGGACGAATAAAAACATTGCCCGATAAATGTCCCGAATGCGGTGACGCGGTTTCCATGCGCGGCGCCGGACTTGAAAAGATAGAAGAGGAGGTCGCCACCCGATTCCCCGGTGCAAAAACCGCCCTGGTGTCCAGTGATACAATGATGTCGCGCGGGGCGTTGGAAAGACTCGTTGAAAAAATGGAATCCGGCGAATTGGACATCATTATCGGGACCCAAATCTTGGCCAAGGGACATCATTTCCCGAACCTGACACTGGTCGGCGTGGTCGATAGTGATATGGGCCTGTTCGGAACGGATTTTCGCGCGGCGGAACATACCTTTCAACAATTATTCCAAGTCGCGGGTCGCGCCGGGCGTGGCAAAGTTCCGGGGCGCGTTTTATTACAAACATATCAACCAACAAATTCCGTTCTGACCGCGATTTGTGCGGGTAATCGTGATGAATTTTTACGTGGCGATATGGCGGTTCGCCGCGCGGCGAAAATGCCACCGTTCGGGCAACTGATTGCGATAATTGTTGAATCAAAAAATGAAGCGTTATTAAAACGTTTTTGCGAAACGCTTGCAGCGCAAAAGCCGAATGTGAACGGCGCACGCATAATGGGCCCGATTGTCGCCCAAATGTACCAGGTCCGCGGATTTTACCGTATGCGATTTTTAATCGCGGGTGACGCGCGCGCATATTTGCAACCGATTGTGAAAAAATGGTTGCTGAATGTAAATGTGCCGGCAAACATCAGAATCAAAATCGACGTCAATCCCCAGAATTTTATGTGATTTTTGTTGAAAATTACATTTTTATGATAGAATGACTAATCATGGTAAATGACGATACTCTTCTGTGTAATGAATCTGGGGATGCCATAACTTGTTTTCATGGCACGTACTATGATTTTGATTATTTTTTTCCGTTGACCCATTTTGGGTCAGAAATTTCTGCTCGAACTGTATTGAAAGAAGGCAAATGGAAACGCGATAAAAATATAGATATAAACAAACCAAAAATAATTCCTGTGCATTTTAAAAAGGGGAATTATTTTGAAATACCTGATTTGAATAATCATTATGTAGAAGATTGGCAGGCAATAATTTTAGCTTTTTTATTAGATAAAAGTATTATTGAAGATATAGATAATTTGCATAAATGGGATGATATTCAAAAAAAATGCGAAGCGGCGGCGTTAGAAGAATTACCCTATCAATACGATTTTATTTCACAATCGGTTGACGATGACAAAATTAAACAAGAAATATCATATGAATCTTTGCACGATAAGGCAAATGCTGAAAATTTGTTTTTACAACGAATGATAAGATTTTTCGAATCTGTTGGCATAGATGGTTTTTGTTATAAAAATTTTACAGAATGTGGCGGTGATAATTCGTATATTATATTCAGACAGAACTGTGTGGTGCGAGTAGATAAAAAATTGTCGCCCATGAAAACACATGTAGATATTGAAAAATTGCGACATATAGAGCAAGAATTTGTAAAAAATTATACTCCGCGTAATTTAACGGCCCAAGAAAAAGAAAAATGGATAAAGCAATTACACGATTTTTATGATTTCAGAACTGATGAAATTGCATGGCAAAAGCAGAAATTAAACGCATGTAAAAACGCTCTATAAACTTTAATGGGCTTTTGTATGCCGCTATTTGACATACATATTCCCCTTTGATAATATCGTTAGTGCTATGTTGATTGTAAAAAATCTTGAAAAATCGTTTGATGGAAATCAGATTATCAAAAATCTGAGTTTTTCTGTTGCAGATGGGGACAAGGTGGCGGTTGTTGGTTTAAACGGTGCGGGTAAATCAACATTATTCAGAATATTGCTTGACCAAATATCTTATGATTCTGGTGAATTCTTTATGGGAAAAAGTCCGCGAATTGGTTGGATGCCGCAAACTGTGGATGAACTGAATTTGCCGAATGACATGAATGTTTACGACTTTTTGCGCTCTGGGCGACCATTGCCCAAGATAGAAAGTAAAATTGCAGAAATATATCAAAAAATAGCAAACGGTGATACTTCTACGGAAACTTTGAATCTGTTGGGACAATATCAAAATGAATTTGATAGTTGGGACGGTTATTCGGCTGAATCAGAATTGGAAAATATGATTGTCCAAATGGGGGTTCCACCGGAAAATTTGAATAAAAAATTGGGCGAATTATCTGGCGGTCAGAAATCAAAAATATCTTTTGTTAGAACTCTGTATTCACGTCCAGATGTCTTATTCTTGGACGAACCAACGAATCATTTAGATGCGGCCAGTCGTGAATGGATGATGAATTATTTAATCAAGACCCAATCCACAGTGGTATTTATTTCGCATGACGAAGAATTTTTAACCAAAGTTGCAGATAAAGTTTTGTATTTGGATACAATGTCACACACCGGAACACTGTATAATTTTGGGTATAGTAAATTTATAAAAACCTTGGCGGAAACAAATGCAAGTTTAGAACGTCAATTTCAAAAACAAATGGAAGAAATAAACAGAATACAAAAATTTATCGATGCTCAACGTGGAAAATCTGGCAAAATTAAACGTCAGGCACAAAGTCGTGAAAAATTACTGGAAAAAAAGAAACAAAATTTGGTCATTGTTTTGCAAGAGAAGAAAACAATCGATTTAGATTTAAAACCAAACAGACAGGAAGATATTATACCAATCGGTGTTGAAAATCTGAACTTTGCTTATGATATTAAAAAGCCCGTCATTAAAAGATTGTCTTTTTCGTTAAATCGTGGCGAAAAATTTATTGTTGTTGGTGAAAACGGCGCCGGCAAATCAACACTGCTGAAATTGATAAATGGTATTTTGAAACCGGATTCTGGAAAAATTTATATCGGTAAAAAAACAGATTTGGGTTATTACGCCCAAGAACACGAAACATTAGATTTTGATATTAGTGTCTTTGATAACGTATCAAATACTTCGAATTTGCCAACTGCGAAATTGCGTTCGGTGCTAAGTCATTTTAACTTTATCGGTGATAAATTAAAACAAAAGGTGCAAACATTATCCCCGGGCGAACGCAGCCGTCTTGAACTTTGTAAATTATGTTTAAGCGGAGCTAACACTTTATTGCTGGACGAACCCACAAATCATTTGGATATCGCCACCAAAAAAACAATGGCAGAAAGTTTGCGTGATTATGGCGGAACTTTATTGATAGTCAGCCATGATTTAGATTTCTTGAAACACCTTGGCGTTGAAAGGATGCTGATGTTGCCAAGTGGCCGTTTGCAATTCTTTGACGAAAAAATAGTGAAAAGATACATGGATAAAGAAAAACAAACGCGACAGGCATAAAATTTAACACAAGGTATTTTTTGTTACACCACTTCGGTCACCGCGCGCAGCGAACCATCGCGTGACAGTTGCACGACGCGGATTTTCTGTTTCATTTCCGCAATTAAATCGGTTCTGTTGTACGCGGGTTGCGTGTGCAAAATACGGTCGGCGAACGCGGCATAGGCGGCTTCGGCACTTTCGGCGTGAATCGTTGTATAAAAATGTTCGTGCCCGGTGCCCAACATTTCCCACAGCACCGATGCATTATCCGTTGATATTTCACCACCAATAATAACGTCCGGTGTCATACGCACAACCAAATCCAGCAATCGCGCATAATTAAAATCGTTTGTCTGTTCGGTTCGCGAAAGGACAAAGTGAACGCGATTTTTTTGCGGAACGCGCACTTCGCGCGCATCTTCGACGGTAATCACGCGACTGTTTTGGTCAATCAACGTCAGCATGTGATTAAGGAAAGTCGTCTTTCCGGTTGCGGTCGCACCACTTATCAGAATCGGGCTGCCGTCATTTATTGCGGACATCAAACGGTCGTACGGGTCGTCGGGGCGATTCGTTTCACGCGGTTTAACCTTCATCAATTTTTCGCCATGCTTTAAATGATAGTTTTCAAACGAAGTCTCCGCCACGCCGCCACCGCGGATATTTAATGCCACACCGCCGGTTATGTCGCGTTCGTCATATTGCACATTTGGGCCCGCAATCGCACTGAATCGATGATTGCCCGGCAGTGTCGCGTAAACAACGGGAACGCCATGAATCGGATCAAACGGCCGTTCATAAATATTTGCGATTGTGTGTATCAGGTCGATAAGGTATTGCTTGCTAAGCACCGGGGCATCATACGCAACCCATGGCACGCGCGCACCATGCAGCCGCATCCACACTTCGCCGGCGTGGTTTATCGCAATTTCTTCGACAAAAGACGGTCGATAAAATTCCGATATGGGCTTTAACAAAGATTCTAATACAACATTCGTCATCAAATTCATTTTATCATAAATCGCCACTTGAATCAAAAAAGTTTATTTGTTAGAATCACAAAAAAGAGAGAAAGAAAATGAATAAATTTTTTATTACTATTTTGGCGTTGGGCCTTGGATTGACGGGGTGTTCGGAATATAACCGTCGCGATTTTGCGAATGGTGGCGAAGACGCACCGCTTTACAATGAACGGACAAGTACGTTTATGCAGGCGGACAATGAATACGCCGGAATCGATTCTTACCGTCCGAAAACGGAACAAGAATTGAATGAAATGCAAGAGCGTTGGAATACTTCACGCATGGAAACGCGGTGGCAAGAATACAAGGGCGCAATGGTTCGCGTTCAAATCTTGCTTGGGAATACCGATATGCGCGAAATGCGTCTGCGCCTGGTTCAGAGTGCCGATGGCATGGATATTGATGGCGATATTCGTCACGTGCTGTCCCGCGTCGCGGATTATGAGATGAAGCGTGTTTGTGGCCGTAACGCCGATAGCATTGTCCTGGTTTACGATAAACCGTCGTTTGATGCGATGCGTCCGACCCCGTTCTTTGACTATAGGGTAGAGGCCGAAGGCGCAACCATGCGCGAATATGGTTTCAGATGCGTTTACAACAACTAAACAAAAATAAACAAACATAAAAACAAAAAGGAAGAAAAATGAAAAAAATGCTTGGTGTATTTGGCTTGTGCGGTGCATTGGTGTGCGCGGGTTGTGATGCGGGTGCCGGTGATGTGACGGCGCAAAATGGTGATACCGTTATAATTGACTTTGCGGGTTATTTGGACGGCGTTGCGTTTGAAGGTGGGACCGCGTCTTCGTATCCATTGGTTTTGGGCAGCGGCCAATTTGTCCCCGGTTTCGAAGAACAATTGATTGGTGCGAAAAAGGGTGAAGAACGTGATTTGAATATCACTTTCCCGAAAGCATATGTTCCGAACCTTGCCGGTAAAGACGTTGTGTTCAAGGTCAAGGTTGTCGATATTCAAAAGAAATAAAGTTTTACGAATATGTAAGAAAACGCCGGAATTTCTCCGGCGTTTTTGTTAAGTATATTTTTATCGGTTTTTATGTTTTTGCGGCAAAACGTTCTTCTTGTATCTTGGTTGCAATTCATATGTATTTTGTATTAATTCTTGTAAGCGTTTTGTTTTGATTGAATCGTCGGTTCCCGACATAATTGCGCGTAATGTGTCTTTATCAACAGATGTATCATACGTTTCGCGGATTGTTGCATGTAATCCGTCGATGTTATCGGGAAACATTCCCATGATTTTTGGTAACAAATTCGGCTGTTTTGTGAATGTGTTAACAATCAACTTGTGCCGCTTGGACTCTTTCCATCGGGTCGTCCCCAGTGCCGTTTTTATTGTTATGATCAGGTCCAAGACGGTTTTAACCGTATGGTGATCTATATCGTTGGGAATAACTACTTCAAACTTATCTGCACTGTCGTTTAGTATTTGCGATACATCCAAAGAATCGGCGATCAGGTCATACTGCAAATTTGAGTTGAACTTTATATCGTATTCATTCATCCCAAGCTGGCCGGCCATCATGGGACGTATCGAATAAAATATTTGTTTTGATGTATAGGTTGTTTTATCTACCATAGTTTCGTGCCTTTTTTGCGTTAATTAATTTTACATAATCATCATATGTTCGACAATTTGATAATTCATATACGGTCGCATAGGTATTATAATCATTTTGTAAAACACTGTGCAGATACTCAAAACTGATTGCCGGATTAAGTATCGCCCACAATGGATCCATTTCTTCAAGTGATACCTTTATTGATTCGGATTTGCCGCGTTCGCACATAACCCTATGAACCTCATTACAAATATAATGAATGTTTAAATCCGGATTGGTTTTATAATCTATTTTTATACCGTATTTGTTTTTAAAATCGGCCAGCGCTCGTTCAAGTCGTTTCGTTTTGGTGCTGTCGCCACGCACCTTGGTAAACAATTCTGAAATCAAAGTGTATTTTTGAACACTTGTATCAAGGGAAACTGCGCAATTGATTGTCGTTATAATATCCCCAAAAACTTCTGTGCGTGATTTAAAGTTCGTTTTTTCTATGTCGGCTGTTTTTTCTGCCCGGGGTTTTTGAACGGGCGCGCCCAGTAATTTGTCTTTTAAACCTTGGGAAACAATTACCCGGTCATAAACAATGCCAGAAAGTGTTTTTACGTTGGCCCCGGAAATGTTATAATCAACCGTCACACCAAAAACGTTTTGGATATTTTCTTTGACGTGAAGTGTATCTCCGCCAAGAATTGTTTCAATTTTGGCACTTATCACCTTTTTAATAACGTATTCTTCATATGCACGATACGATTTAAGCCCCGAAATGGTTCTTTGTGATGTTTTAATACCGTATTTTTCGTTTAATTTGTTTGCAGCCGTTTTAAATGTCATCGCCGTTCGAAGTGGAACCCAGTTTTTGTCCATGCCGGCACATTCTACCTTTGGGTCGATGGCTTTGCCATGTGTGACCAGTGCGGCAACAACTTGGTTTGCGATACTATATACGGCCGGTTTTGCCATAGTCGGTATTTTTGTTGCTATGTCTAATTCTGTGTCAAATTCTTTTGATAGCAGTTGTATTAACGTTTCATCAAAATCTGTTTTGTTTTTCTTGGCGAACTCTTCCCGTAACTCATTAATGCCCTCGTTTGGAGAAACGTACCGGCCAACCATTTGCCTAAGGACGGATAAAACGCGGGCGAATACCTCATGACTGTTCAGCAGATGATCGTCTTTTGGTAACTCTTCCTTTTGGGCATTACTGCCATTGGTTGGGGAAACGGGGGCGGGCACTTCGGACCCGGTCGGCAAAAGGGTGTTTTTGCCGAACCGTTCGCGAAAAAATGCCATGATTTTTGGGATAAATGTTCCATGGGAATTTTTTACAAAATCATAAACCTGGTCGCAAAGTTCGTCCAGGGTTAAATCGGATACATCGCACTTTAACTCAAAATCAAACCGTTTTTGAATTTCGCATTTAATAATATTTTTGACATGGCGCGATAATGGAATGATGTTATCAATTTTTACGTTAGACGCTTCATCCCGAAAATTGGGCTGAAATATAATATCGCGTAATAATTTTTCAATCTTTCTGCGTCTCATCGATTATGCCGTTATTTTTTTTCGCCCTGTGGTTAACCCCGGTTTGCTTTCTGTAATACTGGACAGTATAATATAACAAATAAAATTATTGTCAACAAATTATTGGTCGATAGCCATAATGAAAATCCCGCGTTCGTTTGCACGCTTTATCACATCGTCGCGGTGAACAACAAAGCATGTTTTGGTATTTACAATAATTCCATGCAGTTTCGCGTCCGCGACCGCATTCACAGTGTCCACCCCGATTGCCGGAATATCAATACACAGATCTTGGCCCGGTTTGGTCATCTTGGCAAAAACGCCGCCGGATTTCTTGCGGTTTTTGCGCATTTCGACCACGCGGTCAAGCATTTTTGCCGTTCCTTCGGCGGCCTCTACCGCGATAACCTGTTTATCCACAACGACCGAAGCGCCGATGTCCGCGGCACCAATGGTGTGCGAAACCTCTATCGCGCGTTCAATGTTCGCCATGTCGCCACGCGCAGGCTTCTTTTTTGTAAGCACGCCCGCGGTTTCAAAAGTTAATTCCGGTGCCAAATCTTGGGCCGCGACCACTTTAAACCCGGCATCTGTCATAATTTTATTCAATGCAACCGCCATAGAATCATACCCCCGTTGATGTTTAAGCATTTTTAAAAGTGCGAAAAATGTCCACAAATCCGGCCGCAGGTCCGAAAGGTTAGGGTGCCCAATTGCACCGACAAACGTCACCAGTTTTATGCCCATTCTGCGCGCCGCGTATATTGCACGCCCCGCGCCACCAATCCGAATAACAAGGTCCGGATTTAATCGCGGGTCATAAAAGTTTTTAAGTCCGATTACAAAAACATCAAACCCATGACGTCGCAACGCGTCGCGTGTCAAAATCGGCAAATCTAGTGCGCCGGCAACTATCGCAATCTTTTTCTTCATGTGCCTAATGTTAGTCGCAAATCGAACTGGAATCAAGTCGGATTTTATGATACAATAATAACAGATTATTAATCAGGTGGATTTACCAAATGAAAAAGATATCTTGTTTTTTGTTGGCCGGGGCGGTGTGTGCGCTGTGTGCGGACGCGGGGGCCAAAAGTTTAACCGATGAAATTCGCAGCGGGCTAAAGAACTATAGTGGACACAGTTCTGCGCGGTCGCGCAATCATGTGGGTGCGCAAAGGACGGGGGCGTTGATCTATCAACCGCTGACCGCGGAAAATGTTGGCGCCGGCGAATTGGGACACGAAGTCTTCTATGACGAACAACCGGTGGCGTATGATGATGACGAAGGCTATCGTCTGTTTATACCGACGTCGATGTATATCCGTATGGGGGGCGGTATGAACCTTGGGTTTGCCACGACCAAGGCGCACGTGGGTGATGAAAAATATTCGTCCAAAGATTCGTGGAATCTGTTGGTTGGGCTTGGGTGGAATATGTCTTCGTATGTTCGCACCGAAATAGAGTTCCAGCGTTCCAGTTTCAGGTTTTCCGGTCTGCCCGGTGAAAACGCGTATTACAATATGATTAACGGCATGTTGTATTTTGACCTGGCGCGTCGCTATGTGCAAAGTGGTGATATTACGTATCGTCGGACGATAGTTCCCTTTATGGGGTTTGGTATGGGAATTGGTATGTATGATTTCGCGGGTGATGCCGGCGCAAGTGGCCTAAGTGTTGCGATACCGCGTGCGGAATTGGGTGTGAATTTTATGCTTACCGATATGTTGGGACTTGATATTTACTATCAATATCAAATGCTTTTCGAACATGGTTTCGGGTGGAATACCACGCGTATCGGGGTCGATAGCATTAGTAATATAATGGCGACGTTTCGTGTGAATTTCTGATGGGGGTGGATTTATGAAAAAATTATTTGTTTGTCTTTTTTGCCTTGTACCAATGATGGCGAATGCGGCCGTCACATATCGGGTGCAAAAAACGTGGTCAACAGATGAAGACGGCGTAAAACATGATGGGTTCGCGTCAAAACATCGTTTCTATGCCGGCGGAATGTATGACTTTTCAATGTGGCAAAATTATACCGCGGGCGATATGACCGCCGATGGACAGAACACATCTGGGTTTGATGTGATGTTGGGTGTTCGTTTGTTTGATACCTTTCGGATAGAGGCGGACTATTTCAATGCGCGCGCAAAGTGGAACGATTTTGCGATAAATACGAATACTGCGTTTTTAAATGCTATTGTTGATGCAAGAATCGATGGCCTGTATCGCATGTTTTATCCGCAGAAGTTAATACCGTATATTGGTGCGGGTGTTGGTGCAACGTGGGTCAGTGGCGATAACATCAACGTTGCAAGTGATACGGTTGCATCATTCGCGGTTTTGGCGGGATTGGGGGTCGAATTGGGCGAACGGTTCACACTGGATATCGGCTATCGCTATGTGTATATGTTAAAGCCTGGCATCGAAGGCATCGCCGACCTTGCGCCGAATGCGAATCAGTTGCGCATTGGTGCGCGCGTGAATTTCTGATGGGGCGAAAGCATGAAAACATGCCCATTATTTTCAATCTGTGGTGGGTGCAAGTATGATTTCGCATCGCCGAATTATCGTGCGGAAAAAATAAAAAAGTTGGACGGTTGGAATTTATCCGACGAACCATTTTGGGCCGCGGCCGGTGCGCGTCGCCGCGCGGACTTTTGTTTTTCCGGAGGCGATTTTGGTTTTTACGAACGCGGAACAAAAAATATAGTCCATGTTGAAAATTGCCCGAATTTATTGCCGGAAATAAATGCGGTTTTGCCGAAACTGGGCAAATTGCCATGGGCGGGAACCGGTTCGGCATTGGTGACGGTGTGCGATAATGGAATTGATTTGGCGATAAACTCTGATGTGCCATATTTTACCCGCGAATTCAAAGAATCTGTCGCCGGGTTGCCTTTTATCCGCGTGACGTGGAACGGAAATATCGTCATGCAAACCGCCATGCCAAAAATAAGTTTTGCGGGGCATACCGTTGATTATCCCCCGAACGCATTTTTACAGCCAACCGCACAAAGTGAGGGGGCAATGCGCGAATTTGTGATGTCGCACATTGAACCGAACGCGCGCGTGGCGGATTTATTCTGTGGCCTTGGTAATTTTACATTTGTGACGAACGCAGACGGATTTGATATTGTCGGCATCGGAATAAAGCGCGATTTGTTCAAAAATCCGCTTACGGTGAAAATGTTAAATACATACGATATTGTAATCATGGATCCGCCACGCGCCGGTGCATTGACGCAAACAAAACTTATCGCCGAATCAAATGTGAACAGGGTAATTTATGTTTCTTGCAATCCAATAACATTACGCCGCGATGCAAAAATACTAACCGCCGCCGGATATAAAATCACCGCCACAGCCGCCTTTGACCAATTCGTAGGCAGCGACCATTGGGAAATCGCCACCGTATTTGAAAAATAAAAGAAACACCGCCGTTGCCGGCGGTATTCTTCGAGCGACTTTGAAAGGAAGGAAAGGTCTAAACTTTGCTGGGGTCCAGAGTCCAGAGGAGAGAGAATGTAGGAGGGAGTCTGGAATCTCTGGGCCCCACGAACATTTTCATGCTCGGTCAGGGATTGTTGCCTCTCTGACGAATCGAAATATAATACAATGAAAATCATTTGTCAAGTGTTTTTGTCAAAATATTTTTTTGGGTAATTTTGGCACGTGCCAAAAAATCCGTAAAACCCCCGAAAATCCTAGGAAATCGTGCTTGTTGAGAGTTCCAAAGGCTTGTAATAAAATACGCAATGTAATTAATAGAAAAGGGGAAGAAATAATGACACATGATGATGTTTGGCGCGCCATAGAGCGATTCGCAATGGAACATGGAATGTCGTGTTCGGGCCTTGCCCGGTGCAGTGGTTTGGACCCCACCACGTTTAATAAAAGCAAGCGTTGGACCAAGGAAGGCCAGCCACGTTGGCCATCTACCAACAGCATTTCAAAGATTTTGTCGTCCACAGGCGCATCAATCCAGGAATTTACCAAGTTTATTGATAATCCCGGACCCGAACGTGCCGGTTGATGGCGAATACGGTCCCAAGGACGGCAAAAACCGATGCGCGCCTTGGCGCCATCGGTCCATTTTTTATAGACACTGGATTTTTTGTGTATTATCATTGGGATATGTTATCGGGTATAAAGATTTTTACATCGGATATGGTTTGGCGTCACGTGTTGGGTGAACTGGGTGCGACATTGACCGAAAATTCGTTGCTTTGTGACGTGAATTTTGATGATTTGCATGTTGAACCGTCAATTCCTGTGGCCGCATTAAAGTCCATAATAATTTCGGAAATGGATAGTGAAAAAATAATATCTGATGTATTCAACAAACCGGTTTCGCTGTCGCCCGCCCAGACACAAATTGTTACATTACTTTATAAAAGCGGCGGCATGTCGGCGAATGATCTAAAGGTTGCACTGGGGTATTCTCCCGACGCGACAACGCACAGTGTGGAAACCGCCATATACGGGCTGCGCAAATTATATGGACGCGATTTTATCAAAAACACAGATGGGATTTTCAAACTTGGCCGGATATAAAGTTTTTTCTTTTGATAAAATATCAAGTACGCAAGATTATGCATACGATATTATTGCCAAAGGTGAGGCGCGCGACCACAGTGTGATTGTGGCCCTTGCGCAATCAGACGGACGTGGACGGTATCGCCGCAAATGGGTTTCGCATCATGGAAATTTGTATGCAAGTTTTATATTTAATTCACCGGAACGTGATCCACGACTTTCGTATGCGGTGGCGGTCGCTATTGCGGAAACGCTTGAATGTTTCGGTGTGCAATCTTCCATAAAATGGCCGAACGATATACTGGTGGCCGGCAAGAAAATTGCGGGCGTTTTAATCGAATATGCGGGGCGATTCGTTATAATCGGAATCGGAATTAACATACATTCAAATCCGACCGTCCAAGAATATGAAACAACGCGGGCTGATAAATACACAAATGCGGATATATCGGATTTCTTTTCGCAATTAACCAAAAAATTAGACAAATGGATTAGGGCAGAATTCGATTCGGTGCGTAATGCGTGGATGTCTTTTGCGGTTGGTATAAATGGCCTGGTTAAATATCGTGGCGAAATGGTGGAATTGATAGGAATAAATGATTCGGGTGCGTTGGTTGTTCGACGCGGAACAGAATATTTATTAATTCATGGCGATGAAATAACCATGTGAACCCCTATGGAAACCGCGCATTTTTATAAAACCCTTGACTTTGTGCCGCTTTTGTGATACACTATAGAACATCAACAGGAGATATTATAGGTTCATACTTTCGGGTATGGATTTTTTTATGCCACGCATCCGCGTGGTTTTTTTTATATGGGGAAAATCATGCAGTTGGAATTGATAGAAGCGCAAAGCGAAAATATGACATTGGCATATATGGTCGCACGTGTCGTATATGCCGAAACGCTTGCAAAGTCTTTGCGCGTAGTAGAGGCGTTAACGTCAATGATTTTTAACGCCGCCGAACACGATATAAAAAATATTAGACACGTTATATCTGATGCACATCGATTCGAATCGTTAAATTCCGAATCAACACGTCACGAATTTTTGTCTGTGGATACATCACGATGCGACTTCCAAATGTGTTTGCGTGTGGCCCAAACCATGTTGCATGGTAATTTGCCGGATATGTGTCGGCACGCAACAATGTTTCATCGTGTAGAAATCTTACCGTCGTGGGCGGTTGCACGTGGATACGTATGTGACATAGACGGACTTTTGTTTTATGCCTAATAATTTTTTATATGGGGATAATCATGAGTAAATTCATACATGGTGGATTCTTTGCGAATCGGCGAACACAAATAATGACCGCGTGTGGGATATTGTCTGCGATATGTGCATATCTTGTAGGCGATTCGGATTTGTTCGCCACAATTCAGGCATTTATTGCTATTGGCGGAATTTATATGTTGCAAAAAACAAATCAACAAAAAGGAAAATAAAATGGAAAAAGTACCAGAAAAATTTTTAAACGAAGATGGAACACTTAATAGCGATGCGTTAATCAAATCTTATAATGAACTTGAAAAGAAGATTGGTGGAATGATAACTGTGCCCGATGAAAAATCTGATGAAGCGACGAAAAGCCGCTTTATGCGGGCGATTGGTGTTCCGGAAAATCCAGAAGAATATCCGCATAGTGAACTGTTTGATAATGAAAATGTGCGTCAAGAATTTCATAAAATAGGTTTAACAAATTCCCAGGTAGAAAAAATTTATGGTATTGCACAGGAATTTTTATCTCCGATAATTTCAGAAATTTTTTCAATGCAACAAGAAACAAAAGCGATGTCAGAATTGCAAAATTTTTTTGGTGGCGAAGAAAAAATGCATGATGCTTTTGTCGCAATAAAATCTTTTGGTGAAAGATTTTTGCCGGCCGATGCGTTTAACGAATTGTGCTCTACACCCCAAGGAATCCAAGGCGTTTATAAGATGATGCAATCAATGGAACCGCATGTCGAAACGGATGGTAATGCCCCGGAAAAATTATCTGATTCTGATTTGCGTAATATGATGCGTGATCCAAAATATTGGCGTGATCACGATGCAGAATATATACGTAAAATTGAAAACGGTTTTAAAAAATTATATTCATGATGTAATTTTTTTTTGTAAAAAATTACTTTTCTTCTTTACTAATTTTTTTGTTTAATATAAAATGCAATTAAGAACAAAAGAAATTTGTTCTATCCAAAAAAATAGAAAGGAGAGATGAATGGCATTCACATTCTTGAAAACTGCGGCAAAAAAACCTGCTGCAAAAAAAGCGGTCGCTGCTAAAAAGCCGGCGGCAAAGAAACCTGCGGCAAAACCTGCTGCAAAGAAACCGGCCGTTAAAAAGCCAGTTGTAAAAAAAGTTGCGGCTAAAAAACCGGTTGCAAAGAAAGTCGTTGCAAAAAAACCTGCGGCAAAAAAGCCAGTGGTGAAGAAAGTTGCGGCAAAGAAACCGGTCGCAAAGAAAGTTGTTGCGAAAAAACCATGTGCAAAAAAAGCATGTGCAAAGAAAAAATAAAAATTCGCTAAACTTATAAAATGCCCGCATGTCGGGCATTTTTGTTTATAAAAATTTTCAGTCAGATTTGATCAGTCTGACTGAATTTTTTTGATTGGATAATCCATTAGTTTGGACCCGTTTAATTTGTTCTTTTGGCGCATTCGTGCATAACCAGAAAACAATTTTTGGTTCGGTAAAGTTTTTTACCATGTATAACATTTAACAAAAGGAATAATAATGTCTGTTTCCATAGATCAAGTATTTGTGAAACAATTCGAAGCTGATGTCCATTTGGCGTATCAACAAATGGGAACAAAGTTGCGTTCCACAATCCGCAGTAAATCTGGGGTTGTTGGGAAATCTACAACATTTCAGAAAATTGGTAAAGGTACCGCCAGTACGAAATCGCGTCATGGTATCGTGCCGGTTATGAATCTGAATCATGAACCCGTTGAATGCAATTTGCAAGATTACTATGCGGGTGATTGGGTTGATGCGTTGGATGAATTGAAAGTCAATATCGATGAACGTCGTGTTGTTGCGGCGGCAGGTGCATATGCATTGGGTCGTAAAACCGATGAATTGATCATTTCGGCCATGACAGCAACGACCCAGAATTCCGGTGATTATTCGACCGGTTTGACCAAGACCATTGTGCTTGGTGCATTGGAACAATTGAATGAAAACGATGTGCCCGACGATGGTCGCAGATTTGCCGTTGTTGGTGTGAAACAATGGAATGAATTGCTTGGTATCGATGAATTTTCATCTGCGGAATATGTTGGGTCTGATTTGCCATTCATCAATGGTGGCGAAGTTAAAAGATGGCTTGGTATTACGTGGTTGATGCATAACGGATTGCCGTTATCTTCGTCAACGCATCGTGATTGCTTTATCTATCATGCATCAAGCATCGGTCATGCGTGCGGTCAGGAAGTCAAGACTGATATTTCGTGGCATGGTGAACGTGCGGCGCACTTTATTAGCAATAGCATGTCCCAGGGCGCAGTTTTGATTGACGGTACGGGAATTGTCCGTCTTAAGTGCGGTGAATAACATCAATAATCAAGGGGAAAACAATGGCTTTTCAAAATAAAAATTTATCGGTAATTGCATACGCAAATGGTTTCACACTGTGGCACTATGTTGAAAGCGCAACATTGGCGACAATCACAGCAAGTGGTTATTTTGATTCGGTCGCAACTTTGATGAACAGTGGCGACATGATCATGATCAATGCTTCGGATAAAACATCGATAAAGAAAATCGCTGTTAGTGATGCTGGTGTGGTGACCACAGGTGCATTAGACTAAGATTGTTTGTTGTTTATAAAAAAGGGGGCGGATATTTCGCCCCCTGTGATTTTTTTAGAATAAGGGGAAAATGATGCTAACGAAAATAGATTTGTGTTCAATGGCATTGTTGAAATTGGGTGAAAATCCAATTCAATCATTGTCAGATGATACCGCGGCGGCAAAACTTGGGCGGACGTTTGTTGACTTTGTAATAGATACATTGTTGGCAATGCATCCTTGGCGTTTTGCATGTCGCACATATACGTTGACACGCGATGGAAACGGCGACTTTGTAATACCATCTGATGTGTTAAGGGTTATCAAAACCAACGGTCGATTGATGGAAAATAAAATTGTGTCAGGTGCGGATACATTAACCATAACCGCAATAGTTCGCGTAATACCGAATGAATTCCCAAGTTATTTTGCGTCACTGGTTGCGACAAAACTTGCAGTGGAATTTTGTATGCCACTTATTTCTGACCAAACGGTGTTTAAAACACTGGTGGCGCTTTATGAAAATGAATTACAAACTGCAAAATTCATAGACAGCACAACATCTGTGAATACCGGAATAGAAAATTTTTCATTGATAGATAGTCGTTTCTAACACAGCCAAGGGAGATTTTAAAATGGTGAATTTTATAAAAACACAGAAATCTTTCGCAGACGGTGAAGTTTCAATAAATTTTGTCGAAAATGAAAATATTCATGGACTTGCATATATGGAAAATTTTGATGTGTGCAGTGGTGGCGGACTTGTTCGCAGGGCCGGATTAAAGAATGGGCCGCAACTGCTGGCGAATGCAAGACTGGTCGCTTTTTCTGTATCAGAAACCGAAGAATATATATTGGCCATTATGAATGGTCGCATCAGGGTGTTTTCAAACGGTACCTTTGTCCAAGATGTGTTAACGCCTTGGACCAGTTCAGATATACCCAAGATTCGGTATGCCCAGCGATTCGGAACGATGATATTTGTGCACCCAGATTATGCCCCAAGAATTTTTTATTATGAAAACGGTGTGTTTAAAATCAGGTATTTCGCATTTTCCGTTTCATCGGATACGCATAATGTTGAAATACCGTTTATGCGATTCGAAGATTCCGAAGGCATAACAATAACCATTACGTATTCTGACGGTAAAGTCCATTTTACAACCAATGAAAATTTTTGGACCGCGGATAATGTTGGGGGACATTTATTTGCCATTGGCAAAAGTTGGTTGGTTAATACATATGTAAGTCCAACCGAAGTAATCGCCACATGCAACGGCGCATATACTTTGCCGAATGATCCGGTGTCAGATTGGCAAGAGGCCGTATTTAGCCCGCGGCGTGGTTGGCCATCGGCAATAACATTTCACCAAGATAGACTTGTCTTTGGTGGTGCCAAATCATGGCCGGGCGGAATATGGATGTCGCACGTAGGCCAGCATAAAAATTTCAACCTTGGAACAGGTTTAGATGACGAGGCGATATTTTTTACACTGTTATCTGATCGCAGACAGCATGTATGCACATTGGTCAGCAGTGACAATTTGCAAATACTTACGTCCGAAGGCGAATGGGCGGTTTCGAATAAGCCACTAACGCCGGAATCTGTGGATATAAAAATGCACACTTCTATGGGCAGTATCGCAGATAAATATTTGCCGCCACAACAAATGGAAGGCAAAACAATATTTGTTTCCAAGGTTGGACCAGATATTCGCCAACTTGGGCTTGATGAAATGGGCGAAAATTATAACGCAAATAATTTGTGCGATTTATCAAAACACCTGATAACCGAACCGATTGACATCGCATATAACAAAAACACCAAAAAACTTTTTGTTGTGATGTCTGCGGGAAATATGGCTGTTTTGAACTATGATGTGGCCCAAGGAATATCAGCGTGGGGACGTTATACCACAAATGGCGAATTTAAATCTGTGGCCGTATGTGATGGAAAAACATTTGTTGTGGTTAAACGTGGCGATGACTTTTTCCTTGAATATTTCGATGATTCGGAATTTGTTGATGCCACAAATTATGCATATACCGCAACAGCAAAGGGAATGCCGCTTTTAACATCGGGGCATAATGCAAAATACATCAGGATTACGAAAATAACTGTGCGTGTTTATAATACCAAAACATTATTTATAAATGACGAACGCGGGGTTTTACCTAATGATATTTATTCTGATGATTCCGATGGCTTTGACGGTGATGTGTCGGTCAATGTTCTTGGCACAAGTGCGGATTTAATAGACGCACCATGGACAATTTCAACAACAGACAGTTTGCCACTGAAAATCTTATCGGTGACGACATACGGAAGATATCAAATTTAAAAATGGAGTATAAAATGGGACAAATTCTTTCAGATGTGACGGATATTTTAAACTATCAAGAAAATAAAAATACCGCCGAAAAAAATAAAAACAAAATCATCGCGGAAATTGCCGCAGATGATGCAGAAAAGCGCAATATTGTAAAGAAAGTTCTGGGGGCGCAACGTGCAAAATATGGGGCGTCGGGTATGTCGAATAATGGACTTACCGAAAAAAACGTGTTGGCGCGTATAAAGGACGAAACCGAAACACCGTATGAAAACAAAAAACGTGCGAACCTAAATAAATTGGCGGGTATCACAACCAAGAAAAAAAATATGCTGACATCGATTTTGGAACACCTTGATAAATTAATTTAATTTATACAATGAATCAGTATAACGAATTTTTAGAGGCTTGGAACAATGTGTTGGGGTATAAAACGCCGTTGCATCACTATCAAATGACGAATTTCCTTGTTGATGTAATAAACGGCGATTCGCATCGTGGTCTGCTTATGGCGTTCCGGCATTCGGGGAAATCAACGATTGTTGGAATTTTTGCCGCATGTGTTTTGTTTTTGCGCCCAGAAACGCGTATTCTGATTTTATCTGCGGAAACACATTTGGCAACAAGAATGGTTATGCATATACGTCATATTCTTGAAAATCATCCATGGTGTGCCGGAATGATTCCAAAGAATAAACGTGAATGGGCGGAAAACAAAATTACCATAAATAGACCACTTGGGATTCGCGAACCATCAGTTGTATGCCAGGGCATATATGGAAACATAACCGGAATGCGTGCGGATTTAATAATATGCGATGATGTAGAGGTGCCAAACACATCTAATACAATCAAGAAGAGGCAAATTTTGCGGGAAAGATTAAGGGAACTTGATTTTATACTATCACCAAACGGCACGATGATATATATCGGTACCCCGCATACATTGGACACGATATACAAAACGGCCTAAGCCGCATCGTGCGATGGCATAGAACTTGTTAACCCATGCAAACGATGCAACAACTCTTTGCCTTCGTCACCAAACATCGGCAGGTATGTTTCGTATTCCGGCATATCCACCTGTAGATGGGCACGAACGCGATCTGTGGCCGGGGCGGCCAGTATCGCATTTGCTTCATCCCACAAACGATATGCCGTAGAAATACGAACAATATCATCAAATTTCCGCAGTGCATCGGGGCTTGCCATCAATGCGTTTTGCGCCATTGTAATCCAATCGTCCCCGAATTTTTTTATTATTGCCGTATCCATAAAATTCTTTAATCCATCAGAATCTGGGCTAAACGCATCGACGGCGGCAATTAACTGTTGTAATTCGGATTCATCAATGCTTGCCGTTGCCAAAGATTCGGCCATAAGCCCCCCATATGGCAATAATTCGTGCGCGATAGAATCCATAGGTGTTGCCCCCGATCGCAGGTTGGCAATATGTTCGGCCAACATTTTACCGGTCGGCAAATCCTTTAATTCATGCAAAACATCATCGGTGGCTTCATCAACAAAAACACGATTAACCGCCGACCAGCCGCCAACAATAACGTGCGCCTGGCGGTACAGGTTCAAAAGTTTTTGTGCAACGACACTTGCCTTTGGCTTCATGATGTTTGCCCCCTCCTTGGTTGTCTATTCGTTGATAAACATTATTACCTTGTGCATAGTTTGGGCAGAAATCTTTTCGTCCGGAGATACCATTTGACCATAAATTTTGCCTTTGGCATCTTTACGCACAATGGCAATATTTGCAACAACGGCTTCTTCTGATTTAAGGGAATTAAAGTCTGTATCAATAAAGACCGCCAAATCCCCGGGGGCCACCGCCGCCTTGATATCAGCGAAGACATAAGAGTTTTCGGGTATAAAGCCGCCCAAACGTTTAGAGTTAGGTATGATTGCATACACATCACGACGGCCTTCGAGATTAGCCGGTGCAACAATCATATTTGAATCCGATTTCGCAAAAGCAATCGCTTTGCCTTCGGGCTTTCCAAATACCGGAACCAATTTTTTGCGTGCGTTATCATAAAGTTTTGCACTGTACAAATGGCCATGTACGTCGTCCAAATCATCGGTTCCACCCGGTACCAAAACGGCCTTGACGCCTTCTTTGACCTTGTTCATTTGTTTGGTCAGTTCGCCAGATTTGTAAAGTTCGGCAATTTTATTGAACAAACTTTCCACAGAATGCGCGAAAGATTGAGCCAATGGTTCGATTTCGTTTTTATAGACCTCGCGCTGGCCGACTTCTATTTTATGATACACCGATAGTGTCATGCCGGCGTCTTTTGCCGCCTGGGCAATGGTTTTGCCGGATTGCTGACGTATTTTGCGCAAACCACTACCAAAAATCTTTAGCCCGCCATCTTCGTTATCATTCATACGGCGTGTGATTTCATCTTGCCATTTTGATGCAACCTCGTCAGTATCCTTGATGAAAATATCGGACAATTTACAGCCCAAGATTTTGCAAATATTAAGTAATTGCTTTTGATTAAGGCGCCGGACACCTTTTTCTATCTTGGACACAGCGGACAAAGATAAATTAGACCGTCGCGCAAGTTCGGTCATTTTCATACCCGCCGCCAATCTGATATTACGAATATTATTGGGAAATATAATTTCTTCTAGGGCCATAAGACACTCCTTGGTATAAACCTTGACAAAAGGATAAGGAATTTTTTAAACCATAGCAAGTAAAAAGTGAATAGTGGCGAGTGTTAGTGGTCACTTATTCAAAATCATCTGGGATTGCATCAATATCAATTGGTGTTGGTATATCCCCGGGTTCAGATTGGGCCGGCGTGTCCGGTGCAAATTCTGGAACGCGGTTGGCCATTTCATTAAGGTTGTCGAATAAACTATACTCTGCCAAAAAGGCGACGTTAATTGTATCTGTTCGACCATGACGATTCTTGCCGATGATAATGTCTGCCTTGCCTTTGGCCTTTTCAAGACGATTTTGCCACGAATCAACAGACTTTTCATTCGGGGTATTAGAAAGCCGCCGCGACGGATCGCGATTTTGCAAATAATATTCTTCACGATAAGTGAACATAACAATGTCGGCATCTTGTTCAATAGACCCCGATTCACGTAAATCCGCAAGTTGTGGACGCTTGTCATCGCGACTTTCAACACTGCGCGATAATTGCGATAGTGCGATAACCGGGACATTGAATTCCTTGGCCATCATTTTAAGGCCGCGTGTAATTTCGGATAATTCCTGAACACGATTATCTTTGTTTTTGCCGCCCGGCGATGTCAACAATTGTAAATAGTCGATAACGATTAACGCGATGCCATTATATTTTCGCGCAAGACGCCGCACACGCGTGCGAATCATTGGCAAAGACATGCCCGGCGTATCATCAATAAACAACGGGATTCGTCCGATTGCGTCGGAAAACTGGGCCATTTTAAGGAAATCTTCATCGGTAAGCGACCCTTCGCGCATTGCCGATGCGGAAATTCTGGATTGGGACGATAAAACACGTGCGGCCAATTCAGACGCGCCCATTTCCAAACTGAAAAATGCAACGGCACCCTTATACTGTTCGTTCGCGCGCCCAGAATAAATTGCATTTGCCGCATTGAACGCGATGTTCATGGCAAGTGCGGTTTTTCCCATACCCGGGCGTCCGGCAATAATTAGTAAATTAGATTTGTGCATGCCACTTATTGCGCGATCTAAATCGGTAAGCCCGGTGGTAAGCCCGGAAAGTTTTCCGTCGGCCTTGTATGCGATCTCTGCCTCGGCCAATGCATCTTTTAACGCGTTCGCAATCGGGACAACATCGCGCGTTGTGTCCCCGGTCATGGCAAGGTTGAAAAGTTTTTGTTCCGCCGCTTCAATTTGTGCGGACACCGGATTATCAAGGTCTTCAACAAATGCGGCATCTGTAATTGATTGGCCAAAGTCAATCAATTCACGTCGAACGGCGTTTTCATGTACGATACGGCCATACTGTTCAACATTTACAACGGTTGCGCCGGCACTTGCCAACTGACTAAGGTATTCTACACCACCGACCGATTCTAAAGTTCCCTGTTGGTCAAGGTATGTTTTCGCGGTGATTATATCAAACGGAATCCCGGCCGCGAACTGGCGTAGGGCAAGTTTATAAATTTCTTGGTGCGCGGGGTGTGAAAAATCTTCGGGCCGCAAGAATTCAGAAATTTTTTCAAGTGCCCGGTTTTTCATCAATACCGCGGCCAATACGGCCTGTTCGGCCTCTAAATTCGTTGGTAAAGTTTTGGGAGTAAAGTCCATGTCAAACATAGTATACGAAAAAAATGTTTTTTCAACGCCTTTTTTATCGGGCTATTCGGAATTAAAAATACCGATCGTTGATGTGGACGGAAATTCCGCGTGGCCGGCCGTTTTTCCAATAGAAAGGATAGAAAAAATAAGGGAAACTGTCGGCGATAGACATTTTTCGGCGCAAATGATGTTGCAATTCGTTGCGCCCGATAAAATCCGTCTTGATCCAGGCGGAATCAAATTCTATGACGATGATTTTGACCCGCATGGATGCAGAATCGGCGAAACCCCGATAACAGGCGCAATAATTTATTGGGACCCATCGGGCGGCCGACGCAATTCAGACAACAGTGTTTGCGTTATTGCCTATCGTGACGATCGTGGCCACCGCGTGTTTATCCACGATATAACATATCTTGTCGTGCCGGACGGCATAGAATACCCGTTGGCATATCAGTGTGAACATGTGCTTTCGTTTGTGCGCATGCACCGGCAAAGGACGCTTTGCGTGGAAACAAACGGAATCGGTGCGGCGTTGCCGGAAATAATGCGCGACACAATTGCGCACGCGGGCTATGAAATACAAATTCGCCCTATAACCAACAGTCGCCGCAAAGAAGATAGAATTTTGGACGCGATTGAACCGTTGCTTACGACCGGTCGCCTTTATGCGCATCGACGCATAACACAAACACCTTTTATCTCAGAAATGTTGGCATGGACACCGAACGGTGGCGGCGAACATGACGATGGGCTGGACGCGGTCGCCGGGGCAATTTTATGCCAATCTGTGCCGATGCGTCCAATTGGAACAAACGTTCGCCAATTTATTGCGAACACAGAATTTAAACTCTAACCAAAAGGAAAAGAAATGAAATATGACTTACAAAAAATGTATTCACGTGCGCTGGCCTTGCGCGAACCATGGATAAAGCGTTGGTCCGATGCGCGCCGCTATACAATGCCAACGACCGACGAAGAAATCGCAACATTGTTCGATGGAACGGCGGCGGACGCGGCGGATAATTTGGCGGCATGCATGTATTCATTACTCACACCGCCGGAATCATTGTGGCTGAACCTTGTGCCGGAATCAAATGAATCACCGGACGCGGTTGCGGCGACAATGGCACTGCGTTCAAACCTGAACGAATCGAATTTTTATACGACGATTCATCAATGCTATATGGATCTTGTGACGATGGGAACGGCATGTCTGTTTATGTCTGAATCGCCGATTGGCGCGGCAAGTGCATTTACATTTACCGCAATCCCAATGTCAGATATTGCAATTTTGCCGAACGCGGTCTTTCATACGGCAACGCTTTGTGCCCAAGATATTGCGCGTCGTTATCCCGAATGGACGCCGCCACGCGCAATCCTTGACGCGATAAAGCAAAATCCGGAATACCAATTGCGCCTGGTTCAGGCATTGGTCGATACGGAATTTACCGCATGGATAGATGTTGGTGGCGATTTGGAAAATAATATCGTGTCACGTGGCACATTCGAAACGAACCCATACATCATCTTTCGTTGGGCATTGGCAAGCGGCGAACAGTACGGCCGCGGCCCGGTGCTGCGGGCGCTACCTGATATCAAAACCGCGAACAAGGTCGTCGAACTTGTCCTAAAAAACGCAACCATCGCGGTCAGTGGCATATGGCAGGCCGACGATGACGGCGTCATAAACCTTGGCAACATAAACCTTACCCCCGGTGCGATAATCCCCAAAGCGGTGGGCAGTACCGGCCTTACGCCACTTGCAACGGGTGCAAATTTTGATGTGTCGCAAATAATTCTAAAAGACCTGCGCGAACGCATCCGCCACACAATGCTTGCGGACAGAATCGGCACGCTTTCGGACAAAGAAATGACGGCGACGGAAATACTTGCGCGGAACGCAGACATGCTGCGCATACTGGGTGCGACGTATGGCCGACTGTTGCACGAATTTATCAGACCGCTTTGCGACCGCGGATTGCAAATCCTTGCGCGGCGTGGCGTAATCGACAAAATATCGCTGCACAGTGACGCGGAATTAAAATACATTGCGCCGATTGCGCAAATGGTTGCGGAAAACGGCACATTGATATAGGGGGACACATATGGAAAAAATCGCACACGAATACGCCCGCACTTTTGCGGGCGCGTCCGGGCGGGCGGTCATTGAACACCTGCGCCGGATAACAATCGAAAGGGTGCTGGGGCCACACGCGACGGACGGCGAACTGCGCGCGCTGGAGGGCGCACGCGCAATCGTGCATCAAATTGAAACTTTAATTGAAAGGGGGCGTAACAATGCCAAAGTCTAACGGCCTTATGGGTATTATCGACACACTGCGCAGTGGTTGGTTTTTAATCGCCTTTATTGCGGGCCTTATATATTGGGCCGCCCGCCAAGATAACGCACTGGTCGAACTTGACCGATTGACGACACGCATAACGACACTTGAAAACCGGACGACCATTTTGGAAACCGGAATAGGGCAATTACAATTAAAAATCGACGGCATCAAAGAAGATTTAACACTGATTAAAACGGCAGTGATAAAATAGTGTTAGTGTAAGTGGATAGTGGTTAGTAGAATCTTGAATAATTTCACAATTACAAACAAATTCTAGAGACTACTAACCACTAACACTTTTATCTTGATTTACCTTTTCGTTTTTTGTTAGAATAGATTTGTCGGTGGGAATTCTGCCGATGGGGTGTCAAGACCCGTTTAAGGATGTCGAGTCATGTTATCGACAAAAACTCCAACCAAAATTGGTTGGAGGGATGCGAATAATGTGGGTCCAATGGGCCTGTCAAAATAAGCACACAATTTCCTTAAATTGTCTTGAACCTCCAACCACACGTTTTCGGTGGTGTTTTTGTTAGCGGCCAGTGAAAGGAACAAGGAGAGTCAAATGCAATTGAAAAAGTTTTTGTTATTCGGGTTAATTGCGGCGGCGTTGCCGGCGGTGGCGGAAGAAGTGGCGGATCGGAAAACCGCAACGTCGTTGAAATACGTCGAACATGAATTGGATACGCGTCAGAATAAATTCGGCGCGGATAATAACAAGGCCATGGAATACACCAACGCGGCCGGCGATGTTCAAAAACGCGCCGTCACATCGGACCTGGATAACGGAGGTACCGAATCGCTGCCCATGGTTGGTGGTGTGAATACAAAGTTAAACCAAAAACAGGACGACATCGCCGCGGTTAACGATCACACCGCCGTCACCTACACCGGAACGGCCGGGCAAATCGGACGAAAGGGAATTTATCAAACAACCGGCACATACGCCGACCAATCCGACAACCTGATTGACGCAAAAACATTTAACGCCGCACTCAAAAATGGTCTTGACCGAGAATTCGTATGTTCCGACAACCGGCAACCAGTCACCGGTACTTGTTGGCTATGGGAAATCCACAATGGTGCAGCGGGACATTCTTTGCCAGACGGATATACAGAATTAAAATGGATTGAATCCGACGGGCATCAATATATTGATACAGGTGTTGTGTTAGACCAATTGGCAAGTGAGGTATTTATAGATTTCCAAAAAACTACCGACGCGGGTAATGTGACGTTGATGGGGTGTCAATCAAATGCGAATAGCTATAATTTACGGCAAACATACTATTTCGCCGGCGGGGCTCTAAGGTTGTATAATTCAACTTCAACATCGTATAGTTCTATAAGCCTTACAAATCCCACCGCCAGACATACAATACATACAACGATTGACAATGAAAATAATATTACAATAGATTTTGATGGAACCATACAAAATTTTACGCAAACCAGAGTTTCTGATAATACATTAAGAATGTTTTTATTTGCGAATAATATAGAGGGGGTGGCCGGACAAAAAATTTCTGCAAAGGTGTATCGTATATGGATAAAAGATGCATCGGGGACGTTCGTGTTTAACGGGTTTCCCGCGCGTCAAAACAGTGATAACAAGGTCGGTATGTATGATACGGTGTCGCGGCGCTTCTTCCCCAGTGTTCCGGCCAACACAAACTTTGCCGCCGGCCCAGAGGTCAGCACCAACGTCTATATCCCCCAGAATCAATAACGGTAATTAGCGGCCCGTCATTCCCCGCTTTACAGCGGGGTGACGGCGTTCTTTTTTATGACGGAAACAAAAACGGGCGCGACGCGCCCGCACTAACCCCCGTCCCACGAAGCCTTGGCGAAGTGGGAACACTAACACTAAAACGCATTCTTTATCCAATCGATATGCCGGCCATGAATGATGATTACGTCAAATCGTGCGTCGCCGCGCCACCGCCGTTGCAACAAGAATGTTTCCGCCGCCAATCGCAATCGCCGCTGTTGCGTGGGCGTAATCGCACCCCACGCGGTCATGACGTCGCGACGCTTTTTTACCTCTACAAAAATAATAAGTTTCCCGCGCCGCGCAATAATATCAATTTCTGCGCGCCCGGTATAGCGGCCCGTTGTATATCGCCGGTGCAAAACACGAAACCCATGCAGCATTAAAAACATGCGCGCGACAAATTCCGAAATAATGCCGGTCCGGTATGAATCCATATCTAAAATGCATAGGGTTCTGCGGCAAAATTATCCTGGGCCTGTTGCACATTCAGCGTGCTGTCTTCGGTATGTTTGCCACAATCAATTAATTCAAGTTCGCCAAAATACGCCGTCATCATCGGGTCGAATGAATTATCCGAACTTGCCCAGCGGGACGCGCCGGCATTTGGAATGCCGTATTTATCAACGACATTTTGCCACCAATACATGGTTTTTTTATTGCGCTGGTTTTCAAACTTTTCCGCATCGCCTTCGATTTCATCGGTGTCATTTTTATAGACGATTTTCCACACGACGTTATCGGTTGCGTTGCTTGTAAAGAAAACATCAATCGTTTCACCCGTCACACCGCGCACCAGGTGCAATTCCGACGCATACAATACACCGCGATTTCGCGCGAATGAATTTATACATTTTTCCAATGCCGCCGGCGCATAGATTTTCATTCGCCGACATTCATAATCCAGGTTGTATTTCCAATCGGGGTGAATGGAATACACGACACTGTTCTTTGGCCGTTCGGCATAAAGCCCGTCCGCCGCCGCGACAAATTGAACCTCGTCAAAACTCATTCCCAACATGATACCCGCGATATCGAAATCCGCGACCGGCACCGTCATCGCACCGTCGTTTATCGATACGGTATCCAAACTGCACTCCATATTGGTGTTCTCGCTATTTTCAATATAATAGTCATCGAAATTTGCGTTTTCGTCGGCAAACAGGTCATCAAATTCATCTGCGCGCGCGGCGACACATAACAGACACACAAAAAATCCAACAATAATGCGCTTCATCTTATCTCTTTTCGTCCAAGACCCGCCTAACTGTGAACACAAAGACCGCCGCCGGATCAATTCCACGTTTCAATGCCGCCTGGACTTCCTCTATCGGTTGTTTCACGTTGCCAATGGTATCGATATGCATGTCGCCACCAATATCCAGATACATCGTGCCACGCGTTATTTCGGGGACTTCGGATACATCATTTGGTTTATACCATGTTTTTAATTCATAATCAACTCTCCAATAATCGCTCTGGTCCGGTTTGAAGATTCCGTTAAATATGGTGACGGTCCGGCGCACGCCGTCTTCGGCCATGTTGCGCATTTCGGGTGCAACCTTTTGCCGCCATTCCGCGAACGCCGCGGGTGAAGACATGATATACAGCGGGGAATTAAACGCCGCGGTCATTCGACGATTGATGTTTTCCGCGTCCGGAACAATATAGAAATATTCCGTCACATATTTTTGAATCAGCCAATCGCGCATCTTTCTTTTGCCCACCTCGGCCAAAGATTTCGGCAACCCCGGCAGGTCGGACGACCGGGCGCCTGTGCGCAAGAAATATGGTTCGATAACAAATTTGTCGGTGGTGTCATATATCGACGCGGCAACATAAATCGCACCGAACACCATCACCATGGTGGCAAGTCCGAATAAAAATCCAATCAGTCTTTTCATTGGCCGTCCCTGTACGCATTAAAATCCGTCACATAAAACCCAAGTGTTTGCGGATACCTTTCCACATCGCGCGCAATCTTTACATACGCAATGACATTAAAATCGCCGTTAAGGTTCGAACGAACGCGCGCCCGAACAATCCACATGCCGCCACTGTGCGCGTCATCGTCACTGCGGCTGATTGTGATTTTGTTTGTATCAACATACCAACGTTGCCCCATGGATTCGTACGATTTATACATCGGCAACACTTTTTCGGCAAAGCGCGCATACATATTATCGCCGGCCATACAGTATAAATCGCACCCGGCGGACGATTCAAAAGTATTGCTGATACGACCGGCACAGTCTTGCTCGCGATCACACTCCTGCCAATTCTTGGCATTTTTTTCAGGCGTATCGGAAATAGTGAACCATTTTTCTGTGAAAATTCCGGCAAGCGCGCGCTGGGCCGAATCATAATACGGCACAACAATATTTTCTTTGATTTGCCCCAGCAGTTCCCATTTGCCATGCATGCCGTCAACATAGATCACATACGGACTGACGGTGCGATTGTTTTGCAACCATGGTATTGCGATACAGCACGCCACCACAAGAAAAAACACGAACATCACCCACACGCCAAACGTGCGGGAAATCGCAATCCGTTTCCCTGCGGGAAATGCGGGCGTATCAAAATCTTCTGGGTAATCCAACGCTCCCCCCCCACAACAACGTTGTCACTATGCGCGATAGACCATAATGCACGCGCAAGGACTAAGTTTCAGTTCGTTTGTATCATATCCGATACCAACCGGTTCGCGGTCATAAATCTGGCCACAGCCGGCAAGCCCAAGACAAATAAACATGCCAAGTATAAATTTTTTCATTACCTTTCCCCCTTTGCTTTTTTGATTATAAAAAAATTTCGCGTCGGCGGTCAAGTGTAATGTGGGGACGGAATCAACTTTATATACAACCAGTTATTATCTATGAGCGCCGGATAAAGATTCAGCAACAGGGTTCACACCCCCGGCACCAGATATATATTTTAATAAACCTTTTTGTTTGGGGTACAATTGCAAAATCCTACAAACCGCTTCTGGGTTTGTCTTTACCCAATCGGCAGACACATGTTGCAACGTATACAGACCATCAAAAATATATGGGTTTTGTTCAAACACAGAATTATCTAAAGCATTAAGAAGAGATTTTCGGCGCCTTGTGGAATCGACATCATCGGTCATAATTTCATCACACGATCCCAATGCAAATTCACAAAGAAGCGGTGTCGATGATTGAATTTTAGCCGGCATAAACAGTAATGTTCGCCAATCATGCTTTGCCGATTCCTGAAAAACAGGTGCAGTTTGGAACTGTTCCGGAACATATTTTATTACAGGCTCAGAATAGTTATATAAAATCTGACAAGAAATCGTTCCATATTTTGTCTCTTGTGTCCGCTTGCCACTGTCTTTCTTCTTTGGCGCAGCACCAACGGCGATTTTACATAAGTCTTCGGTCATAAAGTCTGGATATTTTTGTAAGAACCATTTGAAGAATTCATAATCACCGGCGCCCCATTTCATTGCCACATGGCACATTTCATCGGTCAATTCTGGTGCCGGGATTCTTCCTATATAATATGGGTCGCGTCGGATTCTTGCAAGGCGTGTTTCTAAAATGATTCGTTCTGGGGATTTTTGCATAACAGTCCTTTTGTTATCACGAAGCATACTATACCAAAAGCACAGAAAGTCAATATGTTTGTGGGGCGCGCCCTGTTAAACCACTTGAAATTTGGGAAAAGTGTTCTATAATGAAAAACGAAAGCCGATAATCCACTAACAATGGGGAGGCGGAAGAAGAACGGCGGCAAGAATTTGCGCTTACTAGAACTTCCCGGGATTGCCCGTCACAGCAAACGACTCTTTAATGGTATGGCGAATCCAGCGAGAGTTAAAAAGGCAACACTGGCGACAGTGTTGTAAAACAAGGTGGCACCGCGTTGGTGTTGTGTATTCTGAAATACGATATGCACGATATTTAACGTCCTTGTGTTCTTATTATAAACAGTAATAACGAAACATAAAGGAGGTTAAAATGTCAATGATAAGAACGCATATCGCCGAAATTCCACAAAAGATTGGCGAAACAATAACTGTCAAAGGTCACGCGCAAACAATTCGCGAACAATCAAGTGTTGCGTTTATTGTTCTGCGTGAAATAACCGGAACCGTCCAATGTGTTATTGAACGGTGCTGTCCGGCCTTTGAAAAGGTAAAACAAATCACGACGGAATCCGTCATATCTGTGACGGGGACCGTTGTAAAAACGTCCAGTACGGAATCTGGATTAGAAATCCATGTTTCTGAATTGGAAATAATATCACTGGCCGCGGCAACGCCGATACCGGTGATACAAAAAGGCAGTGCCGAAGTCACACCGGAAAAATCGCAAGATTGGCGGTTCCTATCGCTGCGCGCGCCGCGCAGTGCGACAATCATGCGCGCGTTTTCTGCGATGACGGCGGGTTATCATGAATATTTGGCAAAGCAAGGATTCATAGAAATCCAAACACCAAAAATCATGGCAACTCCGTCTGAATCACGTGCCGAATTATTCAAACTTGAATACTTTGGACAAACGGCATACCTTGCGCAATCGCCCCAGTTGTTTAAACAAATGGCAATTGCAAGCGGTCTTGAACGAGTATTCGAAGTGGCACCGGCATTTCGTGCGGATAAATCTTTCACAACGCGTCATGCAACCGAATTTACTTCGTACGATGGTGAAATGGCATACATCGAAAGTTTTGAAGAAGTAATGACGGAATTGGAACACACGATACGCTATATGTTGACATCAATCAAAAAGGCGTGCGGGCGCGAAATCGAAAAATATTTCGGTATCACAGAGTTCCAGTTAAAAAAGCCGATTCCACGCATAACCATGGCGCGTGCCAAGGAAATCTTGCGCGGAATGGGTGCCGCATCGGATTTGCCGGACCTTAGCACTGCGGAAGAAAAGGCACTTGGCGAATACGTGCGGGAACATTTTGGTTCGGATTTCGTCTATGTCACCGAATGGCCATGGGTTGCGCGCCCGTTCTATCACAAGAAAGGTATCGGCGAACATGGCGAACCGATATCGGTTTCGGCCGACTTGCTGTACAAAGGGGTTGAAATCGTGACATGCGCCCAACGTGAAGAATCCTATGGCAAATTGTGTGAACAATTGCGCGAAAAAGGATTACACCAAGAAGGCCTGCAATGGTATCTGGAATGTTTCCGCTATGGCATGCCGCCACATGGTGGTTGGGGCATGGGTGGCGCGCGGTTTATAAAACAGTTGTTGGAATTACCAACAATCCGCGAGGCGATATTCCTGTTCCGCGGACCGTCGCGATTAATGCCGTAAAACAAGAAAGGTGTTCGGGTGTGCCCGAACACCTTTTACATAGCAGGCAGTTTGTGATATAATCTGAAAAAGGAATTTTAAATGAAAATAGAATTAAAACCATTGCAATTATCAGATGCGCAAAACTTATACGAATTTTTCCAAAATTTGCCGGCATCAGAAAACGGCAGAAGCAATCGGGCACATGGATTATCGCGGAAAGATTTTGCCACATGGGTCCAAAGTGAAATAGATTCCGCGCAAGGAAAAAATTTGAAACCAGGTTATGTTCCCGGAACAACGTATGTTATGTATGTTGATGGTGTGCCGGTAGGGATTAGCAATTTGCGACATTATCTTAATGAAAATTTAAAAAAAGACGGCGGCCATATTGGTACGCACATTTTGCCAGAATATCGTGGGCGTGGGTTTGGAAATATCATAAAACAGGAAACATTAAAAAAAGCCAAAGATATGGGCATAAATCCTGTGTTGATATTTAATAACGATGATAATATCGCAGCATGGCGCGCCTCGGAAAAACTTGGTGGAATACTCGTTTCAACAAACGAAATCAATGGCACAAAAATACGCAAGTACGTGATAGATACATCAAAGATATAATTTTAATTAAAACTGTGTCTCGAACGAAAGTAAAAAGCGGCGTTCGCGGTCGTGTGGACCCATTTTCAGTGGCCAGCCCCAACTGAAATTCATTGGACCCATCGGCGTGTTCCAATAAATTCCGAAACCAACGGACGTGCGCAGGCCGCTTTCGATATAATTCGGCAATCCACCGGGATTTGGGAAAATGTAATCGCGTGCGGGCGGTTTGCCCAAAATACCATAATCCGCGAATACAAAACCCTTTATCTGATATTCATCGGGGATAAATATCGGGAAATTCAACTGGGTCGAGCCATTGATTTTCCACATGCCGCCCAACGAATATGTCGGATATCGCCAATTACGACTGCCCACGCCGGCGACATCGAACCCGCGCAATGATTCACCACCCAAAAAGTACCGATACACACGCGGAATATAATCATCGCCAAGTGTTTGGATATATCCGAAATCAAGTGAAGACCGTAATTGCCACCGTTCGTCAAGGAAGTTTACCATTCCGATAATATCAGCATTATACCGCAAAAATTCTTCGGTCCCGCCAAACCCGGTGTATGCAATGCCAATGTTTCCAACAATGCCGGTGTGTGTATTCTGTTCGAAATTCGTGTTTAAATTATGATACTTCCAATATGTCCCCAGGGTATATAGCGTTGCATCGCGCCAACCACCTTCTTGCAAATCATAGTTTTGGTCGAATGACGCCGAAAGGCGTAAAATCTGGGACCAATGGTCGGTTAATTGCCACCCAAGACGCCCCGCGATGGTAAGTGAATCACGATCGTATCCAAAACCACCAAGTCTTTTATAGTTGTACATTGTGTATGATGCGTCGAAACCAGCCGACAATGCGCGCCCAAACAGGAACGGTTCAGTGAAACTGAACAACGCCTGTTTCTGATACTGGGCCAGTGACGCGCGCAACTGAACCGTTTGACCGCGCCCCATAAAATTATTTTCCGTAATTCCGGCATCAACCATGAATCCGTTTATATTCGACCAACCAAACCCGCCCGACAATTCCCCCGTCGGTTGTTCTTCGACCTTGATATCCAAATTCATCATGTTTGCGTCGGGAATACGACTCGGCACCATTTGGACATCTTTGAAATATCGCGTCCGCATCAGGCGTTGCCGACCCTGTTCAATCGTTTGCAACGAAAACGGATCGCCCGCCCGCAACGGAATCAACTGATTTATCACCGAATCAAATGTCCGCACGTTCCCAAGAATATTAACAGAATTTAAATAAATACGATTTGTCTTTTGAATTTTAAACTTTAAATCGATTGTTCGCGCATCGTCATTTTTTTGCGGCACCGGTTCGACACTTATAAACGCGTATCCATAGTCCGCGACCGCACCACGAATGGCGGAAATTGTTGCCTCTACATTATCAACGTTATACGTGTCGCCGGTGGAAATTTTCATGACGTCAAACAATTCCTGATTCGGCACATCCGAAAAAGGATTATCAAGTTCGACTTTACCAATCTTGTACTTTTCACCTTCGTCCACATTAAAGACAACCGAATAAAATTGCCGGTCGGGTGTAAATGTTCCCTTGGCACCCCGTACCTGAAAATCAACATAACCATTACGCAGATAAAATTGGCGCAACATTTGTTGGTCATATTGAATCCTGTCTTCGTCATACACATCAAATTGCGACATAAACCGCCACCACGCATGTTCGCGCGAAAGCACCGCACCACGCAATGTACGGTCGCTAAACTTTTCGTTTCCTTCAAAGTCAATGGATTCAATGTATGTCGGGTGGCCTTCGGTAATTTCATAGACGACATTTACACGATTATCTTCCAACTGTATTTTTTTCGGTTCAATTTTTGTGCCGAAAAAACCCTTGCGCTGGTACACCGTAAGCATGCGTCCAACATCCGCGCCAATGACCGATTCATCGAACGAAGAACGTTCGGCAAGTTTGATTTCTTTCTTTAAATCATCTGTTGAAACTTCGTCATTACCTTCGACCGTCACCATGTTCACAATTGGTGCCTCGGTAATATTTATCTCCAAAACATTACCGGTGACCCTGACGGACACCTTGGAAAAATAACCGCTTTCTTGCAACTTTTTTGCAATTTTGTTCGCGCGTTCATCACTGACCGTATCGCCAACCCGAACATCGGCAAGTATTCGAACAGATTCCGCGTCCATACGTTTATTGCCGGAAACATTTATACGCGACACACCGGCATGCGCGGTGCCGACGGCGAATAAAGCCAAACAAAAAACAATCTTTTTCATCATAACCCAAACACCCGCGCGATATCATTCCACATGGTCAAAGCGAACACGAACCCAAGGAAAATCCACCCGCACACGATTACAATTTCCATGCCTTTGCCCCCCAGTTTTTTGCGGGTTGCACCTTCGATTAATAAAATCAACAGGTATCCACCGTCCAACACCGGCAACGGCAAAAGGTTTATTACACCCAAATTTACAGATAGCAAAGCAATGATCGACAGCAACGCAAAAAATCCGGCGGCCAATGCCTGGCCCGATACCTGGGCAATCGTAATGAAAGACCCAAGTTGCTTTGACGAACGATCACCGGTGATAATCTGTTTCAAAACAACGACCAATGTTCGCGATTGATAATACGTCTCACGTGCACCCGCATACAGCGCACCGAAAAATCCCTTTTTACGAAACTCTGTCTTGGTTCCGTCCGCAACCAATCCCCAACGCGCCGCGGGCGAAAGCTTCACATTTATCATTTCATCGCCACGCGCAATTACAACGTCCGCATCATGCGTGCCGGCCAATTCTTTGGCAATAACCAATTCACCCCAATTCGTGATGTCCGAATCATCAATTTTTACAATCGTATCGCCCGGTTTGATGCCGGCGTTGAATGCGACACTTTCTTGGATAACCTGGCCCACTATGGGTAATTGGACATTACGCGGTTTGAACATAAATATCGCCGAATAAATCGCCCACGCCAACACAAAGTTCATAAATACGCCGGCACCGATAATGATAAATTGCTTCCACGCGGGCGCAGATAAATAATGCCCAATTTTTTTCGT
Organism: uncultured Alphaproteobacteria bacterium; assembly: GCA_905233975.1. Taxonomy (GTDB): domain Bacteria; phylum Pseudomonadota; class Alphaproteobacteria; order Rs-D84; family Rs-D84; genus Enterousia. The sequence goes on along the minus strand of CAJOGD010000006.1, from coordinate 14,257 downwards.
CTTTGGCAATTCGTTATATTTCCGGCGGTTGAACATGTCTTCCTGACCATAAATGGAAACATATCCACCCAGGGGCAAACACGCAATCTTCCAAACCGTTCCATGTTTGTCATGCCACTTTATAATCGCGGGACCAAAACCAATAGAAAACGCATCAACACGTACGCCCGCCCAGCGCGCGGCCATAAAATGCCCAAGTTCGTGAATAAACACCACGACCCCAAGAACAATCAACAGTGCAATAATCGTCATCACAGTATGCATTTCCAATCCCCCCAATTTCGTCCTTTAGGCAAGTATTAACCAAATCAATGGTAAAACATAAACCCAACCATCAAACCTATCAATTATTCCGCCATGTGCGCCAAGCATACGACTGAAATCTTTGATCTTTAATCTGCGTTTTATAAAACTTGCGGTTAAATCGCCGTATTGCGATAGCAACGAAACGCTGATACCAATCCAAAGTAATTGCGGTGCAAACACACCTATGGTTAGGTATCCATACAGAACCGCGGCCGCCGTCCCACCAATAATCCCAAAGATTTGGCCCGCCCATGTTTTGTGTTCGGAAACACTTTCCCACATCTTTGCGCCACCAATTATGCGCCCAAACAACCACGCGCAAATATCGGCGGCACATATCACGCATAAAATAAACAACAGCAACATCGGCCGCCGCCCAAGTACCAAAAGCGATACAAAATCAATACCCAATAGCCCAAGGAACGCACCAAATAATGCAAGATTCTTTGGGTTAAACATAACCGCACGTGGTGCCGTCCATAACCGATATAAAAATTCACCCAACATTGCAATCCCAATAATAATGCAAAGCAAATATACGGCCCGAATCCCGATAGATTCCAAAAACGCGGCCAACCCAAGAACCAGTATCAAACCGGCCGCGACCAAAACTCTGTTCATTGTTTCAGACATTTTTAACCCCCATATTCCCAGAATAATTTGCCTTTTTACCGCCACCAAACCGACGATTGCGTTTTGCATATTCGTCCAAAACAAATTGCCATATCTTTTCAGATTTTACCAAATCCGGCCAATGTTCTGGGATAAACAGCAATTCTGCATACGCCAATTTCCAAAGCAGAAAATTCGAAATTCTAAATTCATTGCTTGTTCTTACCATTAAATCAATAGGTAATAAATCCCCCGTATCAAGGAAAGTTTCGAATGTTTCACGTGTGACGGTTTCGCCCGCGGCGACCGCGGCATTTACGGCGTTCACAATTTCATCTTGGCCACCATAATTCAGCGCGAAAACGACGGTGCCACCGGTATTTTCGGCGGATTTTTCTTCCAATTCATCGCACATTTTGGATAGTTTCGCCGGCAACTTTTCACGCGTTCCAATTACCCGATAGCGCAGATTTTTTTCAATCGCATGTTTCAAATTCTTTTGCAATTCGGAATAAAACAAATCCATAAGGAAATCAACTTCTTCTTTGGACCGGTTCCAATTTTCCGTCGAAAAGATAAAGAAAGTGACGGTCGTCACGCCCCGCGCGATGAACCAATCGACCAAGGTTTCAAAATTCGCAATTCCCGCGCGATGCCCCATAAGCGGGGGCAGGCCGCGTGCCTCGGCCCAGCGGCGATTCCCGTCGCAAATAAATGCGACATGCTTTGGAACCCGGGTCGGCTGGGCGACAGTTTCTTTCTTTTTAAATATTTTGAACATGTTATTCCCGTTTTTGACTTTGTTAGACCGACATAATATCCGCTTCTTTTTGTTTTGCCATGGCGTCAACTTCATCGCCACGCGCATCAAAGACCTTTTGCAAATCGGATTCATATTTACGCTGGTCATCTTCGGAAATTTCCTTGTCGGTGACGGCGCGTTTAATCTTGCCCATTGCATCTTGGCGAATATTACGCATAGAAATCTTGGCCTCTTCGGCATATTTACCCGCGACTTTGGTAAGTTCTTTGCGGCGTTCTTCGGTAAGTGGCGGCATGTTCAGGCGGATAACCGCGCCCGCACTCATCGGATTTAACCCCAAACCGGAATCACGAATCGCTTTTTCGACCGGACCGACATTGGTAATATCCCAAACGGTGACGGAAAGTGTCTGATTATCCGGCGTTGATACGGTTGCCAATTGATTAAGTGGCATATCGGAACCGTACGTTTGCACCCGCACCCCGTCCAACAGGTGAACCGATGCCCGCCCGGTGCGCAGTCCCGCATATTCATCACGCAAAACGTCCAGTGTTTGTGCGGTTTTTTGTTCGACTTCTGATTTTAAAGATTGATAGTCCATGTATAAATCTCCTTTTGTCGGAGACAGGTTAGCAAATCCATTTGACATTTGGCAAGAAGAAATATAGAATACGTGTTCGATATGGGGTTGTAGCTCAGTTGGTAGAGCACTTGCATGGCATGCAAGGGGTCGTCGGTTCGAGTCCGATCAGCTCCACCACCAATTTTCACCGAAGCGTAGCGAGGGCTGAAAATTGAGTGTCTCGCCGTAGCTAGCGCGTTCACCGAAGATACTTTGTAAATACACAGAATTCATCAATCGAAATTAAGCACCAGCGGAGGCGGACAAAAATTTTAAAGTGCAAAATTATAAAGGACAAAATTATTATGCATTATAGTGGTCCCTTTTTTATGCGACATGGCGAAACGAATTGGAATCAGAAAGATAAACTCCAAGGCCAAAAAGATATACCGCTAAATGATAACGGTCGGCGTCAGGCGGAAGAGGCGACCAAAATAATCACAACACTTGGCATAGAGCGCATCATTGCGTCTAATCTTTCACGCGCAAAAGAAACAGCGGACATTATCGCAGAGCGATTAAATCTAACCGTTGAGTATGAACCGCTTTTGCGTGAATGGAATTTTGGTGCGATGAATATCGCCAAACAAAAGGACCTTAGGCCAGAGACATTTAAAGCCCAATTAGCCCAAAATCTAAAATCTGGTGCGGAATCAATCGACGGTGTTTTTACCCGGGTGGCAACGTTTTTCGATAAATTTGATATGAACCCAAACACGTTGATTGTATCGCATGGCGGGCTAATGCGCGCAATGATGTATTATTTGGAAACAGGTGGAAAAACCAATGTTGATGAATTTATAAATTTCGGATTCCACCAACGCATTAGCAACGCACAAATATTTGCTTTTCAAAACAAGAAATTCGAACTTGTTCGATAATTTATATGACAAGTTGCACCGTATAAATCGCATACGCAATCAAAAACAAAATCCCGCCAATGCGCGAAAGCCGCGACCGGCGTGCGGCAAAAATCATTAACATTGCGACGGCCAATAACGCGACCAACCCGTCCATCACGAACGCGCGATCAAATGGCAATGGGCTTATCGCCGCGGCCGTTCCCAAAACGAACAAGATATTAAAGATATTTGAACCAACGATATTTCCAACCGCCATATCGTATTCGCGCTTTAACGCGGCCGCCACACAGACGACCAATTCCGGCAAACTGGTCCCGATGGCCACCAGTGTCAATCCAATTACGCGGTCCGATACCCCCAGGCGCGTTGCAATATCGGTCGCGGAATCGACGGTTAAATCACTGCCTATGACCAATGCGGCAATCCCGGCAACAATCATGACCGCGGTTTCGATCGTGGGAATTTTCTTAAAGTCCGGCGCCGGCTCGTTTGACCGCTTGGCCATAATAACGGTGTAAATTATAAAACCCGCAAACAAGATTAAAAATCCAAATGCCGCCACGCGTGAAATTTCGCCAAACCACAGGCCAACCAAACACAGCAATAATGTTATCACGCCGACAAAAGGTAACTCATACCTTTTTGTGTTTTTGTGAATTGGTAATGCGGCGATTGTCGCGGTAAGACCCAGTATAAGAAACACGTTTGAAATATTGCTGCCGATTATATTGCCGATGGACACGCCGTCCGAACCAGATAATGCGGCGGCGATGCTGATTGCGGCCTCTGGCGCACTGGTGCCGATGGCGACAAGTGTTGTTCCGATTATAATTGGTGGAATGCCAAAGCGTCGTGCAACACCGGCCGCGCCGTCAACGAAAGTGTCCGCGCCACGCATCAATAAAACAAATCCAATGATTAAAAGCAAAATTGATATCAACATGTCAAAGATATTATCATAAAAAAACTTTTTTTATAACAATTTTTGTGATAGAATATGTGGAGTAAAAACAACAAAGGGGATTAATATGCCAAGAAACACACCGCAATACTTTGATGACGACGAACGTCAACGCAAACCGACATCCGACACTAATTGGGTGGCTTTTGCAAAGCGTTTGGCCGAAGTATATAGTCGCGACGACATCTTTTTGCTTTCGCCGTCCGAAGCAGAGGAGGTTAATGATCCGGATTCTGCCATTCGCATTTTGTCGAAAGTTCCGAAAATGTCAAAGGAATTGCGCGAAAAATTCTGTGACGCGTTTCTTGGCGAAGACATGAAATACCTGGAATCGGCGACGCCAATCATTCTTGCCAACGCGTATGCGGCGATTCGTCGGCGTGCGGAAAACGGCGAAGAAGGCCAGCAAGAACGTCTTGCCCAATTGGCGGAACGCATTGATACATTGTCGGCGGATTTTGCAAATTCAGAAGGTATGGTAATCGATCAAGGTTCTTGGCCGATTGTTGATACAACGAACATTGCCGACGTTTATGAAGGCTTTGCGGAAATGCTTAACGCGCGCAAGGCGGACATTGATGCGACCCAAGAACCCGACAAGATGCAACAATTTAACGATAACCTTGCGCACCTGGAAGATGTTATTACCAAATACGATGAAACGTGGGGAATCAACAAAATGCACCAGGGTGATGGTGAACGTTTGTCGGAACGTTGGGACGAAGTCTACGGGGCATTAAACCGCGCGGACATCTCTGATAAAACCAAGGAAAAATTGGCAAAGGGCAAATTCTTGGATTCGAATGGCAAAGTTATACCGCAATTTGAATCCGGTCAAGAAGGCGATACCAATAAATATGCGGATTATCAACCCGGATACAAAATCGTACGTGATGGCCGTTTGGCATCGGTTGTTGAATTGGCGCGTCATGATTTGGCGAAAAAGCACGTCGCCGACGAAGGCGATGTCGATGAAGGCACTTTGGAAGCGGAATTGAATGACGAAGTTTTGTATAAAATGTTCGAAATCAGCACCGCGGACCAAATTGTCCAGGGCGCAACCGAACATCCAGAACAATTTACCGATCCAAGGTATCGTGACGAGTTTATTCAAAAACTATCTGATCCGGAACATACATACGAAATATCTGATAGGGGTTATAATGACGCGATTAATGCGCAAACGAATGCAACGGCCGGTTGGGCGGCGCGCCTTAAAAAGAAGATTGGTGCCGCGGGTAATTTCTTTAGCAAGATTTTCAAACCGATTGAACGTATTGACCGTTTGGCGGGCGTGCGCATGCAACGCGGTGCGGTTAATAAACGTAAAAAACGTGTAGAATTCCTTGTCCGTATATTAAAGGGTTTCGCAAGTGCATTTATTGCAAGTGCACTTATCACAACAATTGCAACCGCGGCGGCGGCGGTGGCGGGTATGTCGGTTGCTATGGCGGCCGCGACAATTGGTATCATCACCGCGATTGGTATGGGCGTGGTTCAGGTTATGCGTTGGAAAAAGGCGCAACAGGCGGCCGGATTACCAACGGACTTCAAGGCGTTCTTAAAGGATAAACGTTTGCTTATGTCATTGGGAACCAGTGCGGTTGCCGTTGTCGCCATGTGCTTTGGCGCGGCCGGCCTTGCCCAGGCGGCAAAGGTCCTTGGGTTTGGTGCACTGATAATGGGCGGTTCCAATAATGCAATTTCCGCGTATCGTGATGCGCGCGATGCAAACATGTCCGCGGGCGAATCTATTGCATGGGCAATTGCAAATGCGGCCGCGGTTATCGGTGGTGGCTTTGCCGGTCGTGCGGCGGCACATGCGGGGATTAACGCGTATAATGAACATCACCCAGAAAACAGAATATTCCAACATGAAGTCACAGAGAATAAACCCCAGGAAACCACAGAACTGCAAGACCGGTCCGAAACGCGTCTTGAATATACCCAAGATGCATTGGATAATGCCAAACGTATTGCGCACATGTGGTATCGGGACAATCCGGAAATACTGCAACAGCGTGTTGATGCGATTAACGCATATAATTTGGAACATGGAACGAACATCGATCCATATCGTGCGATTGTGTTGAATGGCGACGCGGGTGGTCAGACATTTGATAATATGCGCCTGCACGTGAACAACAGTCATATTGATCCGAATATCAATGATGTATACAGTCATGGTCACCATCGTGTGTTAACGGACGCATGGGGCCGGGCATATGGATTTACACATGATGAATTGCATGCCGCGGGGCACTTGTTCGGACCCGACGGTTCAATAAATCCGGAAGGTATGGACGTTATACAAAGACTTGACCCAATGGTTGGTGCCAAAAACACCGTTGGATTTGTCACCGGACGCCCGGTTCAAACAGACGGATATTTCAAACCGAATGATCCGGCGGGTTGGACAACATATACCGGCGGCGATGCACCAATGGTCGAAAACACCTATACATGGCAAGAAGAAGTCCCGGTTGTCAAAGACGTTCCGACCACAGAGTTAAAGCCGGTCTATAACGGTGCGGTGGCCGCGTTCGGTAATTATTCGTTGCGTGAACGTGCCAACGATTTGCGTGACCGCATTGGTTCATTCCTTGACCGCGTTAGACGTAATCGTCGCCCGGACCCGGAACCGGACCCAGAACCAACACCGGACCCAAAACCGGAACCGGTGCCGGTCGAATATGACCAAAGATTATTACCGCCGGGCACACCAATCCCGGATCACAAGAGATTACCCGCCGGGCCAGATAGACGCATTGATGAAAGTCATCGGTTGCCCGCTGGTAGGTATATTGATGAAAGCCGTCAATTATCAGAACCAGCAGTCCGGCCACAATTAGAAGACTATAAGGGCGGATTTTTGCCGGTGCATTTACGAAAGACACCTGATATTTCGTCGGATAAGGTGTTCGATGATCATGCCTTGCGTGATGATGAGAATTTACGTCGTGTTCGTGAAAGATATTATAGGGAACATGCGCCGAAACAGTTGCCGAGTGGTGAAAAATTGCCGTCATTTATGATGACTTACGAGCAAGCCAAAAAGTGGGAAGATTTATCCGAAAGGTTAGCAAAACTTCAATCAACACCCAAAGACTTATTCGAAGGAACCGAAGCAGAAACTCGTGCCAAACTTGAAAGAGACTTAACAAGAGCGCTTCGCGCCATGTTTAATGAGTTTGGTCGGCCTTCTGAGGAAGATTTGCACGCCGCGATTGTCGATGCATATCGCCGCGAATACAAACGGATGATGAAAGAAGAACCAATGACGCCCGAAGCGGTTCGTGAATGGCACAAAAAGTACGATTTCCTTACTGAAAAATTGAAATTGTACGGTTATGGCGAACCTTTGCCATATGAATTGTCTTTCGATGCGCCGACACCCGGGAATACGGAACAACCGGAACCCCAGGAAAAGGGCGATACCGAACAAGACCGGAAAGTGGCATTTAATCGTGGCAAGGCTGGGCTTATGGCCAAGGTAGAAGAACTTGTGAGAAGCCGAAAAGGTAGATGGCAGCGTCGTTTTGGACGCGGTCCACACCAGTATGAATAAAAACATGGGGCATCGCCCCATGTTTTTTTGCACTGCTCACTTACACTAACACTAATCACTAACTTCCCCACTTTTTATGTTTCTTCTTTCCAAATTTTATGATATAATACACACCATAATGAGAAGTAGGATTTGCATTTTTACTTTTGCTTTGGCCGCTATGTCGGCGGGCGCGTCGTATGCAAATTGGGAATACAATGGCGGATACGGCTTTCCCAAGGGCTATGGATATACCGATGATGGTTCGCGTGTGACGGTTGCGTTGCGCGGCGGTGCGTCAATCGCCATGTCCAAAATGAAGAACGAGGTTGGATCCGTCGTCTATTCTTACTGTGTGAATCCAACCACAGGCGAATTTTATCCAACCGACGCAACCGGTGGTTGCACTTCGTACGCGGGTTTTGAATATGCCGGGACGGGGACACTGGGGTCGTTGGGTGCGGAAAAACTTTTGGGCGTTGGTTTTTCGGCGGGCGCAAGTATAGGTTGGGTTTTGCCGGAAACACCACAGTGGCGTTTGGAACTGGGGTGGGACCATTTTAATAAAATTGATTATAACAAATCGCCGGTGTTTTCTGGGTCAATGCCGCTGTCCGAAGGCTATTCGGTGCATGTCGATAGTGGCGCGATTCAATCAACGATGGCCACAGATATTATCAGTATAATGGCGTATTACGATTTCTTTGACGGTATTCGCAAACCGATTCGCACAATGATACCGTATATTGGAATCGGGTTTGGTTATGCCGATACACAAACGGTAATGAATCTTGCCGATCCATGGGGCGATTTGTCGGGTGTCGAAGATTTAACCAATTTCGGAACCGTAAATTCCAATGGCGTATTACAGTTCTATCGTTCGACAACAAACACGACGAATGTTGCGGGTGTTGCGGCGCTTGGGTTTTCGGTTGGTATAAATGAAAATCTGTTCTTTGACTTTGGTTTGCGTGCGTCGTATTTGCCGCGTGTGAAATACACACTGACAAATTCGGACGAAACGCGGCACCTTGATTGGGTCAGTGCGAAAAATCTGATATACGCGAACGTTATGTTCGGTTTGCGTGCGGAATTTTAATTTTTAAGTTTTACACCATATTTGCCACGATGTATCGGGCGGTACGAAATCGCTTCGGCCAAATCGTCCATGGTAATGTCGTCGCCACCGCGCAAATCGGCAATGGTGCGGGCGATTCGTTTTATGCGGTTGTATCCGCGCGCCGACATGCCCATCTTTTCCGCGGCATTATTTAGAAATGCCGTAAGTTCGTCGTTTAAAACAACATATTTTTCCAAATCCGCCCCGTCAAGCAACGCGTTCACGTATCCCTGGCGTGCAATTTGGCGGGCGCGGGCGGCCACAACACGTGCGCGTATTGTCTCACTGGATTCCGACGGGGCGTTATTTTTCATTTCCCATGGATTCACCGGGTCAACATCGACATGCAAATCAATACGGTCAAGCAGTGGTCCGGAAATCTTGTTCTGGTACGCTTCGGCACATCGGGGCGCGCGGGAACAGGACAGGGCGGCGTTGCCCAAATGCCCGCATGGACATGGATTCATGGCGGCAATTAATTGGAAACGCGCGGGGTATATCGCATTCCGGCGCGCGCGCGAAATCATGATTTTGCCGGACTCCATGGGCTGACGCAGGATTTCCAGTGTCGCACGATTAAATTCCGGCAATTCGTCCAAAAACAAAACGCCATTGTGCGCCAATGATATTTCACCCGGTCGCGCATCAGACCCACCGCCGGCAAGTGAAACCGGACTTGATGTATGATGGACACTGCGGAACGGGCGGCGCGACAAAAGGGTTTTATTATCTAACTTTCCGGCAATTGAATATATGATAGACGTTTCCAATATTTCATCCGCGGTCATTTCCGGCATAATCGTTGGCAGCCGCGACGCAAGCATGGTTTTCCCCGATCCCGGTGGCCCAACCATAAGCATTGCATGCCCGCCCGCCGCCGCGATTTCTATGGCGCGTTTGGCGGCCGATTGGCCATGAACTTCGGACATGTCGGCGTGCGTATCGACGCTTTCCACGCGCGTTGTCGGCAAATCCGGCGGCAACAGCAGGTTTTTGCCATTAAAATGATTAATCAATTCCAATACATGAAACGGCGCAAGTATATCCAATTCGCCGGCAAGGCGTGCCTCGGTCCCTTGGTCGCCGGGGCATATTATACCGTATCCGTTCTTTTTTGCCCATACAGCCGCGGCCAATACGCCATTTGTTTTTGCAACGGTACCGTTAAGGCCGACTTCGCCAATAATGATGTATTTTGATAATTTGTCTTGGGGTAGAATGTCAAACGCGCACAATATCCCACACAATATAGGCAAATCAAAATGCGCGCCGCTTTTTTCCACGTCCGCCGGCGAAAGATTCACCGTTAACCGCTTTGACGGTAATTGCAGTCCCAATGCCGATAGCACACTTACAATACGTTCGGCGGATTCTTTGACCGCGCGATCGGCAAGTCCGATGATTTTAAAATCCGGCTTGCCCAGGCCCGCATAAATTTGCACCTGGACATCAATTTTTGTCGCGGCCATACCATTAAAAATAATAGAGCATAAAGAAATCATGATTTTTGTATTATATACTTGCCATAATCGAATTCAAGTTTTAATATACACAGTGCAAAGTCATTTAAAGAAAGGAAGAAAAAATGCAAAAAAAACCTAAAAACCGCCTGCGCGAATGGATTGAAACGTTGGTTTATGGAATTCTTATTGCCATCGTTTTTCGCAGTTTGTTTCTTGAACCGTTCAATATACCGTCTGGGTCGATGATGCCAACGATGCTTGTTGGGGACCATATTTTTATCACAAAGTGGTCGTATGGTTATTCGCGGTATTCTTTCCCGTTTGGGTCGTGGAAACTTTGGAATGGCCGTATATTTAAGAAAATGCCAAAGGTTGGCGATGTTGTGGTGTTCCGGAATCCAAAGGACGAATCTTTGGATTATGTAAAGCGCGTTATTGGTATGCCCGGCGATGTTATTCAGATGCGAAATGGTCGTCTGTATATAAATGGGCAAATTGTGGAACGCAAGAACCCGCGTCCTTTTGTGACGGTGGTTTTGCCGTATGCTTTCCGCCCAACTGGGTATAATTTTGAAAATATGCAGATCAGGGGCAAAACGATTACCGTTAATGGCGCGCCGGCCCCGTTCGAATATACTGTGGAATATCGCGATGACGACGCGTGCAAGACAACGGTCGGACTTTGTGGCGTTTTCCCCATCACTAAATATACCGAGGTTTTACCCAACGGTGTCGAACATGATATCCTAGAATATTCAGACCACAGCCGTATGGACAATACGATGGAATATTTGGTGCCTGAAAACCATTTGTTCTTTATGGGCGATAACCGCGACAACAGCAATGATAGCCGCGGCGAGGTCGGATTTGTCCCGGTGGATAATGTTTTGGGTCGTGTGTGGTTTGTTTGGTATTCGCATAATTATGCGGCCCCAATGGTTGCATTTTGGAAATGGGGTGTTAAGATGCGTTGGAACAGATTTGGAAAAGGTGTACATTAAAAATGAAACTATATTATAAATTTAAAGATAAATCTTTGTTGGAACTTGCGCTGACTCAGCGTGGTATCAACAGCATTCGTAACAACGAAAGATTGGAATTTGTTGGCGATCGCGTTTTGGGGCTAAGTGTATCTGCTATGCTCTATGCGATGTATCCGCACGAAAGCGAAGGCGAACTTGCGCGGCGTTATGCGGTGCTTGTTTCGACGGAAACATTGGCGGACGTTGCGAAATCTTTCGAATTAAACAAAGAATTACGTCATGGGCATGCGACCGCTGGGCGCACGCGCCATATACTTGCCAATGCGATGGAGGCTGTAATCGGCGCCATCTTTTTTGACGGTGGCTTTGATAACGCCCAACGTTTCGTGTGCAGTGTTTGGCACGATTTGGCCGCGGCGGAATTGCGCCCGCCAAAGGACGCCAAAACAACACTCCAAGAATACGTCCAAAAGAATGACAATGGCGCATTGCCGGAATATTCGTCCGCGGAACAAACGGGCGAAGATCATATGCCGGTGTTCACCGTCACTGTCACCGCAATGGGCGAAAGCGCATCGGGCAGTGGGTCTTCGAAAAAGAACGCAAGCACCGCCGCCGCCGCCGAATTGCTGAAAATACTTGCGACCAAGAAACTTGCCGGCCAAAATGTGGCGGAAAAAAAGGATAAATAATGTTTTCAATTCTACTTGTTTTGTTGATAATTGTTGCGGTGTTTATGATTGGAATTATTTTGCTGCAAAAGTCAGAGGGCAGTGGCATGTCCGGTTCGTCCGCGGCGTCCATGTTCGGTGGCGCGCTTACCGGTGCCGCGGCGGGAAATTTCCTGACTAAACTGACAACTTGGCTTGCAATCATATTCTTTGTGCTGTGTGCGGCATTGGCGGTCGTTTCATCAAAAACCGCAAATAATACACAAAGTGGATTGCGTGCGGAATTGGCCGCAGATGAATTGGCGAATGAACCAACGCCCGCGCCCGACGCGGCCGCTGATGCGACACCCGCCGAACCTGTGACAACGACGGACACACAAAAATAAGTTTTAATCAAAAAAACAACGCCCCGAAAGGGGCGTTTGGTTTTACATTTCTAATACGCCGCCGTTTTGTAAAAAGTTGTTTCTGTATTGATTTATGCTTTGATCGTACGCTTCCTTTTGACGTTTTTCGTCCTCTTTTACTTTGCCGAATTTCCCAGATAACTTCAGTACAGCCGCTTGCATTTTATCGAAATGTCCGAATTGCATACGGCCTGTTGATTGTATCTCGGCCAATGCGGCATCCATTTCCGTTTGCAGAGCTTGTATAGCCTCGGCTAACTCGTTGGTACGATTATTCGCGGTGGTGTACATAGCTTGATACATCTTTGCTTTTTTTCTTTCGTTTTCAAGTTCTTTTCGCAAACGTTCTTCTCTGGCTGCCGCGTCGGTCTTGGTTGTTCGGTGTTCTTGTTGCAACTGTTCATATTTAGGGGCGATTTCGGCAAGTGTTAATTCCGCTTGGTCCGCATATTGTTGAACATAATTCCCGTTTTCCGGTTGCATCATTTTTTGCCAATCAAATTCTTGGTCCACAGACTTGGCTATATTTTTTGCTTTGGCTACATCGTCCATTGTTTGGCCGGCCCTAAGCTCTAATCTGCTTTGTTGGGCTAAATGTTCTACAATGGCTGCTATTTGGTGTGCCACATCTGAAATATAACCGGTACCAAATGACCTAATGGTGTCCTCATTTGGCTTTGTCTTGTTAAGCTCTTCACTTATCTGAAGTTTTGCCCGGGCAACCAAATCATTTAATTTTTTCTTTACATCATTTATTGAACCAGTAAATTGCGGACCGTTTTCTTTATATTTGTATCTTGGGTTGATATAATAAGGTCCATTAAGGAAAAGAGATAACCATTGCCTAACGTCTTCCGGGGTGGACAATGGGTGCATGGCAAGTTCCCGTAATAATTCCTGGTCGTTTTTACCCATTTTCCAGACAATATGTTCCAGCAAGTGATAACCGTTGCTTGGATTTTTGATTGTTCCTTTTGATATAGCATATCGTATTGTTTTTGCATACTGTTGAAGTTTGTCGATAGGCACATCTTTGCCGGCGTTCCAATTGTCAAATGCGGTCGCCACTTGAATGCTATAGAGAAAATCTTGTGCCGCCGCACTTTGCGAGCGCATCGCTTTTGCTATCTCTGCGTAAAGTGATTGCAATGTCTTGTCTTTTATGTTTTCTTTATTTCTATCGTACCACTGAAAGAAACCTTGCGGCCCCTCAGAAATTTCGGACCATATAAATGTGGTTCCCCAAGGATGTCGCATGTCAAACAATGAATAATATTTCTCCAAAAACTCGTCGATACTCATATATTTTTCCATCGTTGGCTGTTCCATTAAAAACTCTTTTTGTTCTGTGAAATTATATCACAAAAAAACCTATATGCAAAAATAATTCCAATCGGCCCTGGCGCACCCATTCATTCCCCTTGATAAACAATAAATAAAATTAAAAAATTTATTTGCATAAATTTTTAAAATTTTACTAATTGTTCATCTGCGTATTGTGTGCTGCGCCGATACAGGGCTCGCACCGATCTTTCTGGGTGCGTTGTTCCAAAAATTAAAAACCGACCATAAACGGTCGGTTTTGAATTTCTGGCGCACCCAGAAGGATTGTTCGCGTTGCTCACCACACGTAAGACTCGAACTTCGTTTCACTCGTTCTCGTCAACTATCGTGTCGCTCACACGACACTGCGTGTCGGCTGCGCGCAAACCGTAACGATTCCGGTGCGCTTACGCTTCCGGAATCTACTTGTTTTCGAACCCTCTGGTCGGGTTCGTATCCCTGTTGTACCAACGGTAAAAATAAAAACGCCGCACAAGGCGACGTTTTCATTTTTATTCTGGCGCACCCATTCATTCCCCTTGATAAACAATAAATAAAATTAAAAAATTTATTTGCATAAATTTTTAAAATTTTACTAATTGTTCATCTGCGTATT
>CAJOGD010000005.1 GCA_905233975.1 uncultured Alphaproteobacteria bacterium | reverse complement strand
CCTGTTGTACCAACGGTAAAAATAAAAACGCCGCACAAGGCGACGTTTTCATTTTTATTCTGGCGCACCCAGAAGGATTCGAACCCTCAGTCTTCTGATCCGTAGTCAGACGCTTTATCCAGTTGAGCTATGGGTGCAACGCATACTATTCTATACCAAAATATTACGATTGCAAGAAAAAATATTTACTATCCACTACATACTTTCCAACCGGCGGATTCTTTCCGCGATTGGTGGGTGGGTTGCCAAAATTTCGGACATAAATGCGTGCGCGCGCATAGGGTTCGCGATACACACCGACGCCATTGTTGATTGCCCGTTTAGTTTTTTTACAACCGGATCTTCCGAAATTTTGCGCAGTGCATTCGCCAACGCCATTGGATTTCGCGTTATAAACGCGCCTGTCGCGTCCGCCGCATATTCACGCCGCCGCGAAATCGCCATGTGCAAAATCGGCGTAATCGCGACATTAAAGATTGTGAACGCCAACCAAACCATCATTATCACCGCCGCGCCGTTGTTCTTGTCATCGTCGCCCGATCGCGCATACATCATGTTGCGCATTATCATGTCCGCGATAAAGACCGTCACGCCAATGCCGGTGATGATAAGCATGCTAAGCCGTATGTCGCGGTTGCCAATGTGGGCCATTTCGTGGGCAATTACGCCCTCCAGTTCCGGCCGGCTTAGTTTTTCGATAATCCCGCGCGTAAGGGCAACCGTCGCGTCGCGCGGTGTGCGCCCCGTTGCAAACGCATTCAGACCGGCATCTTCGATAACATAAACGCGTGGCGAGGGAAGTCCGGCGGCCAACGCGACATTTTCCACCGATTTATAGATATACCTGTAATCCGGGTCGGTGTCGTTTATTTGCTTTGCGCCCGCCATGGAAAGCATCATCGAATCGCCAAACGCCCACGACACCAACATCCAAACGGCGCATGCAACAATCGTCGGCACCGCCACCATCGCCGTTGTATTTATCGCATCGGCCAGTGGTTGCACACACCACACACCCAGGAACACCAGCGCGATAAAAATAACCGGAAACAGCACCACCAACACCGCGGTTTTTATATTATTCGCACGTATATGGTCATAAACAGTTTTGACTTTCTTCATACCAAAAATGCTATTAAAAAAAATTATTGGATTCAACAGATTTATTTTTCCTGTCTGATGTGATAAAATACAATTCGTAATGAAAATTAAAATATTTTGTCCTTTGATTATCACAATGTTTGTGAACGGTGTGGCCTGCGCCGGGTTTCTTGAACCGGTCGGGTTCCCAAAGACCGCGGCCGATTTATCTTTTGTTGACCGTATGACGTTAAACGCCGCCGGATACGAACCGTACGAAAGTGAATACGATGAAAACGGAAAATGTATTTCGGGGTGTTCGTACGCGTTGCCAAATATCGAAGATGAAATCGCCGCGATGGAACGCTATAACGCGATGGTTAATACAGAATTGGTGGCCGAATATGGCTATCATGAAACCGAAAACGGCGAAATAGTCCCGCCCGCGGGTGGCAACGGTTATGCGCCACCTGCGCCGTCGTTTCCGAATGATACGGCGGGTGATGCCGCAAATTGTTCGATTAAAAATACGGACTTTATGGATACAGATTTGCCGTATCGGTCACCGGTTGGACGCGTGCTGTGCATAACGTCGGATTATGGTGTGGCAAGAAAATTGGCCTGGAACAAAACGACCAAGATTCATTATGGTATTGATTTGGCCGCACCGATTGGAACGCCAATTTATGCGCCGGCCAATGGGGTTGTTGTGACCGTATTTAACATGAACAAAACATGCGGCAACGGAATCATAATATCGCACCCCAGCAATTATCGGACCCAATATTGCCACCTGAACACTGTGTCGGTATCGCGTGGCGACCAAGTATCGTCCGGGTGTCTGATTGGATACAGCGGTAATACCGGCCAAAGTACCGGACCGCATTTGCACTATGCGGTACATAAAGTGACGGCGGACGGCACAATGGCCGTAAACCCGCGGAAATTTATTGAACCAGAACACAAAATGTGTCGCTAACATTCATTTAATTTGCGGAATTGGACGGCGAAACTGCCGTTATTTATCGGGTTGCACGAAACAATGTATGGTGAAAGCAAACTGTCGCGGACCCATTCTTGAAATTTGATTTTAAGTATTCCACTTGCGCCAGTTATGATTTTTGCGTTTTTTACCCCCGATAGCGCAAGTTCCATAATGGCGTCCCAAGATTGTTCGATTGTTTTCATGTGCAGATCCAGTGTCGCGTGTTCTGGAACATGGACGGGCGCGGGTATGCGTGTGGATAGGTGCAGTTCGGTCCGCACGCGGCGGCGTACCGCGGAATTGTCCGGCGAAAAATCCGCACCAATCATGTCTGCAATATCTTGGTCAGTAAGGTTTCGCATGATTATTTATCTTTCAATTTTTTTGCCCATTTGCCGTCCGGGAAGTTTAGTTTTAACATTTCGGCAAAGCCGTCTGCTTGCTCTTTCAAACCAATCGCGGTATATGCCTCGGTGAGTCTATACATCGCCTCTTCGGGCATAACGGTTTCCGGCGCATCGGTAATAATCGATTGAAACTTTGTAATTGCACTTGCCCAGTTTTCCCGGCGCATATCATTACGCGCGGAATACATAACCTTGCCCGCGATATAGTTTTTAAGGATATTAATTTTATTCTTGGCATTTTCGGCGTATGGCGAACGCGGGAACCGATTAACCAATTGTTGAAATTGTTGCAATGCATAAATCGACATGCCCGGTTCACGACGGACATCACTAACCTGGCGATAATAGCACATGCCACGCAGATAAAGGACATACGGTACGTCGCGGTGTCCCGGGTGAAACCGCATAAACCGATCGGCACTAAGGATTGCACCGGCAAAATCATCATCCAAATACTGTGAATATGCCGCCATAATCAGCGCATCGGCCGACCATTCACTTGCGGGATATTGGGTTTCGACCATTTGAAACTTTTCGGCCGCATCGTCATAATTCCCTTTGTCAAATTCGTTGTACGCTTCGTCATAAAGTTCGGTAATTGGTTTGTTTATGATTACTTTGTCGGCGTCCCCGGCGCAACCGGCAACCGCAAAGCCCAACAAAAGCGGTAAAAATAATTTTTTCATTTCTGTTTATTCCTGTCTTGATTTTGTTTGTCTGTGTTTAGTATAATCTAAACTATGAAACTTGGCAAACATATTTTCGGCGTTGGCGCCATGACGGGTATAAGTCGCATATTCGGATTCGTTCGCGACATGTTGATTGCGCGCGTTTTGGGCGCAGGGCGGCTTTCGGATATTTTTTTGGCCGCGTTTAAGTTGCCAAATTTATTTAGGGATTTACTCGGCGAAGGCGCACTTTCCACAATCTTTATTCCAATGTATGCGGACTCAAAACATGATGAATCGTTCGCAAAAAATGTGTTTTCATGGCTTGCGGTCGTCCTGCTTGGGATCACATTGGTTTTCGAAATTTTTATGCCGATCGTGGTGTGGGGACTGGCACCCGGTTTTGCGGACGTGCCGGGTAAAATGGAATTGACCGTTATTGTGTCGCGCATAATGTTTTTCTATGTAATCTTTATCTGTATCGCGGCATTTTTGTCGGCGGTTTTGAACGCTTTTTCGCGGTTTATGCTTGCGGCATTTATGCCGGTGTTGCTGAACATTATGCTGATTGGCGCGTTGCTTTGTTCGATGTATATTGGCGCATCGGATACGGTGCTTTACATAATGGCGGGAACGGTTGTTTTGTCCGGAATAATTCAGTGTTTGGTTTTACTGTGGCGGATACACAGAAAGCATTTCGGATTGCATCTGGTTGTCCCGCGCATGTCGCCGGCGATCAAGACCATGTTCAAACGCTTTGGCGTAAGTTTGGTCGGGAACGGATTTTATCAGATTACAATTATACTTGGGACCTTGGTGGCAAGTTTCGAAAGCGGCGCGGTATCGTGGCTGTATTATTCCGATAGGATTGTTCAGTTGCCATTTGCGATGATTGGCCTTGCGGTCGGAACCGTTTTGATGTCGTCTATATCAAATGCGCTGGCCGACAAGAATATGCGCAGTGTTTATATTCAACAGAATTCTTCGATGCGCCAATCGATGATGTTAATAATGCCATGCGTGGCGGGGCTGTTCGTGTTGGCGGAACCGATAATAAAATATTTGTTTGAATATGGTGCCTGGACGGCGCATTCCACACATGCGGTTGCGATCGCAATAATGATTCAGATTTTTGTATTGCCCGCAATGTTGTGCAGCCAGATTTTCAGCAAAACCCTATATGCGTCCCAAGATGTCAAGACACCGGTCCGAACAAGTATTGTGTCATTGGGCGTCGCGTCGGTAATATATGTCGGCCTGTTTTGGGTTGTTGGATATTTGGCGATACCAATCGGATTGGTAATCAGTGGTTATGTCAAAAATTTCCTATTGGCGCGCGCATGTCGGCGGCGTGGACTTGCCAAAATCGAATGGCGAACTGTGCGTGCAATATTTGTGTTCGGCTTGCTTGCGGCGTTGCTTGGCGCGGGACTTTGGTTTATACCAATAGATAGTATCTTTGCACTGGGGCTTGCCATTGTGGGGTATGGTATAATATATCTGCCGATTGCGTTTTTGATAAATCGTAAAATATAAAAATAAAGTTGAAACCACACTTTTTGTATGGTATAATACACCCATAAAGAATGTAAGGAGGACATTTAATGAAAAAATTAGTATCTTTGGCGGTATTGACCGCGTTAATGACGGGGTGTGCAGATTTATCCCAAACAAATGGAAACGGCGACTACGGTTCCGACGGTATTGGTGAAGAAACACTTGTGGCGGAAACCAAACCCGCAACACCGGCACCAGAAGCGGACGATTCTTACCTGCTTGCTGCGGCACCGCGCTATTATATCGGGAATGCGTACAAGGTTGAAGACACACAATATATCCCGGCGGAAGATTGGACGTATAACCAGGTTGGCATGGCGGGCATAATTCCGACGGAATTGAATGGCACCAAAACAAGCAATGGCGAAACATACAATATGAATCAAATGCTTGCCACAAGCAAGACGTTGCCGTTGCCGACAATTGCCAAGGTGACCAATCTTGAAAATGGTGAATCTGTTGTCGTTCGTATAAATAATCGCGGGCCGTTTGTGAATACAAGAATTATGGATTTATCTGCGTCGGCGGCGGAAAAAATTGGTATAACAAATCAATCTAAGGTTCAGGTTCAGGTTATGCCGGAACCGTCAATGTTGGTAAAAAATGCGACGGTTGGCAAAAATGCGGCGGCCACGACCGAAGTAGAACCGGCGGCAAAGCCCCAGGTTGTTGCCGAACCCGCACCGACACCCGCGCCCGCACCGGCACCGGTTGCAACGGGCGATTACAGTGTCCAAGTCGCGGCGTTCTATGCCGAAGATAGTGCGAATACGTTATTACAAAAAATGCGCAACTATGGCGATGCAATCGTCGTCAAAGAAGGCGATATGTACAAGGTCCGTATCGTGAATCTTGATGCGGCCGGCGCACGTCGCGTGATTGATGCATTGCGCAATGGCGAAGGTATGGCGCCGGGGCTGTTAAAGAACGGCCGTTGGGTGAACGCCGATAGCATTTAAAAAGTTTGTCAGTGTATGTGTACCTCCTGAAATCCCCGTCGCAAGATGGGGATTTTTTTGTTCACTTTTGAAATATGTGTGCTATTGTTTGGGGTATGAGTGATACATATTCTGGATTTATTGCAATTGTTGGACCGACGAACGCCGGCAAAAGCACCCTGTTGAATCAAATCATGGGGCGCAAGGTTTCAATCGTTTCGCACAAGGTGCAAACCACGCGAACAAACCTGCGCGCCGTTAAAATGGTTGGAAATCGCCAACTGATTTTCGTTGATACACCGGGAATTTTTCGCCCCGCGCGACGGCTTGACCGCGCTATGGTTTCGGCGGCGATGACGGCACTTTCCGACGCGGATGCGGTTTTGCTGATTATCGACGCGACCAAGGGGATTACCGAAACGGTTCGTGAAATTGTTGTTAAAATCCGCGAACATAAAAATCTGTTTGTCGCGCTCAACAAAACCGACGCGGTAAAGAAATCTGATTTGTTGCCGATTGCCGCGGAATTGAACGAAATGGCGAATTTTCGTGAAATCTTTATGATTTCGGCAATGAAAAACGACGGCGTTGCGGAAATGTTGAACTCGATGGCGGCCGTTATGCCGGCGTCGCCATATCTGTTCGATGCCGCGGACGCAACCGATGTGCCGGATAATCTGTATCTTGCGGAATTGACGCGTGAAAAGGTGTATCGCTATATCCACCAAGAATTACCATATCACATAAATGTTGTGACGGAACGCGTCGATGTTGATGATGCGGGTGTGTTGGATATATATCAAAAAATTGTGGTGCAAAGCGAAGCGCATAAAAAAATCGTCATTGGTCGCGGTGGCGCGCAACTGAAAAAAATCGGAACCGCGGCGCGGCATGATATCCAAGACCAGTGGGGCGTGAATGCGCGCCTGCACGTTTTTGTGCGTGTTGAACCCGACTGGGAAAATACCGCGGAAAATTACACCGACCAAGGGTTAGAGTTTAAGAAGTAAATGCTGCACACATCGGATTTTGATTTTGAATTGCCCCCGGAACTTATCGCATCGCACCCGCTTGCGCGCCGCGATGCATCGCGCATGTTGGTGGTGGAACCCGGCGGGGAACTGGTTCTCTCCGACAAACACATACGCGATTTTTTGGACTATTTGCGGCCCGGCGATGTGGTCGTATTTAACAATTCGCGTGTGATTCCGGCGCGCTTTGATGCGGACGGTCATGAAATCACATTGCACACCGCGGTTGATGATAAAAACTGGTGGGGGCTGTGTAAAAAGTTCAATAAAATAAACGTTGGCGACACGCTGAACCTGGCGGATGGCACGACGATTACGGTTATGGATAAAGACGACGAAAGCGGCCTTTTGCTGCGGTTTGATTGCGACAATGTTTTTGATGTGCTGAACCGCATTGGCAAGATGCCTTTGCCACCGTATATGAAGCGCGACGCGGAAATTGCCGACCAAACGCGCTATCAAACGGTCTATGCCGACCCATTGGGGTCGATGGCGGCGCCGACGGCGGGGCTACACTTTACCGACGAATTGATGGCGGAAATAGAGGCGCGTGGCGCGAAAATAGTCAAGGTGACACTGCACGTCGGCGCGGGAACCTGGATGCCGGTCAAGACCGAAAATCTGTCCGAACATAAAATGCACAGCGAATGGTGCCAAATCACACCACAGCAAGCGGACATAATAAACGCCGCCACGCGCGTCATCGCCGTCGGTACAACGTCTATGCGCACACTTGAAAGTGCCGCACAAAACGCTGTGCCTGGGGAACGCGTGGCACCAATTTGTCAAACTACCAATATTTTTATCACGCCGGGGTACAAATTTCGCGCGGTTGATGTATTGCTGACGAATTTTCATTTACCGAAATCAACACTCTTTATGTTGGTGTCGGCGTTTAGTGGGCTTCCTGAAATGAAGACCGCATACGCCCACGCCATCGCCGAAAAATACCGCTTTTTCAGTTATGGCGATTGTTGTCTGCTATTCAGAAAGGATTCAGAATGGTAGATAGGAAATTGAAGTATGATGATATAGATGATCAACGACGACTTGGGATACCTTTTCCTAAAGCTATGCGATACTCTAAAATTGACCTTTATGAAAGTGATTTAAAATATATAGATTATAACATAAAATCGCACCCATTATTTCGATATGTAAACGGAATAGTTTTCAACCGAGGGAAAAACCAAACGGAAATCAGCAAAGAGGAGCGCATAAATACAAACTTTGTTCAAATAGTATTTTATGAAAAAATTATTGAAGATCCAAATTGTCCACCAAGAGTTTATTATCTAATAAAAACTTTGTTAGGTAAATGGTATGAGGAATTAAACCGATGCCCGATCGATATAACCGATGAACATGGGAATTATGTGGTTGATAAACAGGGGAACCGAAAACAAATAACCGCATATGAAATATTCGCACTTCGTCGACCATTTATTGAAAGATGGCTTGAACGCGGTAAAGCATGGAGTTAGAAAATGTCACTGAAATTTAACCTTATAACAACTGATGGAAATGCGCGACGGGGGTCGGTGGAAACCGCACATGGAACATTTCAA
Source organism: uncultured Alphaproteobacteria bacterium (assembly GCA_905233975.1). Taxonomy (GTDB): domain Bacteria; phylum Pseudomonadota; class Alphaproteobacteria; order Rs-D84; family Rs-D84; genus Enterousia. The sequence goes on along the minus strand of CAJOGD010000005.1, from coordinate 77,370 downwards.
ACGCCGGCGTTTATGGCGGTTGGAACGGCCGCAACGGTCAAGGCACTAACCATGGACCAAGTGGCGGCGACGGGAACGCAGGTTATTTTGGGCAACACGTATCATTTGATGATGCGGCCCGGCGGTGATTTGGTGGAACGCATGGGTGGCCTGCATAAATTCAGCGGTTGGCATGGACCCATTTTGACCGACAGTGGCGGGTTCCAGGTTATGTCGCTTTCGAATTTGGTAAAGATGCGGGAAGATGGCGTAGAGTTCACTTCGCACATTGACGGCGGAATCAAACATTTCCTGCGTCCCGAAGATTCTGTGCATATTCAACATCAGTTGGATTCCAATATCACGATGGTTTTGGACGAATGCCTGCATTTGCCGACAACGCGCGACCGCGCGGAAAAGAATGTCGATATGGTGACGCGGTGGGCCGCACGTAGCAAAGCCGCGTTTGTTGACCGCCCGGGTTACGGCATCTTTGGCATTGTCCAAGGCGCGGATTATGCCGACCTGCGCGAAAAATCTGCACGTGAACTGACCGCGATTGGGTTTGACGGGTACGCAATCGGCGGACTGGCCGTCGGGGAACCGCAAAGCGTTATGTTTGATATGATTGCAACGGTCACGCCGATGTTGCCAACCGATAAACCGCGTTATTTGATGGGTGTTGGAACGCCACTGGATATACTGGGCGCGGTGGAACGCGGCGTAGACATGTTCGATTGTGTTATGCCAACGCGCGCGGGCCGCACCGCGATGGCGTTCACGCGTCATGGCACAATGAATATGCGCAACGCAAAATATCGCGACGATGACGCGCCACTGGACGACAAATGCGGCTGTCCGGCGTGCAAACTTTCGCGCGCGTATTTGCACCACTTGATAAAGTGCAACGAAATTTTGGGCGCGACACTGCTGACGCAACATAACCTTTGGTTCTATCAAGACCTGATGCGCGGCATCCGCGAATCAATAGAGCAGGGCAAATTCCAAGAATTTAAATCTGAATTTATAAAAAAATATACCAAGGAGTAATAAAAATGAAAAAATTTTCGAGGGAATTTAAGCCCAGTGGTCCAACGACTGTTACTAAATTAACCCAGGGGCAACGTGCCAAGATTAATGCGGCCATGAGAGATTTTGATATAGAAAGAAGAAAAAATACCGCAGGGGCCATTAAAGCCGGAATGGATGCGCGGTTGTTAAAACGATAAAAATTCCGGAATCGCGGCCTGATTCTCTACAACCCTGCGGAGATACCGGCTTTCGCCGGTATGACGGCGTTCCGGAATAATCGACGTTTGTTTTTTGCAACAACCAAAAATAATTTCCCGTTGCAATGAAATTTGTTTCTTTGTTAGAATGAACGCAGTTAAAGCAAAGGAGCAAACATGCCAAAGAAAAAAGAAATCGAAGTAATTGAACGCGATGGCGCGAAAACCGTCGCAAAGAAAACATCTGTGGTCACGCACGCGCGGCGCATATTTTTAATCGTGTCCGTTGTGTGGCTTGCGCTTGTCGCGTGGTTCCCGTTGCATGTCAAAGATAAATATTCTGATTCGGTAAAGCAATCGACCGTTGTTGCGATATTCTATGACCTGCAACGCAATGTCGCGGAACAATATGAAAAAATGCTGAACGGGATTAAAAACGCGATAAACCTTGAAAAGCCCGTCGCGATTGCGATTGACAAGGTAAAGATGGTTGAAAATCAGGTAAGCAAAGTGACCAATACAACGGCCAAAGCAAAAGAACAAACGGCCAAGGTTAAAACCCAAACGTCCGGTGTGCGGGGCCTGACCGGTATTGCCAATAAATTCGGCGTAAAAACAGACGCGGTTGACGGCGTGCTGGATCGTGCGGACGGTGCGGTCGATCGTGCAAACGCGGCGGTTGATAAAGTCGATAATGTCGCGAAAATGGTGAATGAAAAATTGGACGGCGTTGAAAAAGAACTGACGCGTGTCACCCAGATTGAGGTTGATAAAGTAATCGATGCCGCAATCAAAAGCCAAATGGATTCGGCGGTTGCGATGCTGTTCACCAAATATGACATCAAACATGTGTATCCATGGGAACCGTCAACTTGGCCGACCGCGCGCAAGATTTATCGCGAATTAGTGAATTCTAATTTGGATTTTGTTCAAACGATTATCAAAACGGTAAATAAATATTTCGGCTATGTCGCGTGGGGTTTGGTGATTGCGGCGTGGTTGCTGGGGCTTTATATCTGGACATTTATGAACAAGAAATACAAGGCGACAATCGCACCATTCATCGTTTGTCCACGTTGCGGCCACGCATTTGCGGACCGGCGTACAGCGATGAGTTTCTTGAAACTGCTGCAACCATGGAAATGGTTTTAACCGAACAAAGCCGCCCCATTCGGAGCGGTTTTTTGTTTGAGTTTATGTTTTTTTGTGATATAATACTAGGGCAAAGTTAACAAGGGGTTAAATATGCCAGAGGAATATACCAAAAAACCAACACTTTTTCAACAAGGACTTGCCGCATTGCGTGATTATGGAAATAATGTACGAAATAATGTACAAGAGGCAAAGGCTAAAAAGAGTATGCATAGGCACGTAAACTTTGGGGCGCAAGTTAATTTTCGTGCGATGCGATCGTTGATGAGGATTGGTGCAGGGTTATCGATCGCCGGGGCAGGGCTTATGATGGCCGGGGTGGAAGGTCGCATTCAAACAGAAGATAGTCGATACCACCCAGAGGAAGATATTAAACTTGTTCCGATGTTCACATCATTTGCATTGCTTATGTTGGCTACTGGGGTTTCTGGCAGGCTCTTTTTTAATCAATCGTACAAAGGTTCGCCAACAAGCGAAGCAATTGACCTAATTATTAACCTTAGGAAGAAATTTCCGAGTATACCAGTAGAGACTGATATAGAAAAACTGCAGAGATTAGCCGATATTGTGCCATTTGTGCTATCGAATGTGTCTGAGAAAGATATAGCATATTTGAATAGTTTGATTAAACAAGAAAATATGGACAAAATGGATGACGAAGAATGGATTGCGGATGTAGTTAATGCAATAACTGGTACGTTGAAAGGTCTCAGTAAAGAAGATCTGGATAAGATTAAGCAAGCATATATGGGTACTATCACACTGGATGTGGCCAATAAGAGGTACGGGAATTTAAGTCAAGGACGGTAGTTGTTTAATAGTGCCAAACCAAGCCGTCAGTTTTGGCGGCTTTTTGTTTTTTCTGTTAAAGCACGATCAAGAAGAGGCGATTGTTATTGTATGTTAATTGTTCCGAGAATATATTACGGTAATTTTTCGATAGAATTTTTTTGCAACCGTATTGACAAATTAAAAAAATGTAATACGATACTGTTGTAAAAAGGAGTGTAAAGTGGAACAACAAAATTCTTGGGAATACAATATGCAAGTTTGGACCGTTAATGGTGCATTATCGCATCTCTTGCATTGTGCCAAAGAGCTTAACGAGCCTATCATAGCAGAAATGAATGGAGTGCAGATAGTGGGTTATCCGTTATCAAATGTCGGAGATTTGAGAGCCTTTTATGACTCAGAAGTAGGTGCTGATCAGCGGTTTGTTGGAAAAAACGCGTCTTATACAGTACAAAAATTGCACCGGTATACTGATAGAGATATAATGAAATTGTTAGGCTTATCTATTAAAACATTGACTTCAGAACAGCGTGTTCTCGCAGAAAAATTACTTATAAAATATGGTCGTTCTTTAACAGAACAAGAACGTCAAAATGATATGGATTTTTTATTATTTATAAACAGTACAAGGCGACAATCGCACCATTCATCGTTTGTCCACGTTGCGGCCATGCGTTTGCCGATAAACGCACAGCGATGAGTTTCTTGAAACTGCTGCAACCATGGAAATGGTTCTAGAATGAAAAGCCATACCGCCCCGGATGGGGCGGTTTTTATATGAATATTTTTTTCTTGCAAAATGAATTTTTGTATGTCAAAATACCCCACGAACTGCGAGCGTAGCTCAGTTGGCTAGAGCGCAACCTTGCCAAGGTTGAGGTCGAGGGTTCGAGCCCCTTTGCTCGCACCAAAGTTAAAATGTTAGAAATCCAACACTTTTGTTGGATTTTTATTTTTGGGTTTGGAACACACCAAATTACAGAAAACCCTAGAAATCCAACACTTTTAATTTTCACTTTCTTCAAAAAACAAAGGGGTGAAAAATGATAAAAAAGTGTATGACATATTGTAATACCGATAAATACATCCGGTTGCGAAACAATATTTTTTATTTTACAATGGAATTACCAAGACAAAACGGTAAAAGACGGTTCTTTTGTAAATCGTTACATACCTACAATTATTACGAAGCAAGGGAAAAAGCAAAAATTATGGCGGAAAACGTTGAACATTTTGACACGATACAATTTATGAATGATTTCAATACGTTATGGAATCAGGTAATATTTGATTATAGTGGCACTGGTGGTAATTTTACCGGGTTTGCAGCCCGCAGGATATCGGATAAAACAAACCCTATGGTTTTAAAACAATTAAAAAACATGTCCGAAAAGTTAGATTTGATACAACAAAACCAACTTGACCCCGGGGACAAAATTATGTTGGGACAATTAAAATCTGTTATTCCACAAATAAATGCTTTATTGGCCAAAGTGGATAATGTGGAACAATTATTGGCAAGTGCTCAAATTCAACAACCAAAACAAACCAAAAAATATAAAATTGGTGAAGTTTTGAAATCAATGTTAAAAAAGTCCAATAACCAAAAAGCAGAAACCGACAGAAAAAACAACAGTATTATAAAAATGTTATCTGAAGTGGGTTTGAACCCAGATTGTGATTATGATGATTTTAATAATCCGGAAATAATCCAAAATATAGCAGAAAATATCAAAGGGTATCAAATTAAGGGTGATGCCAAACGAAAATACGTCAGATATATTCGTGATTTGATAAAACAAGCACATATTTTAGCCCCAGATTCATACCAAGAAAATTTTATAAATTTGTTGCCTGATTTACCAAAAACACCAAAACACCAACAAAAACCACATTTACCGTATTCCGAAAGTCAATTATTGGAAATGTTTGACCCGAAATACGACCACTTTAAAACTAACCCGGACGAATTTTGGACGGCTTTGATTGGTTTGTTTACCGGTGCCAGAATAAATGCAGCAACAACCTTGCAATATGGTGACATTATTAACCAGGATGGGCTTGATTGTATTTATTTTAGACAAAATCACCCTGTAAAACACCTTAAAACCGAAGCATCTGAACGTATTGTTCCGATACCATCGCAGTTGTTGAATATGGGTTTTGTTGATTGGGTTAAAGCCAGAAAAGAAAAATTAAATACCACAGATGATGACTTCATTTTTCCAAAATGTAAGACAAAAACAGGCAATTTTGAAAATAAATATTGGTCACGTGGTTTGGCGGTATTTTTGAAAGAAATCGGGGTTAAATCAAAAAATGGTGACCAGTTAGATTTTCATTCGTTCCGCAAAAACGCGAGTTTAAGATTACAAAATGCAGGAATAATCCAATCTTTTATTAACGATATTATCGGTTGGGAAGGCAAAAACACGATGGAACAATCGTATTCAAATCACACTTTACCCCAGATAAAAGAACAAATTGATAAGTTGAATTATGACTTTTTACAACCATATTTTGATAAATGGACGAAAACAATGAAAAAATTGTAATTGTAGAAACAAACAATTTAGATTTAATTCCAGATTTGTAAAACCATAATCAATAATAAACCACCAATCCAATGGTGGTTTAACTTATCCTGTGTCAAATTTTAATGGTTTCTGTATGGTTATATATTGGTCCGAAACGAAGAATTTACGATTTTTTTCTAACAAACCAGCGCAGAAACAATAAAAATTTGACTTTTTTGTTAAAATGTGATATAATTACTGGCAACAAAGGGGAATTTAATTAAATTTTAATTAACCCCTGTTTTTTTTTACAAAAAATGATATAATAGGCTTGTCAAGTAAAAAAAATACATTATCATACAATGGAACAATAGGATTTTTACGATGAAAATAACCCTGAAAAATGTTGGCTATATCAAAAAAGCAGATATAACTCTGAATGGGTTAAATGTTATAGCGGGACCTAATGGGACAGGTAAAAGCACGGTTGGCAAAACTGTTTATACCATAATTAAGTCCGTTAGCAATAGCAAAAGAATTGTTTTTGAAAACCGCAGAATGCTTGTAGAAAGTATGTGCAGAACATTGTTTTATAGTATTCAAAATAATTTGCAAAAATCTGATGCTAAATCAAGAAATCACGATGTAAGTATTTTATTAGAACGTTTTAATGCTAGTTTTGCAGAAACTTTGGTAAGATTGTTAAAAGAAGATAACTATTCCGAAGCACATAGGATAATTATTGCTCAAATCAATTTAATTGATACATTTTTAACTTTGGATGAAAAAAGCAAGTTATCTGCAAAAAAATCATTAAATGACTTAATGGGTGTTTTTACAGACATATCAGAACAGGAAGAAATCAAAAATTCTTTGGAATTTATGTATAACCAAATGTTCAGATTTCAAGTTAATAATTTAGGAACTCACGCTACGTCAGAAGTGGTACTTGATAATAATGGCGATAAATTGTTGGAATATAAAATTTCTAATAATGCAAATGTGTTACCATTTTCTGAACGTTTGTCGATAAAAATTAACGAAACTCTGAAACAACGTATTTTACCAGAAGTTACTTTTATAGAAACACCTTTATTATTACAGGTGGCAAATGCCATTAATATACCGTATTATTGGAAAGACCTTTTGGATAAATTGAAGGTAAATTTCCAAAAAACACAGAATCCTTTGTGTAAATCAGTATATAAAGATTTATCTGATTTATTAAAAGGCGAATTGGTTTATATACCCGACAAACAGGATTTTTTCTTTGTGCCAGCTAATACAGATAATAATTTATATGTTGGCAATATGGCATCTGGCGAAAAAATGTTTGGTATTTTACAAAAAATGGCAAGATATGGCATGTTGTCATCTGACCACATGTTTATTTTTGATGAACCAGAAAATCATCTACACCCAGAATGGCAAGTCAGGTTAGCAGAATTATTGATAACTTTGCTTGAAAATGATGTCTCTGTTCTCTTAACAACGCATAGTTCAATACTTATAAATGCTTTGCAAGATTTTGCTCATGTTAAAAAATTGGAGTCAAAGGTCAATTTCTACTTTGCAGACTTAAAAAAGGGCATAATAGATAACGTGGAAAATTTTGCTGAAAAAGAAGATGTGATATTCAAATCTTTTTATGATGCGGAAAGTTTATTACCGGATATAGATTAATGTTAGAAAAATCTGAATCATTGCCAAGAAAAAAATGTACACATTGTTCATTGTGTGAACGTTGTTGTGCAGAAAATAAGGAATCTAATTGGGAATGTAACGATTTTGAAACCGAACCGTTGTTGAAACAAAAAATTTTTATTCAAGGTAAAGATTTGTGTGGCAAAAAGGGACCAGACGTTGATTGTATATATAAATATAAAGGCAAAAACTTATTGGCTATAGAAATAAAGGCGCAACCAATAAAAAACATAAACCCTGAAGAGTTGTTAAAAAAAATAAAATCGGTATATTCACATATTGATGATATGTCTTTAGGTGCTTTTATTTTACAAGTTTCTTCCAAATTAAATTCAAATAAATCACCGTATCAATTGTTGTTGATTTGTAAAGATATGTTTAAAAGTGTTGGGATTAATATAAATAAAGGCATGATGTATAGCAGGAAACCAGAACTGAAACATATTCGCAACAAATTTAAAGTTATTAAATGTAAAAAATTAAATGAAAATGAGATCTTGTCTATGTTATAGTTTATATCAGAAACCTTAACAGAAACACCATTTAATCAAACAATAATAAATCCCCATAAAAACGTGTTTCAGGGTATCCTGTGTCAAATTTTAATGGTTTCTGTATGGTTCTATATGGGTCCGAAACGGAGAATTTAATGATTTTGTGAAAAATCTAAAGATTCTTGTGTTAATTGTTCAATTTTATCAAAATCAATGTCGTATATTTTAAGTTCATTATTTTCAATCAAAAGCAGTTTATTTGTCATACTTATTATAAAAAAATCAAATGGGTAAATTCCTTCATATATACGTTGTTTTAACACAGAAAATTGTTCTTCCCATAAAGGTTCAGGACAATAAATGAATAATCCATTTTTATTAAATTTTTTGTAACCATTAAATTTTTTTGATTTTGTTTTAATTGCACCCAAAATTTTCATGATTACGGAATCTAAGTTACCGTTCACTTTGACACATACAGGATGTTCCATATCAGGAATAATTTTTTCTTTAAAATAAGTATTTGTAAATTTGTCCCGAAATTCGTTTGATGTAATTCCTTTCCCTGCCCACTCATTCCATACACTATCAAAAATTCCATCTACTTTATCTTTTGCAATAGTAACTTCAATTCCGATATTATTTGTTTCATCCTGTAAATCAGGTTTGTCAACCAATTCTAATTTCCATTCAGGAAATATCTGTTGAATTTTTAATTGTGCCAGTTTATTAAAATACCCAGTAGACAATCTATATACCATCACGCTCTCTATCCGCTTCTTTCTTTTTTTCTGAAGCGGTTTTGAAATATTTATTTTTAACGTTTTGTATACAGTTAAAATAGTATTCGGATTTATCCGCTTGTGCTGCAACAATATCTATTTCTGATTCTGTCTTTGGGTCAAAAAAACCTGTTTGGTTTTTTGCTTCTACATCACAATTGCATGTACAAAGTTCTCTCCAATAACCATCTGGCATATATATATCATATTCTTTTGCCTTTTTTATACTACCTAACTGTTCGTCACTAATGGGTCTACCAATATTTTCCTTTAAGTTTTTTACATCTGACTTAATACCAAGACGAATGTTTTGTATTTCTCCCGCAGACATATTTTTACAAGTTATATCACAATCATCAAATAATTTTTTATATTCTACCATTTTTTTGTGTTGACTATAAAAATGATATCCAAACCCAATAATCACACAAAAAACAGCAAAACATAAACCAACTTTTATAAATCTATTCATTGTTAATCCTTTGTATTCAGAAGTATAAATCAACACACCCTTTTTCTGCAACTTTTAATTTATCTGCTTTTTCTATTACAGAAAGAGTCTCTTTTTTGATATTTTGTTGCTTATTTATAAAACATTTACAATAATTTTTAATGTCTTGTTCTTTTGATTGCAATAAATCAGTTTCTTTTTGTGGGTTACGTGATTTTATTTGCTCAAAAGAAATTGTTAATTGTTCTTTATTTACTTTGATACATTGTTCAAAAGTTGCATCTAACAGTGCTTGTGCACCGACCAATTTTCCACATACATCTGCCGATTTGTGTTCGCAAATACAAGAAACATATAATTTAAAGTCCATGGGATATAACGCTTGTTTAACTTGTTCTACTGTCATATTTTGCTGTTTTGCAAAAGATTCCCAAAAAATATCTTCGTTATATTTACTAGTTCCTAATCGAACACATTTATCAAATTCATCTGTAACACGACCAGGATGTAAATATTTATTAACACATGTTTCTGATGAATCGTCTGGATTTTTGCCATTTTTAATACTTTCTTGACATGCACATTTACAATAATTTTCAATGTCTTCCTGATTAAAATTAAATTTTTTTGTTATATCGTTATATTTTTTATCTTTAAAACCATTAACACAATCATTAACACAAGTTTGTTCAAGCAAATACTGTTGAGAAACAGATTGTTGTTTTTTTTCTGTTTGAATTAGTTATAAAATTATCTACCAACCACAATAAGACCAATACACCACAAATAATTTTTAATACAAGTAATAAATGTTTTTTCATAGGTAAACCTTTTTAAATACTAATCACATCAGAAGTATAATGTATAAAAGGAAAAAAATCAAAAAGTTATTAAAGTTTGTTGATTTGATTCCTAAAAGTATTTATAATCGGTGCAAAAACTGTACAAATATAAGGTATTATTATGTCAAAAATTGTATTTATGGTCTTTTTGGTCTTTAATACCCTGTGTGCAAATGCTCAGGACGGATTTACTTTTTCACAAAATATCAGTAAATTGAAAAATTTAGATTTACATAATAACGACACAGAGTTTACCCAAGAACAAAAGGAACAAAAACAAGTCAAAGTTTCTTTTTATAATACACTGTATAAAACCTGTATTGATAATGGCAAACAAAGAATTAAACAAAAACAACCACTTGATAACGAAACACTTTATATGCTTGAAAAAGTGTGTGATTGTTATACTTTGACTATGATGGACAAAGTTGACTGGAAAAAATTAAAAAATATGACAGGAAACGAAATTGATTCTTATCTGGCGACTTTCCATACAGAAGTAAAAGATGAATGTAGTGAAAGATTTAAAGATAGACCTGTTTATCAAGATAATAACACAAAAAATACAACACCTGAAAACATAAAAAACAAAGTCGATAACATAACGGGAAAAATTTTAGCGGGAATAATTTTTTCTTTAATTTTTACCCTGATAGCACAGTTGATAAGTAAAGCCATTAAAACAGATAAATAAAATTGTAATAAGTTTCATTTTTTAGTATGCGACAGGGTATTTTTGTATTATAATAGTAACAAAAATGGGACGATGTGTAAATTTTCAGTCGTCTCTTTTTATTAAAAAATATTGGTAAAGGACTTACTTTTTATCAGTTTTTTGTTCCATTATACGTTTAACAAATTCATCTCCCACAACCTTGCAATTCTTGATTTCGAACTTCTTTATCAACTTATCATCAAGTTCCATGACATTATTATACAAAACATCAATAACATTATTTAAATATTCAGGTTCTATATCTTTTCTGTTCCCAAGAAGATTTTCGTTTAATTGTAATTTATTAATATATCTTCTGTTAATAACACAATCATTATGAACAGATATATTTCTGATTTCAATTGCTTCCCTTACGATGCTTTTATTGCTTTCGTCAATAATTTTTACTCCTAATCTTTTATCAAAAAAATCAAACAAATCGTCAAAAGACGAATACGATAATTCGTTTACTTTTTTTTCTGTTAATTCTGTAACAAAATCATCCATTGTTTTATATTTCAAAACCTCATCTAGTTTTACCACTTCTGATGATTTTAAAATTTGTGGGCAACATAAAAAAACATCTTTAAGGATAGACGACAAATAATTTTCATAACATTCTACCAAACGACACAGCCACAGTTCCAATATTAGTCCGAAATATTTTTTCAATTTATCTGTTGCCGCATGTTTTAATTCTTCTTTTGCTGGTTCTTGTTCGTGTATCTTAGCTAATGCTTTGACGGCACAAATTCTCATTTCATCAACTTGTTGTGTGGTACAAATTATGTAATAAAAAAATTCAGCCAGATGATTTGTGTTCTCAAAAAAATGTGCACAGGCATTCGTAACTTTTATTTTTACCATATTTGACCCTTCTTTATTATACGTATAGAAGTATGATATAGTGCCTTGTGTAAATCAACAAATTTTATTAAATTACCCGTTTGCGACCACCATTTTCATATTATATAATCGTTCAAACAAAAGGATTTTATATGAAAATTATGTATGTTCGTCAGGTTGGAAATCAAGTTGGACTTTACGATAGTTCCAATCGTGAATATTGTCGTGTAAATGGTAAATTGGTATCATATACATCCGATTTTGTTATTACCAGTGGTGGAACTTTCAGCACCCATAACCACGTATATGATTCAAATGGTAAATGGGTGCATGACGTTCAAAAATAACAATTTATTATTGTTTTGGGCTTTTATACGGAATATTCAATAATTGTTCAGATGTAAATAACCTAAGTGAGTCAAAATGTTGGTGGTTATCTGTTAAAATTTCTTTACTGTTATACCCAGCAAGATTTTCAGGTGTTCGGTTTATGTTTTGCACGTCTATTGCCCTGGACGGCATTTTATGTAAGTGCATAATAATTTCACAAGCACGTTGTATTTGTTCCAATGTGTGATTGGGTGCTGTTAAATGAATATGAAAATGACACACGTGTTTTTTACCCAGTTCGATTACACCACGAAAACGTAAGTGGTGTCTGTTCCAATGTAGCCCACCTAATATACGTTCAAGGTCCAATAAAATGGGGTGCAATATATCAAGTGCTTTATACATATCAGATGTTTCAGAAAAAAGTGGTAAACGAATACACAAATAATGTGTGGGGTTATTTTCGTTTAAGAAGTCAATAAGTTGTGGAAGTATTTTAAGATATTGTTGTTTTGTATAAAAAGTGTCTGTTATGAATTTTTTCATTTTATTATTCCTGTATGTTGTGCCCCATAAAGTAATGTGTGTTATTAAATTATGGGGAATGTGTATTGTTATAATGTATTGTTTTTATTATATTTTTATTTTAATTATAGGTGTAATTGTTTACTTGGGTGTCGTGCCCATTTATAAATTATACCGATAATGCCCGACATTATTTTTCAAGACGTCTATTCATTAAGTCCATAATGTCCAATAATGTCGTTTACACACACCATCAAATACTTATCAGGTGTGATATTTATACGCACCGTAACGTAAAGGCGTTTTTTCACCATACCCGGGGTCAGATACCCCAAAATAATCACTCCGTTGGTTGATAAGACACAAACGGTTAAAACTGTGTCTTTTAATAAAATTGGGTAAAATAGTATCTGTTTGGGGGCTGTAAATTATAAATCGACCATTACAAGACCCCAACCTGTTATAAATTAGACAAGATTGGTACGTAAACCATAATCCGTATTTAATCTTAGTTCTTTATAAAGGTCTATGCCATCACGAATACTTTTCATTCGTTTGGGGTTTGTGTGGGTATATTTTGACCACAGATTCAATTCACATTGTTTGTGTGTGTCTATCAAAGCCACGTTTTCTTTGACCAAATGTATTTCAATTGTGGTCGTATCCAGCATAAAATCCAATATAACTATTTTACCAAAATCATGTGTTGGCAACTGTTCAGCACTATCAAATACAACTGCAACGGATTGATGTAAACTGTTTATATAATTTATCATGTGATAGAATGTTTTATCATCATCCAATGGATTGCATTCTAAAAATGTTTTTATAATTACCAGATCCTTATCAAAACAATATTTTGCAGTTCTAAATAATTGAGGTGTTAACGTATCGTTTTCATCCCCAGGGAAACAGGGATTTTGACTTGCAAATATAATTGCATCAAAATAATTACTCATGTTTAATACCTTTGACTTAAATTCGGTCGTTTTGTTGTTTTCTGACCGAAAATGTTAATTGGAATCCAAAAGCCGTCATAAAGGGTCCAAATGTTAAAAACCGACAAAAATAATCACACTGACATTTTCTGGTTGAAATCCGTGTATGGTTTATTTTTCGATATTATTTGGTTTTGACCAAAAATGGTGGCTTTTGGGGCTATAAAAAATAGGTTACGTTTATAAGGTAAAAATAATCACCCTATATTATATAGAACTATTTTTTTTATTTTTTTTCGGCTTCTTCGACTTTGTAAATGTCATTTTTTTGCATTTTTTTTGATTTTTATGGTATTATGATACCAGAATCGTAATTTTTAGACCTTTGTTGATAAAAAATTATAAATTGGATGTGTTTTTTGACCACAAAGACGTAAAAATGGTTACCCGACCATAAAAACCCGTTTACATTATTAAAAAAATGGATTATAATCAGATTAACAAGAAAGTGTGATACAAAGTGTATGACATTTTGACGAATTTAGGTGCTGAAAATTAGCAAAAATGTTAGTTTTCTGGGGCAGGACGGAAATATGGTATGTTCCCCTTTGCTCGCACCACAAATTTTAAAAACCACCGTTTGGTGGTTTTTTCTATTGATTTTATATTTCGTTTTTTAATACACTGATGGGCAAGGAAAGGAGAATATATGAAAAAAATCATTGGTGTTTTTATTGCCATCTTTGCGCTGGTTGCGTGTACGGTTAAATTAAGTGCGATATTGAATGTGTCAGATATTTTGTCGGATGCGAACAAGGCCCTGATGGTTGATGTGCGTGTGTATGTTATGTCTTGCGATGAAGATTCGATTGCGGAAATTCAGACCGCATTTGAAAAGCGCAAAATTGCCGCGCATTTTAATAAGTGTGGTTCCACAGATGGCTTTAACGACTATGCGAATTTTTCTTTGCCAATCGCGATAGTCCATGATTTATCTAAACCAATTCCGGTCGAAAACGGAATATATTTCTATGTGGCGGACGATACTTTGTCGCTGCGGACATCGGATAGTTTTGCGTCGATGTTGGTTTCGGATTCGGTTTTTGATGAACGCATAGAAATTTCATCAATTGAATTTTCGCTGACAAATGATGGCATGACGGATTTTGTGATACGGCCCGGCTTGGCGTTTGTTAATGAAAGCCCTGTATTTAATACCGAAATCACGATTCCGTCGTTTAGCAAGGTTTTAATCAAATTGCCGGATGTCGCGAATAAATTGCTTGAAAAATCAAACGCCGAATATCCTGTATTTACATTCGTCCGGAACGATTAAGACCATATCTTTGAATGTTTCCTCTACAGTGTGCCAAAATATCACTTGCCACAGGACAGTTGGTGCAGTCATTTTGTACGCAAGCGTAGCCAAGACAATCGAAGTTTTTGGTTCTTGCGTGACGAGTGTAAAGTGGGATCTGATATCCAAAAACTTTTGGATTCATATATTGCGACATTTCTTCCGCAATTGTATTTAACAAGACGGCATATTTTTTAACTTGTGCAAGTCTGGTTTTGGCGGCACAAATGCGGTCATCGCGTATATTGGATAATGTTCCCGAATGATTGTCGTAAAAATAAGTGACGTCTGGTGCGGTCGCAACCTTTTTCGCATACAACAGTGCAAGCATACAGAATAAAATATCTTCGTCTAAATCCATATTTACCATGAAACGCAAATCGTGCGCATTTAGCATATCATGACTATATAGTGCAGAGTTCGCGAATTCTCGTTGGTCTGCCTCTACCAATAGTTCGCATTTGTCATCTGTATCGGTGCCGCGAACAATTACAGAATCATAAAAGTATCGTCTTATGATATGTTTGTCACTTACGGCGATCCGGCCACCAAGGACAACATCGGCATCTGTATCGTATGCAATGCGCAACATGTTCACAAAATATTTGTCGTCAAAATGTGATACGGATAGTTCTATGGGTTCCGGGGTTATCAGAAAAAAATTGTTTAATTTCCCAATCGGAAAACTTTGGCCTTCATCAAAACATTCACTAATTGTGGATAAATCTGCCCCTACCCAATCGTCGGCATCAACAAAGGTCACATATTTTCCGGTCGCCGCCGCGATTCCAGTATTGCGCGCCCCAGAAACGCCGGTGTTTTTCTTATGAGGTATAACACGAATGTTTTTGTATTTTTGTGCGATGGAATTTGCAATTTTTAGGGTATTATCGGTTGAACAATCATCAACGATAATCATTTCGTATTTGTCTGCATCCTGCTGTTGCATAATGCTTTTCACGCAGCGCCTAATATAACTTTGGCCGTTATAGACAGGGATAATAATAGATAGTTCGGTTTTATTCATACTAATATGAATAACACAAAAATACAGATTGTCAAGTTGTATTTGGGGGCCAAAACAACCGGCTGACCACTAACCACTTACACTAACACTGAACGCCTAGGCCAAGGCGCCGACGGACATGGTTATCCGGCGGATACCGCTGCTGATGGATTTTTCCTTGTTTATTTTTGCACGAATAATTTCGCCGGTATGATTTATGTGTGTTCCACCGCACAGTTCGCACGATACATCGCCCGCCGTTATTACGCGAACAACATCGCCGTATTTTTCACCAAACAGTGCCATCGCCCCGCGTTTTTTTGCCGCGTCGATTGGCATTTCTTCGTGCGTGACTGGCATATCCGCGGCAATCCATTCGTTCACCAAATCTTCAACCGCCGTTTTTTCTTCCGTCGTCATTGCGCGACCGAACGAAAAGTCAAAACGCACAGAATCCGGCGCAACCTTGGATCCGCGCTGTTCCACATCGGTATTCAAAACACGACGCAACGCCGCCTGGAGTAAATGGGTCGCGGTATGTGCGCGCGCCGTTTGCGCCCGAACGTCCGGGTTTATAACCGGGGTTACTGTATCCCCAACGGAAATCTTCCCGACGACGGTTCCGCGATGCAGAACAATATTATTCGCACGTGCGGTGTCCGTCACATCCAAAACGATATTGTCGCCGATTTTCAATTTACCACTGTCGCCAACCTGGCCGCCCTGGGTGCCATAGAAATTTGTTTTATCCAATGCAACCTCTACCACATCGCCGTCGGTCGCGGTGTCCACAAATTCTTCGCCGCGCAGTATCGCCAAGACGCGCGATTGCATATCCGCAATTGGTGCATACTTTGCCGAATCATCCGTCGCCGCAACATCGGTGCGCGATTCCCAAAGTGTTTTTGTTCCGCGCGTGTCGGCCCGACTGCGTTCTTTTTGTGCCGCCATTTCAGATTCGAATCCCGCAACGTCAACATCAATGCCGCGTTCCCGCAAAATCATCTGGGTCAAATCAAGCGGAAAACCATACGTGTCAAACAGTTTGAATGCCACCGCGCCCGGCAATGTTTTGCCAGAAAGTTTTGGCAATTCATTGTCCAATAACTTCATGCCGTTGTTTAACATATCGGCAAAGGCGTTTTCTTCATTCGTTATAATTTCAACAACGTGTGCCTGGTTTTTGGCAAGTTCTGGATAGTTTTCGCCCATCTGATCCACCAACGCCGGGTAAAGTTTCGATAGCAACGCACCCGAATGCCCAAGCATTTGCCCATGGCGCATCGCACGACGCAAAATACGGCGAATCACATAACCGCGGTCAGTGTTCGACGGGATAACACCATCGGCAATCGCAAAGCCCACAGAACGCAAATGGTCAGTGATTACTTTGAAACTGGTTTTATTTTCATCTGTCTCACGCACGCCGGTCACGTCACTTACCGCGCGTTTAAGGTTCACAAACAAATCGGTGTCATAGTTATCAAATTTTCCCTGCAGCATCGCGGCCCAGCGTTCCAACCCCGCGCCCGTATCAACATTTTGCTTTGGCAGGTTTGTTAAATTCCCATTCGCATCGCGGTCATATTGCATGAAAACATCGTTCCAGATTTCAACGAAACGCCCGCCTTCTTCGTCCGGTGTCCCGGGAAGCCCCCCCGGAATATCCGCGCCAAAGTCATAGTAAATCTCACTGCAGGGGCCACATGGACCGGTATCGCCCGCCGACCACCAGTTGTCTTTGTCCAAACGGATTGCTTCTTTGTTTGCGACACGCCGCCAAATCGCGGTCGCCTCGTCATCCGAAATATGCGTTGTCACGACAAGACGATTTGGATCGATTCCAATAACGCGCGTCAATAAATCCCATGACATTTCGATTGCGCCCTCTTTAAAATAATCGCCAAACGACCAATTCCCCATCATTTCAAAGAACGTATGATGCCGACCGTCAAAGCCAACATCTTCCAAATCATTATGTTTGCCGCCCGCGCGAATGCACTTTTGCACATCGGCCACGCGCGGTGCCGGCGCGGGCTCAAGCCCTTGCAATATTCCCTTCCATGGAACCATGCCCGCAACGGTAAAAAGCAACGTCGGATCGTTTGGTATAAGCGACGCAGATGGAACAATCTTGTGTCCATGTGATTCAAAATAATCCAAAAAAACTTTTCTAATTTCATTGTATGTCATGGCGATTTTCCTTTTTTATTATGGCAAGATTATAGGAACATTATTGTGCGTCCGCAACCATATTTTGCACCGCGGCGGATTCAAACATTTCGGTAAATTTTTTAATAACATTCGCATTAAAAACGCGGGCGGACGTTGCCGGCACAGTCCGCATACCATACTTTTTCTGTGCATGCCCAAGTTTGATAGAAACATAATTGGTGCGGTTCATATAAATCGCGGACATTTCCGGGTGGTGCGCCCGCATAAACGTATTAAGCCCCGCCCACATTATTGCACCGACCGGGACACGATACCTGAACCCATGTGCCATTTTTACCATGTCGGGCAACACAGAACGCATAAATCCCGCAAATTCCACCGCCGCATTATATCGTACCAGTGTTCCGGTAATGTCAAAATGTGGTCCCGTTTTTCCATATTCGGTCCCATCAACCCATCTTGGTGTTATCTTGAAAATATCGGTCAGTTTTTCCGAAACGGTCGTTGCATTTTGAATAATCGCAAACGTTAATTCAGAAACACGTGGAATTTCCGCATCAATCAGTGCGTCATCATCATCAACGAATAAAACCCAATCACATGGAATTTTTTCATGCCCGATATATTCCAAAGTTGCAATTCTTGATTCGAATTCGCCAAGATTCCGTTCACAATTTTTTATATACAACGCCCCTCGCCACCCAAGTTTTCGAACCATCGCGCGCGAAAGTTCCGCGTCCGGATTATCATTATATATAACCAATGTCGCGTCACGCGCACAGCGTCGCATGGGCGGGACAGATATCCGTAATGCATCAATATCATATGTGGTAATTGCAATAACAAGATTTTGTTTTTTGCTAAACATAAAATTATTCTAAATAAAACTTTCTAAAATTGCAATTAGTTAGTTTTTTATGATATAATAACATGACCCAAAGGAAAAATCCGCAAATGAAAAAGTCAATGGTTTCGGTGATAACGTTTCTAACCATCATTGTTTTGATGGCGGCGTTTGATTTTTCATTGGGGCCCGATACGGTGATAAATATCCCGGCGGACATGCAGGGGCGGGCGTTATTTATATGTCCGGCCGAAAGTAGTTTGTGGACATCACTTGCCACCGGTTTTGGTCAGTTTTACAAATATATAACAATTGGATTTTTCTTTGCGGCAATAATATTGGCCTTTGTTTGGGGCTGGGCCTTGTACCAGAATTTATTAAAAGATTCTTTTAAACGTGAAGATTTTTCAACCCCATGGGCCTTTACCAAGTTGCTTTTCTGGGCGGGTGTTATAATGATACTGGTTTTTAACACGCCGAATAAATATCGCGAAGTAAGCGTCACGAACAAGCCAGGTGATTGGGTTTTGTGCGAAAATTCATCGGCCGATGCGGTTGCGGTTAATACCAATCTTGTTCATGCGAAATAGCCGAAAATAAAAAAATTCACGAATTTGCAAATACATCTTGACTTGAAACCCGGAATTCTCTACGATTCGTTTAGGCGTTTCGGGCAATGCCCTTGAAAATTGCTTGGTTGCGTTTGGGTGAATTTGATAATTGGCGTAAATGCAACGATTTTCATGGGCATTGCCAACGGAACGTTGGACACCTTAAATAAATTTATGAAAGGAGAAAACAAATGAACAAAATGCAATTAATCGAAGCAATCGCAAACGAAGTTGATATCACCAAAGCAACCGCTGCGGCGTGTCTTGACGCGTTTATCAACACTGTCACGAAAGTTCTGAAAAAGAAGGGTGACGTTCGTTTGGTCGGTTTTGGTACATTCACAACCGCAAAGCGCAAAGCCACAACTGGCCGCAACCCGCAAACGGGTGCTGCTATTAAAATTCCGGCCTCTACTCAGCCGAAATTTAAACCTGGCAAGGCTTTGAAAGATGCTTTGAATTAAACATTTGTTTGATTTATCGCACACCCCGCAATAGCGGGGTGTTTTTTATCGCTACTATTTTTCTTGTGTTTATAACAAAAAAACTGTAATATCCCTGCTGAAATTTTAATAAAGGATTTTATATATGGTTAAATTACACGAATATATTGAACCGGATCTTGATGTGGATACGGACGAAGATTTATCTGTGCACGTTTCCAATGAACAGAATGCCAAAAAGAAAAAGGTTGCGCCGGAATCGGACGCGAACGACGAAAGGGTTTATTTCATGGCGCTTGGCGGATTGGAACATGTCGGTCAGAATATGTACTTGTACAAATACAAGGGAAAATTCATTGTTGTCGATTGCGGCATGGGATTTCTAGAGGAAGAAATCGGTGCCGGCGATGTGCAATATTGTGACACGCGGTGGCTTGAAAAACGCAAGAAAGATGTTGTCGCGTTTGTAATCACGCATGGACACGAAGACCACATTGGCGCGCTTAAATACATTTGGCCAAAGTTCCGCAAACCTATTTATTGCACGCGGTTTCCGGCTGAAATCTTGCGTCAAACGTTTCGCGGTATTGAACTGGATTTCAACCCAAAGCGCGACATTATTGAATTTGATGCGGCGGGCGCGACATTAAAACTTGACCCGTTTGAAGTTGAAACTTTCCACGTAAGTCATTCGGTCCCCGAAGCGCAGATGTTAATCATAAAAACCGGTGCGGGGAAAATTTTGCACACCGGCGATTGGACATTTAATGATGATAATCCAATAGAACCGGGCACCGATTACGCACGCCTGCGTGAAATTGGTTCGGATCCGCGGCTTATCGCGTGCGCATGCGATTCGACATCGGTGTCGCGTCAAAATCCCCAAACGACCGAGGCTCAGGTTCGCGACACATTGACGCAAATCATGCGTGATGCGCCGGGGCGCGTTATTGTGACGGGCTATTCACGCAGTATCGCGCGACTGAAGATGTTTGCAGAGGCCGCACGTGCAACGGGCCGCATGGCCGCGATCAAGGAACGCAGTAATCCAAATCCGGTGCCGTATGTTGGGTTGCCAGAATTTCGCGAAATGGGAATCGATTTCAAATACCTGAAAGAAAACGATGTCTATCAGTATTCGGAAATCAAGGATTTGCCGGCGGAAAAACAGGCAATATTCCTGACGGGATCCCAGGGCGAAAAGTTCGCAATGTTGACGCGTCTATGTCGTGGCCAGGTAAAAGAAATGAAACTTATGCCGACCGATACGGTGGTGTTCAGTGCGATTATTATTCCCGGCCGCGAACAGGACGTTTCATTCCTGTATAACAAACTTGCGAAAATGGGAATCCACACGCATACGATTTACGATACCGACCATGTGCACGCCAGTGGCCACGCCGGCCGTCCGGAAATGGAACGTTTCTATGATATGGTCCACCCCCAGGTTTCAATCCCGATGCATGGTGATTATATAAATGAAATGCTGAACGGGAAAATGGCGATGGAACGCGGCGGTGCAAAGCACATGATGTTGGTACGGAACGGTGAAATGATTGCACTGGGCGATGGCATCGAACCATACGTATGCGAAACCATTGAAACGGGCTTTGTTGTTATGGAGGGTGAAACCGAACGCAGTGCCAATGACCAGGTGTACAAGAATCGGAAAAAAATCGCATCGAACGGCGCAATCTTTGTTACGTTGCCGATTGATAAACGCGGATTTCTAAAAGGCACGCCAGAGGTTTCAAGTGCGGGTATCTTTGAATCCGACGCGACCGGTTTTATGAAACGCCAAATTCAAATTGAAATAACCAAGGCCATAGATGACATGTCCAAGGCCGAACGCAAAGTTCACGATAATTTGGTTCGTGCGGTTCAAACGGCCGCCAACCGGGTTGTACGCAGCGCATTGGGGGCGGATAAAAAACCGCAATACAGTGTGCACTTTGTGCAAAAATAGTATAATTGAAATATGTTATTATACGGGGCGTCTGCCCCGTTTTTTATCGCCGCATAAAAAAATCCCTTGACCCGTTTTTGCAATTTTTGTTAGAATACACATTGAATCAGATGGGAATCTGGTTCGGGGCTATAGCAGGCCCATTTGTGTCCGGTGCAAAGCATCGTATCCATATGGTTTCCCATGTGTTTTGCACCGTTTTATGGATTTACCCCAATGTTGGGGTGCCTGTGGTTATAATGCCTTGGCAAAAGGCCACCGGAATCTTTGACACAAATGATTTGCTAACACCCCGACCGCGTGGTTTCCATTGCGGCGATTCGGCGAAAATTTGTATGCGAGAACGAGCGTAAGCGAAGTTCAAACAACTACAAATTTGCGCGCAGGCAATAAGCCGAGCGAAACCGGAATCCCGTCGGAACCGTCGCGGACTAATTCTCAGGAAAGCCTGAGGAGATACCGCCTTTCGGCGGTATGACGACAAAAAAGAAAAGGAGAGCGATATGCATTTGAAAAAATTGTTTGTGTTCGGGTTGATTGCGGCGGTATTGCCGGCGGTGGCGGAAGAAGCGGCGGATCGGAAAACCGCAACGTCATTGAAATACGTCACGCACGAACTTGATACGCGTCAGGATAAATTTACCGCGGAACAAAACAAAGTCATGGAATATACCGATTCGGCCGGGGACGTGCAAAAACGCGGGGTCAAATCTGATTTGGGCACCAGCACGTCCGACACATCATTACCAATGGTCGGCGGTGTAAATACAAAACTAAACCAAAAACAGGACGACATCGCCGCGGTCAACGACCACACCGCCGTCACATACACCGGGCAACCGGGTGGAATAGGGCGGAAAGGAATTTATCAAACAACCGAATCGTATGCTGCACAATCCGATAACCTGATTGACGCAAAAACATTTAATGCGGCGTTAAAGAATGGTCTTGATAGCGAATTCGTATGTAGGGAAGACAACCGCGATCCGGTGTCCAACCTTTGTTGGCTATATACAATACATAATGGAACGGTCGGAAACACCCTGCCGGACGGATATACAGAATTGGAATATATTAAATCCGACGGGACACAATATATGCGGATCCCATATCGTGTAAATAACAAAACCCAGTTATATGTCAAATACAACGTATGGCAAAATGGTAACGAAACGGCGTCTGCGGTGTTTGGTGTGACTGATACACCATCTGTTAATACAGCCAATAATGGCGTGTTGCGATTAGTAGATGGAACAAGTAGTTTTAATCGCGTTGGTTGGGGAAATACAACCACCGGATCTATCATCGATATATCG
Source organism: uncultured Alphaproteobacteria bacterium (assembly GCA_905233975.1). Taxonomy (GTDB): domain Bacteria; phylum Pseudomonadota; class Alphaproteobacteria; order Rs-D84; family Rs-D84; genus Enterousia. The sequence goes on along the minus strand of CAJOGD010000005.1, from coordinate 54,357 downwards.
GACTTTAAGTCATTGAATACATGGTACGAGGCATTCTATGACCAAAACAAAATGCACTTAAACGGAACATTGGTCGCGACATCTTCGACCCCGAACACCACAGTATGGACGGCAAATTATAATTTGGGGCTGTTTGCGCGAACTTCTTCAAGTGTCACAATGAAGGCAAAAGCGAAAATATCAAGTGCATGGGCCAAAGAAGACGGCGTATTAAAATTCAACCTTATTCCGGCAAAACATGGCAATGATGTTGGTATGTATGATACCGTATCGCAGACATTCCTTAAAAGTGCGGTTGATGGGACAAACTTTGAGGCGGGACCAGAGGTAACCATCAATGTCTATATCCCACAGAATCAATAACGTTATACCGGCGAAAATTTGTATGTGAGAACGAGCGTAAGCGAAGTTCAAACAACTACAAATTTGCGCGCAGGCAGTAAGCCGAGCGAAACCAGAATCCCGTCGGGCCGGCAGAGATTTAATTCTCGGTAAAGCCCAGGGGGATACCGCGTTACCGCGGTATGACGTGTTGCGGTGGACCCGTCCACCGAAGCCTCTGGCGAAGGTGGATAAAAAATACTTTACATTTGGAAAAATAGCGTGCATAATAACGACCGAAATGCGTACGATTTGCAAAAAATTTTTGTTATAATGGTGCGACCATAAAGTAATTTACGGGCGCACCTTTGTGGTGCCCCGTTCTTTTAACAAAAAAGGAAACCTTATGTCAGAAAATAATATGTCTACGAACGAATTAACCGCACGCCTGCAAAAGGCCGAAAATATTCGCGCACGCGATGGCGTTGTGTGGAAAGATAAATTCGATCGCACCCATACGATTGCCGATGCGCGCGAATTGCCCGATGACACCGACGTTCGGCTTTGCGGTCGCGTGACGGCGCTGCGTTGGATGGGAAAGTTGATGTTCGGGCGCATTTATGACATAAACGGCGAAATTCAGTTTTCTATGTCGCGCGAAGAATTGGGCGAAGAAAACTATAAATTTATGAAGTCCAATGTCGATTTGGGCGACTTTATCGGAATCTCCGGGAAACTTTATCACACGACCGCGGGCGAATTAACTGTGCGTGTGGCGAATTACGAAATTTTGGCCAAGGCTTTGCGGCCCTTGCCGGAAAAGTTCCATGGACTTACCGATATGGAAACGCGTTATCGCCAGCGTTATTTGGATATTGTTTCGAATCCGGAATCGCGTAATGCGTTGCTTGGGCGGTTCAAAATGACCCAGCATTTGCGCGAATTTATGAACAGCCATGGGTTCTTGGAAATCGAAACACCGATTATGCAAAATATTGCGTCGGGTGCGGCGGCGCGACCATTCGTCACACATCACAATGCACTGAACGCGGACTTTCAATTGCGCATTTCGCCAGAGTTGTTTTTAAAGATGGCGATTGGTGCCGGGTTTGACCGCGTCTATGAAGTGGCCAAGGATTTTCGCAACGAAGGTATGGACGCAATGCACCTTCAGGAATTTACCATGATTGAATGGTATGCTGCATATTGGGACTATAAACGTAATATTGACTTTACATGGCAAATGGTCCAAGAACTGATAATGCGCGCGCGTGGCACGTCGCAAATTGAATTCCAGGGGGTAAAACTTGATTTCAGCAAGTATGAAATGATGGACTATACCGCCAAGATGAACGAACTGTTCGGGTGCAATATTTTGGACTTTGAAGACGTCGATGTGTTGCGCCAAAAATTGGTGGACGAAGGTATGTTCCCAATGCACGAATTGGAAGATTTGAAATCACTTGCGACATTGGTGGACTATGTGTACAAGCGGAAAATCCGCAACCAAATTGTCCAGCCGACATTCCTTTATAACTATCCGACGTATATGGTGCCACTTGCGCGGCATAATAACGACGATGACCGGCGGTTGGATATGTATCAATTGTTGGTTACGGGCGGCGAACTGTGCAAGGGTTATTCCGAATTGGTGAATCCAATCCAACAGGCCAAGGCATTCGAAGACCAGGCAAAAAGTATCGAAGGTGGCGAAGAAGAAGCGTTCAATCCCGATAACGACTTTGTGCGTGCGATGGAACATGGTTTCCCGCCGATTTCCGGTGTGGGTATGGGTATCGATAGATTGGCCATGATTGTATTTGACCAACCGACCGCCCGCGATGTCATTCTGTTCCCGATTATGAAGTAATGGATTTTTATGCCAAACGCGAGTGTGCCTATTGTTGATATTCTGACCGCCGACCACGATCGGCACAATATCGAATTCATCGACAAGGCGTGCGCATCGGGCCGCATAAACGACGAAACCGCCGAATATTTGCGGCGACTTTATGCCGACGGTATGGCGTGCTATCGCGATGTCTTTCATGTGTTGGGCAAATGCTTTGGCGCGCCAAAAACGGCCGTCACTGAATACGACCAGGCGACCGATTTATCGGTGAACAAGCCGATAAAAATCGTCGATATACACCCGCTTTGTTCATACATTGTTAATCACAGTTTCGATGCGGACCCGATGCGGAATCAGTTTTTTACAATCGGCGCATCGCACAAGGTTGATTTGTCCGTATCTTCGATTGTGACGGTCATTGTCGGTGCCCAGAAAAATGTCGAACGCGCCCTGGATAAAATTACCGGAAAATATTACGAATCTTTTATTGATGACGTCGTGGAAACCGTTTCGGGTATTATCACAGATGTGCGTAAAGATTCCGACAAAATACTTGCACAAATTCGCAAATGTTTTAATGCGCGCTATGTCACGAACGCCGCCGAAGAAGTTTTGAGCATAGTAAAAAATGCCGACAATAAACTTGTGGCGGATTTGGTGCGCGCGTTGGACAAGATTAAAAAACCATATCTGCACCTGAATGACGTGTGGCGCGTAAAATGTTTGTTCGATTTGGTACCCCAGGCGCGAATCTTTATCGAACGGTTGCGCGACATGATGCCGGAACGTGTTATTTCGGTGCGCGACCAATTCTATGACTTTACAAATCCGCGTAACTATCGCGATTCCAAGGTGATTATAAATATCGGCACGCCGGATAATGTTATCCCAATGGAAATTATATGCCAGGTTCGGACGTTCTTTGAATTTGAACGCCGAACACATGATTACTATGCCACATTGCGCGCAGACCCATGTGCAACCAATGCAAAAATCGAAACAGATGCTGCCGAAATAACCCATAAAAACGGTATTGCACAGTACAATAAAATGATATGTCGGTGCTTGGACGATTTGCTTGAACGCGTCGGGTGGAATATTTTATATAGCCGCAGTAATGATGTATCATTGTTCGAAGGCTTCCCGCGCGAATACAAACTTTATTACCCGAGTGGTGTCATTGATAACATTATGGATAAATTGGACACCGCGGTGAAAAATGAAATCTTTTACATAACGAATTCTTCGTTAAAGTTGGATATGGCGCAAAAGATTGCGATTTTCCGATATATGGCGCGCTTTATATTGGGGACAGCAATGCCGTATGCGCGAACGGGCGGCCGGGTTGCGGGCGACACATTGGCGACGCGGTTGTTCAACTTTGTCATGAATGAAATTTTGCGATACTATAAAAGCGAACGCGACAAATAATCCGGGACAAATGTCCTTTTTGGCACATGCGTTATTTTCTTGATTTTACTTTTTCGTTATGACAAAATCGAAATAGATTTGATCGATCGATTGAATCATAACAAAGGTATCAAAGGAAAAAAAGATGCGCCAAGGTAAAGTAAAATGGTACAACGGTAAAAAGTGTTATGGCTTTATTGCGCCCGACACTGCAAATGCCGATGGTAATACGGATGACGTGTTTGTTCATTCAAGTTCATTAAAAAATGCGGATTTGCGATATCTGAACGAAGGTGATATTGTTGAATTTGACGAAGAAGTTCGTAATGGTAAATTATCTGTGACGACTTTAAAGCTGATTCAACGTGATGAAGAGGCCGCACAAAGGTTTCAGGAACGTCGCGCCGAACGGCGACGCGCCCGCGAAGAAAGCAAAAAGGAAGAAAAACGTTCCGGCTTTGCTTTCTGGAAAAAATAAAAAGATCCCGCGCCTGCGGGATTTTTTCTTGCCACCGCCCATGGCATAACGGCGGTTGCAAAAAATTCTGGACTTTGGTTTTTTATTTCTATACAATGTGCATGCAAAACAAAAGGAAGGAAAATGCAAAAAAAATCATCTGTTAAAAAAGTTGCAAAGCGCGCACCAAAACGCACTGTCGCGGTTGAAAAACCAATGCCGGAAATGCACGAATGCAAATGCGGCGCATCATGTGGCTGTGGTTGCCATTGCGGTAAATTTAAAAAGTTTATCGTTTTACTAATCGTGTTCGCATTGGGCTTTGCGGTCGCCAAGATCACATGCTGTGGCGGTCATCGTCATATGCCAAAGATGCAGCCGAAATTTGAAAACGGCTGTTTGGTCATGGATTCGATAAAGTGCCCAAAGATGGTGGAAAACTTGGCCATGGCCGATGTTGACATGGACGGTTGCATCACACGTGCGGAATTTCGTGCGGCAAAAAAATCTATGCACAACGAAATGCGCGAACATCACGAAGAACGTGAAGAACGCGATGACGATTAAGTAAAATTACGAAAAAAAACAAACCGCCGAATCCGGCGGTTCCTTTTTACTTATAAACGTTTACCCATTTGATTCGCGGCCGTATGGAAATTTGCCGTCTTTGCCGCGTCAAACGATTTCATGGCGTCGGATATATTATAAGACGTCGTGGCCTTTGCGGCCTTTTTATTCGCCAACCATGCGTGAACCGATTGATAACCGTTGTATGCAAGACCGAAAGTGACGATGGCCGCCATCGGTATCAAAAGCGGAAGAAGCGGAACCGTACGGCCAGCCAATACATCGTGTTCATCTGCGCCATTTATGAAACCGTCATAACGTAATTGTGTTGAATCTAATTCTTGTTTTACCATAATTTGTCTCCTTTTTTGATTGTTCTTGGGAACAATACCACGTCCCTCTTACACAGGACAATATAATACAAAAAAGTATAATGTCAAGTCTTTTGTCAAAAAATATTCTATCTGCGATTTACGCCCTGTCTATTTAATAACCTTTATGCATATTCTCTGCCGTTGTTCGGGACCAGGCCTTGGCGGCGCAGTTTGTCCAATTCAATCATAGCACGAACTTTTCGCGTCCCGTTCTTCATATTCTTTGTTGCTTTCTTTTTATTAGTGCTTTTAGTGCCTTTCTTTTGGGCCGGTTTCTTGGTACCACTTGCCGGTGTTTTCTTTTTCGCCGGTTTGATGGTTTTTGTGGCGCCATTGTCCTTTTTTGCTTTTTCGCACGCCGCCAACTTTCCTTCATAGACACTTCGATTATCGTCTTCCCCAAATTCAGTGGCATACTTAATGGCCGATTTGAAATTCCTGATGGCGCCGTCATAGTCTTTTAATGCCCAATACGCCAATCCGGCATTGTATGTTGCATACATATACTTTTCACGTTCACCGGTATTAAGCGCCTTTTGGCATTGTTCTATACACTGTTTATATTCGCCCAAATGGTAATAAGTTATTGCCATATCGTTATGCAAATCGGCACTATTACCGTTTTCTGCGACAATCTGTTTGAACAGTTTAAGTGCGCCCGCATAATCCGCGGCATTATACAATGTCATGGCCCTGGCATACAATTCGCCACGCTCGTCCATTTCTATGGTCTGGGCGGTTTGGCCGGCGAACGCAAGTACCGCATCTTGATGATTGTTCATCAGTTGCACATAATATTTTATCGAGCGCCCGTTTTTCACCGCGCGCGTATAGATTGTATTGGCGGCCGCGTCCAATTTGGCATTGGTAATACCTTTCTTTAGCGCGTCAAAGTGCCCGCCCAATCCACTGACCGATGTCCCAAGGTGCCCATCAACCTCTAGACCAAAGACATTAACACAATAATTGTTGTGGTTTAAATACATCAGCACTTCATGCACACGTCGCGGCTTTATTCCGGGGAGTTTTATCCTTGTGCTAAGAATGTACTGCGCACATTTTTTCGGATTTTTGTAATTGGTTTTAACATAATTGCAAACCTGTTTACCAATGGCCTCGTCGTTATAATATATACTGGCGATGGCCGCAAATTCATTTATCGTAAGTTCGGCGCCCTTTAGGTGGCTAAACAATTCATTTAAATGACGGCCGCTATCCATGTTTTTGAACCAACCACGCGTTCCTTCGTATAATTGATACGGTTTCAAACTTGGTGGATTTTTACCGTTGTGCGACCTTCGATAACTTATCACATAACTTTTTGTCTTTTTCCATGTCTGGGAATTAAAGTCTAATGCGCCATTTTTTACACCAACATAGAAAAGCCCAACACCGACAGAATTCGGAACGGCGTTCGATTTTTGGCGATCGTTGTGGAAATCAGTGCGCCAATTTTCGGTGGGAATCATGGCCGCAAAAATAAACGGTTCCGCGTCGGCATATAACTGGTCAAAATCGGCGCGCGTCTTGATTTTATATTTTTTGCTAAAACCAGGTTTTTGTTTTTTCTTTTTCGCGGGGACTTCGGTTTTTGGCGATTTTTTGTCTTTGCCATTGTTCTGGTTGTCTGCGCAAGACGGTGTTCCAAACAACATACCAAATACCGCAGAACCAAGTATAAATTTTTTTGCTCTGGGTGAAACCATTGTATTTCCTTTTTTTTATTCACGCATGGATTATACCAAAAAACATATGAAAAAACAAGCTTTTTAAACTATCGCCTCTGCTGACTGTATTCTGTCAGGCGCGCCACGTGGGCCCACCATGGTTCATATTCTGTGGCGGGCACAATCTTTACAAATTGGCGAACTGCGATGTTTGCCATCATGTCTTGCACGTCGTCCGGCAATCCGTTCGTAATCGATTTCATAACGTATTCCACGCCTTCGCGGGGCGTCACAAAATGACCCGGAACGTCAACATTTTTTCGTGCTATGGCACATGTCCAACCCGGCCACCCCACGCACAATTCGTAAAGTTCGGCCATAAATTTTATATCCGTATAGTTTCGCGCAATTTTGCGAATTTCCTCTTTGTTTTGGTCAAAGAAATCAAAAACCGCACGTGCGTATTGCGCGTTTCGCATGGCGATTATGGTTTTTATTTCTTTACTATCTTGGTGCGAAACCATGCTGCGCCCCAAAGAGAGCAAATCGCCGTCTTTTTCGGTTAATCGCAATAGGCGTTTCATATTAACGCCGTCCGGCCCAACACATTTTTGCAATATGGTCCGGGTCGTGTCATCTGGGGTTTCGCCGCGTCGCGCCCATTCAATAAATTCTACGCCCGCGCGATAAAATTCACCGTCATCTGTGGTGCACATTCCGATCATATACAGGGTATTAATCCGATGATTGAGATCACCAAATACTATATTCGGATGCAGGCAAAGTTCGTCCACTTTACGTACACCGATTAATGCCCGACCATATTCTTGCATTTCTTCATCAAACGCCCGAATATCGTCCTCTATTCGTTTCTTGGTAAATCCAAATCGGCGAAAGTGCGGGGCAATTTCACGAAAAAATCGCCGAACATCGAATATCCCCATCGCGCCGGTTGCAGTGTTGATGATTATCATAATCTGTTCGTCGGGCATGCCATGCGCGCGCAGTGCCACCATATAATCGACAACGTTTTCCGGAAACCCATGATTGTATGTCATAAACACAGACTGAATCATATCGTCCGAAAAACCGGCGGATTTTAATTTATTTCTTCCCGGGTCCGGTGGATTCATTCGCATGGTCGCGCCCTATTTAAAACTAACGCGTGGATTCGCACGTTCAGATTCATCAACTTCGAACAGTTTTTCATGCGTAAATCCAAACATGCGCGCAACGATATTACTTGGGAATTGGTCGATTTGAGTATTAAGGCCCATAACCACAGTATTATAAAACTGGCGCGCAGATTGAATTTTTGTTTCTGTATCGGTCAATTCGCGTTGCAGTTCCACAAAGTTTTCGTTCGCACGCAGGGCGGGATACGCCTCGCCCAGGGCGAATAGTTTGTTAAGTGCGCCGGACAAGCCCGGTTCCGCACCCGATTTGCCGTCGGCCCCGCGCGCGGACATCGCCGCATTACGCGCGGAAATAACCGCGGCCAAAGTATCCTTTTCATGCGCCGCCGCACCACGCACAGTTTCAACCAGATTTGGAATCAAATCGTACCGCCGTTTAAGTTGCGTGTCTATGGTCGCCCATGCCTCGCGTACCTGGTTCCGCCGCGCGGCCAGTCCGTTATACACCGCAATAAAATATAAAACAATCACCGCCACAATGGCAATCGTCGTCCACATGCCAAACTCCTTTTGTTTTGATATTCTAATTTTATACTAATAACGCATTAAAAGCAAAGGAAAATACGCCCGCCCCGAAAACCGCCGTCATACCGCCAAAGGCCAATGGTGCGACGGGCGCGAATGCGGCGGCGCACCATCGCGTCATCGGACCGCAAAGCCGCGGATTTCCGGGCGGTTGAAAATAGTGCTTGCCTTAATTTTCAAAACTTTGCTAGACTCCGATTCGTAAAAGGAACAACAGCAAAAATATAAAAGGAAGGGACACATAAAATGAAAACACGTTATTATCTTATTGCGGGAACAATGGCGACGGTTGCCACATCATCGGCCTTTGCGGCCCCCAGGGCGGAGGATATTGCAAAAAAAACCGTTGCATCTAAATACTATGTTGATGAGATAAAACAGGATAAACTTGGCCCATTAAGTAGCGATGATGAACACGCAGAATTTTATGATGGCATGCCAGAGCCGGTGACCGGCCAGACAATTAGCCTGACCAAAACCCTGGGCGAGGTTGGAAAGTTATACATCGCCGGTGGGTTAGAGGATCCGTTGACCAAGGAAGAGGACGCGGAGGCGATAGGTAAATATGTGGTGGGCGACGGAGATATTAGTAGTTCCAACGGACTTGACCGAAGAGACGTCGAAGGCGCGTTGGCATCATTACAATTAGTGCACGATGTATATTCAGAGCTCAACAATAGCATTGGTAGCCTTAGTTGGACGGCGTTGAGTTGGTCCACCAGCGGCAGTAACAATGATCAAATTGGAACCACCAGTTATTCAACAAGCTTTTCTACCACTGGGACCGGCCACTGGCCGTCCGACCATGCGGCCAGCCTTGTCACTGGTCAGGCTCTGGCCTATGGTTTGGCGTTAAAACAAAATAAATTGCCCGCCAAGACATCGAGCACCAATTTTGTTCCGGCGGCCAATCAGGCGCTCGTATTGGGGACCAGTGCCGGTTCCCCGGACAAGGTTTATACCACTGGCGGGGGCAGTCAGGCCCTTACCACCACGACCAATGCACCCGCGGTCATTAACTATGTGACGGGCGCGAACAACACAACACTTAGCACATTTACGGCCGGAACGTTCGGAACTGATACTTCTGCAAATCAGGGACTTGTTAAAAACGCACTTGTTTCATTGGAATTATTGAAAGATGTGTATAGCACGTTAAACGCGTCCGTATCGAATACGTTGGAATGGTCCACCAGTGGGACCGGTAATACCCAGACCGCAACCGACCAATATTCCACCTCGTTTAATGGAACGGCAAATAACTGGAAGGCGGCCGATCAAACCAAAATTGTCACCGGTGATTCTTTGGCCAAAGGTTTGGCCAGAAAGCAGAATAAAATGGAATGCGCCGGATCGGATTCGACAAGCAACCCCGCGGAATACACCGACGCGAATTGTTGGCTGTGGAAAGTTAGGGATTAAACAAAGTTTCCTTTTGGTCTCATTACCCCGCGATATCGGACCCCATAAAAAACGCATAGCGTTTTTTATGGGTGGTTTCACGCGGGGTCTCTTTAGCGCTGTAGAGAGCCGTCATACCGCGGAATCCGCCTTCGCCAAGGTTATGGCGCGACAGGGCGCGATTCCATCGCGACGGTGCTTTGCGCCGACGCACCACTAACACTATTCTCCCCCATTTTTTTGTTGACATTTGATAGAAATATACATAGAATGTGCGGGCACAGTTCTGGGGTTGTAGCTCAGTTGATTAGAGCGCCTGATTTGCATTCAGGAGGTCGTGGGTTTGAGTCCCATCAGCTCCACCACTGATTTTTGTTATCGCGCGCTTTGCGCACGATTAAAAAAATCGAGTGTCTCGCCGCAGCGCAAGCGCTTGCGCCACGAAGCTTTAGCGAAGTGGCAAAGGCGGACGGAATTCCAGAATGTCGTCATCCCGGCGCAGGCCGGGATCTCGTGGATTCAGCTGTGACGACGAGATACCGCCTTTCGGCGGTATGACGCCGGGGACAAACATCAAACATCGCCAAAGGGGGTGAATAGTTTATGGTAAAAGTTTTGGTTCGTGATAACAACGTCGAACAGGCTCTGCGCGTCGCAAAACGCAAGTCGCAAAAAGAAGGACTGTATCGCGAAATGAAAGAACGTCAACGTTATGAAAAGCCGACGACAAAGCGCAAACGCCTGAAAGAAGAGGCCGTTCGTAACGAAAAGAAACGTCAATCAAAACAACGCATGGTTTTTGGATTCTAATGTTGTTTTGAATTTAAAACCGCCGACTCCTCGGCGGTTTTTCTTTTTGTCCGCGTCGCGTCACCGATTTGCGATGACGGACAAAAAACTATTGCCAATTGTGCGACTTGGTGCTACAATCCGCGTGCAAACAACAAAAGGAAAAAGATATGTTATTAAAAGGTAAAAAAATTCTTATTACTGGTGTCGCGAACGATTGGTCTATGGCGTGGGCTATTGCGCGGCGCGCACATGAAAATGGTGCGGAAATCGCCATGCCGTATGCTATGCCGGCGTTGGAAAAGCGTGTGCGGCCATTGGCCGAATCAATCGGTGCAAAATTTGTTCAGGAATGCAATGTGCAGAACGATGAACAAATGGATTCTTTGTTCGCGAATATCGAACGCGAATGGGGGCATTTGGACGGAATGCTGCACGCGATTGCGTTTTCGGATAAAAACGAATTGATGGGGCGCTATGCCGACACGACGCGCGAAAATTTCAAGAACACGATGGATATTTCGGTGTATTCGTTGGTGGATCTGACGCGGCGCGCATCGAAACTTATGACGGACGGCGGTTCTATTGTGACGCTGACGTATTACGGTGGTGAAAAGTCTGTGCCGAATTACAATGTGATGGGCGTTGCAAAGTCTGCACTGGATTCGTCGGTGCGTTATTTGGCGTCGGACCTGGGGCGTGATAAAATTCGTATCAATGCAATCAGTGCCGGCCCAATTTTGACCCTGGCGTCCAGTGGGGTTGGCGGAATGAAGACATTGTTGCGCCTGAATTCGGAACAAACGCCGTTGCGCCGGAATATGACGCTGGACGATGTGTCGGGCGCCGCGTTGTATTTATTAAGTGACCTGTCATCCGCGGTCACCGGCGAAGTGCATCATGTTGATTGTGGTTATTCCACCACCGGCATGATGCCAAACGAACTGAAAGATTTGCTGTTAAAGGCACTGGATAATCAGTAAAAAAATGAACAACCAATTACGCCCCGCACCCGCGGGGTTTATAATTTACTTTTTCAATTGTGTTATTTTTGTGAATTTCTTATAATGTGGTTATGGCAAAAGTACCTGACCTTTTTATTCGCGCAGAACACGCGGATTTGATGAAAAAACTGAACGCGTGGGATATTGCGTATCATCAAAATGATGCGCCGATTGTTGATGACGCAACATATGATGCCGCGAAAAAACGCGCGTTAGAGATAGAAGAAGAATATCCCGAATTGGCCGCCGCCGGTGCTTCGACGCATGTTGGCGCCGCGCCGTCAACAAAATTTAAAACATATCCGCACAGTGTGCCAATGCTGTCGATTTCTGATGTTTTTGACGAACGGGAAGTTGCCGATTGGTTTAACAAATTGCCAAGTAAAGATTTATTCATCGAACTAAAGGTCGATGGTGTGTCGTATGCCGCGCGGTATGAAAATGGCGTGCTTGTTCGTGGGCTTACACGTGGCAGTGGCGTCGCCGGCGAAGACATAACCGAAAATTTAAAAACTATTCCCGATATTCCACAGAAACTTTCGGGCGATTTCCCAGATGTTATCGAGGTTCGTGGCGAAGTTTATATGTTGCGCGATGATTTTATCGCGCTGAACGCGGCGGCAGAGCAGGGCGGCGACAAGGTCTTTGCAAATCCGCGTAATGCGGCGGCGGGGTCGTTGCGGCAACTGAATCCGCGTGTGACCGCGTCGCGGCGACTTTCGGCGTTTGGTTATACATATGGTGCGGTGTCCGCGCGAACTTGGAATACGCAATCAGAATATTTTGATAAATTGGAATCGTGGGGTTTCAAGACCACGCGTAAATGGGCGCGCCATGCAAATAATATGAATGAAATTCAATCGATGTATAACGATATAATTTTGTCGCGCGCCGATATTCCATTTGATATTGATGGCCTTGTGATAAAGGTGAATGATGTGGGGGTCCAAGAACGTCTTGGCGCCCGCGCCAACAGCCCGCGGTGGGAGGTTGCATATAAATTCCCCGCGGCGCGTGCGGTGACAACCCTGCGTGGCATTACGGTTCAGGTTGGACGTACGGGCGCACTGACACCCGTTGCGGAATTGGAACCGATAAATATTGGTGGCGTTGTCGTGTCACGTGCAACATTGCATAATGCCGATGAAATCGCGCGCCTGGGCGTGCGGATTGGCGATAAGGTCACCGTCCAGCGCGCCGGCGATGTTATCCCGCAAATTATTGGTGTTGCGGAAAGCGCGCCGGGCGCAACCGACTTTGTTTTCCCAACAAAATGTCCGGTGTGCGGTGGCGATGTTGTTCGCGCCGATGGTATGGTTGCGTATCGTTGTGTGAATACTTTGGGCTGTCCGGCACAGCGGATTGGCGAATTGGAACACTTTGTATCGCGCGGTGGGTTTGATATTGACGGCCTTGGCGAAAAGCAGTTGGAAAATTTTGTGTCGCGCGGGTGGATTGAAAATCCGGCGGATATATTCACGCTTATTGAACGTCATGGAAATGAAATAAAAAAGTTAGAAGGCTTTGGTGAAAAATCTGTGTCGAATTTGCGTAATGCCATTGACGGCGCGCGCAATATCGAACTGCATCGCTTTCTGTTCGCAATCGGAATCCCCGACGTGGGCAAGGCAACCGCAAAATTATTGGCGCATGCGTTTGGAACGATTGACGGGTTGCGCGCCGCAACGGTAAATGAACTTATCAAGATTGATGGCATCGGCGAAGTTATGGCGCGCGAAATCGTATCGTTCTTTCATAACGATCGGAATATCGCGGTCATCGATGCGCTGTTGCAACAGGTGTCGATACAAACGGTCGATGTTGCAACGGTCGCGTCCAGTGTGTCTGGCAAGAAAATTGTTTTAACCGGAACACTTATGAATTACGGTCGCGACGCCGCGCGTGAGATTTTGGAACGCATGGGTGCGCGGGTGGCGGGCAGTGTTTCACCGAAAACGGATATCGTCCTTGCGGGTGCGGACGCGGGTTCGAAACTTTCACGCGCAAATGAACTTGGGATAACAATTTGGACCGAAGATGATTTTGAAAATGCAATGAAACAGGCGGGGATAAAAAATGGCGGACAATAAAAGTAAAGATAAAAATAAAGATAAAAAGCCGATTTCGTTTCGGCGGCGTTTGCTGATATGGTGCTTTAATTTATTTCTGTTTTGTGTTGTTGGCGTTGCGCTTTATGTCGCGGTGATATATTTTCGAATGCCGTCGTTGGATGCGATTTTGAATGAAACGCGCGCACCGGCGATAGTGTTTTTGGATAAAGACGGCGCGGAAATACGCACTTCGAACAAGATTATGGGAACGCCTGTTTCAACCGAAACGTTGCCGCCCCATGTATGGCAGGCGATTGTCGCCATCGAAGATAAACGTTTCTTTGAACATGGCCCGATTGATATGCGCGGAACGTTGCGTGCATTGATTTTGAACATGGTGCGTGGCCGGTTCGCGGTCGGTGGTTCTTCGATAACACAGCAAACGGCAAAAAATATTTTCCTTTCGCGTGATAAAAAGATTTCGCGCAAGGTCCAAGAATTGATACTTTCGTTTTGGCTTGAAAATCGTTTTGATAAAAATCAAATTCTGGATTTGTATATGAATCGCGTGTCGTTGGTTGGTGGCCTGCGCGGGATTGATGCGGCGGCGCGGTTGATGTTTGGACGCGCGGCAACGGAACTTTCGATTGCGCAAAGTGCGCAAATTGCCGCGATGTTAAAGGCGCCGACTATATACAGTCCATATCGCAACCCCGAAAAAAATATGGAACGCGCGCGCACGATACTCCAGGAAATGGCAAACCAGGGCTACATTGATATTGCAACCGCGCATGCGGCGGCGGCCGAACTTGCGCCGGCAACCGGTACCGCGGACACAAACCTTTATCGTTATTGGACAGATTTTGTGACCGATGAATTAAATTCGCAAATTGGGGCAATGAATTCAGACATGTTTGTGCACACAACACTCGATTCCAAAATTCAAAATAAAATCACAAACGCAATATCGTCGCACGTTGGAAATCACCAAGGTGCGGCGGTTGCGATGTCGCCCGACGGTGCAATACGTGCGATGGTTGGCGGCACAGATTATAAGGCAAGTCAATTTAACCGCACAATCGCGCATCGCCAGCCCGGCAGTGCGTTTAAGCCGATTGTATATCTTGTTGCACTTGAAAATGGCATGACGCCAGAATCGATTGTAAATGATTCACCGTTTGCAATCGGCGATTATAATCCGAAAAACTATAACGAACATTATTACGGCGATATTGCACTTGCGACGGCGTTTGCAAAAAGTGTGAATTCTGTGCCGTTAAAGTTGGCGTCGCTTTATGGATTGGATTCTGTGATTTCCATGGCGGGTCGTTTGGGTGTTGGAAATAAACTGCGGCGTGAATTTTCAACCGTCCTTGGCGCATCAGAAATGACACTGCTTGACCTAACAAATGTTTATGCGGTGATATGGAATAATGGCGAATCGGTTCGGCCGTATTCAATAACGCGGGTGACCGATGTACATGGCAACACGCTTTACGAACGTAACCCGTCGGACAGTGTTCGCATTTTAATGCCGCAAACGGTTGAATACATGACGGAATTACTTGCCGCGGTGACGTCGCCAAATGGCACAGGACACTATGCGATGGCACCAAACGTTATCGGCGGAAAAACTGGGACCAGTAATGATAACCGCGACGCGTGGTTCATTGGTGCAACGAACGATACGATTTTGGGAATATGGGTCGGCAACGATGATTTTACGCCAATGGATTCATCCGTCACCGGCGGCACAATCCCCGCAAAAATCTTTCGCGACGTAGTAAGGTAAAAAATCCCCGCCGGCGTGCCGACGGGGAAAAGGTTCGGTGCAACAAGGTTTTATTTCATCGGCTTTTCTACGAACATCAATATCAGCCAAATCACCGCAGCAACGCCGATGATGGCATAGACAATATTGCTTACCATCGTGGCGGGGCCGAACAGCCATGCGACCAAATCAAAGCCGAATATGCCGACCAAGCCCCAGTTGAGTGCGCCGATAAAAGTTAACGGTGCAAGCACGTAATCAGTCAATCCTTTCATAGTTTTTCTCCCATAGATGTTGTTGATTTCATGTCTTGTTCCAAGACGGTTTTATTATACGCCGTCCGCACCCCATACACAATACGAACAAAAACCTATTCCCCTTCGGCTATCACCCACAAAATTTTTCGAATTTTGCGGGGGCCGATTGTGCGAAGGGGGGGAGGCGGCGGGGCTATTTCGTCACAACTGCCTAGCCCTATTGGGGCCTACGCAGCAATGACAATTCTTTTTTTAAGTGTTTTTACACAAATAACGAGCAGTTTCCATCATCGAAATTAATAGCACTAAAATACTTGACAATGAAAAATTGTGTCCTATAATCCCGTTGTATAACCAAAAGGGACACAAATGAAAAAAACAATTTTAAGTGGTTTATTCGGTGCCTTGGTTGCCACGTGCGCATGCGCGTCTGATGGCGGCGTCTATAGCGAAACCGAAACATATACGAACAGTGTTCGTTATAACACGAATACGGTCACGTATGCCGAACCGGCAAGGGCTGCGGTTGCATATACTTGCAATTCATGCGCACAACCGGTCCGCGTAAAAACACACACCGAAGTCGTTGACCATTACCAGGTTTATCGTCCTGTGACGGTCTATGAACCGGCGGGTGTTTATTCCGAACGCCGCGTTATCCGCAATAACACTTGCGGTCGTTGCAACGGATAATAAAAAATTCCTTCCTTGTTTGTTATGTTGTATGCGTCCGACCCATGTGGCCGGACGTTTTTACCTATTGATTTTGCGGAATATAGACATTGTTCTGCACAACCGGCCCCGGGGCAAAGTCATTACCGTTGGCGGAATTTGTTTTAAATGTTCGGCTAACCGTATCCCACATGCCAACCTTGTTATCACTATCGCGGCGCGCGGGTATATAGTTATACTTCATTACACCATCTTGTTTTGCATACGCGGCATACATGCGACCAACAATTTTTGGTGTACTAGCTACAAAACCAAATAGACCAATAGTTCTATTAACGCTGGTTGTGCCACCCTGCATCCCCTGTGTCGGCGTATTATATCGCACACCATCAAACAGGACATAACCATTATGGATTGTTCCTTCATGAATCACATTTGCCGGTGCAGAAACGCGTGCGCTGCCACCACCAGCTCTACTGTTCCCATTAACAAGATATTGGGCAGTGCTGGTATGGTCTAATATAATTCTATATGTATTGTATGATTCACCATCATATATACCGCATATATATGGATAATCACCGGTTGGTTCGCCGGTTATCATCCATTTTACATAAATTTCCCAATCACCGGGATCAAAGCCATCGATACCGGTATCAATCATTTGCGATCCGTCGGATTGGATATATTCAAGTGGCGTGT
Source organism: uncultured Alphaproteobacteria bacterium (assembly GCA_905233975.1). GTDB lineage: Bacteria > Pseudomonadota > Alphaproteobacteria > Rs-D84 > Rs-D84 > Enterousia. The sequence goes on along the minus strand of CAJOGD010000005.1, from coordinate 37,341 downwards.
ATCCCTCTGGGACAAGCGTATTATCTTCGGTTTCATTATGTATAGAATAAACCCAACAAAGATTTGTATCCGGTTTATAATCCCTACATTTGAATTCGTTATCAAGTCCCGTCTTTAATGCCGCGTTGAATGTTTTTGCGTCGATTAAATTATCGCTTTGTTCAACATACGATTCGGTTGTTTGGTAAATACCCTTTTGTCCGATACTGCCGCTTTGCCCAGTATATGTGACCGCAGTGTGATCGTTGACGGGGGCGATGTCGTCTTGTTTTGTGGCCAGTTTAGTATTCACACCACCAACCATGGGCAGTGATGTGTCGGACGTGCTGGTCCCCAGCTCCGATGTGACCGCACGTTTTTGCACGTCCCCGGCCGAATTTGTATATTCCATGGCCTTGTTCGCTTCCGCACTAAATTTATCCTGACGCGTATCCAATTCGTGTGTGACGTATTTAAGCGACGTTGCGGTTTTCCGGTCCGCGGCTTCCTCCGCCAACGCCGGCAATACCGCCGCCATCAACCCGAACAACAAAAACTTTTTTAAAAACATGTTTCTCCCCTTTTTTTTCTCACTTACACTACCCACTAACACTTACACTAAAATAAGTGCCGCAATGGAAACCACGCGGTCGGGGTGTTGAGAAATCATCGTATCGTTGATTCCGCGGCCTTTTGCCAGGGGCATTATAACCGACGGCACCCCAACATCGGGGTCAAACCTATAACGGTGCAAAACACTTGGGAAATCACAATGGATTGCGATGCTTTGCACCGGATACGACGGGCTTCTCACAGCCCCGAACCAAGTTCCCACTTGGCTCAATCATTATTCTAACAGAATGTGCTTTTATAACGCAAGCACTTTTTTACGCGCCCGTTAATGTTGTAATAACTATTTGCTTTTTACATCGGCCGGTGTTATTCTGTTGTTCCATGGAAAGGTTAAATTATGTCATTGAAAGCAAAAAAGCTGTTTAAAAAATTATTGGGTTATTCCGGCATAGTCTTTTTCTTGTTGGCCGCGGGAATGCTCTGGTGGCAATTACGGAATTATTCGTTTGGCGACATTATGCGCGCATTGGTGAATATTCCGTTCGTGAACTTGGTCGCGGCGTCGGTTGCGTGCTTTGCTGGCTATATCGCATTGGCGCTTTATGATTATCTTGCGCTGAATTATGTCGGCGCAGGCGGCAAAGTATCTTGGTGGAAATGGATGCTTGCCGGAATGCTTGGGTTCGCAATAAGTAATAATGCCGGTCACGCGGTGGTATCCGGTGGTGCGATCCGCTATCGTCTTTATACGCGGTGGCGCATTCGTGGTGGCGACATTGTAAAGATTGTGACAATAAACGGCTTTACGTATTTTTTGGGCGCGACTGCAATTGCGGTTGTGGGCTATTTCCTTATTCCGCGGGACGTTTTTGCCGAATCGGTCGGCGCGTCGGTGGGGCTCAATACACTGTTTATATTCTGCTTGGCGGCGTTGATGGCGTATTTTGCTGTGACGATAATTTTCCGCAACAAAAGTGTTAAAATCGGGCAACTGAAGTTCGATGTCCCGTCAACCAAGATGGCGTTTTTGCAAACTCTGCTGGGTATGACCGATAGTGTCCTGGCGGGATTGGTGCTTTATTTCTGTATGACGCCGTTTGTGCAAATTCCGTTCGGGACGTTTATCGGTCTGTTCGTTGTCGCGCAAACGACCGGCGTATTCAGCCAGGTTCCCGGCGGTATCGGCGTTTTCGAAAGTGTTTTTCTTATTGCGTTGCCGAATGATATTGACAAGGCGAATATTTTCGGCGCGTTGCTGGCGTATCGTATAATTTACTATGTTTTGCCATTGATTGGCGTTGGCGGGTTGTTCTTTATCTATGAACGTTGGTTGCGCGCCCGCATGAAACGCTGGATCGCCGAAGCAAAGCAACGAATCCCGCATTTTACCGGTTTTTCAAAGAATAAAAATACAAACGAATAAAATATCCTTGCCAAATGATTGGTGGCATGATAAACTTTTATCCAACGTATAATATGGGGTTATAAAAAGTGTTGTTTTTATTTCCTTTAATTCGAATGGCGCTGTGTCTTATCGTGGCGTATTCCCTTGGCATGGGCTTGGACGCCCCATGGGGACGGATTAATGGCCATTTATACGCAATAAACATAAAAGGATTATCGAATGTCAAAAAGGATATATGTGGACGCGGTCCACCCGGAGGAAACACGCGTTGTCGTTGTTGATTCCACCAATAATCGCGTTTCTGATTTTGACGTTGAAACCACGACTAAGCCTCAGATAAAAGGGAACATTTATCTGGCCAAGGTTATTCGGGTTGAACCGTCGCTTCAGGCCGCATTTGTTGATTACGGAACGGGGAAAAATGGTTTTTTGCCGTTTTCGGAAATTCACCCGGACTATTATCAAATAACGCCGGAACAGAAAAAGAAACTTATCGAACTTGCGCATGCGAATATCGTCGATGATGACGAAGACCCCGATGACGAAGGGGACGATGTCGTGGACTATGACGATCACAGCGCGGGCGAAGATAACAAGGAATTCGCCAAACGCGCGCGTGAATTCAAAATCCAAGACGTAATTAAACCAAAGCAAATCTTGCTGGTCCAAGGGGTCAAGGAAGAACGCGGGCAAAAAGGCGCGTCCATGACGACATATTTGTCGTTGGCGGGGCGTTTTGCCGTATTAATGCCGAATTCGCGTAAACGCAACAGTTATGGTATTTCCAAGAAAATTTCCGATAAATCGGAACGGGCGCGTCTGCGTGAAATTTTGCACACGCTTAAAATTCCAAAGGGCATGACGGTTGTTTTGCGCACCGCGGCCATGGGTGCGACGCCGGCGGAAATTGCGGCGGACTATGATTACCTGGTGAACCTTTGGAACGAAATTCGCAAGACGACGTTGGAATCGGTTGCGCCGGTGGTGATTCATACCGAAGATTCTTTGTTGCGTCGTGTTGTTCGCGATTTCCTTTCGTCCAAAGACGATGTTTTGACTATCCAGGGCGAAGAGGCATTCGAAGCCGCCAAGAATTATTTTCAACAAATGTACGGGCACCCGCCGCGGAAACAGTTGGTTCTTTACAAAGATGACGCTGTTCCATTGATGGTCAAGGCCGGTGTTGAAAAACAACTAGAAGGCCTGCATGGCCCGTATGTCCAATTGCCGTCCGGTGGTTCGATTGTTATAAACCAAACCGAGGCAATGGTGACGATTGACGTTAATTCTTCGCGCGCGATCAAGGAAAAAGACATTGAACAAACCGCGTTGAATACTAATTTAGAGGCGGCGGAGGAAATCGCCCTGCAATTGCGCCTGCGTGATTTGGCGGGGATTGTTGCGATTGACTTTATCGATATGGAAGAAGAACGCAATAACCGCAAACTTGAAATAAAAATGCGCGAAATTATGAAGCATGACCGCGCCCGGACCCAGGTGGCAAAGATAAATGCGTTCGGCGTTTTGATGCTTTCGCGCCAAAGATTGCGCAGCAGTTTTATTGAATCTTCGTACGTCGCGTGCCCGCATTGTATGGGGGCCGGCGTGGTGCCAAGTATTCAAACGGCGTCAATTATCTTGTTCCGTCATTTACAGGAAAAATTGCTGGCCAAGGCGGCGCAGAAAATCATTATGACTGTGCCGACGGACGTTGCGATTTATATTCTGAATCACAAGCGCGCGGAACTGAACGCGATGGAAAACGAATTTGGAACGGAAATCGTGATTGTCGGCGACGACAGTTTGATGAACATCGACCAATATTCGATTCAACGCGTTGCGCCAGAGCAGGTAAAGACCGACGAAGTGTTAATGGCCAACGCGCCGTCAACGGACGCAAAAAAGAAAAATGCGCAACACGCGGAGGCAAAGCGGACAACAATGACCGCGCCACATCGGACGCGCAAACGCCAAAACCAAAAGGCCAAAAAGAAAACAAGCCTTTGGCGCAAATTGGTCGGCTAATCACCTTCGCTTTTTGCTATGTCATCCCGCGCTTGACGCGGGATGACGCGGTTTTGAGAATGGTCTCATTATTACGGAAATCTTGTCGTCGAATTCGGTGACATCTACACCGCCGTATGTTGGATTATTCTGAATCTTTTGTGAAAATTTCACCTATTTTTTGCATGGCTTTCTGGCCCGCTTCTGTATTAATCGCCACATTCCCCAGTGCGCCAACACCAACCCCGACGGCGGCGGTTATTCCACCTTTTTTCATTTGGTCTTTGGCTTCCTGCTTTTGTTCGGCCCAAGCGGCCGCGTCTTCGCTGTGGCTGTCCCGCAGTGCGCGCGCAACCGAAACATTTGAACCGCCCGTTTTGCCGACGTTTTCATATTCATACAGACCGGTATCGGCGCGTTCATATAAAACCTCGCTTTCGATTCCGGGGCGCAGGTTCAACGCCGTTTTGGTCGCCTTGACCTGATCCGCCAAGGTTTTAAACTTTTCGCGATTTTCGGACAACACTTCCCACCCCGGCAGGGTTATTTCTGCATTGCCAAGATCTACCTGGTGTCCGCCACCATATTCGCATTTCATGGTTGTGATATATTCGGCCATATCTTCTTCGGCCTCTTTATCGGCCTTTTGTTCCGCATACCCAGACGCCAATTGCATCAACCCCAATCCGGTTGCGCCGGTGGACGCCGCGGTCACCGCTTTATTGGCCCAAGATTGTTCTTTTTCGCGGGCGGATTTATATGTTTGCTCGGTGTCTTTGCGTTGCTGTTCCGCATTTTTACGTTCTTGCTCTGCGCGTTTACGTTCTTCCTCGGCCCTTTGGCGTTCTTCTTCCTCTCGCCGTTGCGCCGCGGCCAGTTCATCATCGGCGGATACCACTTCCGGTTCACCAGGTGTGACAATTTCGGCCTCTGGTGTAACCTCGGTCAATTCCGCCACTGGCTCTACACATGTCCCTGTGGCGTCGTCAATTTGCCACCCGGCGTTAATACATACACATTTCCTTGGTTCGGTGTCGGAAGGTTTTAATCCTTTGGATTCTTCGCATGTGACGCGGGCCACCGGTGTTTCGACTATGGGGTCTGGTTCAACCTCTGCATTTGTGGTATCATCGCATGTATTGGTTGCGGCGTTCCAAACTTTTTCGCCACAATCACATTTTTTTGTGTTATTATTCCATTTCTTATCACCAACTGCGTCAATGCAACCCTGTTCCGCCTTGGAAATACAAAAGCCGTAATTTTGCCCATTAACATGTTTTACCGTAAAGTTATCATTACACGTCTCTGCAATGCACAAGCCGCATGTGGTACCTTTTGCACCAGAACAACGAAGTTTCGTTGCATTGGGGAGTCTTTCTGAAGCGGGTATATTATCACAATCTGCAGTTTCCTTACAGACATAAAACCTAGTATTTAATTTTTTTGCCGTACCAACTAAATAACTTTGGTTGCCTATATTGCATTTCTTGTCCGCCGTTGTATCATCTACTGCCACCTCTTCAACGGTCTGTTGTGGCGCAGGAATCTGGACATCATAAGATGGCAGTTGGTCTGTCGCAGGTTGGGTGCTTTCTTGCGGTGTGTCCTCTTGGCTAATTGTTGGCATACACTTACCTGTAGTTTTATTTAAATCAAAACCTTTTTCACAATGACATTGGCCGTTGGGATTCCATTTGCCACCCATACACCAATTTTTTGCCGGGATTTGGCAATAACCCCCTTCTGCTATTTTATAACGATTTGGCTTATCTGCATATTTATAAAAAAATACATTGTTGCCTAATTTAATAAATTCATCGTATTGCGACTTATTCATTATCGAACATTTCGGAACGTTATTAGCCATAATTGCTGCCCATGTTGCTTTTCCTTGTGCATTACATTTTACAAAAGGGCTATTTTCTTCATTTCGCCAAACGATAGTACCATTTGCACATGCGCCGGCAACCCTATCTTCACCGCATAACATACCTTGACCACTAGATGTTTCAAACCAATAATTGTTATTAAGCATAATTCTGGGCTTTGAAACAGGTTCGCACTTAAATTCCCTTGCACCCATGGCTTGCGTAACATAGCCATATATCAAGACAAATACTAAACATCGCGTGATTTTCATTCTATTTCCTTCCTTTGCAAATTATATCATATTAATATAAAAAACTAAAGCCTCTTTTAATTAAACTTTCACTTTAAATCACTTATTACGTCGGCGATGATATAGGACATTTTTGCAATCAATTTGCTCTGTGCCGCAACTATTGCGTCATAGTCCGGATACGTTGCCCGCAATGCCGGTGTGTCCGCGGTTTGGGTTAATTTCTTCCTTGCGATTATATCGCCACGATTATTTGTGATTGTCCACCATGCGGATATTGTAATCTTGCCGTCCATTTCTGTTTCAAACCGGACAAAATCAACCGACAAAATGTATTTCGAATTACGCGTATCTGTGGAATTTTTCGCGGGCTTTGCACTGATGTTTTTCGCGTATTGATTCATGTTTTCCGATATAATAACCGGCAACGCATTTGTTGGAACATCAATCCAGCGGTCGAATTCAGACACCATCATCATATTTGAATTTTTATACTTTATAACCATTTGCGGTTTGTCTATGGATTTTGGAACCGTCACATTTTCAACCGCCACCGCCACAAGCGTTGCGGGACCACGAACCTGAGAAACCTCTGGCGTGCCCAGGCTATAGAAACGCGATGGTTCGGTCGTGCGCCAAAACGCGCATGCGCAAAGTGAAAAAGTTGCGATTAATAAACAAATATATTTTTTCATTTTAATATCCTCCTTTTCCTTTCAAAAGTGCCTCGGGGTGGCGTTCAAGATAATCGCTAAGTTGTGATACCGCGCGCGCCGCATCACTGACATCGCGTATCATTTGGTTAAAGTCCGACATCGTCGTTGTGCCGGGCCCCGCAATAGAATCCGCAAGCCGGTTGATACTAACGACCGCTTCGGTTGATTGACGCAACAGTGCCGGCATATCTTCGTGCAGTTGTTGCAATACCGCGTTCACATTTTCGGATATATCAGATATTGGAATTTTCTCCAAATTCTGTGAAATTTCTTGGAGCATCGACGGCACAGTTGGAATTTCTATATCTTCGATACCATATTTTTCCGCCATAAAATGCGATGGATAACGTGGATAGAAATCAAGTTCAATCGTCATTTGTCCCGTTAAAACACTTTGCGTTTGCAGCTTGCCTTTTAATCCATGGTGAACCAAATCATTTATCCACGTTTCCATTTCCGAACGCGACATTTCCCCACGTGCGGTCATTCGCGGATCGATGCGCACATAAACCGGAATAATAATTTTATCTTGGTTATTCGGGATAAGTTGTATTTTATCCACGCGTCCAATCGGAACACCACGAAAATACACATTCGCACCGACGGTAAGTCCCTTTACCGAACCTTCGAAAAACAGCACCGGTGTCACATAGTTTCGGTCAAAATGTCGCCCGAAAAAGAACGCGATTGTCCCGATAATAACCAAGAAAAATAAAATTACAAAACCGCCAATTGCACGTCGCGATGGTTGTTTCATTTTTTGCCCCCTTTGGATCCACGTGTTAAAAATTCAATAATTTCCGGATTTTTCGTTGTTTGTAAAATTTCCTTTGGCGCACCGCGTCCGATGACCGTTTGATTGCCGATATATACAGAATTTGTTGCAATGGACATAATCGATGCCAATTCATGCGTCACCATGACAATTGTCGTGCCAAGGTTTTTATTAATTTTAACAATCAAATCGTCCAACTGTTTTGATCGAACCGGATCAAGCCCCGCAGAAGGTTCGTCAAAAAACAGTGCGCGCGGATTTAACGCCAATGCCCGCGCAAGTGCCGCACGTTTTACCATGCCACCACTTGCGTCCGATGGATAAATGTCCGCGCAATCACCAAGCCCGACCAGTTCAAGTTTTTTATGGACATTTTTTTCTATTTCGCGTCGCGACATAGTTGTCTTGATTTCCAAGGGCAGGGCAACATTTTCACCAAGCGTCATCGACGAAAACAATGCGCCACTCTGATACGACACACCAAACGTTTCAACTATTTTCGTGCGCGCATCCATGGGCAAAGACCAAATATCTTTGCCATCGACAACGATACCGCCCCCCATTGGTTCATGTAGTCCAACAATCGAACGCATAATCGTACTTTTACCGCACCCCGAAAGCCCCATGATAACAAAAATGTCAGAACGGTTTATTGTAAAATTTAAATCCCGCACAATGACGTTACCGCCATACCCCAGCGTCAGGTTTTTAATATCGATGAAATAATCAGCGTTCTTCCTCATTACACGTCCAACCAATTAAAGATAACTGTTAAAATTGCCGTTGCCGCAACGCAACCAATAATTCCCATAACAACCGCACGTGTGGTCGCATGCCCAATCCCGGCCGCATTTTTCTGGGCCCGCAGACCGCAAATGCAACCCGTTATCGCAATCACCCAACCAAAGATCCATCCATGAAATACACCAACCGCAAAGTTATTAAATGTTATCCAATCAAGTGTTGTATGCCAATATTCAGATATAGAAATATTCATTATCAACATGGCAACGCACATGCCGCCGAATATTGAAACTACATCGGCGATAACCGTTAAAATCGGCATAGTAATAGTCAACGCAAACACGCGCGGCAAAACCAAAAATTCCATCGGCGAAATGCCCATTGTTTTTAATGCGTCTATTTCATCATTCGCACGCATAGATCCGATTTCTGCGGCATACGACGCGCCCGTACGTCCCGCCATAATTATCCCCGTCATAATCGCACCGATTATTCGAACCATAGAAATCGCGACCAACGCCGCAACGTATATTTCCGCACCGAACAACTCTAACTGCATATGGCCAACGAACGCGATAATTACGCCAACCATAAAACTGATTAGACATACAATTGGAATCGCACGCAGACCGGCACGATTTATTTCAACCCATAAATCAACCCGCCGCATACAAGACCGGCCACGACACGTATTATAAATCCCACGAAACACATTTATAACAAAGGTGCAGTTTTTACAGAGGTTTCTATATGCGCGAACGGCAAAATCACCAACATGTCCAAACACGCCGGTTTCGTCATTGGACACGATACATGACTGCTTTAAATTCTCTCTCTCCTTGCGCATATGAAATCCCCACTACCACATCTTATAACCCTTGTTGCATGTCCGGACGCATTGCTTCCTTATATTATCCCAAATCATTGACCCGGTTTCATCGGTCTTTTCTTCACAGATAAGGCGACATTCATTACCGTCCAAAGTGTACTTTTGACCTTGGTACATACATGCGGCAATTTCGCATTCGGATACATAACTGCTGACCGCGATTTCGCCATCAACGCGACGGTTATAGCATTCAACACAAGATTTGTCATCGGCGCTTCTTTCATAGCCCGGATCACATTTCGTGACAATGCATTCCCACCGATTGTCGGCAACGTTCCATTCTGTTTCGGCGCTACCATGTTCCACAACACAGGAATCTTTTACGCATGCATTGCCCGACACACGATAACCATTGGCTTCGTCACAGGTTTCAACAACGCATGGGCCATATGTTCCAATCGATGCATTCCATTCGCGTTTTGCGGACGTTGCATGCGGCACAGTGCATTCCTTGGTGTTGCTAACACATTCGCCTTGTTCGACGTGTTCGTCTGGGGCACATGTGCCCGGATCAATAAAGCAATCATTTATCGATGTTGCGCCAGCATATGATGTTTTACCCGCGGGACATTGGACACAACTATTGCCCGATTGATATGTACCGGCCGCACACTGTTCACAAACACCGTTCACCAAGATAGAACCCGCCGGACATGACGCGCATGCGGTATGATCTTGATTCGCAACGGTATATTCCGGACATTCCGTACAAGATGCCGCCCCCGGATTCGCGGCAATCGTGTTGCCCGGGCATATTGGGCAATCATTACCGGATTGATAATGTCCCGCCGTACATTGTTCACAAACACCGTTCGCCAAGATAGAACCCGTCGGACAATACAAACATTGTGTGTGTTCCGCATTTGCCAATGTATATTCCGGACATTCCGTACAAGATGTCGCACCCGGATTCGTGGCAATCGTGTTGCCCGGGCATATTGGGCAATCATTACCGGATTGATAATGCCCCGCCGCACATTGTTCACAAACACCGTTCACCAAGATAGAACCCGTCGGGCAATACAAACATTGTGTGTGTTCCGCATTTGCCAATGTATATTCCGGACATTCCGTACAAGATGCCGCACCCGGATTCGCGGCAATCGTGTTGCCCGGGCATATTGGGCAATCATTACCGGATTGATAATGTCCCGCCGTACACTGTTCACAAACACCGTTCACCAAGATAGAACCCGTCGGACAATACAAACATTGTGTGTGTTCCGCATTTGCCAATGTATATTCCGGACATTCCACGCAAGATGTCGCACCCGGATTCGGCGCAATTGTATTGCCCGAACATTGTGGACATTCGTTGCCCGATTGATAATGTCCCGGGTCGCATGGGTCACAGTTATCATTTACCGATATATAACCCGCACCACATTCTGTACATGTCGCCGTACACGCCGGTCCGTCATTGGCACATGTGACAGTCGGATTTACAAAGTGTGCCAAACATGTTGCCGTTCCGCCACATGTACTATTTGCCGTTGAATAAGGATCACAGGCTTGGACACCGCTGTTGCCCGCATACGAACAGGTGCATCTTTCCCATGTCGCCTCTAACGTTGTGTTGCCGTTGATGTCATAAGTATAACTTGTATCCGGGTCATACGTGGCCGTTGCATCTGCAATGCGCCACTTCGTCAACATATATCCAGAATTAGTGAATATCGACCGCGGTCTTGTCACGAACGTGGATCCAAAGAACACATTTTGTGTTTGGTCCGCACCTGTACCACCATTGGCGGAATACGTAATGGTGTATTGATTTTGAACACAACTCGGGTTCCAAGGCGCTTCCTGTGGGATATACAGCGTATATCCTTGGGGACATTCAGTATAGGTATACACACAATCGCCCGGACCTTCTGTATTCAACGAACATACATTTTGCACCGCCGGTTGGATACAATTGTGGCACCATACAGCCCTGATTCCATGGCTTGTTCCGCTTGTGACGCCGGTGTATGTTTCGGTACAACCCGAACTAACCGTTGTTCCCGCGGCCTTTACGATGCTATTAACCAATTCCCAACCACTGAACGTATAACCTGTGCGATTTGGTAATTCAGACGCCAGTGCCAGTGTATCACCATATTGGCAAGAACCATTCGGAATCTCTGTCCCATGATTTTCGTCCCAATCAAGTGTTATGGTATTTGTCCCCCATGTGGCACTAATCACCACAGAACCATCACAAACACCAAGGGTTTGATTATCACAGGCAACTGTTGCGCCCGCCGATATGGTATCATTATTTACCGACCAACCGCTGAATTCATAACCAGTGGCCGAAATTGCGTTGTACAATTGGAAATTATTGCCATAAGTACAATATGCCGCCGGTAACTGCGCATTGCCATGACCACCATTATTATAATTCAGGATAATGGTATTCGCATCACACGCCTCTGCATTTGACGTCGGCGCATAACCACAATCACAAGACCATTTGGCATAGAATACCTTGTTGCCGGAATCATTTGAGTCCATGATTTTGTTCCTTGCGCAATTCACCTTTAAATTGGCATCATCACACCATGCCACAAATTGGCTGTTGGCGCGGGTTGGGGTCCCATTAATTTGTGCACCAATGCCATACATATAACTTGTTGGCGCGCCGTCATAGTTTACACCACCGTTCATTATATAATCTATTCTGTACGTGTTTGCTTCGCCCCAAATTGCGTTGGCGTTCACAGAACCATTGCACACACCAAATGTCGTGTAATTACACGCAACGGTTTGGCCGGCATTAAAGCGTTGATAATTCATCGCCCAACCACTAAAGTCGTGGCCCTGGGCGTCAATTGCAGACGCCAATGTGAATCCATTAACATCATTATACGTGCATGTCCCCGATGCAGGCACCGTCCCATATTCGCTTTGATAATTTACGGTAATGGTATTCGCAACACAACCCTGGCCATTTTGGGTTGCCGAATAACCACAATCGCAGGTCCATTTCGCATAGAACGTCTTGTCGCCTGTTTCGGTTCCGCTTATTACGCGCACCTTGTCGCAATTTTGTGTCAAAGCCGCATCATCACACCAACCGATGAATTGACTGTTGTCGCGGGTCGGGGTGCCATTGATTTGTGCACCTGTGCCATATGAATAACTTGTTGGGGCGCCATGATAGTTTTCACCGCCATTCAACACATAATGTATATCGTATGCATTCGCAGCCCAATTTGCATACAATGTTGTATCCGCCGTCACAGTGTATGTCTGATTATTTGGTACAACGGTTCCCATTCCGTTCGGTAACGTCCGCCATTCAACAAAAGTATATCCCGCACGTGTTGGATTGGCCGGGAATCCGTTCAATATACCCTGGGCGGCCCAGTGCGCATACCATACATGATTGTTGTCTGTATAGCCCGCACCAACGGTCATACCGCCATTTGCACCGTCGGTAATATACCCATACTCGTTTATGTACTTTGAACCTGTGGTCGTATCTTGATAGAAACCATTGAACGCAAAGTAGGCATTAACAACGTCTTCGGTGTTTGCCGGATTGGTGCAGAGTATATCGTTATCAACATCACAGTGATTGAATGTCACAATTGCATATTTCTTTGGTAAATTTCCTTCGGTCAAAGGATTGCCGGCGGTCGTCATTTCGGCCGTTCTTGCCGCGTCGCGATAAACGCCGGTATTGTGCACTGTGTAAAGTGTTGTTTGCCCGTCAACCCCATGCACCGCCCCAGAATTAACATTCTTGTTAAGGGTTATTTCATATTGACCTTCGTTGATACATGCATCGTGTGCGGCATTCGGATACGTTCCCGCGCCGCATTGGCCGCAACTTTCGGTTGTGGAATTCCAATATTCATTTGCGCCATTACACAGAACGCACGTGTCACTTGATGAATTATGGAACCAGAAATTCGCCGTATCGCAATCATACTGTGCGATGAATTTTGGCGCACTCATGCTATATTGCCACGACGCAATCACATCACCCGTATTGCCGGTGTAAGATGTGCCTTCTAATTTCCATGTCGGATTCGCAAGCACATAACCGGTGTTCGGATTACACAGTGCAATCACATTGGAACTGGTGTATGACTGATGTGCGACCTTGTACCCGGCACCATACGTCGCGGTGTTATACATGTCATAGCCCGATGCCGCGGCACCATGTGTTCCGCATTCGTAATTTACCGTAAATGTATTCGCACCACAGTAAGGTTCGCATGTTGTCCCGGAACAATTCGGTGTAAAGTTCACGTATCCGGTGGCGCACGAACCCGTCGCGGTGCACTGATTACCAACCGAAGACGGTGTGCATGTATCTACGCCCGTTCCCAGTGTGCATGTGCACTGTTCGCACTGTTCGTCTGTTGATACCCAGATATACCCGGCCTGTGTGCAACTGACATTACTAATCGGACATGCCACCGCGACGATTTCATGCCCATCGTCGTCAAGGCATGGCGCCCCAGAAACACCATTGTTATGTCCCGATTGGTATTGCGTTTCATCATATTCGCAGCTTGCATTTTGATAAGGACATGTACTTAACGTCGCATCGCAATACACCTGGCATTCATAAGATGTATTCATCGTCCAACATGCATACAGCGTCGTATCTGTATCTATATAACTGGTCGATGTCATCGTATTACCCGTACAGTTAGGTTCATCTTTCCATGCAACAAAGTTATAACCGGAACGCGTTGGGTTTTGCGGCCAATGGGCAATCATTCCATGTATTCCCCAACGTGCATACCACGTCGCATCACCATGCAACCCAATGGCATTGGTATAACCATCATTGGTCAAATTACCATTGTTTGATATAACATTGATGGCGGAGGTTGTGTCATAAAAACCTACGAATGGGAAATCAGAATTTTTGGTTTCGGTATTGGCCGTCGAATCACACGCCCCATTTGTGCCGTCACAATGATTAAATGTAACGATTGCATACTTGGTCGGCACCGCTGTTAATGCGGTAAATGGATTTTCGGTTGCAAGGTCCGTATAAACACCTTGACCTTCCACAGTGTACAATATCGACGGGCTGCTGTCATCACCTTGCAAACCACCAACATTCTTGTCCAATGTTATTGTGTGATCAACTACTGCACATGCAACGCATTGTTCGGTATTGTTATCCCAACATGCGGTCGGCGCGGTACACACAACACATGCGTCATTCGATGTTTGATGTGCATTCGCGTCGCATGTATATTGCGCATACAATGTTGTGTCACTTGTAATCGTCCAAATATTTGCGTACGTGGTTGCCGCACCATTTGCATCAAAAATCATCAAATCTGGTCCAGACTCATCATAATACCCGGTAAACGTTGCGTTGGTTTTGGTTGGTAATTCATTCGCCACGCTTGGATTTGCGATTGGTGTGCCCGTACAATTTGAATCTGTACCCGCATACCAACTGGTTCCCTTTTTATAGAAACTTAACGTACTGGTTGTCGGCGTTCCACCATGCCAACTGTTATTGAAACTCACTTTATAACAGCCAAGGCTATAACCATGATTCATCGTCGCATACAGTTTGCGCGGGATATTGTATCCGCCGGTTTGGCCACTATTAATAACAGCCAGGGCGTTCGTCGCATTCAATACATAGTCGCTGCCTACATATTGGGTGCTGCCGTTTTCTGGATAATAGTATCCATCGAACGTATATCCCGTCACATCGGCATTAGGCGCCATATCCGCGGGATAGAATATAGGCGTGTATTGATATGTAAGGCCGGTTTGTGTGTTGTTTATTACCTGTGTCTGCTGACCGGGGCCGACAATCTGACTCCATACATCGCCGGTGTTAATATCTATGCTGCTACCGCCGGCACGACTACCAAATATATACAACGTCCCAAGGTTTTCTTGTGGCATATGACCATAGAAGTCAACCGGCACCGTCATTGGTTTATACAATGTCGATGGTAATGCCCCCGGGGTTGAAGCAAACCCATACGCGCAATACTTGACCGTTCCATCGCACGCATCTATACCATTCCTGGCATTACCATAGAATGTAATCTGCTTTGAAGAAGAATCAATAGGTTCTGCCGTATAACCATTTGGGAAACCGGACACATTATAGCTTTCGCATGTCGCGGTGTCGCAATAGTTATAGCATTGATCGATACTCCAGTTATATGGGCTGCGACTGTATGGATATTCGGGTGGACAGGCGGTGGTACAATCGGTGCCATTCCAATAATACCCGGCCTCACAGGCCACGCACGCGGTGCCATTTGCATTCGAATGATACGGTGGCAAACATTCCCAGTTTGCCCAGAATGTTTTATCCCCTGTTGCCGTTGTGCCAATGGTTTGCGTCATCGCACAGTTTTCCAAAGTTTCATCTGTGCACCAACCCGCAAATTCACTGTTTGCACGTGTCGGAACACCGTCAATTGTTGCACCAACCCCGTATGTATAATTCGACGGCATGCCGGTCTGCGCAGCGGTCGCATTGGTCATGTTTTCATATTGAATGGTATATGTCGCTGTATCCCACTGTGCCGTCAGAGTTTCGCTGTTATTTGCGTATTCCCAATAAATCTCGTCATTTTGGACATAGTCACGATTATCACCACTAAATTTCCAACCTGTAAATTCGTATCCGCTGTCTGGTGTACAGGTGATATTTACATTACTATTCTGCACAACATAGTTCGCATGATATGTTGCGGTATCGGTGACATTGGCGCCGGTGCCATGTGCGCCGCACTGATACGTCACTGTGTATGTGTCCGCTTCGCAAGAATCCTTGTCGTTGCTAAGTGTGAATCCCGTAGCACATTTCCATTTTGCCCATAATACCTTGTCGCCGGTTTCGTCCGTTGCGATGGTCAGTGGCAAGGCACAGTCCGCCAAAGTCGCGTCGCGACACCATTCCTCAAAACTCCCGTTGGCAAGACTTGGCGTGCCGTTTATTGTAGCCCCCACACCGTATTCGTATGAATCCGGCATACCACTTACCGGCGCGGAATGTGCCATATTTTTATAGTCTATGCGATATTCATTTGCCGTCCATTTTGCGGTGAATGTTTGTTCGGTTGTATAAATCCATGAATCGATGACATTCCCTCCGTAATATAAACCACCGCCTGAAAAGGCCCAACCACTAAATGTATAGCCCGTTTTGGAACAGAGTGCATAATCAACATCCCTGACCGTATAACTGTCATGGTATGTTGCCGTATCGGTTGCGGGCCCGCCGGTGGCGCCGTCGCCACATTCATATCTTACGGGCAATTCGTTACTCTCTACACATGAATTACCACTCAGCATATATCCGGGGTCGCAACTCCATTTTGCATACAGGTTAATATCACCCGTCGTTCCGCTTGGTATTTCGTATGGTATCGCACTACATTCTGTTAAATTCTCACGCTTGCACCAGCCTTCAAAAACACTGTGGGCACGTTCCGGCACCCAGGTAATCGAAAGCGGCAAATCGGTAGCATCATACGTTGCCGGATGATTGCCCGAATCCCCTGTGCCACCGTTTGGGTGATATGTAATGTTATAGGTTGTCTGTCCCCATACCGCATAGAAAGTAGGGGTCCCTGCGGGGGTGTAAGCCCATTCAATCTGGGCCCCCGGAAGATGTTCATCGGTTCCGCCATTGTTATTTGTGATCTGCCACTTTACAATCTGTGTCCCCTGGACATGCGGAGTACAAGCGGTTATATCAACATTGTTGTTTTGGACAACATACCGTTCGCCAAACGTCGCACCATCATAATCTAGTATGATATGATGGCCATTATCATTACAATCATACTGTACTGTCTTATAGTGTTTTGGTTGGCATTCGCTATCATTAATATTCCATTCATACCCCGGTTCACATTCATAGAACGCATAAAGTCTCACTGGCTGCTCGCCACTTACGCCATCAACGGTTGCCAAGGCGTTTGCGGAGGTCAACTTACCATGATTATATAAAGGTTCGGCCGGAATCGTTCCGTCATAATAACTTGATTCCCTGGAATATCCCAAGAAAGGCCGGTTCGCAACGGTTGGTGCCGTTGGCGTATCAAACACCGGATAAAATGCGGAATATGAAATATTTGTTCCGGTTCCTGTATCGTATCCACCTTGAACTTTCTGTGAACTCCAAAAGTGGCCAAAGGCAATATAGAGCGGTTTCCCGATTATCTCACCATTAAGATCAAGAAATTCGACGCTTTTCCAACTTATTTTACATGCATCACTAGAGGATGAAGAATCGCACGTGACAATCAAAGGACACATCCCGTCGAGGTTGCTGCATGAAACAAGGCCATCAAGTGATTGAAATAAAACCTGTGTGCTGGTCCCCAGGGACGTATTAACCGTATATCCCGTCGGCAAACCATAGGCGGTTGTTGTGGCATACTTGTTTGACACATCTTCGCACGTTGTGCCGCATGACTCATAACACATCGCCTCGTACCTGTTATAGCCAGATGCACTGTTGGTATAGGGACTTGGACAAGCGGTGCAACCTTCGGTAGTACCAGGACCCATACCGTAGTAGCCGGCGTTACAAGGGGTGGCCGCATGTGCGTCCGACAATAATACACCACCAAGCGCCGCGCCAAAAAAGCCCAGAAAACCAAGGAATCTAGCGATTTTCTTCATAATTTCTCCCTTTCATTTAATTCCATGTTAGAAAAAACGAAAATTTAAGGCAAGAGAAAATAACGGCAATTTTTCTTAAATTTTTATTTTCTTGTAAAAAGTTCCGTCATGCCGCGGAATCCGGTATCTCCCCGGGCTTGTAGAGAATTGGCCTTTACCAGTGCACCAAAAAACCACGCCGTTCGAAAACGGCGTGGACGATTTTTCAATTATAATTGAGAAATCAAGATGGTGGGTCATGTAGGACTCGAACCCACGACCAAAGCGTTATGAGCGCTCCGCTCTAACCAACTGAGCTAATGACCCAACGCGCGCATTATTACATAGTTCTTTCCCCGTTGCAAGTAAAAAAGTGGTTAGTGTTAGTGTAGGTGATTAGTGTCGTCATACCGGCGCAAGCCGGTATCTCCCCAGGCCTGTAGAGAGCAAACTCCCCTTTCCAATGGAAAGGGGAGTTTCGGCCCGCGGCGGTAATAAGAAGATACCGCCTTGCGGCGGTATGACGTTATTGATTCTGGGGAATATAAATGTTAGTATCATTTGACTCTGGACCGGCGGCGAAGTTCGTGTTTGCCGGAATACTCGGGAAGAATTGCCCCGACACCATATCGTACACGCCAACTTTGTCGGCGCTGTTCTTGGCGGGAATGCCATTGAACAGTATATTGCCATTTTTATCTTCATATCGGAAATAATATATCCGTCCAGAATACATGCGTGATTCCGGTGTGCTACTGGTCGCGGCCGTACCAATAAGCAGGTTATAATTTATTGTGAATTCTGGATATAATTCGCCGGTTCGTGTGGTCTCGTTGACTTTCAGTCTGCCATTGGTTGCCTCTATTGTATAATCTGTATTTACGGCAACCGGAGCTCTCAGTCTGGGCGCCGTCCCATATTGATAATTCAGCATAGATTCAGCCAAAAATAAACCCTGCTGTTCTAAGCCTGAGGTTGGATTTTGAAAAGCAAGGAATGTTGTGCTGGTCACATTGGTTGGCCGGATTTTCATTTTTAATACATCTGTGTTTTTGAAAGATGTTAAACCCGTATCAATATATTGATGCCCGTCGGATTCAATCCATTCCAATGGGGTATATCCGGGCGGCAAAAGTGTGTTATCCGTTGTTGGATTATGAATCGAATAAACCCAACAAAGGTCTGTATCTGGTTTATAATCCCTGCATTTGAATTCGTTATCAAGTCCGTTCTTTAATGCGGCGTTAAATGTTTTCGCGTCAATCAGGTTATCCGATTGGGCGGCATACGATTCGGTTGTTTGGTAAATACCCTTTTCCCCGATTGTCCCGGCCGTTCCGGTGTATGTGACCGCAGTGTGATCGTTGACGGCGGCGATGTCGTCCTGTTTTTGATTTAATTTTGTATTAACGCCACCAACCATGGGCAGCGATTCGGTCCCGCCATTATCCAAATCCGATGTGACGGCGCGTTTTTGCACCATGCCGGCCGAATTTGTGTATTCCATGGCTTTGTTTTGTTCCGCGGTAAATTTATTTTGTCGTGTTTCCAATTCGTGTGTGACGTATTTTAACGACGTTGCTGTTTTCCGGTCCGCGGCTTCTTCGGCCACCGCCGGCAACACCGCCGCCATCAACCCGAATAACAAAAACTTTTTTAATTGCATTTTGACTCTCCCTTTTTTCTTTCACTAACCACTAGCCACTTACACTAACACTAGCAAAAAACACCACCGAAAACGTGTGGTTGGAGGTTCAAGACAATTCATAGGGATTGCGTGCTTATTTTGCATGGGCGAATGCCCTACATTATTCGCATCCCTCCAACCTCTGTGCGGGTTGGAGTTTTTTTATGTCCCTTGGACAACCTATGATCGGGTCTTGAATCCCCATCGGCGGAACACCCACCGACAAAATTAGTATATCAGAAAACGAAAATAAAAAACAAGTGAAAAAGTGATTAGTGTAAGTGATTAGTGTAAGTGGTTAGTGAATTTTTGAATAATCTCACAATTACAAGCCGATTCCAAATGCTACTAACCACCCGTCGCGGTATGCCGCGCCGCGGTCGTAACAGACTAGCGCTTTCCACTAAGGTATCTTGTTTGCCTTACGGATATCACGCACGCCAAAATATGTGACAAGAATAATATTGCAATAAGATACTGCAAGGCGCCATGTAAATTGAACGCGCCGATATACATTAAACACAGGCAACCCGCCCAACGACCAAAGAACAAAACAACATCACGCATAACCAAGTATTCTATGCGGATATTTTTTGTGACGAACCGTGATTGCCCGACATTTAAAATGTTGGTGCCACAGATTTTAGTTGTGGTGACAATGCCGACCGCATAGGCGAAAGAATAAAGCAATATGCTAAAACGGTTTACCCCGATTATCAACGCGGCCGCCGAAAACGCCAATAATACAGAGCAAGATAACACAATCCACCTGAAATCCCGATTGGAACAAAAACGCCCAAATGCCCATGATGCCACAATTGTACAGATTGCAAAAATCGTTGACCATATCCCAAGATTCATGTCTGTATGAAACGCATCGACAATATACATAACCACGACCGTTTCCAATATCCATGCAAAACCGCGTAACAATTCCGAAAGAAATATCTTACGCAACACCGGTGTTCCCTTTAGGTGATTATAAAAACCGATAAAATCTATTGGCTGGTGTTTTGGATTTCGGCACGGTGGCAATAAAAATAGCATAAAAAATTCCATAACAGCCATAACCATGATGGCCCATGCGACACCTTGCAACGATGTAGTGGTCAGCATTGTTCCCAATGTGACGGGCACCAAGATTTTGAATGTATGCACTATCGCTTCTTTGGTGCCGACAAAGAATACCATTCTTTTGGCACAAACATTTTCAATTGTGATGGCGTGCATCGGCAAATTATAAAAACCTTCGAAAATACCGTAAAGAATCCCCAACACAACAAGCCATCCCGCCGCATTCGACCCAAGTATGGCAATCAGACCCATCAAAATAATCCGGGCGACAATGTTCATTCCGAAAAGTACCGTTCTGTTACCGTTTTTGCACCAATTTGCCGTTATAACAAATGTTAGACATATCGCCAAGATTTCGAAAAAACGATATGTCGATATAGACACAATTTCATTGATTGTGTTATGCATTAAAAAAGACACAACAAATGTTCCAAGAAACAGATTAGAAACAGTATGAAATACCGCAAAAGCGGTTATTATCCATTCTTTCTTTGTTAATCGGTGGCAAAAATTCCCTCTCATGTATGAGAATTTTATCACACCTGTGCCAAAAAGACAATATAAATCCGTCTTTTTCCCTTTATTTTTGATATTCGTTATGCCAAAATGTGCGCATGTCGGAAATCGTTAAAATTTTAAGTGACGAACAAAAAATCGCCTTTGACACCATTGAAAACACAAATCAAAATGTGTTAATTTTGGGCAGTGCCGGAACAGGAAAATCCACTTTTGTTAATTACTTAAAATCCGCAAGTAAGAAACGTGTTATCTGTGCATGTCCGACGGCGGTGGCGGCACTTAACATCGGTGGGCAAACGATACATTCATTGTTTCAAATTCAACCACGCGACTTTGTGTTCCCGGAATTTTTGAAACTAAAGGCGCGGGTGCGCAACATTTTAACCGCAACCGATATTTTGGTCCTTGATGAAGTATCGATGATTTCGCCCGACGTGATGGACGCGATGGATGTTTTGGCGCGATCTGCGCGGCGCAGCAACGAACCATTCGGCGGGATTCAGGTTGTGGCGATTGGCGACCTGTTTCAATTGCCGCCGGTCATAACGCGTGACGCGGGCCCGTATTTTAAACAGGCGTACGAACATGAACGCGCGTATTTCTTTGATAGCAATGTGTATCGGCGCGCAAAATTTATGCGGTTTAATTTTGATTTGGTATATCGGCAAAATGATACGGGATTGCTAACGAACCTGAATGCGTTACGCGCGGGCGATGTTGGCGCGCTTTCGTTTTTTAACACTTGCAAAATTGATGATACGGCGCGTCGCGACAATGCCGTTATAATTACGCCCTTTCGCGCGGTTGCCGAACGGATAAACGCCGAAAGATTAAATGCGATTGGTGCGCCACTGGTGCGATATGCGGGGCAATTGTCGGGGAACTTTGCCGAACGTGATGTGCCGGCGCCGATGAATTTGGAACTAAAGGTCGGGGCGTTGGTGGTCTTTGTCAAAAACGGCGACAAATGGCACAATGGGTCGATGGGCGTGGTGCGGGCCCTGGGCGCGCGCGATATTACGGTGGAACTGTTGAATCCGAACCGCGATGTCGTTCTGGTGCGGCCCGAAAAATGGCAAAAGATTGAATACACGCGCGATGAAAACGACCGCCTCGTCGAAAACGAAACCGGCGCGTACAAACAGTTTCCACTAATGCTGGGCTATGCCATGACGATACACAAGGCCCAGGGCAAAACACTGGACGCCGTAATTGTTGATATTTCGCGTGGCGCGTTTGAACATGGCCAGACCTATGTCGCGCTGTCGCGCACGCGGACGGCCGGCGATATGCATATTGCGCGCCCATTGTCGGCCCGCGATGTTATATTCGATCCGCGTGTGTTGGAATTTGTGAACGGGGACTAGATTTCTTTTTGCATCAAAATTGCATCTATGCCGTCATAGTATTTCGGGCGGCGGCCGTTTGGGATAAATCCGCATTTCTTATAAAGTGCGATTGCGGGCGCGTTTTCCGCCGATACCTCCAGGAATATTTTTTTTGCACCGGCCTTTTTAACCTCAAATTCCAAAAGCCCCAACATGGCAATCGCGATTCCCGCGCCGCGTGCATCGGGGTGAACGCCGACGGTTATAATCTCTGCCTCGTCCGCGACGGTGCGCCAAACGATAAATCCATTTTCAGATGCTACGATTTCACAGCCGGATTTTTTCAGGTCGGCAAAATCGCCCGCCGTCCAAGGCTTGTGCGGAAAGCAAAGTTTATGAAGTTCGGCAAGTTTATTTAGCATTTTCTTCGGCATAACTTGGGCGCAGGTACATTGGCACAACCGGTTCAATATTCCCGTCCGTCAATTTTTTACGAACTATGTCAACGCCCGACTTTAAATCAAAGGGTTTGTGACCAACGGTGCGCGGGCATTTCATTTGTTCGGATTCCACCTGTTCGATTGACATGGTGCATGGCGCATGTTGGGGCGACGCGACAAAGAAATCGCCGCGACCGGAATCAATCGCCACAAACGCATCGGGCGTGGCAGCCAAATATAAATCAAACGCGCTGATTCCAACAACGGGGATATTCAACCCCATCGCAATCCCCTTGGCATAGGCGATTCCCATGCGGATTCCGGTGAAACTGCCCGGGCCGACAACAACACCAATTGCGGTTATGTCGCGCCACGTTGCGCCGCATTCGGACAAAAAGTTTTCCGTTTCCGCGGGCAGGGCAATCGATTGCTTTTCCAAATTCAAAGATTTGTAATGTTCGTCCAAAACAAATTCCAACCCGGTGCCAGAAGTGTTTATAATCAATATCATGCGCGAATCCCCTTATATACTGACCCCGAAACCAATACGCTTTGAAAATCCGGCCGATTTATGCAACGACAATAAATCGTCAATCTTTTCAGTCGTGAACTCCGTCGGTGCGTCTTCGCCATCGTTTTCAAGCAGAGTTCGACGCAACAGCGCGGTAATTTCACGCTGCAACTGACGCACGCCCGCTTCGGCCGTATATGTCCGAATAATATGGCGAATTGCATCATCAGAAATTGTTATTTTATCCACCGACCAACCGGTATCCGCGGCGGCGCGGGCGATTAAATGTTCACGCGCAATTTGCACCTTGTCATCTTCGCTGTATCCCGGAATTTCAATGATTTCCATGCGGTCTTTCAGTGCGCTTGACATATTCAAACTGTTTGCGGTCGCAATAAACAGGACGTTCGACAAATCAAAATCCACCTCTAGGTAATGATCGCGAAAGGCCTTGTTCTGTTCGGGGTCCAACACTTCCAAAAGTGCGGATTCCGGGTCGCCGCGCCAATCGCGTCCCATTTTATCGATTTCGTCCAAAACTATGACCGGATTATTCACCCGCGCACGTTTCAACGCGTCCATAATGCGCCCCGTTTGCGCCCCGATATAGGTTTTGCGATGGCCCCTAAAATGCGCCTCGTCCGAAACGCCACCAAGTGAAATGCGGTGGTATTTCCGCCCAAGCGCCGCGGCAATAGATTTGCAAAGCGACGTTTTACCCACGCCGGGTGCCCCAACCAGGCACAAAATACTGCCCTTGGTGGAACCCGTTTTCTTCATAACGGCAATGTGTTCCAAAATACGTTCTTTGACCCCGCGCATGCCGGAATGTTCGCTGTCCAAAACCATACGCGCGGTGTTCAGGTCAATTGCCGGCGTATCTGATTTATCCCATGGCATGGCAAGTAATTCTTCCAAATATGTCTTAATAAGGCCGCCTTCGTTTGACATCGGTGACATATTGCGCATACGTTTCCATTCGGCCATGGCCTTTTCTTTGACGTCCCGCGGCAATGCGGACTTTTCAATTTTTTTGCGTAATGATATGGAATCATCTTCGCCGTCCTCTTCGCCCATTTCTTTCTGTATTGCACGCATTTTTTCCTGCAAAATCGCCTCGCGCCGGCCTTGTTCCATCTGAAGACTGATGCGTCGATTGATAGAATCTTCGACTTTGGACGTTTCTTGGATAAGTTTTATTTTTTCATACAGCATGACCATCTTGTCATACCAGCCCGGCGTTGTTAACACGCGAATTGCAGAATCCGTATCAATATCCATTGTTTGCAATACGGAATCAATAAACGCCGGCATTGGGTAATTTTGAATCACACCACGCAGTTTATCAATCTTTAACTTACGAAAGGTCGTTAGGCTTTGAATAATTTCGAAAATATTTTCCCGCATAAGGACTGTGCGTTCATCCGCAATATCGTCGCCCATTGGAATGGTTTCCGTATCCGCACAGAAAACCCCATCAACAACCGTTATATTACTTAACTTTACAACATTTGTGGTGCGGACGATTGAATGGACAGACCCGTCCGGCATGCGCAAAATCTGAACAATATCACCAATGGTTCCATATTCATAAATATCATCGGGCGCCGCGGGATACGAACCACTGTGTTGTGGAACCAACACAACCCGCTGGGTCATGCCAGTTGCCGTTTCAATACATGAAATGGAAATTGGGTTATCAATATAAAGCGGCACCGTCATATCAGGGTGCACAACCAAATCCCGACAAGGTAAAATATATTCTTTCATAGTGATTATAAGTATAGGATATTTTTATCGGTTTGCAAGGGTAATAAAAAATTCCCGAAAAATCGGGAACTTTTTATATGGTGTGATGCAGGCGTTTAACGACGACGACCACCACCAAATCCCGGTTTCTGCTGGGCAACGCCGCTGCGACGTGATAAATAGCGTGCGGCAATCAAAACCAACCATTCAAGTGACAATACGGCCAAGAATGCCAATTTGCCTTCATCCATGGAAATCCAGCCCAACACATAAACAAACTGTGCCAAGAACGAAACATACAATGCACAGAATATACCACCAAAGAACACTTTTTTCAGTTTTCCTAACATTTTTTTACCCTTTTTTTCTTGTTTGTTTTACTAAATGCCGGGTTTCTGGTGCCAGGTACCCGGGCGAACCCCGCAAAAAGCCAAAACAGACACAGTCAACAATCGCCAACGGTGTCCAATCCTTTATTAGGCGGCCATTGCAAGCGGACGAGGATTATCGTTCGCATTCATATTTTTATTGGTCTTTTACGACAACCATGTCGGATTCAGCCATATGCCTTTATTGCGTCTGTCGAAACTATGACACCCCCATATGTTTTATTGGTGGAGGTGCCGGGTACCGCCCCCGGGTCCAAAACGACTATTCCGCATCGGGTTCAGAATCATCATCACTTTCGTGACGGACCAATTATAATCTTTATACTGGAAATTGCAAGTTTTTAAGTTATAATGGCAAAAAATAACCAGTTGTTGGCGGTATGGTGAAAAATTTCACTAGCCACTAACCACTAACACTAACCACTAATGTTATGAAATTTTTAGACAAGGCGAAAATTTTTATCAAGGCGGGTGATGGCGGCAATGGTGCGGCCACCTTTCGCCGCGAGAAGTATATAGAATTTGGCGGCCCGAACGGTGGCGACGGCGGCCGCGGTGGCGATGTTGTTTTCCGCGCGGTGCCAAATGTAAATACGCTGATTGATTATCGTTTTAAAACAAGTTTTGCGGCCCCGCGTGGTGAAAACGGTATGGGCAAGATGCGCACCGGCGCGTCAGGCGAAACATTGGTGTTGCCTGTGCCGACGGGAACTGTGATTTTGTCCGAAAATGAAGAGATTGAATACGCCGATCTGAACGCCGACGGCATGGAATATCTGGCGGCACGCGGCGGAAACGGCGGCTGGGGAAATTTGCATTTCAAAAGTCCGACAAATCGCGCCCCGCGCCAGGCAAATGACGGACTGCCCGGGGAATCGCGGACGGTTATATTGCGACTTAAACTTATTGCCGATATTGGGCTTGTTGGGTTTCCGAACGCGGGGAAATCAACATTGCTTTCGGCGGTCACGTCCGCGCGGCCAAAGATTGCGAATTATCCTTTTACGACACTAAATCCGCAACTGGGTGTTATGTATGCGCACAATCGCGAATTTGTTATGGTCGATTTGCCGGGGTTGATAGAGGGCGCACATACCGGTGTCGGCTTGGGCGACCGATTTTTGGGGCATGCGGAACGAACAAAAATGATTTTGCATGTGATTGACGGCACCGAACCCGATTGGGGCGCACGATACGCGGCAATTCGTCATGAAATGGACAGTTATGGTGGCGGTTTGCTGACCAAGCCGGAAATTGTTGTCATCAATAAAATTGACGCAATTGGTGACGAAGATTTGGCGGAAAAAATGGCCGCATTCAAGAAATCTTTTGGTCGTAAAAAGAAACCACAAATTTTAACCATCAGTGCCGCCGGGAGAGTAGGTGTAGAAGAGTTGATAAGTGCAATAGAAAAAATGTTTTTAGGGATCGAAAAAGATGATAACAAAGCAGATTAGTCGTGAAGGCGGCAAACTTAAACTTATAAAAGTTTTTGTGGACCATCAATGGTATAAGATAACAGGCGAACCATTTATAGTGCTGTCGAGTGTTATCGGTGAAAGCGCAGAATATCGGCAATGCGCTTCTTTGTACGACCATTTGGTTTTTTATAATGCAAGGAACCAAGATTCTGGATTGCCTACATTCATAGTGAATTGTGACGGTTATTGGTGCGCAACGGAAAATTTCTGGACAGCGTTTTCGGACATGGCCGGTGAAATCTGCAAACAAAAACCCAATTGGTTGTTGAGTGCTTTACAATCTAATGCCAGGACAAAAAAATGATATTATCGGGTGTAATAAATAGGCTGTTAGAGAAACGCGGAGCGGAAATAACTACGCCAAGACCGAATTATAAAATCAGGAATCCGTTGGTATCTGGTTATGTAATAAAAGAACAGAAGATGTTCTTATACAAGCAAGCGATTAAAAATTGCGAATGGGCCTATACCGAAGAACCTATGGATATCGTGACACAAGAAAGCGGTGTAATTCGTACGGAGATTAAACCGGGGCCTAACAAAATTCGGCTGTCTATGATGACAATTAAAATTGATGATGTGGAACTAATCGATGGCATTTGGTATGTGCAACGTGGTGTCGATAGGGATAAAGTAATAAACATTGACACCATCGTCAATGGCCGGAAGGTGAAAAAGCCGTTCATCATCTTTAACACATTAAAGTATCAGTCGCAACCACACACAAATTATTACGAGGCAACGCCGGCGTATTGGGACAATTACGGATTGCACAACCAATTTGGCCCCGTCTATATTATTGCAGAATATGATGCAACCCCACACCCGCTTTATATCGCCCAAGAATATTTAAAAACACCAAATGTATTTGATGACACACTGCAATCTGTGAATGCTGCGATGGCAGAGGCAATATCCTCCCGTACATCGCACTAAATTATCAAAATAATTGCTTTGCATTTTGTGGGCGCACCTGTTATGATAGTGGCAACTTTAACCCAAGGAGAAAAATATGTCCGTATCATTAAAAGGCACACAAACCGAAAAAAATCTACTTATCGCATTCGCCGGCGAATCCCAGGCGCGCAACCGCTATTCTTTCTTTGCGTCCAAGGCCAAGGACGAAGGGTACCAGGCGATTGGTAAAATCTTTACGGAAACGGCCGAACAAGAACGCGAACACGCATCACGTTTGTTTAAATTCCTGGAGGGCGGCAGCATAGAAATAACCGCATCTTTCCCGGCGGGAAAAATCGGCACAACACTTGAAAATTTGGCGGCGGCGGCATACGGCGAACACGAAGAAAATACCGAAATGTATCCGCGCTTTGCGCAAATCGCGGCCGAAGAAGGCTTTACCGCCATTGCAGAGGTTTTAAAGAACATCGGCCTTGCGGAACGTTATCATGAATCACGTTTCCGCGCACTGATTGACGCAATCGAAAACGGCACATTGTTCAAACAGGATAAAATCGTTATGTGGCGTTGCACAAATTGCGGCATGTGGCATATCGGAACCGAGGCACCAAAGGTTTGCCCGGCGTGCCTGCACCCCCAGGGTTATTTTATCAGTGAAGGCACCGTTTCACGCTGCGACACCAGCGAAGGGTTCTGTGAATATGCAAAAGTTGATGAGTAAAAATTGAATGAAAAAAATCGGTGCGATTTCGCACCGTTTTTTTATTTGGTTTTTTCAATATTTGGATACAACCGCGTGGCATATTTTAATGCCTTGTCATAGACGCGCGGATTAACTTCTTCTGGGTTAAATGTGTCTATCACTTGCTTGGCATGATCCGGATGGTATCTTAACTCTGCATCAATTATATAAGAACACGTTTCTATGTCCGTCACCGACTCCTTGTCCGCAATCATTTTATCAAAGACGCCTTCGTTATACTTTACAATGTGGCGTATCAATCGTTTGGCCACGAGAGGATAACGTATAAACCCCCTCAGGTTTAACACATCGCTGCGGAAATTGCCCTGTTCGTCCTTTTTATTATAGTTTGCAAACGCGTCTTTAATGGTTCGCACATCGTTTTGAAATGCAAAGTAGTCTGCGGACGACAAAAGTTTAAGCACCCAACCATTCGCCACCAAAAACGGGGGCAGGGCATCCGCACGACGTTTCTGGCGTTCTTTTGCCCGGGCCCGGACCGCGGCGGCGCGCTCATCTTCTTTGCGACGTTTTTCTTCTGGTGTCATATCTTTGTCCCTTTTTTTGAATCTTGGTTCAAAGAACCCTGGTTGTCAAGTTATTGTTTGATTTCCAATTCGTCCAAAAATCTATCAAGTTTGCGCAGCGAACTATTCTGGCAACCGCGCCCGCGCCAAGAAAGGATTTCCTTGCCGTCCCGTTGGTCGGTAATTGATAGACTAAATTTCCACCACCAAAATCCGTTGAACACGCACCACCAAGGCATGAAAGTTTCTTTGCTTTCGCCCGTCCGGACTATGTAACCAGTATTCGCAGGCAACTCGACAACATCGCTGCTGGATAGACCGTCTTGGCCACTTGGTCTTTGCTTCCCGATACGTACATCATAACCACGATTTTCAAGAAATTCCTTGATATCGCGCGCAATGCCAACGCCCGCTGGGTCAACGTGAATAATTGCGTTTGGTTCCATTGTCCCCGGCTTTATATAAACGCTGTTGCATGCGGCAAGGAATAAAACGGCGAATAAAGACAAAAACTTTGACATGTTATATTTGTCCGATTGAACGATTATGAGTGGTGCACCCGGCGCGACTCGAACGCGCAATCCCCGCCTTCGGAGGGCGATGCTCTATCCAATTAAGCTACGGGTGCATACGTCACGCGAATTATATTAGTTCTATGCCAAAAAGCAAGCGCAAAAGCAAAAAAGACATTCAAGATGCCAGAGAGCCGTCACACCGCGGAAGCGCGGGATAACGCGGTCTGAAACATCTCACTAACACTAATCACTTTTTCACTTGTTTTTTATTTTTGTTTTCTGATATACTAACTTTGTCGGTGGGTGTTCCATCGATGGGCCTCGAAACCCATTTCAATGCGGCGGCCTGCGCTTTCCCATAGTATGCGCGGACGTAAAAACTCCAACTGGTATTGGTTGGAGAGTTGCCAAATAACATCGCAAGATGGAATAGGCACGCAATTTCCGCATGAATTGTTTCGAGTCTCCAACCACTAGAACCGTTTTCGGTGGTGTTTTTTGCTAGTGTTAGTGTAAGTGGCTAGTGGTTAGTGAAAGAAAAAAGGGGAGAAAAATGATTTTGAAAAAATTGTTTGTGTTCGGGTTGATGGCGGCGGTGTTGCCGGCGTTCGCCGAAGAAGTTGCGGACCGCAAAACGGCGACGTCGTTAAAATATGTCGAACATGAACTTGACACGCGTCAAAACAAATTTACCGCGGAATCGAACAAAGCCATGGAATATACCGATTCGGCCGGGGACGTGCAAAAACGCGCCGTTAAATCTGATTTGGGCAGCGACACGTCCGACACATCACTTCCCATGGTCGGTGGCGTGAATACTAAACTTGCCACAAAACAGGATGACATCGCCCCAATCAACGACCATACCGCCGTCACATACACCGGGCAAAGTGGCAGTATCGGCCAAAAGGGCATTTATCAAACAAACGAATCGTATGCCGACCAATCCGACAATTTAATCGACGCAAAAACATTCAACGCGGCATTAAAGAAAGGGCTTGATAGCGAATTTCTTTGTTCGGAATACAAACCCGGCACAGATCTTTGTTGGGTCTGGTCGATACATAATACCGGCGACGATGCGCTGCCCAGTGATTATACGCCGTTGGAATATATCGTTTCCGACGCTCATCAGTATATTAATACAGAAATAAGTCCAACCGCAGATACTTTTTATAAGTTGGAAGTAATGTTTGCGGATCGTGGAAATGGGTATAGGTTTTTTGGAACAGGAAACGGAGGAGCGTTAACAGGATTCGGATCAGGCTCTAACAACCTTTATGTTAATAGTCTTTCGACGCCGCTGATTTCAGATGTTTCGAATTTATTCAATCAAAAAATGATTATTGACTATAAGGGGACAAATGTAAATATTAATGGCGTAAATTATACATGTGCTCAAGCACAAACAACATCTGTCAAAATGTATATAAATGCACGTGCAGATTCTTTGAACACAAGGGTCGGTGCCGGCAAATGGTATCGTGTCACGATAGGTTCCGGCACAACAGTTCTGGCGGATTTTGTCCCCGCCCAAAATGCGTCCGGTGTTGCGGGTATGTATGATTTGGTCCGCAGACGTTTCTTCCCAAGTACGTCCGGCACGAATTTCACCGCCGGCCCGGAAAAAGATGCGCCATTCACCACCCTTGTTCCGGCGGGTTATACACCGGTGGAGTATATTGAATCCAACGGATATCAGTATATTGATACTGGTATCAAGGGACACATGGATTATACATACGAACTAGATTTTCAACAAAAAAATGCAAATCAATATCGTAATTGGGGTGTGCTTAATCAATCTAGTTACGTTGGCCAAAACATGAGCTTTACGTACGTAGGGGGGTGGGGCATTCGCTGGGATGCACGCCAAGGTGGGCAGAGTGTGGTTAGTCTGCCATCAATAGATACTAGTCGCCATACATTACGCATAGTTGACGGGGAAGCATATTTTGACGGTGTTGATAAAGGCCGTTCAGAGGGGCATGACTCATCATTCGTGTTTAATTATAACCTGTTTTTGGGAACCGCCAATCCGGCTGGCACAACTCCGACCAGTAATGCAAACTCAAAATATTATTCATATAGGGTTTGGGACGCCAACGGTAATTTGATTCAAAACTTTATCCCCGCGCGTCAAGACAGTGATAACAAAGTTGGTATGTATGATACGGTATCCGGCCGATTCTTCCCCAGTGTTCCGGCCAACACAAACTTTGCTGCCGGACCGGAAATTTCAAACATTGTCTATATCCCACAGAATCAATAACGGTAATTAGCGGCCCGTCATTCCGCATCAAGCGCGGTATGACGTCAAAAAAATGCGGGGTCTTGCGCCCCCACTAACACTTGTCACTTGCACTAACACTATACTAATCCACTTGAATTATTTTTATGTTGGTGCTATGATGAAAGTCCAAAAAGGGAATGAAGATATGAAACGTTCAGATATGATAAGAACTATTCAGGTTCAATTCAAACGTATGCGCACGTCTGACGCGGCGGCGGTCTTGGATGTGTTGGCGGATTCTATGATTTCGGGCATCGCAAACGGCGACAGAATCGAAATCCGCGGATTTGGGACAATTCGGCCACGCCCGCGCGCGACCAAGGTTGGGTATAATCCCGTCACCGGGCAACCTATGCATCTGCCCGCGAATACCACGATTTTGTTCAGGCCAAGTCGTGAACTAACCAAAAAAATGAATGGATAATCGTTATGTTGTTCGGTAAAAGTTCCGGAATAAAAAATAAAAACCGCGAAAAATACGACCGCGTGCGCAAACTTATGTGGATAAAGTGCGAATCTTGCGGAAAGTTGGTTTATTATAAAGATTACAAAAATAATCACTATATTTGTCCGCGTTGCGGGCGGGCGTTTATTATGAATCCAAAGCAACGCTTTGATTTGCTGTTCGATGATCGGACGTGGGAAAAGATTGCGTTGCCAACAATGTCTGATGACCCGCTGAATTTTGTGGACCGGATTCCGTATTCCGAAAGATTGGCCGAGGCACGAACCGATACCGGCTATAACGATGCCGTCACAACGGCGGACGGAAAAATTGGCGGAATTCCAACAACTATTTGTGTTTTGAACGGCGAATTTATGATGGGGTCCATGGGCCGCGTTGCCGGCGAAGCGATAGTCGCCAGTGCAGAGCACGCAATTGCCACGCGTCAGCCAATGATTATGGTAGCGTGCAGTGGCGGCGCCCGTATGCAGGAAAATATTTTATCACTTATGCAGATGGCGCGCACAACCGTTGCGGTAAATAAATTGCATGCCGCGCGGATTCCATATATCGTGTTGCTGACCGACCCGACTTATGGCGGGGTGACGGCGTCTTTTGCGATGTTGGGCGATATAAATATTGCGGAATCTGGCGCGCGTATCGGCTTTGCGGGACGGCGCGTTATTGAACAAAATATTCGCGAAAAATTGCCGGCGAATTTCCAAACGGCGGATTACCTGTATGAGCATGGCATGGTTGATATGGTTGTCCCGCGTGCGGAATTAAAGGCGCGGCTTGAAAAAATCTTGCGCGTGCTTATGCGGGAACCGGGAATGCCACACGAAATTTCGGTGCAAACGCCGGTGGCCGCGAACGATGCGTCTAAAAAGGCGCGCGGCATGGGCGAAACACCCGCGTATGACAAGGTTTTACTTGCGCGAAATGAAAATCGCCCGCATTTCTTGGACTATATAAATGGGATTGTTGACGATTGGACATACCTTGCCGGCGATAGATTGTTTGGTGAAGACGCGGCAATGTGTGGCGGGATTGGCCTTTGGAACGGCATTCCGGCGGCGATTATTGGTCAGGAAAAAGGTCGCACCATTGAAACACGCCAACTGCACCGTTTCGGCATGCCGAATCCCGAGGGTTATCGCAAGGCACAGCGTTTAATGCGACTTGCCGAACGGTTTAATTTGCCGGTAATATCACTGTTTGATACGGCGGGTGCGTTCGCCGGATCGGCCGCCGAAGAACGGGGCCAGTCAGAGGCCGTCGCCACATCAATCCAAACGGGGCTTTCGATTAAAACGCCATACATCGCCGTTAACGTGGGCGAGGGCGGATCCGGTGGTGCAATCGCAATCGGCACCGGCGACCGCGTATTGATGCTTGAAAATGCGATTTATTCGGTGATTGCGCCGGAATCTTGCGCAAGTATTTTATGGAAGGATAATAAATTCAAGGCGACAGCGGCCGCGGCAATGAAACTTACCGCAAACGACATGATGGAAATGCGCGTGATTGATAAAATTATCCCCGAACCCGCGGGCGGCGCACATACCGATTGGAAAACGACCATGCAGAATTTGGCCGATACGGTGAGCGAGCA
The DNA here is from genome assembly GCA_905233975.1 of uncultured Alphaproteobacteria bacterium. Taxonomy (GTDB): domain Bacteria; phylum Pseudomonadota; class Alphaproteobacteria; order Rs-D84; family Rs-D84; genus Enterousia. The sequence continues at coordinate 3,297 of CAJOGD010000005.1, read as the reverse complement.
AATAAAACTGTTGCAGAAAACGGACCCGGAAAAATTACCGGAATTGCGTGCGGAAAAGTTCCTTAAAATGACGCGCAAGATCGATAATGCGAAAAAGGCAAAATAGACCAGAAATTATGCAGATACATGAATTCATAAACAAACCATTCATAAAATTGATTTTAAGCAATAAAATCGACAAGTCCTTTGCGTATAACAAATCGGTCGTTGTTCCAATCCAACTGCGTGGCCGTCCCGCATGGCAAATGACGCTTTATACCGATAAACAGGCTTTCCAAGAAAACTTTACCGATTTCGGGCAAATGGCCATGCGTGTGGCGGAATTGTTTGAACATAAATACAAGCAACTAAATTTATTCGGCGCTACCGAAGATGTTGAACTGCGGATTGGCAAACGTGGCAAGACAATTGTGTCAAAACATCGGCATGCGGCCGTTTCGGTCACGCCGTCGGAACACAATCGTGGCAAGAAATATTTGATAAACGAAAACGATAAGATATTGCCGTTGATTGATATGGGTGTTATGACCGCTGATGGCCGGGTGGTGCGTTCCCAATACGATAAATTTCGGCAAATAAACAAGTTTCTTGAAATGATAGACGACACGTTAAAGGATTGGGACCGGCCGTCTATTACGGTCATAGATTTTGGCTGTGGCAAATCGTATTTGACGTTTGTGTTATACTATTATCTGACATTTATACGCAAATTGAACGCGACGGTCATAGGGCTTGATTTAAAGGCCGAGGTAATCGAAAAATGTAACATCGTTGCGGAAAAATATGGATACAAAAATCTATCGTTTCAAATAGGCGATATTAACGGTTTCAAACCAACGACACAGATAGATATGGTTGTATCGTTGCATGCGTGCGATACGGCAACTGATTACGCCCTGTTTAACGCGATTTCGTGGAATGTGCCGATTATTTTGTCTGTGCCCTGTTGCCAACATGAATTGAACGCCCAAATGAAGAACGTGTGGCCGATTATGACTAAATACGGGCTTGTGAAAGAAAGGTTTTGCGCGTTGTTGACGGATTCCTTGCGGGCGCATTTGTTGGAAAGTATGGGATACGGTGTTCAGATTATGGAATTTATAGAAATGGAACACACCGCGAAAAATGTCTTGATTCGTGCGGTCAAGCATGGGACTAAGACGTCTATCGCGCCAATCCGGGATTTGTGTAAACAGTTTAACATCCACCCGACATTGTTGGGATTGTTGGAAAAAGAATAAATAAATTTTGGAAATATACCGCCACCTGATTAAATTGCGGCTTTGCCTTGGCAAAGACGGATGGCGGAGCGTATAGGATTGGACTCCCCTTCCGCTATCGCGGCGGGGACATCCCTCTCCACTCGCAACGATTTGATTACGCTATGCTTATCAAATCTGCTCTGTGTCGAACCTATACGGTTCTCGTGACCATCTTTCCGCCATTTTTAATACCCCTTGCGGGGCATAAAAATGGCGGAGCGTATAGGAACAAAACCACTGGTCGCTAAAAAGCCGGTTTTCTGGGCTTGTTCGTGTTCCGCTTTTTATCTTTGAGCGCCAATTCGTATCACTCCCTATTATACCACACCAGACAAAAAAGTAAAGTTATTTAATCGCCCTTAGTATATACCACCTTTTTAGTAGATACTCGCCCAAAATCGCCCTTTATGTATGATACGGGCGCAAGGGGGGTGTCTTTTTACCTGTGTATTCTATATGGGATGTTTTGGGCGATTAAATAAAGTTCTAACATCTATAAAAGGTCAAAAATGAATCTAAATGAAATCACCATAAAAAAACTTGATATGCAAACTGAAACATTGGTTGGAACATATAGTGTCTGTTTTGATAAGATGCTACATTTAGACGGGTTCAGGGTTTATTACAGTTCCGCCCGCCACCAGTATTCAATCGCTTTCCCTGCCAATTTTACTGTTGATAGTCCAAAAATCAGGGAACAGATAGTAAAAACCGTATTGAATCAAATTGACAAAGAGATAATCAAAAATAAAGCGCATCCATATCGATTAAATGACGATAAAAATACAAACAAGTAGAAAAAACATATAAGTCCAAGTTCTATTTTTTGAAATGATGAATGTTTGTAGCATTAGAAAAAGTCCAGGCAAACATTCATTGTAAAATCGGTCTGTAAAGATGTCAGTTTCTAATGCAAGCCCCATCCAAATACAGACCGTTGGTTGGGGTTTCTGTTTAGATAATTCCCCGCCAACGTGCTAATTTATCAAACATCCTGAAAACCAAAGCCACGTTTCGCTTGCCGGCTTTTTATTGCGAAAATGGCACGAATATTTAATCAGGAAAAACCGCAGGGGAACACCAATGTAAAACCAACCGCCACAACCGTCCTATTGCCACCAAACGTAAAAGGAATTCCGGTGCAATATGATATGTCAAAACCGAATAGCCGGCACCCTTTATGGAATCTATGTGTGGCTTAGAAATCGGCAGAAAAAACATCAAATTTATACTGGTTTCTTGTAATGAGAGCCAACAATTTTTTTACCTTTCTAAATCTATTCTTGTTTTTCTATTTTCACTTATAACCCAAAGGAAAAACAATGACCCAACAAGATTTAATCTCAATACGAAACTACCTATATAACCAATTTCCCGCTAATACACCTTTCTATTTTATCACTATCAACTTGCCATATTCTCTCAAAACCCATGATATACACCAATTCATTACAACGATACGCTACCTACTGGCTAAATTCGAAAAAAGATTACTGGGCTATGATAAAAACTGGAATAAACACCCCTATATGTTCTATGCCTTTTGTGAAAATAAGTGGAATACAGACAGTTGGCACATTCATATCTTAGCACCTTTTATCAACCCAAAGACCCATACCCAACCCGTATTAAGTTTTGTAGAATGGTGTTTCAATGGGGCTAACAATCTGTTCAAACGACACTACAAAAGCAATAGGGGCGCAGACTATGATATACAACTTGTGCCATATTATAAACTACCCACCCTGATTAAATACTGCACCAAGGAACTATATTTTGATTATACACTACACACAGACCGAATATATACCCCTGCAACCATATTCTATAAACCGTCAAAACAAAAACGCAAACGCACCGGACTACCCAAACCAATAAGGAAAATGCGCACCATGAAAGACCTGATACAAATACTGTCTAGGAAATATACGATACAACACAATAGGCACAAATAAAAATCAGTTCTAATAGCAAACAAAGGATTTTACATGGCAACAAATGGACTTAGATACAGATATACGGATGATAGCATAGT
>CAJOGD010000004.1 GCA_905233975.1 uncultured Alphaproteobacteria bacterium | reverse complement strand
GGACACCGGATCGCGGTTGTCTTCCCTACATACGAATTCACTATCAAGCCCATTTTTAATTGCCGCGTTAAATGTTTTGGCGTCGATTAAATTATCCGATTGATTGGCATACGATTCGGTTGTTTGATAAATTCCCTTTCGGCCGATACCGCCGGGTTGCCCAGTATATGTGACGGCGGTGTGGTCGTTGACCGCTGCGATGTCGTCCTGTTTCGTATCGAGTTTCGTATTCACACCACCAACCATGGGAAGCGATGTATCGGACGTGCTGCTGCCCAAATCAGATTTAACGGCGCGTTTTTGTACCGTTCCGGTCGAATCGGTGTATTCCATGGCTTTGTTAGTGTCCGCGCCGAATTTGTTTTGACGCGTGTCAAGTTCGTGCGTCACGTATTTCAATGACGTTGCGGTCTTGCGGTCCGCGGCTTCCTCCGCCACCGCCGGCAATATTGCCGCAATTAATCCGAACAATAAAAACTTTTTCAAATACATTTTCCTCCCCTTTGTTTCCTTCGTCATCCCGCGCTTGACGCGGGATCTCCTAAGTGTTGCAGAGACACAATCCGCGACGGTTCCGACGGGATTCCGGTTTCGCTCGGCTTATTTGCCTGCGCGCAAATTTGTAGTTGTTTGAACTTCGCTTACGCTCGTTCTCGCATACAAATTTTCGCCGGAATGACGGCACTTACACTAACCACTAAAAATGCCGCCTTGGAAACCAAGCGGTCGGGGTGGTAGAAAATCACATCAAAGAATGATTCTGCGGGACTTCGGTAAACCTATTGTATATCCAACAGCACCCCGACAGTTAAGTCGGGGGATTGCACAATAAAAGACGCACATGGCGCCCGTCAACTGTGCGGATACGACAGTTTTTTGTCGCCTTTGATGTGGGCCTTCTACAGCCCCGAACCAGATTCCCATCTGATTCAATCACATGTTAACACGAATCGTGCCGGCCCGTCAAGATACTTTTTTCCCATGCGCTTTTAATCATAAGAATTCTATCTTGGGGACAAATGTTCGCGGGTTTGATACCATGCAACCAACCAAAGGAGGAAATTTATGCAAGGTATTACCAATGAATTTGAATATGAAAACATACCACTTATCGGCGAACCCGCACCGGAATTTGGCGCAAACACAACGCATGGATATATTCACTTTCCGAACGATTATCGCGGGCGGTGGGTTGTGTTCTTTTCGCACCCGGGGGATTTTACGCCGGTTTGCACGACTGAATTCATGACGTTTCAATCGATGGCCGATGAATTTCACGCGTTAAATACAGAACTAATCGGACTTTCGGTGGATTCGAACGCGTCGCATTTGGCGTGGATTCAAACGATTCGAAATGACATAAACTATCAGGGTTGGAAAAATATGGAAATCGGTTTCCCGGTTATTGCGGACACATCGGGCGACATCGCGCGCATGTACGGAATGCTGCACCCGGGGGCCGGCGACACAGATACTGTGCGCGCGGTATTTATAATTGACCCGCGCGGAACCATTCGGACAATTCTTTATTATCCGAAATCCGTCGGCCGCAACATTACGGAAATAAAGCGAATTGTTATCGCACTGCAAACATCAGACGCATTTCATGTCGCAACACCGGCCGAATGGATTCCGGGCGAAGACGTTATCGTGCCCGCCCCCACCACGACGTCGGGCATTAAACGCGGTGGCGAACGCGACTGGTTCTTGCGATTCAAATCGATAAGCCCGGAAATGATTTTGAACAAAATAACAAACAGAAAATTAATCGACCAAGACAAAAAAACCGGAAAACATAGAAAGAAATAATATTGGGCGCGAATGCGCCCTTTAAATTTTAGTTACCATTGAAATCCTGGCCGCCACATTTATCGGACATGCGGGCCAATTCCACCCAACGCATTGTTCATCATTCCACGACCAATCAAACCGCGCAACCGATTATATTCGCGCATCACAATTCTTGCCTTTACCATTTGGCCAAACTCTTTCAGGCGCGTGTTCGCATTCATTTCCAATGGATTTTTCTCATACAATTTCTCGTCTTCATGCGGTCCGACATAGAAAGCTGTGGCCCGCGCAAGAATACCGGGACAAAGCGGACTAAGATGCGGAAAGAACAAATCGACGATGTGTGTCGCCTCGTGCCGCAGGGCCATCAAAAACTTCACAAAATCATTACAGGCCGGCGAGTTGGGATTCACCTGTACCGCGCCATTTGTTGATACAGACATCAGCCCCCGGTCCGAACTCACAACATAAATTTCCGGCACAGGTTTAACCGGCATGTCATTGTATTTCTGTGCACGACCGCCGTTCGTATCGGATTTTATGCGTGCAACAAAGCGCCGAATAATATCGTCCGCCACCGCCAATTTTTCAAGTGGCGGCTTTTTCGCCCAATTGGACGCCATATCAAAAACATTTAACTCTTCACATATGGCCAGAAAGCATTGTTCCATATATTTTGCGAATTCTGCGGATTTATCCGTTTCTATCTTGCCCGCGACTGCGGCGGCCTGCTCTTTCCTGAACGCATTCCATTCGGCCGGTGAACCGGTCATGCGCCGTAAAGCTAAAATTTGGGAAACGTTATTCATAGTGGCACCTCTTGGCTCTTTCATATTTACTATATAGAACAACCATCGCAGTTTTCAATGGGAAAATCCACGTTAAAATCAAAAAAAATCCGCTACACGCGAATTTTTTCAAATTTTATTGTGGCACGCAAGATACACAACTGTATTACCTTGATTGTGTATGATATCCTATTGGCGCAGTTTTTTGTCTAAATAATGCCGCCATTTTGGCTGGTACGTGTCTTGTCGATTCCGGATGAATAAGACATGCATTTGTATTAACAACTTCGATGTCTGGTTCTAAAATTTTAACATAAACACTATCAGGTTCATATTCATCACAATTATACACATACAGCGAAGTATTTGGGTCTAATTCTGATTGTTGATCCCACAATATTGTCCCCAAAATATCTACCACATGAATACGCTTTATTTCTTTTCCCAACACCTCGCTAATATTTAATGGGGTAACAGGGTATTTTACATTGCTGTATATAAAATTATAGCTCTGATGATAGTTATCTTGCTTAATACCCACATATTCTTCTCTTCCTTGATAACGGGTACGACCTGTTATAAGTCTCTCCATAGACATTGATATCATTGGTAATTTCATGTTTGCAAAAACACCCGCATCCTTTAGGAAACCAGCGCATACACATTTTGTTAACGCCCTCAATTCACTGGTTAATCTGGGTTTTGCGCCATTCAGTGTATCATAATTGGCGCCCCATGTATTAGAACTAATAGGTTCGCAACTTTCTAAAGCACTAATATATTTATGCCCACTAGTACAATAATGTTCATATTGCATATGACAAGGAAAATGGTGATATTTTGTATGGCCATAACTAAGGTTAAACCAAACACCTGTTGCGATATCTATTTTGTCGTTACCCACTGTTCACTCCTTATTAAACGGTTGATTAAAATATACTCAAAACAAACGAATTGTCAATTTTTTAGTATCGAAAAATGGGCGCAAAAAATCACCTTGCAAAATGTTTAGGTGCGTGTATAATACCCGCACCGGAGATATGGCAGAGCTGGTTGAATGCGCACGACTCGAAATCGTGTATACAGGAAACTGTATCGAGGGTTCGAATCCCCCTATCTCCGCCACGAGATTTTGTTAGCCCGCACAATGCGGGCTTAAAAATTTCAGTGCCATACTAATCTTTTCTAATACGCATTATATTCAATAAATAAATCACCACCATTACCAAACAACCGAATATTGGATAAATGACTGCACGTGGCGACAATGACAAAGAAAATATTTCAACCGCTATGATTGTGGTAATATTTATTATCGAACCAATAAAGATTCGCCTTGCGTCCAAATGTAATGCCCGACCCAACGCCACCGGCGCCAATACAGATATGTAAATCAACAACGACGTAAGCGATAAAACCAATACCTGATTAAAGACCAATGCAATCAACATCGCGCCGGCATATGTAATCCACGACGATATTTTTATTGTCTTGGCCGCATAATCCCCGCCCCGCGACAACGGCTTTATAATATCATTCGATATTGACGTTATCGCATTTAAAATATATGAATCGAGTGTCGAAACAATGGCCGCCAACGCCGCGATTATCCCAATAAAACCGTATGTTGGGAAATTACTTTTAAAGAATAACGGTATCGCCTGTTCGGAATCCGCCAAAGCAAAGTTATTATTGCCCAGATATATGCCAACATACGCGGCGGTGACCGCAATACTGCAATAAAACAGCCCACCCATTATCAGCCCAACTTTACCATGTCGCGGATTCTTGGCAGACTTTATGCGCAAATTTATATCTTGGGACAACGGCGTAAATACCATCGGAATTGCGAACAAGATGATATAATCCGTTGGCATATCGACAAACCTATGCGTAATTACGTCGGGCACCAATTCGCCACGATTAGTGATAACGAAAAATAAAACCGGCACAATCAATAACCCCGTAATCAATATATATTGCAAAATATCCGTCCTGGTAACGGAATTAAATCCACCGAAAGCAACATAGGCAAACACCATTGTCGATATAGCAAATGTTATCAATCGTGGATCAATCGATGCAAAATACGGCGACAACAACTTTGAAAGCGCAACAAAATTTGCCGCCACAATAAGCATAAATGTAAACGACGTAATTAACCCAATTAGAACGGTCAACCCCTTATGCCGCGAAGCCAGCAAATCAGATATTGTTGTTCCCCTATCACGTTGATATTTTTTGTAAAACAATACAACAATTAAAATACCAAACATCAATGAAACCGGATCAACCAACGAATACCATTTAAACATGTGCCCGATTGACGCACTGGTTAAAATTGCGGCACCACCGGCAAAGGTCATACTGATACCGGCCGCAATAGTGAACCAATTTAATTTTCCTTTGCTCATTGTAAAATCTGAATAAGATTTCATACTGCTTTTTTTCACAAAAAAACCAACAACCATAAAGCTTAATAACGCGGCAATTATAACAATTTGTGATAGGTCCATATCTTAACCCTTTGTCATGATGCCAAGATTATAATCAACGCATGCAAAATCTTGCAAGTGGTTTTATGCTGATAAATCGTGTGAATATCAATGTGCCCTGTCTGCAACAAAAGGCTGTGGCATTGAGTGTTTACTCATAGTATATGCCCTATTTAAATAAAATTTCGAAAGTATATCCTCGTATTTTTCTGGGCAAAATAGTTTATGTGCAAGCAATATTATGACATCATAGTTGCCTACGCCGAACGCCGATCGTGCACACTTTTCTGCACACATATCTGCATCGGAAAAATACCCAAGACACCCCCAGTCTGTGACCTTGGTCCCTTGTTCTGTTCCAAAGACAAGTTGCGCATAAAAATAAATTCCATGTACTGATGACGGCTCTGGTATTATGATATCGATGGGCATTCCTTTGTTTTCAGACGACATAACCTTCATAGCAATAAGCCCATTATATTGATGTTGTTGCGACATCCAATCACGCAAGTTTATAAACATATGCGGCAAGAAATCCCTATCGTATATGTCATGCCCACGATAACTTTTGGCCCGTTTGCCGTTAACGGTGACATTGGTATCTGTGACAGTTATACAATCTTTTGGATTTATCATAGCCTGTTATCTTTTTTAACAAAAGCTATCATAACCGTTTCGTTTGTCAATGATTATACTTCAAAATTATAATTTTTTACAGATTTTACAATCGCGGCAACAAGTTTATCCTGATGTGCGGAACCGGCCAACAATTTTTCTTCGGCCTTGTTCGAAAGGTGCCCGCATTCGATCAACGCCCCCGGCACAGTCGAACGCAACACCGCAAGTGGCGCATGACGCACCGCGGGACCGGGCTGTTGCTCTATGCCCGCACGTGTAAACGCGCGCGCACAACCGTTTGCGTATTCTTCACTCATTTCCGCAACCGCGTGTTGTTGCAACGACGAAAGCGCGATACGAATATCCTTGGAAAAACTTTCAAACCCGGACACATCAATCTTGTCCGCGGCGTTTTCGGCATCGGCAAGTTTCTGCGCCTCCTCGTCCGAGGCTTTTTCAGAAAGCGTATAAATCGAAAAGCCCTTCATCGAACGATTCGGGTTTGCATTCGCATGAATCGAAAGGAACAAATCCGCGTGACGTTTTTCCGCGATTTCCGCCCGCTCGTTCAATTTCAAATACGTATCGTCGCCCCGCGTCATATACACCGTAAATCCGGCGTTTTTAAGTGCACTGCGCAATTTTTGCGCAACGGATAGAACGACGGTTTTCTCTTTGGTGCCGCCGCGCCCGATACAGCCCGGATCTTTACCGCCATGTCCGGCATCAATAACAATTATGCGCTTTTTTTCGGCCGGCGCGGTGTCGGTCGCCGCGACCGCGGTCGTGTTTGCGCCCGCACTGCCCGCGACAAAGTCTAACACCAACCGATAATCATTATCGCCATTCGGTTCCAAAATCATAATCTGGTTCTTTGGAATTTCCGCAACCGAACGTTTAAGGTCCAAAACAATATTTACCGCATCGCCGATTTGTGTCTGCGACACACCACGCACCAATGTTCCCGACGCCAATTTAGGACTGACCAAATTGTCCGCCGGCGTATTCGACAACTTTACCGTCAAAGTATTTTCGCCATAGATAATCGTATAAGACGGCCGATTTGCGGTTTCGATAACAAAACGCGTCTTGCCCCCGGGTTGCACGCCGGTGCGCATAGATTTAATAGAATTGCGCGCCGCCAACGCGATACGCGGAAACATGCCGGCGACAAAAATCCCAATTCCCGTAATTTTTAAAAGATGACGCCTTGATACCTTCATTTCATTGGCATTATATCAAAAAAAAATTCATGGTGCAAGACGGTTGAATAACAGTGGAAAGGGCTAGTGGCTAGTGGGCAATGAAACCGTCATACCGCGTGGCGACATCACTAACCACTTACACTAACACTATCTTCACTGATTCTGTAAAATATAAATATTGTTATTCGCGTCCGGACCAGGGGTAAAATCATTGGTTCCAGATTTTGGTTTAAACTTATTTGCCACGACATCATACATACCAATTGCATCATCAATATTGCGACGTGCCGGAATCAGGTATTGCAACAACGTCCCGTCGGCCCCCGTCACCTTGTAATAGTATATGCGTGCGGATATCCAGTGACTGCCAGCTAGAAAAACCGTCACATTTTCTCCGGTGGTAAAATCATTTGTTTGATTAGATTTATACTTGAACCTACCGTCAACATACAATGCACCATCAGAAACCTTTATCGTATGCATGGCATTAAAATCTGTTATAGGCATAATATTGGTGCCCACTGGACTTTTGTAATAAAAATACAAGTTATAATGCGAACCGCTTCCCATTATATTTAACGCAAAACTAGTGTTGCCACCATAGTACCCGGCAAGCATATTATCAGTGCGTTGTGGATTAATATGGGAAAATTTAAATTCCACCGTATCCGACCCGGCAAGTTTCCTGTCAGTATTAATATACTGTGTCCCTGTGGATTCGATATATTCCAACGGTGTATAATCCGCCGGCAAAAGTGTATTATCCGTTGTTGGATTATGTATCGAATAAACCCAACAAAGATTTGTGTTTGGGTCGGATTCCGAACAGATAAATTCACTATCAAGACCTTTCTTTAATGCGGCGTTGAATGTTTTGGCGTCAATCAGGTTATCCGATTGTTCGGCGTATGTGCCGGTGGCCTGATAAATCCCCTTTTGCCCTATTCCGCCGGGCTGCCCGGTATATGTGACGGCTGTATGATCGTTGACCGCAGCGATGTCGTCCTGTTTTTGATTTAATTTTGTATTCACACCACCAACCATGGGCAGCGATTCGGTCCCACCATTATCCAGATCTGATGTGACCGCGCGTTTTTGCACCGTCCCGGCCGCGTTGGTATATTCCATGGCCTTGTTCGTGTCAGCACTAAATTTGTTTTGTCGTGCGTCCAATTCGTGTGTGACGTATTTCAACGACGTTGCGGTCTTGCGGTCCGCGGCTTCTTCGGCCGCCGCCGGCACCACCGCCGCCAACAACCCAAACAACAAAAACTTTTTCAATTGCATATCGCTCTCCTTTTCTTTCGTCATCCCGCGCTTGACGCGGGATCTCCTCAGGCTTTCCTGAGAATTAACTCTCTGCCGGTCCGACGGGATTCCGGCTTTCGCCGGAATGACGGAGTTTCCGCGCAATCCCGCACCAACCGCAAACAAACGAAACCACCGAACAAACTCAAGTGGTTGGAGGTTAGATACAATTTGAGGAAATTGTGTGCTTATTTTATCGGACGAGTCCGATATTATTCGCAACCCTCCAACCAATTTTGGTTGGAGTTTCTGTCGATACCATAACTCGACATCCTCAAACGGGTATCTACACCCCATCAATGGAACACCCATCGACACGAACATTGTATCAGAAAACGAAAATAAAAAACAAGTGAAAAGTGTAAGTGGTTAGTGTTAGTGTCGTCACCCCGCGGTATCGGGCCCCGCAAAAAACGCATAGCGTTGGGTGATTTCACGCGGGATCCCGTCGGGGACATTGCGGTTTTGGGCCGCAACGGTAATAACGAGATACCGCCCTTCGGCGGTATGACGAGTTCACTTCCAATTTACACCTACTTATAAATGCAATTTGCGAATTGTTGCGCGACCATAGACGTTTCTGTGGACGTTGTTTCCGCGACCGGAACGATATAGCAACGCGTGCTATCGCGCAAGATAAATACCTTGGTTCCGTTTTTATACGCGTTCTTCATATCGTCCATCTGGGCACTGGTCAGAAACGCGTTCTGGGTCAACGAAGATTGTGCAAGCCCGGCCTGGACAACCTGGTTCGCGGTCGGGTAATCATAAACTTCGGTATAAGACTTTACTTCAAAAAAGATTTCGGCTTTGCCTACTGGGCCGTTATTTTTTTTTTGCGCGTCCGGGAACGCCGCACCAACCGCAATTCCGGCCGCCGTCTGCAGCGCCGTTGGCGTTCCGCCGGTATCATGCGACGCCAAATTCAATTGCATGTTTTCGCCGCACGCCAAATTCATACGATTCGTATAGGACGCCAAAACCGCATCGACTGCATTTTCCCAATCGGCCGCCTTTTTATTCAAATCCAGGCTAACAATCTTTTCGGCCCATCCCCAAATGTTCGCGCCAACGTTACCGGCGTTCGCAAATCGCGACACCATTTCGGCCGACCCGCCCTGCACGCCCGCGCCACAGAAATCGGTCAGTTGCGACATCAACATACTGGACGTTTCGTTTCCATACGCCAACGCCACCGAATGACAAGACATTGCGGCCTCTAACTCCTGGCGCCGTTGCAGACATTGGGGCGAATGCGCCTTGGATAATTCATTGGCCATATTCGACATAGAAAGCCACGCCATTAATTCCTGTTGCACATACGACGGGCAAAGGTGCGCCGCGGTATTCAGGCCCCCAACACCCATCTTGGTCCCCGCCGAATAATTCGGCAAAAGCACAGAATTATCATTTCGCAAACAAAGCAAAACATAGTTATACAATTCACTTTCGGTCGAATAAGCGCATCGTCCGGCCTGTTGCCCCGGGACAACGGTTATATCGCCACAATAATCCGACAAACATTTATCAATCTTGGTCCGACAGGCGGTATCAACGTCCGGCACATTCACCATGTAATAGGTATTGCGCTGGTTCGTCTTATACGCGTTGGCCAGGCCTTGATTTCCGCGCTGACCCGTTGCACCGTACGCACCCGCACCAATCATGCATGCGCAAATCGCCCCAGTGATATAGAATAAATGTTTCATGAAACTCTCTCCCTAGTTGTCAATTATTTTATCATAATTTTATGCCGCCCGCAAGATTTGTTTTATGGTTGATTTTGGATTTTTTGTTGTTATGATTAAAACATGTTTTTGGCAAATGAAATATTTTCTGAAATTTCCGATAACCTGAATAATATTCGGGGGTTTCTTTGACCCCGCAAGATTACGCGAACACATTGCCGCACTTACACAGCAATCTTTATCGCCGGATTTATGGAATGATCCGGACGCGGCGCGCGCGATAATGCAAAAAAAGTCCGCGGCGGAACGCGACCTGAAACAAATCGAAGACATGGACGCGGAATTTGAAAACCTGCGCGAATTATATGCGATTGCGCCCGAAGACCCCGACATTATCGCGGCGATTGAAAACCTGGCGAATGCGGCGCGCCGCGCCGCGTATATTACACTTTTCAACCAACCCGCGGACGGAAACAACGCGTTTTTGTTTATCCAATCCGGCGCCGGCGGGACCGAGGCCCAAGATTGGGCGCAAATGTTGGAACGTATGTATATGCGTTGGGCCGAACGCCATGGATTTACGGTGGAAATTGTCGAAGAACACCCGGGCGACACCGCCGGCATCAAAAGTATGACCATGCGCATAATCGGCGAACGCGCCTATGGGTGGTTGCGCAACGAAATCGGCGTGCACCGGCTGGTACGCATATCGCCCTTTAATGCGAACGGCAAACGACAAACCAGTTTTGCGTCCGTTGACGTATGGCCGGACATTGACGACACAATCAATATCGAAATAAATGAAAAAGACCTGCGCATTGATACATATCGTTCTTCGGGCGCGGGCGGGCAACACGTAAACAAAACCGACAGCGCGGTGCGCATCACACACATTCCCACCGGCATAGTCGTGACATGCCAAAACGAACGCAGTCAGTTTCAAAACAAAGACATGGCGATGAAAATCTTGCGTTCGCGCCTTTACGAATTGGAAATGCAAAAACGCGCCGCCGAAGAAGACGCCGCCAAGGCCGCCCAGAAAAAAATCGAATGGGGCAGTCAGATTCGAAACTATGTCCTGTATCCATATCGTTTGGTCAAAGATGTTCGGACCGGCACCGAAAATACGGATTCGGACGCCGTTCTGGACGGCGATTTGGACGAATTTATGTTGGCATTACTCCGCCGCGGTTAATCAAAATTAATTTTGTCCCTGGGGCACATAGATTATGTTGTTGATATCCGGTCCGGCCTGGAACACACCGGTTCCGGCATTTTCAAAGAACGTACCCGACACCGTATCGTACATACCAACAACGCTATCTTGATTGCGGCGCGCCGGTATTAAATTCATAACCAAAACACCATCTTCGTGCCATGTTATATTATAGGTATTCCCGGCAAGCCCATTTGTTAAATTTGATGGCACTGTGGTCGTGGTATTCGTTGACGCCAACAGCGCAACATTACCTGGCGTTTCAAAGGCCGGTTGTGCGGTCCATGCACGCAGTACCTCCGCGTCCATTCGCAGACCAGCGGCACCATTTGAAAACACATGTTTACTGCCTATAGGCATTGCTATACCACTAACAACCTGATTTCCAAATCGTGACGACCCACCAGTTGTTGACATGTTTAGTGAGAAGGCCCTACTGGGGTCCGCGTAATTTCCAATTAATCGATTTTTTGTAGAATCCGACACTGTTGCCATAACGGTGACGCTAACCTCTGATTTTTCGGTTGCCTTGCGCCCGCTATCAAAGTATTGCGTTCCATTGGAAATTATATACTCCACCGGTGTATACCCCGCCGGGACAAGGGTGGTATATTGGACGTCCTGATATGGTGTCGCGGTTGAACCGGCCTCTACCTGCAACCACAACAAATCCGATGGTGTTATACTTGTTGACGTATCAGGATTCTGCCCATTGGCAAGAAGAATCCGAATCTTTCCGGTAGATTGGCTTGTTGTAAAAGTACTAGGGCTGGCGTGCCACGCAATTGAATTGCCACTTAAATAGGTTTCATCAGATCTATATTGATAGACAAAAATGTATGATAGCCCCCCAGATGATATTGTGTATTGGGTGTTTGGTTCAACATTGATAAAACCGGTTCTCACACGTTTTTCTCCAAGATTATTAATTGGTTGTCCGTTCGAAGAATTTATATTTCCTTGTTCTATCGGATTTGTGGCCGGGTCATACAGATTCTTTGGCCCGTTATTATGTATTGACCAAACCCAGCAAAGGTCTGTGCCCGGTTTATATTCCGAACAAAGAAATTCACTATCAAGACCCCTTTTAAGTGCCGCGTTGAATGTTTTGGCGTCGATTAAATTATCGCTTTGTTCCACATACGATTCGGTAGCCTGATAAATTCCCTTGGCGCCGATTTTTCCACTCGTTCCGGTATATGTGACTACGGTATGGTCATTGATTGGGGCGATATCGTCCTGTTTCGTGGCAAGTTTCGTGTTAACACCACCAACCATTGGTAATGATGTGTCGGACGTGTTGGTTCCCAAATCAGATTTAACTGTGCGTTTTTCCACCGTTCCGGCCGCATTGGTGTATTCCATGGCTTTGTTTTGTTCCGCGGTAAATTTATTTTGTCGTGTGTCCAATTCATGTTCGACATATTTCAACGACGTTGCGGTTTTTCGGTCCGTCGCTTCCTCCGCCACCGCCGGCAACACCGCCGCCAATAATCCGAACAACAAAAACTTTTTCAACTGCATTTTTCTCCCCTTTCTTTTCACTAACACTTAGCAAAATAACCACCGGAATTTCTTCAAGTGGCCAGGAGGTTGAAAGCAATCATAAGGAATTGTGCGGTATATTAAGATATTTTACCGCCTTCCTGGCCCCCAAAGTGCCAGGAACTTTTCGTCAAAATAACGACGCAATACCGCGTCGCAATGTGACGCCTTATGAAAGTGGCTTTCAAACCACATCAACGGAACACCCGCCGACAGAATTAGTATATCAGAAAACGAAAAGATAAATCAAGGCAAAAAATATGTGACTAATTAGTGTTAAGGGTTATCCGCCGCAGGCGTAAGCGGATTACTCGTACCTTAAACTATCAATTGGATTTAATTTCGCGGCCTTTATTGCCGGCATTACGCCCGACACCAATCCAACGAACACCGCAACAGAAATCGAAACGACAACCGGCCAAATGCTGAACGGGACGTTATAGTGCAAAACGAATCGCCCGATGCCCTGGGACAATCCGACACCAAGTATCAAGCCAAACATAGAACCGATAAACGAAATCATTATCGATTCGGATAAAAATTGCGTAACGATCGTGCTTTCCTGGGCGCCAATCGCCTTGCGTATGCCGATTTCACGTGTGCGTTCTGCGACCGACACCAACATCATGTTCATAATTCCAATTGACCCCACCAACAACGACACCGCCGCAATAGCAACCAGCAACAGCGTCAAATAACTGCTGACCGTTTCCATCGTTTCCATAACTTGCTTCATGTCGGTTATTTGGAAATCATCGGCCACGCCGTCTTTAAGTTTATGCCGATTGCGCAAGACAGATGTTATTTGATCCGTCGCGATATTATTGTCGGAATCTTGGTAAAGTTTTAGCGAAATCATTTGCACAGAATTCGGAAACCGCGACCCCGCGAGCCGCTTTTTCAATGTAGTAATCGGAATGATAATCATGTCGTCTTGGGACCCCATACCGGAATCACCCTTGGCCTTGGTGACACCAATAACGGTCATAGGTGTATTGCGCACACGAATAATTTCACCGACCGGATTTTTCGGCATGCCTAATTCTTCGGCCGTTTCCGGGCCAATCACCGCGTATGTCGCCGCGGTTTTGACCGCAGACATTTCAAAAAACGCGCCGTATTCCATTTCTATATTTTGCACCGTTGCATAGCCCGGATACACACCAACCATAGACGTGGACCAATTCTTGTTTCCATATACAACCTGGGCACTGCTGTTTTCAACCGGCGACACCGCCGCGACATCGGGCAGTTGCGCGATATAATCGACATCGTCCAATGTAAGTGTCATACGGTTTCCACTGCGCACACCCGCGCTTTGCGCCGCACCCGCACGAATCATAATCGTATTTGTCCCCAGTGATGAAAACTGGTCGGTAATTGATTGCTGAACCGTTTCGCCAACCGCAACCATTATCACAACCGCCATAATTCCAATGACTATCCCGAGCACCGTCAAAAAAGACCGCATTTTATTTCCCGAAATAGACAGCCAAGATTCATGTGCAATATCATAGAACGTCATTTTTTGCGCGCCTTTTGTTCGGATTTAAGCAGCACCGATTCATTCTTTGGAATCGGCCCATCGTATGTGATATGCCCGTCATAGATATGAATCACACGACGTGCATAACTTGCAATTTCAAATTCGTGCGTAATCATCACAATCGTGATTCCCAAATCGTTATTCAGTTTCTTGAAAAAACGCAAAATTTCATTCCCCATTTTGGAATCGAGTGCACCGGTCGGTTCGTCCGCCAATATAATCTTTGGATCGCCGGCAAGCGCCCGCGCAATCGCAACGCGTTGCTTCATACCGCCCGAAAGTTGCGTCGGCAAATACGTTTCAAAATTTTCCAAATCAACCAACTTTAACATTTCGCGCGCACGACCAATTCTTTCCGCCATTGGCAACCCACGATACATCAGTGGCAACATCACATTGTCCAAGATATTACGCTTTGGCAGCAAATTAAAATTCTGAAACACAAAACCGATATATTCATTACGCACCTTGGCCAATTCATCGGGGAAAAGTGTTGTTATATCTTTGCCATACAGTTCATAAACACCCGACGACGGCGTATCCAACGCACCGATTATGTTCATACAGGTTGACTTACCCGACCCCGACGGGCCCATAATCGCAACAAATTCACCCGGCATAATATCAAAGGTATTATCAAACAGAACCTGCTGCTGGCCCCCGATTTCCAAAGGGAAACTTTTACAGATTTTTTTTAGTGAAATTACCGGCGTTTTTTTCATGACGTCGCGCCTTTACCTTGGGCCGCCGCCGGGGCCACCCATCATTCCGCCACCACGATTATTTCCACCCCGATTGGTGCTTGCCTTTTTCTGTTGTCCCACATAGCCGATAATAACCTTGTCACCCTCTTCTATTTCGTCCGAAATTATCTGCGTTTCGGTTGCGGTCACCAAACCCTTGGTATATGGCACCAAGACAACACGCGAACCGCGCTTTATCGCCAAATGATTGGCCGGCGTAACGTTTTCGTCATCTGTTTCAACAATGCCGTCAAAACTGCGCAGCAATAATGCAGAATTTTGCACTTTCCAAGTATCATTCGCCGCATTCACGATAATCGTCACAAACGCCGTCATTCCCGGCATAAGACGCAAATCAGTGTTATCGACATCAATCACAACGGTATAAACCACAACATTCGATGTAGTTGTCGGCGAAAGTCTGACCTGGCGCACAAAGCCTTCGAACGTTTGCCCCGAATACGCGTCAACCGTAAATGTGACGGTTTGGCCCTGCTTTATAACGCCAATATCCGCCTCGGATACCGAAGTTTCAATTTGCATTTTCGTTAAATCTTCGGCAATTTCAAACAAATCCGGCGTTTGGAAAGATGCCGCGACGGTCTGGCCTTTATCGACCTTGCGCGAAATTACCGTCCCATCAACCGGCGATACAATTGTCGCATACGAAAGGTTCGTCACCGCCCGGTCATATTGCGATTGCATGCGCTTTACCGATTGCAACGCCTGTTCATACGTGGCCAAAGATTGATCCATTTCGGCGCGCGCAATATAGCCGGAATCATACAGGGATTTATTACGATTATAATCGCTTTTCGCCAAATTCAACTGTGACTTGGCCGATTCCAATGATGCCTCGGCCTCATCCACCGACGCCTTTAACACCGACGGATCAATTTCAAGCAGTTTATCACCCTGTTTAACCACCGAATTATAGTCAACGAAAATTTCAGAAATCGTTCCGGAAACCTGGGAACCAACATTTACGGTGTTAAGGGGCTGAATCTCGCCCGTTGCGGTCACAGTCTGGGACAAGTTGCCGCGCATAATATCCATCGTGACAAAGTCTTTTTTTGCAACCTTGGACGCCGTTCCGGTAAAGGCCCAAATCATAAGAACCGCCGCCGCGCCCGCAATGCACCACCATTTATGTCGAATAATCCAATTTTTTCTTTTTTTATTCATCTTTTATTCCCTCCAACTCTGACTTTAAATCGCCAATGGCCAACGCCACCGCAGCCCGTTTAATAAACAAATCGTACTTTGCCGCATTATTTTGCTTTTGTGCCGACACCAATTCAGATTGTGCCGTTTGCCAATCAAGCATTGTTGCACGTCCAACCTTGTACATACCACTTGTCACCTTTTCAGATTCCGTCGCGGACTTTAACAAAGCCTTGGTTTGTTCCAAAACGGTCTGCGCGGTTTTATAGTTATTGTACGCAGTAAAGATATCCAATTCCGCGGCATTCGCCGTTTGCTGCTCATTATACTTGGCGCGGGTATAATCCGCCTCGGCCGCGCGCAGACCATACATATTCGCAAATCCTGCAAAAATCGGCATAGAGGCACGAATACCAATCGAACCGTTCACTTTGTTTGAATTTGGGCTAAACGTATCCGATAAACTATCGTCATTCCAAGATATCGAACCCGACGCCGAAATAGACGGTAAATTTTTCAAAAACGCCGCATTACGTTTGTGCCACGCGGCATCTTTATTTGCGGTTGCTTTTAACAAATCCGGACGTTTTTCACGCGCAATTTTAATAAGTTCTTCGACGCTTTCGTTTTCCGCATCCGTTCCAAATGTCGATGACATATCGGCAATCGCGATATCGCCGTCCGCCGGAAACGAAAGTTTGGTAAGCAATGTTCCCTTGGTAATTTCACGATTATTTTTTGACCGTTCCAACGCCAACTTTGCACTTGCCAATGTTGTTTCCGCCTTTAACACATCGGCACGCGCGACCGCACCCGCCTTGAACTTTTTATTTGCGGTGTCATACGCAGTTTGGGCCACAGTTAATGCAGATTTCGATGATTCCACGTCCGCATCGGCATTCAACAATTCATAATACGACCCAACAAGCCCATAAACAAAATTCTGGACGGTTTCACTAAAATCAAACCCCGCGGCGCGATATGCGGCAATCATCTGATTCATGTCGGCCGTCCGCCGTCCAAAGTCAAATATCAAATAAGACGCGGAAATGGACGCGCCATAACCCCAATCGCCCCATTCATGGTCCCGATAATTTTTGTTCGCACTTACCCCCGCGGACACAGACGGCAAATAACTTGCATATCCGGCATTTTTATTAAAACGACTTGCCCGTAACGATGCATACGCCGCCGCCGTTTGCGGATTCCGGCAAAGCCCCAATTTTATAACGTCCGACAAAGACTGAACACCGTCCGGCACATCGCGGCGCGTGGCGCAATCATCTTCCGCCATCGCCAAAACCGGCATACACAGCGCAAATACAAGTAAAATTCGCTTCATAAACCCCTCTCCTGATGCAACATTATACCGAAAAAATTCCTAAAAATCATCTTTTTTCTATAAAAATATAAATACTTGACAATCAATATATTTTGTATTATATTACGGTTAACTTAATAAAAGGATAAAAAATGGAACAACAAAAGTTAAATTCCGTCAACAAAGCGGATTTTTGGCGTTTTTTAGGCCATTTCTGCAAGTACCAAAGCGTGTTCTTGATAGTTATGTACTTCATGTGGATTTGCGGCCTCAAAGGGCACGCCACAAGCGAAGGCGCCAACTTTTTTGAAGCCGCCGTATCATTACCTGACCGCAACCGCGTCGAACAAGCAGAGGCCGGAAATGGATCCCTGGCTGGGGCTTACTTGGCGCCGTTAAAAGAAACATATAATTTCGGCAACGCTTTTGACAAAAAAGCATATACAGATTTGATCGATGAAGTGGATTTCAGAGGGATACGAGCATGTACAGGGTTGATTATAAGCTTCTTTGCCACCCTGCACGCATGGAAAAAGACCAATAAAGCATCCAAACAAATAACGGCCAACGCAAAAGAAACCAACACACATGCAAAATAACAATAAATATTTGGCAAAATTGTTAATTCAGGCCGGTGGCGCAATTACGGCGATGGGCGGCTTGGTTGCTTTGTTATGTGTTTGTACCGATGTCCCAACCGCCCAAGGACAAGATGTTAATCCACTGCGTGCCGGTTGTTATGCGGCCGCCGCGGGTGTCCTGATGTTGGTTTGGGGCGCAATCAAGGCAAAAAAGAAATAATTTAGACATCAAACGATAAACCGAAACATTTGTTTCGGTTTTTTTTATTGCCTTGGCGCATGTATTTTTATTAAACTGAAAAACATGGAAAGGTTTCTTCGGTTTTTTATTGCGTCGTGCATTGTGCTGTGTTCCGCGGCCGTTGGCGCCGCCACACGAAAACCGGCGATGTATGTTGATCCGAACGCGTATGCGTATATGTATCCGTACCTGAACAATAAAATGCGAACCGCATTGAACCCCGGGACAACCACTACACTGACCAACAACCCGATGGACGTTGTTGTTAAAACGCGGCAAATGGCCGAATCACGTCGCGTGGTGCCACGTTCAAATACGGCCACCGCCCGCGCCGCCACTAACGTTTCCGCACCGGCAACGACCGCATCGCGTCGCGTGGTTGCGCGCGCCGCAACCAATACGACGGGGCGCACCGTCGTTCCACGCGCCGCCCGGCAAAATGCGACACGTGGCGCGGGTGGTGCACGCACCGGCACCGATGTCGCGGCCCCCACAACCACAACGTACGACGTTCCAACAACGCGTTGTCTTGCGGGATATATCGAATGTATGGACGGTTATTGCGCCCGCGCGAACACCGCATATAACCGCTGTTATTGCAGTGCGAAATTGGCCCAAATCGATTCACAATACCAAGATGAAATAAACGCCCTGATGATTCAGATAATCAAACTGCGCGGTGGTGGCCAATGGACGGACGAAGAAATGAACGAATATTGGATGGAACGCATTGGCGGATATGTTGGTGAAAATTCTTGGGAAAACCTTGATAACGCACTAAACATCGAATGGCCAACGGCCGAAGAACGCATGCGCGGTCAAACGGTGTTTTTAACCGGCCACGAATATTGCGTTGCGCACCTTAAAAATTGCGCTTCGATGGCATCAAACATGCGCGACGCGTACCGTTCCCAAATATCACGCGATTGCAATAGTTATGAACAGCGTATGATAAACATCAAAAACGCCGCCACCGCAGTGATTGAATATTACAGTGAATAATTATTTCCCACGCATTTTTTCACAGACCAAATTATGTCGGTATATATTGCGCGCCAAATCGTCGCTGATTACGTCCCAATCGGATTCGCGCCCATAAATAAATTCGCATGGGCAAACCTCTGCCGCCGATCTATTCCGCAATGGTATATTTCCGTCGCAAGATGTCACGAATATCGCGCACATTGGTATGCACAGTTTTTTCATTTGCCCCCCTTACCATATTTACATTGTTTATAATTTCGCCTGTCTGCGCATTGGCACCATCGGCCACACACTTTTCACGCGCAATTCGGGCGCCAAAGAAATACGCGCCAAAAACCATCGCACAAACGGCGATTATCAAATACTTTTGCATTTTTTACCCCCAACAAAAAACGCACCAAACGGTGCGCATTTGTTATTGATTCATGGAATTAAAGAAATCACTATTCGTCTTAGTCAATCGCAATTTATCCAACAAGAATTCCATCGCCTCCAGTGTTCCCATCGGATTGATAATGCGACGCAAGACATACATTTTCGCAAGCAATTCTTTACCGACCAGCAAATCTTCCTTGCGCGTGCCGGACTTGGTAATATCAATCGCCGGATAAACACGTTTATCGGACAATTTCCGGTCAAGTATGATTTCACTATTACCCGTTCCCTTGAATTCTTCAAAAATAACTTCGTCCATTTTGGAACCGGTATCGACCAGTGCGGTCGCGATAATCGTCAAACTGCCCCCGCCTTCGATATTACGCGCGGCACCAAAGAACCGCTTTGGCCGTTGCAACGCATACGCGTCAACACCACCGGTTAAAACCTTGCCACTGGACGGAACGAATGTATTATACGCACGCCCCAAACGCGTAATGGAATCAAGCAGAATCACAACATCTTGTCCCGCCTCTACCAAACGTTTTGCCTTTTCGATAACCATTTCGGCAACCTGAATATGTCGCGTTGCGGGTTCATCAAAGGTCGAAGATATAACCTCTCCCTTGACACTGCGCTGCATATCGGTGACCTCTTCGGGTCGTTCGTCAATAAGCAATACAATAAGTTTCACATCCGGATAGTTTGTTGCAATCGAATGCGCGATATTTTGCAACATGACGGTCTTACCGGTCCGCGGCGGCGCAACGATAAGCGAACGCTGGCCCCGGCCCGTCGGCGATATAAGGTCGATAACACGCGCGGACAAATTGCGTCCCTTGTCCGTATCACCGATAACCTCCATCTTTAACTGTTCGTCCGGGTAAAGCGGCGTCATATCATCAAAAGATACGCGATGCCGCAATTTTTCCGGGTCATCACCATTCACGCGTTCAATCGTTTCCAACGCGAAATAACGTTCAGATTCATTTTGTGGCGCCTGAATTTGACCTTCGACATAATCACCGGTCTTTAATCCATATTTTTTTATCAAACTTGGCGACACATACAAATCGTCCGGCCCGGCCAAATAATTGCTTTCCGGTGCGCGCAGGAAACCAAAACCGTCCTGTAACCGTTCAAGAACACCGTCGCCAATTAGCGTGATTTTTTTATCGGTCGCATACCCGCGCATAACCGCAAAGCGCAATTGTTGCACGTTTAACTGCGACGCCTCTTCTATGCCCATATCTTCCGCCATTTTCAACAGTTGTTGTGGCGACTTGGCCTTTATTTCATTTATATGCATATTATAATCCTTTTTGGGAAATTTGTGATACAGAACGCATCACAACCTATTGCGCCACATATTATGGCACATTTTGAACAAAAAGTCAAGGAAAAGTGATTAGTGTAAGTGTAGGTGGTTAGTGGAGAAAAAGAAATTAGGCGCATCACGCCACACTAACACCAACACTAACACTAACACTAACCACTTGACATTATCAACAAATCCTGCTCCAATGAAATCACATGAAACAAAAGGAAGAAAAATGGCAGGAAGTATAAACAAAGTAATATTGGTTGGTAATATCGGGCAAGAACCCCAGGTTCGCACTATGCAGAGCGGCCAAAAGGTTGTGACTTTTTCACTTGCGACATCTGACCGTTGGCGCGATCGGCAAAGCGGCGAACAAAAGGAACAAACCGAATGGCACCGCATTGTGATTTTTAACACGAACTTAATCGATGTCGCCGAACGCATGTTGCAAAAGGGAACGAAACTTTATATCGAAGGCGCCCTGCGCACGCGCAAATGGCAAAATCAGCAAGGCATAGACACCTACACGACCGAGGTTGTATTAAACCAATTCAGTGGCACCATGGTAATACTTTCCGGTGCCAAGGCGGTTGATTCTATGTCCGGCGGCGCTACCGGATCGTCTGCACCGGCACCGTCCGAAGAAATTTCCATTTCGGAAATCGGCGACGATATTCCGTTCTAAAGAATTCCCCTTTACAAAAAAAAACACCGTCACCCCGCTGAAAAGCGGGGTCTCCTTAGGCTTTCCGCGCTCTCGTCACCCTGCAGGGAATGCAGTGCGGGGTGACGAGAGCGAAATGCGGTATGACGTTATTGATTCTGGGGGATATAAACATTCAATTCCGGGCCGGCGGTAAAATCATCACCATCACCGGCGTTTTCAAAAAACCTGTTGTTAATCGTATCATACATACCAATAGTATTACCATGCTTGGCGGGGACCATGTTGCGGACGGTTTCTTGGCCCTGTTTGATTACAACACCGAATATCTTTGCTTTTGCGAAATATGACACTGGTGCTGTATCACGATAATTATATGCGAATAATGTAATCGGTCGTGATGATGGCGATGTTAGTGTTAAACGCGATGTTGCACTGGGAACGGTGGCACCATCAAAATATATCTTTCTATCCGTTAATACAACCCTGTGTTTATTCGTGTCCGCATCACCAAATACAACCCATGGAGAACCACCACTGCCATACCACAAACGCCATTGGGTGCCATGGGCCAACCCAAGACCGTAATATTCAACTGCATTCTGAGTATTAGCACCAAAAATCGTGTCATTCGCCCGAAGTTCTGTGTATTGAAAATCGACTTGCGTCGTTGTGCTATCAGACGGATAAATTTCCGTATCAATCCATTGCGTCCCTGTACTTTCAATATATTCCAACTGTGTATATTCGGGCGGCAATGACCCATCACCAATATTATTATGTATCGAATAAACCCAGCAAAGATTCGTATCCGGTTTATAGTCCCTGCATTTGAATTCGTTATCAAGTCCGTTCTTTAATGCGGCGTTAAAGGTTTTTGCGTCAATAAGATTATCCGATTGTTCGGCATACGATTCGGTCGTTTGATAAATTCCTTTCTGGCCGATTGTTCCGACCGTTCCGGTGTATGTGACCGCGGTGTGGTCGTTAAACGGGTCTATGTCGTCCTGTTTTTGATTTAACTTTGAGTTCACACCCCCAACCATGGGCAGTGATGTGTCCGTCGTGCTGCTGCCCAAATCCGATGTGACTGTGCGTTTTTGCACCGTTCCTGCCGAATCGGTGTATTCCATGGCCTTGTTTTGTTCCGCGCCAAATTTGTTTTGACGCGTATCCAATTCATGCGTGACGTATTTCAATGACGTTGCGGTTTTGCGGTCCGACGCTTCCTCCGCCAACGCCGGCAACACCGCCGCAATCAACCCGAACAACAAAAACTTTTTCAAACCCATTTTCCTCCCCTTTTTTCCTTTCACTAACAACGAATAAAAACACCACCGAAATAACTTCAAGTGGCCAGGAGGTTGAAAGCAATCACAAAGAATTGTGCGGTATATTAAAAGATATTTTACCGCCTTCCTGGCCCCCAAAGTGCCAGGAATTTTTCATCAAAAAACGACGCAACAACCGCGCCGTAAATTGACGCTTTGTGAGGTGGCTTTCAAACCACATCAACGGAACACCCGCCGACATTTTTATTTTATCAGAAATCATAAATAAAAAACAAGTAAATTTTACAGGGCCGCCACAAAAAACACTTGCGTTAAATTTACCAATTTTGATAAAACAGTGACGAACACAGATGGGAATCTGGTTTGGGGCCCTGAGAAGCCCGCAAGCAATCGGCACATTATGTCGTAATCCGCAAAATTTCCGATATTTTGTGCCGTTATTCTGGTACCGCCCCGTTGGTTGGGGTGCCTATGGAGTATATATGAAGTCCATGGGGGTCATGATTGCTTGTGATTTCTCAACACCCCGACCGCTTGGTTTCCAATGCGGTGTTTTTTAAGTCCCCTTTCCACCGGAAAGGGGGGGGGGCGGCGAAGTCGCGCCGTAGCGTTTTGCGCGAAGGCGGATTAAAACCTATACATTCCCGAAAGGTGGATTTTATGCATTTGGACATTTGCATTATACTGGTACCGATAGCCCACACCAAAGTGCAAACCATTAACCGAAAGGAATTCCACGCCCACGCCCGCATGCACCCACAGCGGATCCACACCGACATCATATTCCGTCCATGGATTCACCGCCGCGAATTTGTACTTCATCGTATCAGGCGCAGAAATCAAATCATATTCGACACCAAGCGTCGCATAGGGCCTGAATTGGAACCACGCCGATGGATAAATACGTTTCTGGGCGGTCAATGAATACCCGGGGGTCAAGATAAAGTGTCCGTCAAAGTCCAAATTCATGTAATTCACACCGCCGACCTTTTCGGTCATGTCAAAACCAAAGTTATACCCCATACGCAGATACAGATTGCCAACGATATACTGATTCAACCAATCGTGTATCAAACCGGTTTCACCAACCAAACCATACGACACCGCATCACCATTAATCGTGTCAACCCATGTCTGGTCGCGCGTGATGTCGATAAAATTCAAATCCAACATCGCATCGCCATACCAACGCAACTTGTTATTCAAAGTCTGAATGAAATACATACCGCCGCCTACATTCAAATTACGAACATCGGTATTAACATGCCCGGTCGCCTCAACCGTTCCATACCCAAGGTCGATAACATCACCGTCCAATCCGCGTGTATGCGCGACATGCCCCGTCCAGCCCAAGATTAATGTCTTGTTTAACTGCCAATCATATCCAAAATTAAAACCGATTCGCGAACCATGTGCATGATTATCAACCATATCATCAACAAAATAACCATAGTCCGCAACAAACCACGCCTTGTTCACGCGACGATTACGATTCCAAATAGATTCATCGATAAACCGATCAGACAAATCTTTGAATACCGTATGCGTATTTAATTCTAACATGTCCGCAATCTGGTTCGCTTCGCGCAATTGAAAGACGCGACTAAACGCACGAATAACGTTCGGATCATCGTGCAGCCAATAGTAATTCATGCGTTGATACAATTCTTCGCTAACCCGATGCAACACCGTATCATCAAACAGTATCCGCGCAACACCCATCGGCGATTCGTATGAAAATCCCTTGGTCAATAATTCATATTCAATCAAATTATCCAACGCCCCGGCCGATTGATATTCGCCGGTTGTGTAATACGGCGCACTTGCAACAATCGGTTGCAATTTCAACAAACCGCCATTCGGCACCAAAACATCATCGAACACAACATATAAACTATCGTTTTCGCCATCACCGTCCGTATCATAAGATACAAGATGTATCGGCAAATCCGTTCCCGCACCATTATATCCGCCACCGGTCGCGGCCAAATAATCCATACAAATCGTGCCGGTCGCATTACAGAAATTTATGCTAAGTCCCGAAATACGCGTGGCAAGTTCTTGGATACCGCTATCCGCATGCACCAGCCATATCGCACTATTGCCATTAACAACACTGCGCAGGTTAATGCCAATCTGCGAATCCAACAGCGGCGAATTATCGGGCGATGCCACACCACCACTAATATTCGTTATTAATTGCCCAGATACAGAAATCAACGGTTCTGCGCCCACAACATTATTAGTTATAACACTAACATTGTTCGCACTATCAAATGTTGCCGTTCCCCAATACGAAAAACCGGTTCCCGAATTAGCAAATGCAACCAGACGACTATTATCATCAAAAAGATAATCGCCGCCAACCGTCATATGCCCAAGTCCGATAATATCCGTTCCGCCAAGTATATTGCCACCAACGGTGATATTCGTTCCTGTGGCCGAATTCATATTATTTATCGCAACGTCATCGCCACCAATGTTTCCACCAACGTTCAAAGTATTCGTATTAAATGCAACGCCGCCGGCATTATTCGACAAAACATTATTTGCAACATTTACCGTTTGCGCATAAATCCCGACGCCGTTCCCCGAACCATTCGCAGAAACACCACCAACATTAAAGCCATTAGTCCCCGTATTAATATCGGTCCAACCCGTTCCGACACCAAATTCCCCTTGGGCCGCACCGGTCGCACCGGCGGTCAGGTTCCCGGCCACAGACACCGCGCCGGCCGATGTAATTGTTGTCGCGTTCGATATATTTAAAATCCCCGTATCCGCAACCGAAATTCCACCCGCGCCAACCGATATATTCGGCGCAGATAAACTCATCGTTCCGCCATTTGCAACGACCCCGATTGCATTAATACCACCCGACGCAGACAAATTCATTATTGCCGACAAATTATCATAGCCATTGCGAATCGTATTCGCACTTATTATGCCGCCGGTGACATTAACCGTAAACGAAGCCAAATTATTGTCATAAAACGCGTCTATCCTGTCATTCAGCACCAATGTTCCGGTTGTCAAACTGAACGTATTTGCCGCGCCCATGCTTGATAAATCAAACCCATGCGCAAGTGTCGTTGCACCCGAAACAACACCGGTAAAATTCCCCTTGTTAATAAACGATGCGTTTGTTGTCGAATCGCCGCCGCTTAATTGCAAAGAAGTTGCATTGATATTCAACGTTCCATAATTCGATTCGTTTGTTATATTTTTCGCAATAATCTGACCGGCGGTCAAAGACATTGTCCCACTTGCCTTGTTTTCAATACCACCGCCCGAAACATTGAACATTCCCGTTCCAACATTTACCGTCACATTTTTGGAATCCAACGCTTGGAAAGTGCCGTTGTTCGTAATCGATAAAGAATTTGCCTCTATGGTCGCGGTCCCACTGCCCGACGCAACAAATTGCCCGGCCGACACGATATTTCCGTAAAGGTTCAACCCGCCGCCAACCTCTATGGCATTGGCGACAAAGTTATACAACGCGCCGCCCGAACCACCAATGGTTAAATTCTTGGTTGCGGCAACATCTAAAACGCCGCCTATTGAAACACTTCCGTTGGTTATAATGGAATAATTTGTATCGATACCCGATTCGGCATAAATACTGCCCCCGACAAGTGGCGCCACCGCATCATACCCGACATACACACCCCCCGCGGTCGTTATCCCACCACCGACATTTATGCCCGCCCCAGATTGGAAAATATAAGAACCCTCACCCAGGCTCAAAGCCCCGTCAATCTGGGACATTTGGCCCGGCGTCCCCGGAATTATGGTGTCTTCTGCGAACGCACAAATTGGGGTCAAACAGCATAAAAACGGAGCCCATTTTTTTATCATATTTTTTTGTTCTCTTTCCTCTATTATGTTGCTATATTATACCACAAATCCGAAAGAAAAAAAAGTAACAAGTAAAACAATAAGGAGAAAAATATGTATAAAATCACAAAAATTCACGCAAGACAAATTATGGATTCGCGTGGCAACCCAACCATAGAATGCGACGTAATCTTATCTGGTGGCGCATTGGGCCGCGCGGCGGTTCCATCGGGGGCCAGTACCGGTTCATTCGAAGCATTGGAACTGCGTGACGGTGGCACCGCATTCATGGGCAAAGGTGTGACAAAAGCGGTTAAAAACGTGAACGAAATTATTGCGCCGGCCTTAATTGGATTGGACGCAAGCCGGCAAACAGAAATCGACGAAAAAATGATTGCTATCGACGGCACGCCTAACAAAGATAAACTTGGTGCAAATGCGATATTGTCTGTATCGCTTGCATTGGCGCGCGCGGTTGCAAATCAAAAACACGTTCCGCTTTACGCGTACCTTGCGGAAATTTATGGGAATGAAAATCCGCATGTTTTACCACGCCCAATGATGAACATCATCAACGGTGGTGCGCACGCGGACAATGGACTGGATGCCCAAGAATTCATGATTATTCCAAACGGCGCCAAGACCGAGGCCGAGGCAATTCAAATGGGGGCCGAAACATTTCACCATTTGAAAAAGATTTTGAAATCTGGCGGCCATTCAACGAATGTCGGTGACGAAGGCGGATTTGCACCGAACTTTAATTCATGCGACGAAGCGTTGGACGCAATCATTGCCGCAATTCGTGACGCGGGATACACACCGGGCGAGCAAATTTCAATCGGACTGGACGTTGCATCGTCTGAATTTTACTCTGACGGAGTTTATAAGTTCCAAGGCAAAGAGATGTCATCGAACGACATGGTCGAATTCTATGCCGAATTGATTGAAAAATATCCGATTATTTCTATCGAAGATGCATTGGCCGAAGAAGATTGGGCGGCATGGAAAACACTTACCGAAAAGATTGGAAACAAATGCCAATTGGTCGGCGACGATCTGTTCGTGACAAATCCGGTTCGCCTAAAACGCGGAATCGACGGCGACGTTGCAAATGCGATTCTTATCAAGGTAAATCAAATCGGGTCGTTAACAGAAACACTGCGCGCAATCAAAATGGCCCAAGACGCGAACTATGGCGTTGTGATTTCACACCGCAGTGGCGAAACCGAAGACACAACTATTGCGGATTTGGCCGTTGCAACGAACGCGGGACAAATCAAAACCGGATCAATGTCGCGCACCGACCGCATGGCAAAATATAACCAACTGTTGCGTATCGAAGAAGAATTGGGCGATAAAGCAACGTATGGAAAATAAAGATGCCGTTAAAACCGGAACATATTTTAATAATAAAATACATTGTGGCGGCGGGTGCGCTGGTTGCGATTATACTTGCGCCGGCATACCTTGCCGCCAAAAATGACAAGGCCAAAGCGGTTGCAATGCGTATTCGTGTTGCGTCATGGGTCTTTGGCTGGACCGGCATTGGTTGGCTGCTTGCCCTCTTCTGGGCTGTGAAAAAGTGATTAGTATTAGCGATGTAATACCAACAATAAAAATCCCCGCACACGCGGGGGATTTTTAACCTAAATTTTTCCACATTTTGCCGGACAAAATAACCATCTAAACGAACCGTTCTTAGCCATAATCTTGAAAACCGTATTACTTGAATCGGTCCGTTCCCATATCGTGGTTGAATATCCACCACCCGCAGCAATATCTTCACAATACCCCATTCCGTTCAAATCCCATTCCGCCGCATCAATTCCATGGCCAGAATTCAAACTCCCGACACACTTTGGACATTCCCTAACCAAATACGTTCTAACTTTGTTAAAACAATTCTGAACTTCTGGATTACTGCTGGTCACAGGGGTGCTTCCCGAAGTGCCTTTAGAACCCGACGAACTATTTCCATTTGCAGGTTTGCAATACAACATCTTGCTGCTATCGGAAACCAAGTCTTGTTTTCTATCGCATCTACAAAACGCGGTCCCACCCAATTGTTCTTCCCATTTTCCGCCCGTATCAACACACTTTTGGCACTGTTGTGTCTTACAGGTTTTATTCGTAGCAGCCGACTTTTCAAGCGCGACCGCGGATTGCTCTGCCCTGGATGCGGCATTGCGCGCCTTGCTAACAATGGATTCCATACGGGAATTCAACGTGTCCGCATCTTGTTTATATGGCTGAGCCTTGGACTTTAGTTCGCCACTTAAACCGGCAATCAAACCATTTATATCGTCATACAAAGCCCCCGCGTCTATATGCAGATTTTCAATTTCACCAAAATACTTTTTGGCCTGGTCGGCATAGTTTCTGGCACTGGTCGCATTGCTTGCATTACCCGCGGCCTTTGCGGCATTTTCAACCTGACCGGCCTTGGTATCCATTGAATCGACCTTCTTTTCAAATTTGCCGTAAAGATTGGTTATTTTATTCAATTCTGCACTTTCCGCGGCGGATACTCCTCGCTTGCACCCTTTGGAATGATCATTGTCATCAACCCAAATATAATTTTTCTTGCATGCGCATGTTTTGAATCCGGCGGTTTGCACCATGTTCTTGTCACTTGCCGATTGGTTTATTCCACAGAAACATTCGTACCTTTTGGAACCGGATTTATATTGCCAATCGCCACCGGACAATTTACATGTTTTTGCATCAATATCGTTGTATTCCGGCTTTCCGGGTTCAACCGGCGTTGGTTGAATCGGCTTTAATGGATCGATAGAACCCGCAACACATTTTTCGAAATTTTGCACTTCGAACCCACTGGCACAATCCGTCACTTTACACGAACATGGCACCAACTTATCTTCACTCAGGCATTGATAATTCCCCGGTTTTTCCCAATATATACCCTTGGTTGCATTATGCGGCAAATCGCCTTTTAAACAATCCTTGCCCAAAACGCGATCACTTGTCGGTTTTGGTGCGGGCAACGGTGTCACAGGCGGTACCACATTCGATTCTTCTTTGGGTTTGCAAACACATGGCACCGGCAATGTGCTGTTTTCAGATTCTTTACAAGAATACTTACCCTTTTCATCACGCGTCCATATTCCGGTAAAATTAGAATTCGCTATATCTTTGATATGTTCCGCACAAGGTTGACCAATAAGTCCCCCCAACATAACAATACCATCATCATAATCGCAACGCGCTTTTTCTTTATAATCCGCACATCTATAAACCATTTGACCATTCACCGAAATGCCCAAAGGTGATACCATATCACGCCCCGTCCATTTACGGCATTCGGCATCTAAACGCGCCTTGGTCGCTTCATAATCCGTATGTTCAAAAAACCTAAATTCCACATGATCACAGTCCAATTCATAACCTGCATACAGACTTTGCGCAACACCGTCATTGCCCCCGGTTTCCACCTGTGCCTGCACAACATTGTCCACGCAACGACCATCGTCGGTCCAACGTTTGCCGTCTTGGGCTTCACATTCCGCGCGCCGACGTTCGCGATCTCTTTGTGCTATTAATCCCTGAACATTCGCAAGTTCACCTTGCTTTGCACTTAAATCCTGACGCGCCGCATCTATTTCACTGGACAACCGATTACTCTTGTTTGCCTGGACAACATTCAAAGCAATCCCACCGGCGGTAAGCCCAAGCGTTGATATACCCGCAATCATAAAGCCTTTCTTTTTGCCTTCACATTTTTCAAGTTCCGCGATTTTAGCCTGCTTTTGCTTTAACAGACTTTGATTTTGCGGCGTCATCGCCACACCATGTGCATAATCATTAACCGTCGCACCAACAACCGCAAACAAACCAATCAAAGATATAAAATTTTTCATTCTCATCTCTTGAACCCCTATGATTACATATTATTCAATGTTCTATTTGCTTCTTGGATTTGACGATCTGTGTTATCAACATTCGCTTTAACCTGACCTAACTCTGACTTTTTCTCTTGAATCTTGCTATTTTGTACCAGTGCCGCAATCCCGGTTCCAACAACACCGACACCACCAACAATCGTGGCCGCGACCCAACCCTTGCGCTTGCGTTCACACGCTGCAATTTGTTCGTCCAAAACCTGAATATCATGACGCAGCTCTGAGTTAACCTGCATATCATCCATTCCTTCGGCCCCCGGCACAGTATCCAGCTCGTCATAGTTATAATCGGAATAATACCCACCATCGAATTCACCAGAGTTTTGCAACCCCGACAAAGCCCCGAAACAAAGACCCGGCATAAAAACCGTTAAAATTATGAATAACTTTTTAAACATATGAAACTCCCTTCTAATATCCTCGGGAACCATTATACCACGAAAGACACCTTTCTCCAAATTATTTTTACAAAAAAAAGCATGGCAAAGCATACGCCCTGCCACGCAAAATTGCATATAACCAAAATTCGGTTATTTTACAAACCCGTCATTTGGCCGACGTCCAGCGGTAATGTCACTCTCTGGAATACCAGCGTTCACCAAAGCTTGCTTCAAAGGAAACACATTACCAGCCGCACCACGAAATGCCATCTTCCGACGTGCTGTATTAAGAACATTTATATCATCTACCATTTTACATACCTTTTACAAAGCATCTCTCTGGCGACCACGATTATATACTAACAAAAACTTTTGTCAAGCGTTTTCGCAATCACCGTTTTTTAATATTCCGTTTCACAGTCCCCGTTTTCACAATCCGTATAGAATTGTTCAACATCAACATCCGCAACCGGTGCATAACTTTCGTCCGCCGGTTCAGTATATGTCACTTCTTTGACAACGCGAACACGACGATTTTCGGCATTACGCACACCGTCCGGTGTCGGAACTTTCAAATCTTCTTCGCCCGCACTAACGGCAACAATCTGACTTGACGGGATACCGTAATCTATCAGCATTTTCTGCACCGCCTCGGCCCGACGACCACCCAGGGCATAGTTATAAGATTTGCTGCCCGATGTATCGGTATGGCCGACCACAGAAACCTTTACATTCTTGTTGGCGCGCGTGACACCAACCAACTGGCGAATTATATCTTCGTATTCAGGTTTTATTGTCGCCTTGTCAAAGTCAAAGCGGATTTCAAAAACCTCTTCCATAACATGCTGTTTCGGTTCGACGGGAATTTGTTGAACCTTGATAACGGTCGTTTCGTCCCTATGACGCACCACAGGTTCATTCTTTTGCGCCTGAATTTCATCAAGACGCGCGTTTATCGCCGCCAATTCCGCACGCATCATCATCATTAATTCTATAAATTCTTCACGCGAAACCATGCCATCTGCGACAATATTTACCTCACTCGGTTTATTCGCGCATGGACAGTTTGCCGTCGGATTTTGCACCGACACCGGACTCGAATTAACCGTCAATGATATCGGTTGATAATTTTCCTGAACACTTTGTTGCGACGCGCCATCATTACCATTTTGACGTGCGCATGGGCAACTGGATTTTTCAACAACACTGGTATTGCCGGCGTTTTTAACATTATTGCTGTTTCGCGTGCTGTTATCATTCAGGGTTTTATCGCCACCGTAAATATTCTGATTAAAAACCATCGGTTGAACCGGTTCCGGATTAATCAGGTGTTCCGGCACATTAACATTATTCACAATAATAACACCATCACGCGCCCGATTCGTTCCGCGCATCGCGGCCATGCCGGACGTTTCCGGATAAAAGGTCCCAACCCTTGCGGCGCGGCCATTGTTCACAGTCCTGGCTTCAACAACTTCTTCTGTGACTTCGCGTTCCACAATCGGATTTATAACCCGGCCCCCAGTACAATCGCGCAACGCGGCCAAAGTATTTTCGAATCGGGTCTGACATTCACGTGCGGTTGCACCCTGGCCACTTGCGGTGGCGGACAGCCAACAATCATACTTTGCCTGAAGTTCCGCGGCCAACTCTGGGTTCGTCACCCCGGCATCATTCTGAAGCAATTCAATCATATCATTGTATGCCATCATCAAACTATACGCGGCAGAATCATCTTGGACCGGCCAATTATCAATCGATTCCGGGAACGGCACTTCGCCAGAAAACGCCGCCACAGCCTTTTGCGCAAACAATTCACCAATATCGGGATACCCACTGGTCCGCGCATTATATATCGCATAAGAACGATAATTCATCGCCAATTGATTAAGGAAAGAATCCTGATGCGGCGCCGAATAAACGTCCAACCCTTCGACATAATCGACCGTCGGCGTTGCCATATAACCGCCCTGATATTCCGCGTCCACCGTTGAACGTGCACACGCACCCAAAGACAAAGCGCCAACAACCGCCAATACACGCGAAAGCGCACACAACGAAATATTTGTTTTTAACATCATAAAAAAATCCTTTCTCTTACCTTGTCGCATATTATACATATTTTGACATTTTTAGTAAAGCAAAAAACACGATGTGTTTTTACTATTTATCCAAGAACTGGGCCGCCACAGTCGCAATGCCGCCGATGTTCCCGATTCCCTTTTGTCCGACAATACTGGACACCGCATTCATAATAGAACCCGTATTTGTCGGTTGCCCAAGATTGCTTATTGTTCCCGTTATAAATCCGCCAAAAGTTTCTAACCTTTTCGCCGAAAGTTTTGTCCCCGAACAATTAGCCGCCTTTTGCAATAACGCCGCGGCCTGTGTTGCCTCGCCCCGGGTGTAATCTTTGTTTTCGAAATCAATCATTTCGAAAAGCGTCCACATATTCGTCACTTTCTTGCGGTTATTACTACTGCACCCACTAATGCTATCCGTTCCATCTGTGCAATATTCGGCCACCGCCGCCTTTGGGTACCCGGCCCAAACGGCATTGTGCGCCTCGGACTCCTTGAACGAATCCCAACATATCGCAGAATTATCAATCGCCACACCCGTTCCAGAATAACGCACAGAATCCGCATAATTTTCCGGTGGCACACATGCACGAATCCCGCTTGAAGAAAGAAATGGATTTGCCCCACCGGCATTTGCCCACTCTTTTATCATACTGTTCACAAAGTTCAATTCACGTGCCGTCGGTTCACATTCCGCCGTAAGCGCCTTTTGCTGTTGACTTAATTGCATAACATTACTAACAAGCCCAAGCGCCGTAGGCAGCAAACTTGCCCCCATGGATGTTGTCGATGTGGACGCATCACGCTTTGCCACAGAATCCGCCTTTTTCGGCACCAAACCAGTCGACGCGCCAAACGCGCCCGCGCACATAAACACCGCAAGCGACGCACAAAAAAATGTCCTAATTTTTCCCATATATTTAAACTCTCTCTTTCGTACATTATATCATAAAAAAACAAACGAAGAAATATAAAAAATTGCTTTTTGATTCATAAGTATGTAATATATCGCGTATGAAAGAAAACAAACGCAATTTGATAATCATCAACCGCCATCGACGCTGGCAACGATTGTGGCAGTTTTTCTTTACAGGCTGGGGAATAACAATGATTGCGGCGTTGGTGGCCGGCGCACTTTTTACGCGTCAATTATTGTGGACACCAATCGCGTTTATCAATATGACCGATGTAATACAGAACCAGTTTAAAATGTCCGGCGCATCTATTGTTGGCACCGACACCAACGGCGAACCTTTTAAAGTGACCGCGGCCATTGGACGGCGCACATTCGACAAGCCCGACATCATTATATTTGAAAAAATATCGGGCTATACAACACAAATACAAAACGGCACCCGGGATCAAATAACTTTTTCCGCGGACGCGGGTGAATACAACATTAAAACAAAAACTTTGCAACTTGTTGGAAATGTGAATATAATTTCAAAGAAAGACGGTCACAACATACAAACACCTGAATTAATACTACGAATTGGTGAGTAATAAAATGAAGCAATCTGTATTAAAAATTGAACATTTGTCAAAATCATACGGGCGTCGCGTTGTTCTGCGCGATATATCGATGATTGCGCGCCAGGGGGAATCTGTCGGCCTGCTGGGGCCGAACGGCGCGGGAAAAACGACGGCCTTTTATTGCATAACGGGCCAACTTGACGCAACCCGCGGCCGAATATTCTTGAATTCCCAAGATATAACCAACCTGCCATTTTATCAACGCGCCCGTTTGCACATCGGCTATCTGCCCCAGGAAAACAGTGTGTTTCGTGGCCTTAGTGTCGAACAAAACATCATGGCTATCCTAGAGGTTGTAGAACCCGACAAAAAAATTCGCAAACAAAAATTGGACGCTTTGCTTGAAGAATTTTCTATATCACACCTGCGGCACAGCCCGGCAACATCGTTGTCCGGGGGCGAACGCCGCCGCGTAGAAATCGCACGCGCATTGGCCAACGATCCAAAATTCATATTATTGGACGAACCATTTGCCGGAATCGACCCAATCGCGGTGAACGAAATTCGAAGTTTGGTTTCGCAATTAAAGAATCGTGGTCTGGGCGTGATTATTACCGACCATAATGTCCGCGAAACATTGGGCATTACGGACCGCAGTTATGTCTTGCACGACGGCATGATTTTAAAACATGGAACCAGTGCCGAAATCATTCGTGACAAAATGGTGAAAAAAGTATATCTGGGCGAAGATTTCACAATGTAAGTGATAAGTGTTAGTGTAAGCGATTAGTGCGGGCGCGTTGCGCCCGTTTGTGTTCCCGACCCACTAACTAGTCACTAACACTTACACTAATTCTGATTCTGGGGGATATAGACGTTTTCATTATACGTTGTTTCGGTCCAATCCTCTTCCACCGGTGTGGCGAGTGGATAATACACTGTCACAGGCGTGCCGGCGTTGTATTG
The DNA here is from genome assembly GCA_905233975.1 of uncultured Alphaproteobacteria bacterium. Taxonomy (GTDB): domain Bacteria; phylum Pseudomonadota; class Alphaproteobacteria; order Rs-D84; family Rs-D84; genus Enterousia. The sequence continues at coordinate 236,336 of CAJOGD010000004.1, read as the reverse complement.
GTCGGCAAGCCATTGTTTCCATTCGGCAACAGTTTTTTCCCCTTCTATACGCATCCATAAAGTATGAACAGTGTGTGCAGTTGAACCAATAGAAAAACTGTTAGCTATTTTAGGAGTCGAGCCTGCTGAGGACACAGGCGCATTAATTAAATAGTTACTTATTCCAATAGCTGGTCTTTCTGCCCTCACCGACAAGTTGTCCTGTATTGCACCGACATTCCAAAAAGTTGTGGCACCATCCATTACATAGTTAGGGTATGTTTGTAGGCTCCAATTTTCCGTCCCATCAAGTACTTTTACACCAACGCGTCTTGTGATTTTATGTGTTGTGGCGTCGAATGAATCGGCATAGTCACCGACTTTGCGCAATACCATATCGCCCTGGCGATAGAAAACGGGATAAATTGGATTCGTTGGTGTCGGGGTGCCATCTTGGACAACGGTGCCGGTCGCCGAAACATAAGGCTGTGCGGATTCTTCGTATGTATTATGTATCGTATAAAGCCAACAAAGTCCGGACACCGGATCGCGGTTGTCTTCCCTACATACAAATTCACTATCAAGACCATTCTTTAATGCCGCATTGAATGTTTTTGCGTCAATCAGGTCATTTCTTTGTTCCGCGTATGTGCCGGTTGTTTGATAAATTCCCTTTTGGCCGATACCGCCGGGTTGCCCAGTGTATGTGACGGCGGTGTGGTCGTTAACCGCGGCGATGTCGTCCTGTTTCTGATTTAATTTTGTATTCACCCCACCAACCATGGGAAGTGATGTGTCGGACGTGCTGGTCCCCAGTTCCGATGTGACGGCGCGCTTTTGCACCGTTCCGGCCGCATTGGTGTATTCCATGGCTTTGTTTTGTTCCGCGTCGAATTTGTTTTGAAGCGTGTCCAATTCGTGTGTGACATATTTCAACGACGTTGCGGTTTTGCGGTCCGCGGCTTCTTCGGCCACCGCCGGCAACACCGCCGCAATTAACCCAAACAACAAAAACTTTTTCAATTGCATATCGCTCTCCTTTTCTTTTTTTTTCGTCATACCGCCGTATCGGGTCCCGCGAAAAACGCATGGCGTTTTTTGTGGGTGATTTCACGCGGTATCTCCCTGGGCTTTCCGCGGCTTTGGTCCGCGACACTTCCGATAGGATTCCGGCTTTCGCCGGAATAACGGCGTTGACCACTAATGAAAAACACCACCGAAAACGTGTGGTTGGAGGTTCAAGACAATTTTAGCGAAATTGTGTGCTTATTTTGACGGGGCCAGGCCCCACATTATTCACAACCCTCCAACACATTGGCTGGAGTTTTCGCCGAAAACCGGCATCGCTAAAACGGGTCTTGACACCCCACCGGCGAAACACCCACCGGCAAGACCAGTATATCAGAAAACGAAAATAAAACACAAGCGAAAAATCCGCCTCCGCTATCACACTTCGTTAAAACTTCGTGTGATAAACGCTACGTCGCGACTGCGCCAGTGCGTCGCACCGGCTTGGTGTAAAAAGGAAACGGGCGCAACGCGCCCGCACTAACCACTAAAAAAAAACGCCCCTTTGGGGCGTTTTCTAATTCTCGTCATTATCGGGAAATTCTTCGGTCTCCTCTTCATCTTCTTCGACGGCATTCAGGTCGATTTCTTTTGGAACACCGATAATATCTTCTATCTTTTCGGACGCGGCTTCGACATCCATTTTATGCAGAACGGCGAATTCCTGGGCCATACGTTCCAACGCGCGCATATACAACCGCCGCGCCGAAAAAGGAATCGTATCGGTAGGATTGCGCCGTTGCAGATCGCGGACAACCTCTGCCAATTTCATGGGATCGCCCGAATTTATATTTTCTTCATATTGCGCGGCGCGACGTGCCCAAATCATACGTTTGGCCCCCGCCTTGCCTTTGGCCGACGCAATCGCTTCGTCCATCTTGCGCGCGGACGACAACGGCCGCAGCCCCGAAATTTCCGCCCGTTCCAACGGAACGCGCAAAGTCATGCGACTTTTTTCAAAATCGATGACCAACATTTTAATCTTTTGACCGGCAATAACCTGCTCTTCGGTACGCACTAACCGCCCCACCCCCTGGGTTGGATAAACAACATACTGGCCCGTTTTAAAGTCTAACTTCTTACTTGGCATTATCGCACTCTTTTTATTGCCATTCTCCCTGTTCGGCGTCCATTATAACACAAAAATATTAGAAAAACAAATCAAACTGGCAAAAAAATCGCCCGAAAAGAATCTTAGTCAAAATGACGACAGTTTACCTTTTCAGTGTCCCGCGCAACCGCGTCCCGGTCCGTCGCACCGCCGGCGCCCGACCGGTACCGCCGGAACCCGACACCCTTATTGCGCAAACCCACTCGCCATCTTGTAAAATTGCATCCTCGCCTTCGGGACATACCGGCTTTTCAAGGTTCCAATTAAAGCACCCACCCTTTTGCACCGATGTATATGTGGCCGAATCCGCACCGCCACGCGTATATGCGCCATATTCCGGATTCCAAACACCCTTTGGCGCACCCGCACACCATTTACGGTCGCCAAAGCATTCAACGCACCCACCGTTCGCATCACACAGTTCAACCGGGGCCGCCGTCGCGACATACCCATTCGCCGCCCGATCGCCCGTTCCCATCGAACGCCCGGTTTCCAAATCCACACACCAAAGTTTTTGGCATTCCCGCGCGGTGACACCGTCAATCTTGGCCCTATCGACCAAGACATAGCCCGGCCCACAATCGCCCGCCAATGCCGATCCAGATACACAAACCAAACACAAAAATAAAACTTTCCTCATCTCTGCATTCCCTTTGGAATCCATTTTACACGTTTTTCAACTTTTTTGCAAACAATGTTTTTATTGCCCCAGTGCCCCCGGGCTAAACCGACCGATATTGTTAAACAATTCTTGCAACGCGTTCAGTTCAATCGCCGCCGGGATTTCGGTTTCGTCCGAATCAATTTTGACATCGGGCAAATCGGCATCGTGCAAAATTTGCGTCTTGGTCACGCGGCCACCACGCACCCACGCAAGCAAAACGGTCTTTTTATCATACGATAGCGGGAACGGCCCATGATAGTTTTCATCTTCGCCAAAATAAATCCAAACCTCATCGCCATAGACGGTTTTAACCTGGGGCGAACCAATTATATCTTCCAATTGCTTTGTGGTTTTTATGCTTGCAACCTGGGTTTCCAAATCGTCCGGGAAAACATAGCCGCGATGTTTCGTCTGAAAAGTACATGCGCAAAGCGTCAACGCCAGAATCAAAATTATTTTTCTCATCTTTTGTCTCCCCCTGGTGGCATATTTATTCCGACAGTTTTCTTATTTCTTGCAATACTTCCTGTTGATATTCGGTTGTATTAAGCAATTTGTCCGCATCCATATCTAACAATCTCGCAAAATTTTCAATCAACACGCGGCTATCTTGGACCCGGGCTTCTTCCCATTCCTTACTATTTTTATCTGGATTTGGTCCAAGTTTTTCCTGATTTGTCTCTGGGCTCATCGCATATATATTCAGGTATAACTTAACCGCCTCTTCTTTCGTCATATCAAATTTTTCTTCTATCTTTTCCAAAATTGTCCGAACCAAGGCATATGACGAAATATATGTTTTTCGAAAACTGCATATTTCATCGGGCGCATCGTTTTCATACATATCTACTTTTGCAAGCAAATCATTTACAGAATAAATTTCTGTATCGGCAACACGTTGTACATATTCTGGATATTTTGATTCATAACCCAAAATATACAACGGCACAACATCTGCGAACCCTTCGGTGAACAATTCATGTTTTGATGCATTAAAGTTTTCCTGAATCAAATGTGCATACTCATGCATAATATTGATACGAACCGGAATATAATCAAGCCAAGCTTCGCCACCTGGCCACGTACCATATGCCATACTAAACCCATCGTCATCAAACCCTGGAATTGGATGGCCGGCATACTTTTTACTCATATCCTCTGGAATAATGTACGTATAAAAAATAGGCTTGTTATCGAAGAAACCGTCAAAAACAGATAACAATTCATCTATGATACCGGCGTGTAATAATCCCAACTTTGCCTTATAGCCCCCTGCATTGTATTTTTCTACCAATTCTGGTGGCACACGGACACGAAAGTTGTCATTCACAATTCGTAATTCTGATTTTTCAAACAACTCCTGTAATGGCCTGTCCTCATCAGCAAGAACCTTTTTCGCTTTTGGCGCCCTGGCCAAATCTAACTGCAAAGATTCTACCTTGCTTTCTACATTATCCGGCAAAACATACGCGTGTTGACGGCCCTTAGGCCCGCACGCAGACATCACAACACACAATAAAAGCAAAATTATTTTTTTCATCTTATGACTCCTCTTGGTAACATGTTCATTCTAACTGTTTTTTCATTTTTTGCAATGCTTTTTTCAAACGCTTCAAACGCCATAAATAACTATCCCTCGCCGTTTTCTTTGACCGTATTCGCCTGCATCATTGCAAAGTGCGCGATGTATTTTTTCAGTTGCGTGCGATACTCGTTATTTTCCTTGGCATATTCGACCAATTTATCAAAGTTCGGATTTGCCGCCCGCGCCGCACCAAACCGCGTTTCGGTCTTAAGGAAGTCTTCCAATGGCGCCAAATTATCCACATTTGAATCCATCACCAACGGATTGTGCCCTTCGACAATCAGACGCGGATCAAACCGATACAGCGGCCACGCACCCGTATTCACCATTTGCATTTGGTGTTCGGGGCCGTTCTGTAGCGCAAACCCATGTGCAATACATGGCGCATACGCAAGTATTATTGACGGGCCGTTGAAAGATTCCGCCTCGCGAAAGGCGCGTGCTGCCTGAACCGGGTTCGCACCAATCGCAATTTGCGCGACATACGCACCCGACATCATCGCAATCATACCCAAATCTTTCTTTGCGTGATTTTTTCCACCGATTGCGAATTTCATACTTGCACCGAACGGCGTCGCCTTGGATTGCTGGCCACCGGTGTTCGAATACCCTTCGGTATCAAGCACCAAAATATTCACATTTTCGCCACTGTGCAAAACATGATCCAATCCGCCATATCCAATATCATACGCCCAACCGTCGCCACCAACAATCCAAACAGATTTCTGCACAACGTCGCCAAGCATACTTATCGCGAGTCGCGCATCCGGCGAATCAATTTTTTCCAATTTCTTTGCCAAATCATTTTTGATTGCGCGTTGTTTTTCGATATCTGTTTCCGCAAAGATTTCTTCAACATTTTCCACACCCAATTCAAACAGCAACCCACGCAGCATATCACGACGTTGATTCAATGCAACCCGCATGCCAAGCCCATATTCGGCATTATCTTCGAACAGCGAATTTGACCACGCCGGCCCGCGCCCGTTTGCATCGCATGTCCATGGTGTCGTCGGCAAATTCGCGCCATAAATCGAAGAACACCCCGTCGCATTCGCAACCACCATGTGGTCACCGAACAAATGCGCCATCATTTTGATATATGGCGTTTCGCCACAGCCCGCGCACGCGCCCGGGAATTCAAAATAATGTGGCAACAGTTCGATGTGCTTTGGCAAATTCAGGTTCAATTTTTCGCGCGGCGTGTCCGGCAACTTTACCGTTTCGTCAAATGCCCGCTGGTCATCAGAATTTGCATCAACCATGGCCAGTGCACCCACCGGACAATTTTTCACGCACAGTCCGCACCCCGTACAATCCGCCGGCGAAATCGCGATTGTGAAATACATATCCGGCCCCAGTTCCGGCGTTTTCATCGGAACAACCGTCACACCGCGCGCCCTTGCGGCGTCCACCTGATCAGGGGTCAGTGCCTTGATACGAATCGCCGCATGCGGACAGAGCATAGAACACCGTCCACACTGAATACATTTTTCCAAATCGCACTTTGCGACGCGCGTTGCAACCGCACGCTTTTCATATTTTGACGTTCCAACCGGATACTGGCCCGCGCCAAACTCAGAGCCAACCCGGAATCGCGACACCGGAATCGCGTCGCCACGCCCAGCCGCCATTTCGCCAAGTGTTCCCGCAATTATATTTGGCGCGTCCGCCGTCATCGCCGGCACAAAGTCCGGTGCAAAATTCGACACCGACGACGGCATATCAAAATGCCGCAAATATTTCGCCGCACTATCCACCGCCGCCCAATTTGCCTGAACGACGTCCATGCCTTTTTTCTTGTACGTTTTTTCAATCGCGGTCTTGGCGGATTCCGCGGCAACGGCCGGATCAATAACTTTTGTTAAATTAAAGAAATTCAGCATGATAAATGTATTGATTCTATTGCCCAATCCCAATTCCGCCGCCGCGCCATTCGCGTCCAAGAAATACACATTCGCACGAATCCGCATCAAATGTTCCTGGACCGCGCGGGGTAAATTCGCGAACGCCACATCCGGGGCCATCGACGTATTTATCATAACCACCCCTCCGGCACGCAGGCCACGAAACACATCAAAACGCTGGGCAATCATAAAGTTTGAAACACTTATGAAATCCGCAACCTCTACCAAATATTGACTTTGAATTGGTTTGTCGGAAAACCGAATATGCGACGCGGTAAGTCCACCGGACTTTTTCGAATCATACACCGCATAAGATTGCGGATACAAATCAGAATTTTCCCCAACAATTTTTACAATATTTTTCACCGCACCAACGGTTCCATCACTGCCGATGCCGTATAAAATCGCGGTCTTGAAATTCGGATCTTCAATCGAAAATGCCGGATCGGTTTTTAACGACAGCCCCGTTAAATCGTCATCAATTCCAACGGTAAAATTATGGTGCAGTGTTTTACGCTTCATATTTTCAAATACGGCGGCCACATCACGCGGCTTAAATTCTTTGGATCCCAAACCATAGCGTCCACCAAACACCGCCGCCCTATCGCCCACAACGGATTTGACATCTACATAAAGTGGCTCACCAACCGCACCGGGTTCTTTTGTACGGTCCAGCACCGCAATTTGCCGCACCGTCTTTGGCAACGCGGCCAAGAACGCATCGACCGGAAATGGCCGATAAAGATGAATTTTAACGAGTCCAAATCCACCCGGCAAATGCGCAATTGTTTCTTCAATCGTTTCACATGCCGACCCAAGCGCAACAATTACATTTTCCGCATTTTTATCGCCGACATATTCGACAAGTCCATATTTACGCCCCGTAAGGTTCGCAAATTCTTCCATGCATTCGGCCACTATTTTCGGTGTCGCCGCATACAGTTCATTTGCCGCCTCGCGCCCCTGAAAATAAACATCGGGATTTTGCGCCGTTCCACGAACCGTTGGGTTGTCGGGATTCATACCCGATGCATGATACCGCGCAACCACATCTTCGGGAATCATTTTGCGCAAAACATCATCGTCAATACGGTTTAAGCGCGATTCTTCGTGACTTGTGCGGAACCCGTCAAAGAAATGCAAAAACGGCACGCGCGCGCGAATTGTTGCCGCATGCGCAATCGCAGCCATATCGTGCGCCTGTTGCACATTATGCGACGACAGCAACGCGAACCCAGTTGACCGCACCGCCATAACATCACTGTGGTCGCCAAAAATCGACAGCGCGTGTGTCGCCAATGCCCGCGCCGCAACATGCATAACAAATGGCGTTTGTTCACCCGCAATTTTATACATATTTGGAATCATCAACAATAATCCCTGGGACGCGGTAAATGTGGTGGAAAGCGCCCCCATCTGCAGTGCACCATGCATCGCGCCCGCCGCGCCACCTTCGGATTCCATTTCGATTATCTGTGGAATTGCACCCCATATATTTTTCTTGTGCTGGAACGACCATTCGTCCGCAAGTTCGCCCATAGTACTGCTGGGGGTGATTGGATAAATCGCCGCAAAATCCACACACCGATACGCGACATCCGCCGCCGCCCAATTACCATCAACAATTAAATTTGCCATATCTTAATCCCCTTGGTATAAAGTTTTATGTCGCCGAATCATAGTGCAAACACAAAATAAAAGCAAGTATCAATCCGTCAAGCCCACCAACATAACGTAAAAAAATACCGGCATGCGCCGGTACTGTCTAAAGAAAAAGAGCGATAACTTTACGGATTACCTTGTATAATCTGTACCGTCCACCTCGGTTCTAATAGTATAAAGCCAATTTACACCCCCAGGCCCCTGTTGGTTGGTATCCGGGGTTAAATGTGCGTTCAAACCCCTTGCAATGGCGGGATTGGCATGGTTTGCCTGAATCACACCATCTTTATTCTTTTTACTATAACTACCATCCGCGTTATAGTTCGCACTTGGGTTATATATTGGGTTACCTTTTAATTGTTCGCCACTATCACCGACATTACGATACGTGACCACATAACCGTTTGTTCCACTAAGTTTATCTTGTTTATCTTCTAACCCCGCTCTGACCGCACCAACATTCGGCAAATCATTATCGGTAACACCCGACCCGCTAAGCGCTTCGGCTACCGGCTTTTCCCCAGGGGTTCCAATCTGCGCCGTTTCATCAATATCATACGAAGTTGGATACATAACAACCCGGCCATTGGTACCACTCATTTCCGGCTGTTTTAATTTCAACTTTTCATCAACATAGTATTGCGATGTCACCTTTTTACGATCGGCCGCATCATCGCCCGCCGCCATGGCCGCAAATGTTGCGCCACTAATCGCCACCGCATACACCCCACACAAAAACAAATTGCCAATACGCATTTTTTTCCTCCCTTTTATTTGTTGCTGTCGTTTCCGCCACACCGCGCGTACACAGTGCCGAAAACTAATTGTGTCTTTTGGTTCGAACGCATTCTATCACGAATCGGGTTTTTAAAACAAGAAAAAATTGCAATCTAAAATCATTTTTATATACTTATCCCCACACGAATGATTACAAAGGTTATAAAATGTTGCGTCCATCATTGCGTAAATCCGGCCAAATGCGGCCTGTATCAATGGAAACGGCCGTCAATAAATGGGCCGAAGGTTCATGCCTAATAAAAATTGGTGGGACACAAATTTTATGCACCGCATCTGTCGATTTTAATCAACCGGTATGGAAACGCATGCAACATAAAACCGGCGGTTGGGTAACGGCGGACTATTCTATGCTGCCCCGCGCAACCGATGCACGCAAATCACGCGAATCGCTAATGAATGATAAACGCAGTACGGAAATTTCACGTCTGATTGGGCGCGCCCTGCGCAGTGTTGTTGATATGGAATTACTTGGCAAACATACAATATACATTGATTGCGATGTAATTCAGGCGGACGGTGGAACGCGCTGTGCCGCGATAACCGGCGCATTTGTCGCGTTAAGTTTAGCGGTGCGTTGGATGATTCAAAACGAACATATTACCGAAAACCCGATTCGCGAACATATCGCGGCGGTAAGTGCGGGCATTTGGAATGGCGAATTGATTTTGGACCTTGATTATACGGAAGATCGCGATGCCGAAATGGACGCGAACTTTGTTATTGCCGAAGACGGCCGATTTATAGAGGTTCAATCCACCGGCGAACAGCACCCATTTGATAAATCGCAACTTGGTGAAATTATGGACATGGCGGCGGCCGGCGCAAAAAAATTAATCGATTTGCAAAAACAGGTTTTGGATTAATCCACCTTTTTATTCAATATATCATCGGACTTTATATATTCCGGCGAATCGTGCGCAAGTTTTGTTTTGGCACGCCGCGCGTATTCCCGCGCCTTTTGCGGTTGCCGCTGCATAGTATAAAATTCCGCCATCGCCCAATCGGCCCGGCCATCATCACCAAACGCACGCGCCAACACCCAATATGCCAATGGCCGCGGTTCAAGCAAAATCGTATGCCGGCAAAGTTCAATCGCACGCGCGCGGTCGGCATCCGTTCCGCGTTCCGATAAAACAAGTGCAAGTGCGGTTTCAATCTGGGGCGAATCTTTGCGCAGGCCAACCGCATATTCATACGCCGCAATACTATCATCATAGTGCCCAAATTGATATTCAATATCGCCAAGCAATTCATAAAAATATGGATTATTTGGTTGTCGCGCAATTAGCGTCCGCGTACCGACCGCCGCCGCGGCCAAATTTCCGCCCCGCATATTCGCAATCGCGCGCGCATAAATCGCCGCGTCTGATTTATCAGAATATGGATAAAGCGTTTTAATACGCGACGAATCGTCCAAATAGCCAACCAACTTTGCGCGCACCAAATCATATTTTTTTATCATTTCCGCGTCATCGTCTTTGAAATTTTCGTTTTTTATATCCGTCAATTTTTCACGCACGTTTTTTAACCGTTCTGCGGTGACGGGGTGATTAATAGAATTTTTATTCACGCGCGATTCTATTGGCGAAGTCATTTCATTCATTTGCGTAAATATTTCAATAAATCCATTTGGATTATACCCCGCTTCGACCATAAGTTTAAATCCTAAATCGTCCGCAACACGTTCTTCGTCGCGCGAAAAAGACAACAACGATTGTTGCGCAACACCCGTTGCGCCCGCCATAACCCCAGCCCCCAACGACGGATTTCCACCAAGCACCATAAGCCCCACACCCAATGCCTGAATAATCATTGCGCGCCGCATTTCCGTTTCCATTTGCGCCGACAATTGCGCCATATGCCCACCAAGTGTATGTCCCAATTCATGCGCAACAACCGCACGCAACGCATTCGGCGTCGTCACACGCTTTAGCAGCCCCGTATAAACATAAATATCTTCGCCGCCCATCACAAACGCATTAAAACCATCGTCATCAACAAGATAGATATGCATGCGATTCGGTGAAATCTTGGCCGCGGTCGCAAGTGGCGTGACAATTTCGGTCAAAAGCGATTCGACTTCGGTATCATTAATAAGTGATTCCGCGCGCAGGGCCGAGGCACACAAAATCGCAAAGATAAAAATCAAAATTTTTTTCATCACACACCTATCTTTAAAGTGCGGTCGAATATGAACATCAAATCATTCACCCATGGTTCGACCGCCGCCATCTCTGACGCCGCCCGCGCCGCCAATTTGAACAAATCTCTATGGTCGCGATAGTCAACAAAGTGATAATTTATCCACCCACTTTGCCGCGTCCCCAAAAGTTCGCCAACCCCGCGCATCATCAAATCTTGTTCCGCGATTGCGAATCCGTCGTCCGTTTCGGTCAGGACATCAAGACGTTTAATCCCATCGGGCGACACATTATCACCATACAGCAAAACACAAAAAGACTGCGCATCGCCACGTCCAACACGCCCACGCAATTGGTGCAACGCGGCCAGCCCGAACCGTTCCGCATTTTCGATTACGATTATCGTCGCGTCGGGAACATCGATTCCAACCTCTATGACCGTTGTGGCAACAAGAATTTTTATGTCGGACTTGGCCTGCGCAAATTCCGCCATAATTTTGTCGCGTTCGTCCTTTGGCATTTGACCATGCACCAAACCGACGCAAGTAAAAACCTTTTGCAATTCATCATATCGACGCATTGCCGCGGTCGCGTCGGATTCATCAGAATCCATAACCAATGGACAGACCCAAAACACCTTGGCGCCACTAACCACCTGAACCCGCAAACGATCAATCAGTGCGTCAAGACGCGAAATTGGCAACTTGGTCGTCTTTATCGGCATGCGGCCCGCGGGCTTTTCATTTATAATCGAAACGTCCATATCGCCGTAAATCGTCATGGAAAGCGTGCGCGGTATCGGCGTCGCGGAAAGTGCCAAAACATCGGGATTTTTTCCTTTTGACCGCAATGCCTCACGCTGGGCCACACCGAATCGATGCTGTTCATCAATTATAACAAGGCCCAAATCTTTATATTCCACATCGTCGGAAAAAAGCGCGTGCGTGCCAACAACCAACCGCGTGCGCCCGGAACGCAGCGAAATCAATTTTTCGCGCCGCGCGGCACCTTTATCGCGACCGGTTAAAATATCACACACCAAACCCAATTTTTCACACAACGGTTTCAGTTTCGCATAATGTTGCTGGGCCAAAGTATCCGTCGGGGCAAGCAACGCCGTCTGTGCGCCGAATTCGGCCATCATCACCGTTGCCGCCATCGCAACCATTGTCTTGCCGCAACCAACATCACCTTGGACCAGGCGCATCATCGGAAAATCGCCCGCCATATCATGCGCAATTTCATCAACCGCGCGTTTTTGTGCGCCCGTCAAATCAAACGGCAAAGATTCATAGAACCGCGGCAACAAATCATATTTTTTTGCGCGCGGCGTTCGCCGATGCCGTTCGTCTTTGCGTGTGCGGCGATTCGCGGCAATCGCAACCTGGTGCGATAACAGTTCGAAATACGCCAACTTTACAATCGTATCAGACGTGGATTTTAACTCGTCATTGCTTTGCGCATAATGCGCGACGCGCAACGCATCGAAAAATTCCACCAAATGTTCATCTGCGCCAACGATTTTATCGGCCAGGGCGGCAAAAACCTGGTCCCGAATATTTGTAAATGTTTTTTGCGTTATGCCTTCGCCCGCGCGATAAATCGCCTGAATCTTTGGGATTTTATCAGCGTTTTGAACTTCTTCGATAAATTCAGGGTGATTGATTGTGGGCGTTGCGGATTGCTCTAACTTTCCACTTATCATGCGCCATTCGCCAATCGGCAATTTTTTCAACCAATAATCCAAAAAGTTCGCATTAAAGAATTGAATAATCACAGTTTGACCGACTTTATCGACACAGGTTATACGCGTTGGACTGCGCCGGCGCCCAAAGGCGCGCCCAATTTTATGCGATTTTACCCGAACCATGGTCGTGACAATTTCGCCCGGCATCGCGGTCGCAACACTGTCGATGACACCGCGTTCCTTGACATAAACGGGTATGTGCAGCAAAAAATCCAAAATCCGCCGATTGCCCAATAAATCAAAGAACCGCGCGGCCAACACCGGTCCCACCCCGCGAATGAATTGCAGGTCCGTCGTCAGAAAATCGAACAGTTCTTTCTTCATACACTATAAAAATACAAAAAATCCCACCCGCAACGCAAGGGGAAAAGAAAACGCCCCGCGGCATCAGCCAGAGTCGCGTCATCCCGCGCTTGACGCGGGATCCCGTCGGGAACATCGCGGATTGGCCTGCGACGATGATAAGGAGATACCGCATTTCGCTCGACTTACAGCCTGCGTGCAAATTTGTAGTTGTTTGAACTTCGCTTACGCTCGTTCTCACATACAAATTTTCGGCGGTATGACGTTATTGATTCTGGGGAATATAGATATTGCTAGTACCTACCTCTGGCCCGGCGGTAAGTGTCCCTTGTCCAGCATTTGGTTTAAACGTACGGCTTACCATATCATACATACCAAGGTCCCCGGCACCATTGCGCACCGGTATATAATCATAAAGCTTTGTGCCATTCTGTGACAACCATGTCCGCCCTATGTTACCAATCACATAGTTTGTCACACTGCTTCCTTGATTTCTTGCACCAATATATAAAGACAATGCATTACTCGCAAAACTGCCTGTCAACGAACCGTTAGATAATACAGACCCGTTGGTATCATACAATGTTTGCGTGCCGTCGGTTGTCACAAATCGTAAAGTATGTTTATTTCCATCCTGTGGCAAACCAGAATTAATGGTAATATTAACCCCAATCATCCATCTGCCACTATACGTGTTTATACCATATCTTGGTGTTGTGCTCTGGTACATAAAGCCCGTCCATGTTTGAAATGCGTTACTATCAGGGTTAGCGTTTTGCATTTCTATAACATTTTCGATGTTATGTATATCCCTCAAAACAATACCGGTATCAAAATATGACTGCCCATCAAATATTAAATATTCCAATTCTGTATATCCGTCCGGCAAAGAATTTCCCGCCGTACCATTATGTATCGTATAGAGCCAACAAAGTCCAGACACCGGATCGCGGTTATCTTCCCTACATACGAATTCGCTATCAAGACCATTCTTTAATGCCGCGTTGAATGTTTTTGCGTCGATTAAATTGTCGGATTGTTCCGCGTATGTGCCGGTTGTTTGATAAATTCCTTTCTTCCCGATACCGCCGGCCGTTCCAGTATATGTGACCGCGGTGTGATCGTTAAACGGGTCTATGTCGTCCTGTTTCTGATTTAACTTCGTATTAACACCCCCAACCATGGGCAGTGATGTGTCGGACGTGCTGGTGCCCAAATCAGATTTGACCGCGCGTTTCTGCACCGTTCCGGCCGAATCGGTGTATTCCATGGCCTTGTTAGTGTCCGCGCCGAATTTGTTTTGTCGCGTGTCAAGTTCGTGCGTGACATATTTCAATGACGTTGCGGTCTTGCGGTCCGCCGCTTCTTCCGCCACCGCCGGCAACATTGCCACCAACAATCCGAACAATAAAAACTTTTTCAAAAACATTTTTCTCCCCTTTTTTCCTTCGTCATCCCGCGCTTGACGCGGGATCTCCTCAGGCTTTCCTGAGAATTAACTCTTCCGGTTTCGCTCGGCTTATTGCCTGCGCGCAAATTTGTAGTTGTTTGAACTTCGCTTACGCTCGTTCTCGCATACAAATTTTCGCCGGAATGACGGCACTCACACTAAAATAAGTGCCGCAGTGGAAACCACGCGGTCGGGGTGTTGAGAAATCACATCTGTTAATGATTCCCATGGACTTTATATATACTCCACAGGCACCCCGACATGCGGGGAAAACATTACGGTGCAAAACATACGGAAATTTTCCGGATTACGATGCATTGCACCGAACAGATGCGGGCTTCTCACAGCCCCGAACCAGATTCCCATCTGATTCGTCAATCATTTTATCAAAACCATACAAATCAAGTCAAGAATAGTTTTCACAAACACAAAAAATTCATCACAAAAAATGCCCCATCAACACAAATGCACAAAATTTCACTTGACTTTTTGTAGCCGCTGGGCTACAATGCAAACACAAAATTCAGGGTTCAACAAATGATTGTTAGGACGACAGACGTTTTTGATAAATGGTTCCGTAAAATCAAAGATGTGACCGCGCAAATGACAATTGCACGTCGTATCCGCCGAATTGAACAAGAAAACTTTTTCGGCGACATCAAATCTGTTGGCGATGGGGTATCTGAAATAAGAATATTTGTTGGCACTGGCTATCGCCTATATTTCACAAAGCGTGGCGATGAAATTGTTATCTTGTTGTGTGGCGGAATAAAGACAGGACAAAACAAAGCACAGCAAAAAGATATAAAACTTGCCAAAGAATTGGCTATGGGGGTGTAAAATGGTAAAAAAAGTGAAAGTATCTGATTGGAATGTTTTAGATTACCTGGATAGCGAGGCGGCAATTGCGGCCTATCTCCAGGCGGCGGTCGCCGAAAACGACCCGCAATCACTGATATTGGCTATCGGCGATGTCGCCCGCGCGCGCGGCATAAATAAAATGGCCCAAGAAATGGGGGTCAATCGCGAAAGTTTATATAAAAGTTTGAACGGTAAATCCAAACCACAGTTTGAAACAATTTATAATGCAATTGATAAATTGGGACTTGAAATATCTTTTCGTCCTAAAATGGCGGCGGTTGCGGCATAAGCAAAGTTATACGCACCCTATACAGAAATAATTTCATCACAAAAAATGCCCCGTTCGGGGCGTTTTTTTATCTTACTGTTGTCTTGCGAAATATGATTCTATCTTCTTTTGCAATATTGTAGGCATTTCAGCTTCTGACTTGCCCTGTATCTCTCTACCAAATTCAGTAAGCATTCTGGTAAAGGCCGGATCATTCAGAATTAACCACATAAATTTATCAAGACATTTGCTTGCGGCCCAATTTGGTCGCTGGGCACTATTCAAAAATATAAACGGTGTTAAATGGGACATCATATCAAATTGCCCATACATAAACAGCCCTGGCTTTGGTGATGGCTGCATGGGAATTATTCCCGTCAGTTTCCCATTTGCATCTTTGATTGGCGGCGTCACAGACGTCATACCATGCAAAGCCGAAATAAATGGATATTTTTGTCTTATTTTGGCATGCCCCTCCATCAAAGGTACTTCTTCAAAAGTCACCCAACCATACTGACGATATGTTTGGGTGCGATTAGGGCCGACATAAATGGCCGGTGCCGGCGACGTCAAATTTAATCTAACAATATCATTGGGTTGAATCGTTTCTGTATCAGGCATAGTAAATCCTTTTGTTTGGGTTCACCACAGGGTATAAACAAAAACCATCAAATGTCAACCAATTTAAAATGCCCCGTTTGGGGCATTTTTATATTGCTACACAAAGTTCGGTTGAATACAAAATGCTGTGAATTACCAACCTTGACGATTGTTAACCTGCTCTAACAAAAGTTCATTTCTAAAGGCTGCGAGCCTCTTAAGGTTCTCAAGATTGGCCGCAATCTCTCTTAATAACTCTGGATTAGACATACCTTTATAGTCCTCTACCGAAACAAGCTTTGGAACCCGATCTTTCCAATAATCTGCTTTCATATCATACATATTACCATCCCCTGGCATTGAATATACTCCTTATACTTACGTCTGTGTACAAATAACACAAAAATCATCAAATGTCAACCAATTTAAAACGCCCACAACGGGGCGTTTTTATTTTTTACCGACCATGATATTTTTTACACAACGCAAGTTCAGCCGGTGTCATGGTATATACATTTTTACAATAGTACTGTTTTGCGGTGGGCGCGGCCGACACCCGCAACAGCAAATATGCCTTTGCCGGAATCGGTTTACCGTCATGCGTCTTTTCTGGGCATACAATATTCGGAATCCATTTTTCATTTGCAAATTTCTTGGCGGATTTATAGTCATCAAACAAAATATTGCTTACGGCATCTATCCACCAAACAAACTCTACATCCTTGTTATGACTTGCCACATATTGTTCTATTCTATATTTCTTCTGGTTTTTGGCGTCATAGCCCTCGGCTACACAGATTTTTGTACTGCTCTGCAAGTAATCACGAAAGAACGGAACGTCTTTAGCATCACAATCAAGTATTCTGGCCCATTGGGCATCACTTAAATTTTGACCGACATAGTTGTTTTCCTGTGGCAAAGTTTGTGTCATATTATGTCCTTTATTATGATTTCTGTCGGACGAAAAATAGCAAAAAAAAAAAAATGTCAAGTCGCCCAGACAGAAAAAACGCCAAAAAAACAATATTGTCAAATTTGTGGTTGCAAAAATATGTTTGGTCCGCCTACGCCCAACGGGCTACGGCGCGACGCTCGATTTTCAGTCCTCGCTATCGCTTCGGTGAAAATCGGCGACCGGATTGTATATTCCCGTTGCTTTGCAACGGGCCCCTTTCCACTCGCAACGGTGTAAAACCGGCTATCGTGTCGAACCTCCGGTTCTCATCCGATCCGTCCAGAGAATTTAAAAATGCCCCGTTCGGGGCATTTTTGAATTCTGGGGCGGACCTGTCTCGGCGTAGCAAAGCGAAGACGGATGACCGGATTGCTGCGCCACCTTGCAAAATTCGCCCTTTGGGCGAACCGGCGTTATTCCGCCTTTTTGCTACGGTTCGAACCGGCTGCTTCGCCGGTTCGAACCCAGACATACACACTAAAAATTCACAAAACGCCCACAATGGGGCGTTTTGTAAATTTCTGGGGCGGACCTGTCTCGGCGTAGCAAAGCAAAGACGGATGACCGGATTGTATATTCCCGTTGCTTTGCAACGGGCCCCTTTCCACTCGCAACGGTTTCACTGCGTGTAAAACCGGCTATCGTGTCGAACCTCCGGTTCTCATCCGATCCGTCCAGAGAATTTAAAAATGCCCCGTTCGGGGCATTTTTGAATTCTGGGGCGGATGACCGGATTCGAACCGGCGACATTCGGTACCACAAACCGACGCTCTAACCAGCTGAGCTACATCCGCCATGTGCGAGGGCAGTTTACCATTAAAAAATCCGGTTTTCAAGATTTTTCTTTAAATCGCCAAAAAAACATCTATAATCCCAACAAATTAAACGAAAAGGACACAAATTATGACACAGAAAACTATGGACACTATAGTACTTAGCGAACCAACAGATACTTGGTGCGCATATAACAACAAATACAACAAACGGGCGGGCGCAATTTCTAAAAAAAGCATATTCTATATAGGTGATTTGCCCGAATTTATAACCATGCAACAAGGAATGAATAATCTAATACCTTTATATACTCTCCATCGACACTTTACCCGGGCAACCTACTATACAAAACATAGTTCCGTATCTTGTTTTAATGTGCCGGAAACTTTTCGTGAATATGGTATAACAGATATAAAAATACGCGTGTTCTTTGGCGATAAAATTCCAACAATGCGGGATCTGATTAACGGCGCCATGCTACGCAATTATAACGGAACACTCCAAGACTATTTGGACAAAAGGTTTAATGTTAACCACGAAACAGCCGAAAGACTCCCCGCAAATGACCCGAACTATGTTAACGCAGACACCCCGGCATTTTGTGTCAAAAACGGTCCACGCTATCGCAAGCGCGATGTAAGACCACTGCCCCAGAACGCGGTTGTCCATCACTGCAACGGCCAGATATATGCAATAATACAAAACGAAAACACACCTGTATTTACCAAATCACTTGAAGATTTTATAACCGCCAAGCAAATGACAATTGTTGCGACACCGGCGCGCGTAAAGGCAATCTTTACACCCCAACATTCATAAAAAAACGCCCCGTATTCGGGGCGTTTTCTTATTTCACTCTCTTTACAATCTTTTTCAATTTCTTAAGGTTTTTATTCAACTTTTTAATACCCTTGTTCAAATCGCTTTCTTCGGCGGGCTTGACCTCACCCGGTTCCAATTCCGAACAGCAATGCGGGCATTTCGTCGCAGTCATATCAACCGTTTGCTTGCAATACGGACACGCACGCGTCGTGACGGCCTTTTTGCTCTTCATCTTATTAACGGTCCGCACAATAAGGAACGCCGCAAACATCGTGATAATAAAACTGATTACCGTATTCAAAAACAGACCGATGTTCAATGTCGTCGCACCTGCGGCCTGGGCCTCGGCCACCGTATTAAAGTCCGCCGCCGCGCCACCAGACAACACGATAAACCACTGTGAAAAATCAACACCACCAATCAGAAGTCCAATCGGCGGCATAATCACATCGGCAACCAACGAATTGACAACACTTGTCATCACAGAGCCAACGATGATACCGATGGCCATGTCGATTGCATTACCGCGTTCCGCAAAGTCCCGAAATTCTTTTAAAAATTTACTCATTGTTTTCTTCCTTTTTATTTATGTGTTCATGCAACGCGTCCAGAACCGTCGCCAACGTCTTGCGCAAATTTTCATCAAACGTTTCAACGGTTATGTCGGCCATCGCATAAGTGTTATACCGCTCTGCAATCAATTGGGCAAGGATTTTTTTACTATCGGTGTGCAAAAGTTGCGGCCGCGTGTTACGAAACTGTGTCCGTTTAACCAACAAATCCAAATCAGCCTTTAGCCAAATACTAATCGCATCGCTTAAAACTTTCTTGCGAATTTCCGGCGTAATAAATGCGCCCTCACCGGTCGATAAAACCTTTACCCGCGGTTCAGAATCGAGCAACCGCCGCACCACGCGTTCTTCGACCCGGCGAAATTCAGTTTCACCATACATCGCAAAAATATCAACAACACTGCACCCGGCGGCGCGTTCGATTTCTTTATCCGAATCGACAAAGGGAACGCCCAAATGGTGCGCCAACGCGCGTCCGACACTTGTCTTGCCCGCGCCCATCAGTCCGACCATAACGATCGGCTTATTCAATTTCAGTTCGTTTTTCATGAACGCTATATTAAATAATTTTTTTCCACCTAACAATAAAAACTTTTTAATAACGATTTTAAGTGGTATAATACAGGGTAATAAAACCGGAGAGAAAATATGAAAGCACAATACGCATTAATCGGTCTTTTCGTGACGTCTGTGGCACATTCCGCGGATTTTGGCCTGTACGCGAACGCGGTTGCCGCGCATAACATCGCCGCGGCGCAACACGCGATTTCGAACAAGGTATTCAGCCCGATGGGAAAAACGTCCCGCGTCCAACCGGCGCCCGCCCCGGCCGCGACACAACCAGCGACAAACGAACCCGCCGCGCCCGACGGATATGGCGAAATGATTTATTACGGCGAATTCGGCGACGACACCGGCGTTTTACCACTTGTCACCGGGCGCAGTGGTGGCGACGCGGCCGCGAATGATTTCCTGCGCGTTGATTGGCAACATTTTTCCGACACCGTAAAACACAAATCGCACCAAAGCGCGAAAAGCACATCGGACCTTGTATACATCGGATATGGCCAAGAATTTAATGCGTCGCGCCTTGAATTCTTTGGCGGATACACCGGCGATCATACCAAGAACGACGCACTGGACCTGGATACGGACGGCGCATTCATCGGCGCATCGTTTGGCAAACGAATCCAAGACGTGGAAATCGCCGCGATGGCGGACTTTGGTTTTGCATTGAACGACGTTACGACGACAACCTATGGCGGCGATTTAAATAATTTCTATTTTGGGTTCATGGCGAATGTCGCATATGACTATATGTTTTACGATAACGCTTTCCTGCGGCCGGGATTTCGCGCGGGCTATACATTGGTCAATTCCGCGAACTATATTTCGACGGCCGGCGATAATATCACGAACAAGAACTTTGGTTTCTTTGAATTAACACCAATGGTGGACATAATCGGCAACCTTGGTGGCGGATTCAGCATCGGCGCACACGCCGGATATGTCATAAACCTTGCCACAGGGGGGCGGACATACGTGAACTATGCGGCCATACCCAAACTATCGACCGACGATTACTTTGAATATGGAATTAACATTTCCCAAACATTTGACGGATTTAGTTTGGACATAAACTTTGGCCGTCATGACGGCGATCGCAGTGGTTGGAACGGCGGCGCCGAATTCAGGTATGTGTTTTAAGTGTAAGTGCTAGTGATTAGTGCGCGGGGCTTTCGCCCCGCGTTTTTTGTCATGGCGGGCCTCACGAAAAACGCCGTCATACCGCGCTATCAGGCCCCGCAAAAAATGTCGTCATACGTCGGAACCGTCGCGGGGTAATTCTCAGAAAAGCCTAAGGAGATACCGCGTCAGGCGCGGTATGACGGCTCTTTGCAACACTTAGGAGACCCCGCGTGGAATCGCCCACGCAAAACTTTGTTTCGCGCGGGGCCCGTTACCGCGGGGTAACGAGAGTGAAATGCGACATGCCATTACTGTTCCTGTGGCACATAGACATTATTGGGAATATCCGGTCCGGCGATAAATGTGCCGTCTGCGCCAGAATAGGTAAAGAACCTGTTCGACACCCGATCATATACCCCAACAACATTATCATTATTGCGCCTTGCGGGGATATATTCACGAACCAATGTATCGCCCTGCCATATATTGGCAAAAAACATTTTACCATTGAACGGATATTGCAGATTCCCATTATTATTGACCCCAAACATCCACAGGTTATTCGTATTTGTCCCAACCGATGATCCACTTAACATTCGATAACCGTTAACATCAAGTGCAAAACTCGAAGCCGAAGATGTAAAATCTGCAATGTACATGGTATTTGCTAATATTGGATCCCCATAATTATCGGAATTCACCGCGGTATCCCAGCGTACCGGCCCGCCACTCGTGGCGAACCATAACATTGGGAAAAATCGGGTTTCAGTACTCATTCTGTTTCCAAACAACGCACCATTGGCCGATGTATTAAGCATGAACTTCGCCTTGACCGAAATACCACTGCGGCCCACAATCCCCGTATCAATATACGGTGTCCCCGATGTTGCAATCCATTCCACCGGCGTGTAGTCAGATGGAACAAGGGTTTCAAACGGCATTTCGGGGTTTACTTCGGTTATCTGAATATCGTATATGGTTGCGGTGGTATTCACGCCACTTGCATAAAGATATACAGTCGAATTTAACATATCTTGCGTTATGGTTTGCGTTCTACCATTAAACCAGCCTACACGAGGCGGTCCCGGCAAGACAATTTCTTTATCTGTTCCAAAACTTATACGTTTTACCAACCTGCAGCCCGGTGGCAAGTTGTGAAAGTTTTTTACCAGTATTTACTGCACTATCGGTCGATGACGTGGTTACCGTTACAGAACCATCGGGATTATGAACAATATATTGGGTTGTAGGAATCTGTGACATATCGAATAAATTTATACTTACGGGCTCGGTATTATGTATCGACCAAACCCAGCAAAGATCTGTACTCGGTTTGTATTCTGAACATAAAAATTCGCTATCGAGTCCTTTCTTTAGTGCCGCGTTAAATGTTTTTGCGTCAATCAGGTTGTTGCTTTGTTCAATATATGTTCCAGTGTCTTGGTAAATACCCTTTTGTCCGATTGTTCCGGCCGTTCCGGTATATGTGACCGCAGTGTGATCGTTGATTGCCGCCAAGTTTCGTGTTAACACCACCAACCATGGGCAGTGATGTATCGGACGTGTCGCTACCCAAATCAGATTTAACTGTGCGTTTTTGCACCGTTCCGGCCGTATTAGTGTATTCCATGGCCTTGTTCGATTCCGCAGTAAATTTGTTTTGGCGCGTGTCAAGTTCGTGTGTGACATACTTTAACGATGTTGCGGTTTTCCGGTCCGCGGCTTCCTCCGCCACCGCCGGCAATATTGCCGCAAACAACCCAAACAACAAAAACTTTTTCAATTGCATATCGCTCTCCTTTTTATTTCCTTTCTTCTCGTCATACCGCGCTTTTGTTCCCGTCATACCGCGGTATCGGGCCCCGCGAAAAACGCATGGCGTTTTTTGTGGCTGATTTCACGGAGGGGAACTCGCACTCTGCAACCCCGCGCAGATTCCGCTTTTCAGCGGAATGACGGCTCTCTGTAAGTCTCACTACACACTAACCACTTGCACTAGCCACTAAAAAACTACCGCATGCGAATTTACGGTATCGGGGTGGTAAGAAATCATAAGCAACAATGATTCCCGCGGACTTCAGATATACTCCACAGGCACCCCGAAATCCGGGGCATGATAAAATGACGGCACAAAATATCGGGAATTTTTGCGGATAACGACATAATGTGCCGGTTACTTATGGGCCTCTTACAACCCTGAACCGAATTCCAATTCAGCTCAATTCAGATTTTATCAAATTTGCCAAACAATAGTCAAGAACTGTTTTTACATTAAACAAAAAATTAAGACAGAATGCACAAAATTCCAAGAACCGCGTCATTCCCGTTCCGCCCGAACCGCGTCCAGGTAAGTCCCCTTCGCCCGGGTCCCAAAAAATGCGTAGCATTTTTGGGGTGGATTCCTGGCGAAGGGGTGTCGGGTGGAACCCGACGGGGTAGTGGTGGCGCGTTGCGCCAATTTACCCATACCCCGCCACCGCTGGTGGCCCTCCCCTTTCCCAGGGGAAGGGGACTTTCGGCCGCGACGGTAACGACAAGATTCCGCGTCAAGCGCGGAATGACGACAAAAAACGGGCGCTTGCGCGCCCGCTCCTTTTGTGCCGTGATACCGGCCGAAACCGGTATCACTGCACATCAGAAACTTTTACTTTTTTTCATTTTTATCATCTTCGTCCGAATCGGTTTTCGGTTCCGCCGCGGTTCGTGCATGTTCCGCCATCTTGGCCAGCGCGATTACCATTTCCATTCCCCGCTGCAGTTGATAATCTTTAGCATCTTTTTCTTCGTCTGTCAACTCTCTATCTTCGTCATCGTCTTCGGTCTTCTTTTTTGCGTCTTCGGATTTTTTCTTGGCTTTCTTTTCGGCCTCTTCATTTTTCAGCGCATTACGGAAAGACGCTTCGGAATAAAAACTTTCGCGCTTTTCGATTTTTTCAACCTTGCTGTGCAACACCTCTACGTCCGGTGTGATGCCGGTGTTTTGAATCGAACGGCCACTTGGGGTATAGTACCGCGCAATCGTCACGTGAATCGCCGTTCCGTCGCCAAAGGGTTTTTGCTGTTGCACACTGCCCTTGCCGAAACTCTGCGACCCCATGATAACGCCACGACCATTATCTTGGATTGCACCGGCAACAATTTCAGACGCAGATGCCGACCCATGATTAATCAAAACAACCAAAGGTTTGCCATTTGTTAAATCCCCGGGCTTTGCGAAACTGCGTTCTATATCCGTTTTGTTTTTTCCGCGCGTGGAAACAATTTCGCCACCGTCCAAAAACGCATCGGACACATCGATTGCCGCGGTTAAATACCCGCCCGGATTATTGCGAACGTCCAACACGTACCCCGCAACATTTTTCTTTTCAAGTTTCGTTATCGCGTCGCGCAAATCCTTGGCCGTTGTCGCGCCGAAATCCGAAATACGAATATAGCCAATCTTTGGCGTATCTTCGTCCGCGTCGGCAAGTGTTTTTTCACTGAACTTTACCGACTGAACCTTTATAATCGCACGTTTCAGTGTCATTGTTTTCGGCTCATTCGTTCCGGACACGACGGTAAGTTTAACCTTGGTCCCCGGTTTGCCTTTCATTCTTTTTACCGCCTGATTCAATGTCAAATCGAACACAGGTTCGTCATCAATATGCGTGATGTAATCGCCCGCCTTGATTCCCGCCTTTTGTGCCGGCGTATCGTCAATCGGCGAAATCACGCGCACCGCACCACGATCGGACGTAATTTGTATCCCCAGGCCCCCAAAAGAACCACTGGATTTATCATTAAAATCTTTGAAATCGTCCTTGGACAGATACGAAGAATGCGGATCAAGCGCGGAAAGCATGCCGTTCATCGCGCCCTCTAACATTTTGCGTTCGTCGGCTTCTTCGACAAAATTTTCACGCGAAACCTCAAACACCATGGCAAGTTTTTTAAGTTCGGCATAAATTTCTTCGTCCGTCATATGAACAATCGGTTCTTTCTTTTTTTCCGGCGCGGCATACAGGGCGACCGGCATACACAAAGCAACCAACACAAAAATTTTTTTCAGCATGACAAATCCTTTTGCGCAGATTTTATAACAAAAAAATCCCGTCCGCAACTTTATTCTTCTTTGAATATGCGCGCGGGGTCAACTACTTTGTTGCCGCGCCGCACCTCCAAATACATTTCGGGCTTGTCCGGATTCATGCGACCAACGGGTTCACCACCCAAGACCTCTTGCCCCACAATAACATCAATCGTCCCAAGGTTCGTCATAACCGTATTATATCCATTTTTATGCGAAATAATTATGACACGACCGAACCCCTTGAAACTGTCCGCGAATTTCACAACACCGTCGGCGGGCGCGGCAACCAACGCATCAGACCGCGTATGAATGCGCCACCCATCAGACTTTAAACCCAACGCCGTCTTTTCGCCAAAGCGCACCACAATGCGCCCACGCACAGGCTGGTTCAACTTTCGAACCGAAAAACGCGCGTCTTCGGACATTTCGGAACTCCCCACGCCGGCGGACAATTCAGAAATACTTTTCGCGCGCGCCGACAATTCGCGCAATTTCTTTTGTAATGCCATGTGTTCACCCCGCAACTTTTCATTCTGCGCCGACCGACGCCGCAACAATTTATCAAGCAAACTTTTTTCGTCGGCATATTTTTTCGCGGTGCGGTCAAGTTTTTCTTTTTCGACAGCCCGCGCCTCGCGTATTTTATCCAATTCCGCCATTTTTTTTGCGGCTTCGCGAATCTGGTCTTCCAAATTGTCCGCCATGCCGGTCATCACCGCCGACGTCAAAATAAAATTATGCATATTTTCAGTATCAAAACTTGGGTTCGCGGCAAAGAACAAAACCGTCGCCGCCGCGTCCGCCACCCGTTCACGATTTTTTTCCAACTCCGCCGAAATCGCCGCACGCCGCGCATCCAGTTCCGCAATCTTTTTGGAAAGATCCGCGCGCAGTTCTTCGAGTGATGAAACCTTGCCCGCCGCGGTCACAAGTTGCTTTTTCGTCTTTTCCACATCGCGGTCGGACGTTTTAACCTGTTGTTCAATTTGCTTATTTTTCTGCTCGGTCTGACGAATTTGCTGTTGAATTTTGTCGAGTTCCGACGGGGCGGCACACACGAAACTCGCCCCCCCCACCAGAATCGCCAAAGCAACAACCGCGCGCAACATTTATTTCACAATCACCTTCATGTGTGTTTTCTTGCCACGTTGCACCATAAATTCCGACTTCTTCGCAACGACCGCACGCCAATCGGTAAGTTTTTGGCCGTCAATCTGAACGCCGCCCTGCTCTATCATACGGCGCGCATCAGATTTCGTATCAAACAGACCCGCCGCGCACAGAAAATCGAGTGCGCCCATTTGATCCGGCATTTCGATTTCGACGCTCGGCACATTTTGCATATCGCCGCCGCCACCAAACAACGCCGCCGCCGCACGTTCCGCATCGTCCGCGGCCGCCGCGCCATGCGCAATGGTCGTCGCCGCCCGCGCCAGAATCTTTTTCGCGTCGTTTAATTCCGCACCACGCAGCCGCGACAATTTTTCGATTTCGTCCATCGGGATTTCTGTAAAGATTTTAAGGAACTTTTCCACCAACTCATCAGGGGTATTCCGAAAATATTGCCAATAATCATATGGCGACAATTTATCTTCGTTCACCCAAACCGCATTGCCGGCGGATTTTCCAATCTTGTTCCCCGCGGCATCAGTAATTAGCGCGGTGGAAAGAACATACGCTTCCTTGCCCAATTTTTTGCGTATCAATTCAATTCCCATAACGGCATTTCCCCACTGGTCCGCGCCACACAGTTGCAACACACAGCCGTATTTTTGATAAAGCGTCAAAAAGTCCACCGCTTGGAACGTCATATAGTTAAATTCCAAAAACGTCATACCATTTTCCAACCGGCGCTTTACACTTTCCATAGACAGCATACGCGGCACAGTAAAATCCGTTCCAAATTGCGCAAGGAAATCGATATGCCCATAATTCTTCATCCAATCATAGTTATCAACAATAATCGCGTCCGACGCACCATTGCCAAAAGTCAAAAACTTTGAATAAGATTTTTTAAGTCCCGCGATATTCTTGGCCAATGTTTCTTCGGTCATCATCGGCCGGCCGGTATCACGCCCCGATGGGTCACCAATGCGCCCGGTCGCACCACCAACCAACATCAATGGCCGATGCCCATATTTTTGCAGCCATCGCATCATCATAACCGGAACAAGGTGCCCAACATGCAACGAATCCGCCGTCGGATCAGAACCCAAATAAGCGGTAATTTTGCCGTCATTCAACGCGTCGTTCAACGCCGCCATATCCGAACATTGATTGATAAACCCGCGCACTTCCAATTCATGTAATAAATCGTTTTGCATAATATACCTCAACTAAATTCAGTCATTAATTACACCAATTCTAACCGAACGGCCGACAAAATTCAACCAAACATTTCGCAAAACAATTTGACAAAACGTTTCTGCATGCAACAATGTGTTCAAAAGAGGTAAAATATGGAAAATAATGGCAAACAAACAAAGCATAACGCATTTTATATGGCGGTAAGATTATATGCGTTAAAATTAGCCAACTATGCCGTAATTCAGGAAGCAACACATACGGTCCGGCATATTGATGACATGTCTAAATACAATGCACCTAAAATTGGACCCATAAATGTATTTCGTAAAACACATTATAAAATCCCCGAATATCAAGAATACTGCGATGAACTGGTATCACAAGTGATTTCTTCCGAATACTTTTTAGAACCCACGTTACACCAGGTACAAGATCCCAAGTCCTATAACGCAAGAAACATTGTATCAGATTATCAATGGAATATGGTAAAACTGTTTCGAACGGCAAAAAAAGAAAAAATCATAGACAAAAAGTTTAATATATTGGACACAAAAAGATTCAAAACCGATTTCTTGGGGAAATGCGTACTTCCCGTAAGCCTGCCTGCCCCAGATCGTATGTATACAATGAATTGTCCAGAATATCCGAACGTATTTCTGTTTCATTCTTTAATTGACGTTGATATTGTACATTTAATCAAAGAACAAATCGAACAAGTGTTTAATGAACCTGTTTACAGAGACCACCAAATGTATAAAAATGGTGTCATACACAACGAGGACATTTTGCGAGATGCCTTAACAAAATTACACTACGGCCGTTTCACAACCGCCGACGAAATCGCCGCAGCGGTTGGGGAAAACGGAATAAAACTTGCGCAACAAATCGCAAGCCGCATGACCGAACGCATCAAAAAATAAAGACAATACAATTCAAAAAAGAAACGGGTGCAATTGCACCCGTTTCACTAATCACTTACACTTACACTAACACTTACTTCAACATCTTTGCGACTTCATCGGCCAAATTGTCTTCGCGTTTTTCGATACCTTCGCCCAACACGAAATACGCAAAGCCCGCCAATTTACCGCCCGCTTCGTCCAAGACCTGTTTCACTGTCTTTGACGCGTCCATAACGAACGGCTGTTCTTCCAAAACGGATTCGGCATAGTATTTCTTCATACGGCCTTCAACCATCTTTTCGACGATGTTTTCCGGTTTGCCTGCCGTTGCGCCGGATTCAATAAACACTTTCTTTTCGCGTTCGACCGCCACCGGATCAACATCGGCAATCGTCATAAATTCCGGCTTGTTCGCGGCAATATGCATTGCGATTTTTGGACCAACTTCGGCAATTTTTTCGCCGTCGCCATTTATCGCAACCACAACACCAATTTGCCCCATGCCCGGGACCAACGCATTGTGAATATAGCTAAACACATGGTCGCCCGAAACTTTAGAAATACGGCGCAGGTTCATATTTTCGCCAATCGTCGCGATCGTCGATGCAATATCATCATGCACCGCGGCCAATGTCGCATCAAAATCGCCAGACAATTCCAACGCCTTGTTCGCAACGTCCGCAACCAATTTTTGGAACTTTTCGTTTTTCGCCACGAAATCAGTTTCCGCATTCAATTCCACGACACAGCCCATATTGTCGCACTTTACAACGGTCACCAAACCCGAAGCCGCCACACGACCGGCCTTGGACGCCGCCTTGACAATACCTTTTTGGCGCAACCAATCGGCCGCCGCTTCGATATCGCCATTGTTTTCAATCAACGCCTTTTTGCAATCCATCATACCCGCAGACGTTTTTTCACGTAATTGCTGAATAAGTTTTGCTGTCACTTCCGCCATTTTTTCCCCCTTGTTTTGTATAAAGATTGATTTTGTTCCCCGGGTTCGCCCCGGGGAACGCATTTATTTAATTATTTGTCGGCTTTGTCCGCCAATTTGCTGCGACGAACTTCACGCGCACCCGATACCTTGGACCGTTGTTTCATTTCTTTGTCTTTCATTTCATCTTCCAACGCATCGTTTGCATCATCGGCCATAGACGCTTCGACTTTCTTGCCGGCCGCACCACCAAGGCGCTTTTCAATACCGGACAAAATCGCATCAACGCACAAATCGCAATAAAGTTGAATCGCGCGCGACGCATCGTCATTACCCGGCACCGGATAGTCAACCATTTCCGGATTCGCATTCGTATCACAGATTGCAATCGTCGGAATGTCCAAATTTTTCGCTTCGCGCACCGCGTTCATTTCGCGCGGAACGTCAATAACAATCATAACCTGTGGGATACCATGCATATCCAAAATACCACCAAAGATATCACGCAATTTGGCAACTTCTTTGGTCATAACGCCAACTTCCTTTTTGGTAAGGCCCAATTTATCGGCGTTTTGAATATCGGCCTCCATCTTTTTAAGGCGACGAATCGATTGTGAAACCGTCGTCCAATTGGTAAGCATACCACCCAACCAGCGGTTATTCACATAAAATTGACCGGTGCGTTCCGCGGCATCTTTGACGATGTCCTTGGCCTGGTGCTTTGTCGCGACGAACAAAACCTTACCCCCGGCGGCGGAAATCGCCTCTAGCGCCACCAAAGCGCGGTGCAACAGCGGTGCGGTTTTATTCAAATTGATAATATGAATTTTATCTTTGACCCCATAAACATACGGTGTCATAAGCGGATTCCAACGACGGGTGTGATGTCCAAAGTGAACACCGGCCTCCATCAATTGTTGCATAGAAAATGTTGGCAATGCCATGATTTATCCTTTTGTTTCTGTTAATTCCTCGCCATCGTGGGAAATACAAACCGGCGACCCGGACAGAAACCCCACACATGGCTGCGTTCTTCGTACCATTTGGCACGTGCCCGCATAATATGACAAAAATTCAAAAAAAGCAAGTGTTTTTTACAGTGTTGGTGGTTAGTGGCCAGTGTTAGCGCCGTCATACCGCGCTATCAGGCCCCGCAAAAAACGCGCAACGTTTTTTGTGGGTGATTTCAGCCGGTATCTCCTCTGTGTTGCAGAGAGCAAAAGCGCGGTATGGCGTTATTGATTCTGTGGGATATAAAGGTTCGCCGATGAATTTTCCGGTCCGGCAACAAATGGTTCGCCATTTGTATCAGAGTTCGGATAAAAACGTCGTCCAACAATATCATACAAACCGGCGACACCATCGCTATTCAATGCGGGGATAAAGTTATTCGTAATCGTTGATCCATCGCGAACAATAACTGAATAAATTTTCCCAACCCAATATGAATTTGAATCGAACCAAGCACGCCCGGCAAATATTGTTAAATTACTCATCTGGCGCGAAGAGTGAGATGTTTTTATTTCATCATTAAATTGTAATGTGCCGATCCAATTGCCCGGCGTCCCGGCCAACGAATATAAAAAAGTATTCTTTTGATTTTCAACCGCACTGACCGCCGTTGTTGCGGAAGCACATACACCATAATTAAAGCCATTATGCCCAGCATAATCAATAATACCGGCACCGCACCAATCTTGGTCAAAACTAAACGGCACGCCACGATCGCCGGTTCCCTGTAATGTAATTTCAATTGAACGCCCATCACGTGGCAGTATTGTGGTATCTATTCTTTGATGCCCTGTTGCCGTACTTGCGATATATTCTAACAGCGTATATCCCGCGGGCAAAAGTGTATTGTCCGTCGTTACATTATGTATCGTATAGAGCCAACAAAGATTGGACACCGGATCGAGGTTATCGTCCCTACATTTGAATTCACTATCAAGCCCGTTCTTTAATGCGGCATTGAAAGTTTTTGCATCAATCAGGTTGTCGGATTGATTCGCATACGATTCGCTTGTTTGATAAATTCCTTTCCGCCCTATTCCACCCGGTTGGCCCGTATATGTGACGGCGGTGTGGTCGTTAACCGCGGCGATGTCGTCTTGTTTTGTGGCAAGTTTCGTATTCACGCCCCCAACCATGGGCAGCGATTCGGTTCCACCATTATCCAGGTCCGATGTGACGGCGCGTTTCTGCACATCGCCGGCCGAATTAGTGTATTCCATGGCTTTGTTTTGTTCCGCATTAAATTTATTTTGTCGCGTATCCAATTCGTGTGTGACGTATTTCAACGACGTCGCCGTTTTCCGATCCGCCGCTTCCTCCGCAAACGCCGGCAACACCGCCGCAATCAACCCGAACAACAAAAACTTTTTCAAATGCATATCGCTCTCCTTTTTTTCCTTTCTTCTCGTCATACCGCCGAAAGGCGGTATCTCCCCGGGCTTTACTGAGAATTAACTCTCTGCCGGTCCGACGAGATTCCGCTTGGAATCACCCAACGCTGTGCGTTTTTCGCGGGACCCGATACCGCGGAATGACGGCACTTACACCAACAAAAACACCACCGAAAATTCTAGTGGTTGGAGGTTAACGACAATTTGACGAAATTGTGTGCTTATTTTGCTGATTCCTTGCGGCCAGCATTATTCACATCCCTCCAACCTGTTTGGTTGGAGTTTTTCTGTCGAACATGCGATTCGACATCGTCAAAAGGGTCGTTACACCCCGCCGACGGAACACCCACCGGCAAAACCAGTATATCAGAAAACGAAAATAAAAAACAAGTGAAAAGTGATTAGTGATAGTGGTTAGTGTTAGCAACGTCACCCCGCGGTATCGGGCCCCGCAAAAAACGCACAGCGTTGGGTGATTTCACGCGGGGTCTCGTCGTTTCTATGACAGACCAATTCTCGGTAAGACTAAGAAGATACCGCCATTCGGCGGTATGACGCGGTTGAAACCAGCACTTACACTAATCACTTATACTAACAACTTTTTTCTTGTGTTTTGATATTTATATTCTAACATATAATTTCGAACATAGGATTGGGGAAAATATCGATGAAGAAAAAGATAAAAAAATCCATACGCGGACGTTTACGTTCCATATTTGTTGTGGCGATTTCTTGTGGCATTGTGGCGGCTTCGGGGCTTTATTGGCTTGACCGGAATGGTGCGCACACGACAAAAATGTCGGTCTATGTTTCGACGCCGAATGCATCAAATTTCCAAGATGATGTTTCAACAACAATATCTGATAACCTGCCGGTGCTGAATAACAACCGCGAATTATCGCGGCCCGCGACACTGCGCATATCGTATGATGTTTCTTCCGGACCGCACAGTCCCGCATTCAAATACGATTCGTCAAATGCGGCGGTCCAAGAAAACGTAAAGATAACGCCGGCAATACGCGGAACATGGAAAATGCCAACACCGTACGACATTACATTTACCCCCGACCAAGATTGGCCCGCCGGCACAAAGTTTAATGTACGGATTAATGAAAAACTTTTTGCGCGCGATGTGCGACCCGACCGAACGACAATGTCTTTTAAAACGGCCCCAATCGTCGCGACTATGGACATATTTAATACTTATGCAACACCCGGCGAAAAGAATTCCGTCACCGGCGTTGCGGTTGTATCTTTTAACTATCCAATTCAAACGCGCGATTTTTCGGACAAGGTTTCAATGAAACTTGATGGGCGACATATTGACTTTACGGTGAAATTCGATCGTTATATGCGGACGGCAATTATACAGACCGCACCAATCAAGATAACCGATGAAACGCAAACGCTGCGTATGAAACTGAATCGTATTATGGACGCCGATGGCAATTCGCGAACGGAAAAAATAACCGCAAAAACAATTATAAATTCCGCTGATGAATTCTTTAAAATTGCCGACCTGACCACAATTACCGCGGACGATAAATTCGGAAATCCGCAACAACTGTTGTTGCTGAATATGACGGCGGCGGCGCGCGGCGATACAGATTGGGCCAAATATATTAATGCGTATTTGTTGCCAAAAAATATACCGTCGGAACCCGATGAAGATTTTCATGCATGGGGCCGCGACGAAGTCACACCGGAAATTATCAAAAAATCTAAAAAACTTGAATTGAAACACGTGGACTTTGTAAATCCCGCGGGAACATATCAATATGCATTTTCATACGCCGTATCCGATGATGTTGCACGATACATATATGTCGATATTGCACCAGATATTTTATCAGAAAACGGGTTTTCAACCAAAAACGGACTGACCAGTGTAATGGCCGCCGCATATCCCGAACGCAGTGTAAAGATTGTTGGTCGTGGCGCCCTGCTCTCGCTTGCCGGCGATAGGAAATTGGGACTTGTTGCGCGGGGCGGTGTTGATACGGCACACGTTGATATATATAAAGTAGAATCGCGTGAAATAAACCACCTTATTACCCAGACATATAATTTGTTTTCTAATCTGGAATTTCGGGCGCCATGGGTTTTTGATGCGTACGATATGTCTGTGGTTTTCCAAAAAAAGATACCTTTTGCAAACACCGCGCGCGACCATGTAAATTACACATCTATAAACCTTGGCGAATATTTGGACCGCACATATAACGACCAAACCGGAATATTTGTTATCAAAGCCGGCGCAACGCAAAATGACGCGGAATATGGCGATGCGCGATTGATACTGTTAACCAACCTTGGGATAATTCGTAAAATAAATTTGGATAAATCATCGGTTGTTTTTGTTTCGCAACTGTCCAACGGCCGGGCCGCAAAAGATGTGAACATAATCGTCCTTGGGCGCAATGGACAACCGATTTGGTCGGGCGCAACCAACCAAGATGGCGTTGTCAACATTCCTTATTTTTCCATAGATGAATATAGAAACGAAAGGGAACCAATTGCTATTGTGGCCCGACATGACGATGATGTATCATTTATCCCGTACAATGCCGAAGGCGAACAAACCACAGAATTTTCCAAATTCGACATTGGTGGATCTTATGCATCAAGTACAACACCACTGCGCGCATTCGTGTTTTCGGATCGCGGAATTTATCGCCCGGGCGAAACGGTGACGATTGGCACGATTGTTGAAAACAGAAACTTTTCATCGGTCGCCGAAATACCTGTGAAAATTGATATTACAGATTCGCGCGGTCGAACCATTATTGAAAAAAAGGTTTCACTGGCCACCAACGGAATGTTCGACATTACGCACAAATTGCCGGCGGACGCCGCAATTGGTCGATATGACGTTGCGATTTATTCACTGAATAATCGTGGCCGAATCCAAGATTCAATCGGCACCGGAACATTTAATGTCCAAGAATTTGTCCCCGACACGATGAAAATTAGTGCACAAATTGACGACAAAAAAACATCTGGATGGATTTCACCGGAAAAAATCCAAGCAACGGTGTTTTTAAACAACCTTTATGGGACACCCGCAACGGATCGTCGTATTTCGGCACACGCCACGCTGCGCCCGGTTGATTTCACATTTGATGATTATCGTGGCTATAAATTTACCGGCAATTTTACATCTGATGGTGCGATGTCGCGTGGATTTGCGCGCAACGGCCAAACGTTCAAAATAGATTTGCCCGATACACGCACAGACGAAAACGGAACCGCAAAAATAGATGTCAACTTTAATCGTGAAATTCCGGTTGGAACATATATGTTAAACCTTGAAATCAATGGATTCGAAGCCGGCGACGGCAAAAGTGTCCAAACGGCGATTGCGTCACGCGTATCAAATTTGGACTATATAATCGGATTTCGCGCGGATTCTGATTTGTCATATGTCGCACGTAATTCGACACATAAAATAAAACTTGTCGCATTGGACAGCAATGCCGTTGCCACGAATGCAAATAACCTTAGCCTCAAACTGATTAAACGTGAAAATTTGACAAGCCTTATCAAAGACTATGCCAATAACTATAAATACAAAACGATTTCACGCGACACCATCATTTCCCAATCCGAATTATCGATTGAACAAAGTGGCGGCGAAATAGAATTGAACACGAAAAATGGCGGCACATATTATATTCAAATAACTGATTCCAAAGACAATATTTTGGCAAATATCGAATATTTTGTCGCATCCGACGAAGATGCCGAACTGGGCGGCGACACAACCGCAGAATTACAAATAAAACTTAATAAATCCGAATACAAGGCGGGCGAAACGATAAAGGTTGGCATCGTCGCACCATATACCGGAACCGGCCTTATTACAATAGAGCGCGATAAAGTATACGCACACAAATGGTTTAATGCCACGACAACCGCATCAACCCAGGAAATCGTATTGCCCGAAAATTTTGAAGGCACCGGGTATATCAATGTTTCTTTTGTGCGTGGCATCAACAGTCGCGATGTCTTTACAAGTCCATATACCTATGCGGTCGCGCCATTTTCTACGAACATTGATAAACACAAAATCGATATAAAACTGGAAGTGCCATCGACCATACGTGACAACAAGTTGACCATAAAATATACAACGGATAAAAATTCCGACCTTATGATTTTCGCCGTCAATACCGGAATTTTACAGGTTGCCGGTTATGAATTGCCAAACCCGATTAAACACTTTTTCCAAAAGGCCGCACTCCAGGTAAAAACCACACAAATACTTTCGCTTTTATTACCGGAATATAACATATTACGTGAAGTTGCCAAAACCGGGGGCAGTGATGATTTCACCGCGGACTTTGCGCGCGAAGCAGGCGCATTAATCAATCCTTTTGCAAGGAAAAATTTACCGTCAATCGCCTTTTATTCCGGGATATTGAAAACAACCGCGAACAAACCGGAAGATATAACTTTTGAAATTCCAGAATACTTTAACGGTTCATTAAGCGTTTACGCGGTTGCCGCATCGAATGGTGCCGTTGGTTCCACGCACACAAGTGCAACCGTTCAATCCCCGGTGATCATATCTGTATCATCACCGCTGTTTGTTGCACCGAATGATAAATTCACTGTGAATGCGATAGTATCAAACCTTGCCCCCGAATCCGGTGAAAATGCAACCGCACGCACCGATGCAACATCTGCGAATAAATTGTTGTCTATCGAAAATGGTACCGGCACCATGACGGTTCCTGAAAACGCCGAAAAATTATGGTCATTTAATGTCCTGACGGGAACCGAACCCGGCGCGACCGACATAAATGTTTCAACAACACTGTTTGATGAAAAAAATCAATCCATCGCATCGCGGCGCACGTCCAACAGTTTATCGGTACGGCCCGCAACACCATTCACCACTGAAATCAAGGCCGGAATTCTAAAGGACACAAACACAACGATACGCAACATCAAGAAAGATATGTATGATGCCGCAAGAGCTCAAACAATATATATTTCAAAAACGCCGTTTGTGTTGGTTCGGCCGATATTGATGTATCTTGAAAATTACGAATATTCATGTACCGAACAATTGGTATCCAAGACATTACCGTATGTATTAATTCCCGAAAACAAATTGCTTGGCACAGAATACAAAAATTCCGCAGAAAAAATTGAAAAAACGATTCAAACACTTGTGAATCGCCAAAACAACGATGGCTCTTTTACACTTTGGGCAAACGGTTCAGAATACATTGAAAATTTAACAGACGACACAACCCCATATGTAACAGCATACGCAATGAATTTCCTAAGTTTGGCGCGGCGCGGCGGATTCAATGTTCCGCAATCAATGTTCGCACGCGGTATTGATTTCTTGCGCGAATACGCCGCACAAAATACAACCTCACAATCGGACGCATTTGCCAAGGCCTTTGCGATATACGTCCTGACATTGAATGACTATGTGACCACAAGTTATATTGATTCACTTGAAGAATATGCCAACGCAACAATCAAAAATTGGGAATCCGGCCCGATTGGCACATATATTGCGGCATCATATAAAATGCTGAAACAAACAGACAAGGCGTTTAATTTAATTTCAAAATATCAACCGAATAAAAAGCCGACGAACAAATCCGTTGATAACATATTTGATAACATTGTCGCAAACGACGCCACATATGCGTTTGTAATGCGTCGGTATTTTGACGGGTCATCTATGGATTTGGGACAAAATGTTCAAGACTACATAAATTCCGGAAATTACGATTCTTTTGCCGCGGCGGCAATTGTTATGGCCGCGGCCGGCACGATGGAAGACACACAACTTGGCGATATTGACAACATCACGATACTTGCCGACGGGAAAAAGATAAAGTCACAATTTGAATCCGGCACAATTTACGCAAACATACCAAACAAGACATCTAAAATAAATATTGGTTGTGAACAGTGTGCAACCCCGATGTTCTATACATTGGTCCACCAAGGTTTCCCAAAATCCGTATCTTCCGTATCAAACGGCATGGTTGTGACACGCACATATTACGATGCCGACGGGCGTGAAATCCATTCCGGCAAAATCGGCGATATTGTCGATGTAAAAATCTCTGTTCACACACGTAGCAATACAGACTTTGTCGATAACGCGGTTATCTTGGATTTATTGCCGGGCGGCTTTTCACCAATATCTGATTCACTTGCCGGCAACATGGACTTTGCCGAAATACGCGAAGATCGCATATTAATATACGCCGACGTCGGCCGCACACCACTTGTGTTTTCATATCGGGCCCAGTTATCAACCGCGGGCGAATTTACGGTCCCACAAATAACCGCGACGGCCATGTATAATTCCGAAATCCGCGCGATTAGTGATGGTGGCAAATTTACCATATCAAATGAAGCGAATTAAAAAAATCTTGATACGTTCGGGTATTATTGTTGGCGCATTGGTTGTCACGTGGGCGATTATCAGGTTCTTTTTCACACCACCAATATTAAACGATATTTCTTTTTCGCGCGCATATTACGACAGGAACGGAAAATTATTGCGCCTAACACTTGCCGCCGATGACCGGTACCGCATTTACACCCCGCTTTCAGAAATCGCCCCAAGTATTGTCGATGCGGTCATTTTATATGAAGATCGACATTTTTATAATCATATCGGCGTAAACCCAATATCTATGATTCGCGCATTTAGGCAATACGTATCAAACACACCACACCCGGTCGGCGCATCAACAATCACTATGCAGGTTGCACGTCTGAAATACGACATAAACAGCAAAAGTTTTTTCGGCAAATTGCAACAAATCGCATTGGCGCTTTACATCGACCTGTTTCATACCAAAGATGAAATCATAGAGGCGTATTTGAACCTTGCGCCATACGGCGGAAATATCGAAGGCATCGGCGCGGCATCAACGATATATTTTGGTAAAACCGCGCGCGATTTGACAAAAATAGAATCTATTACATTGGCAACCGTTCCACAAAACCCGGTAAAGCGCGGATTAAACACAATGACCGGAATCAAGAATATTGAATCAATGCGAAAAAATCTGATTAATCGATGGATTGCGGAATATCCAAACGACACAAACCTTTTGACCTTTGCCGACATGCCGATTGAAACGAAAAAGATGGCCGACCTGCCCTTTTTGGCGCCGCACTTTACCGACTTTTTAAACACACAAAAAATAAAAAATTCAGAAATTCATACAACATTGGATTTGAACCTGCAAACAAAGATGGAACGCACACTTGCGCGGGAAATCGCCGCGCGCAAATCACGTGGCGTCACAAATGCGGCGGCAATTTTGGTGAATTATAAAACGATGGAAACTGTTGCGTATATCGGTTCCGCGGATTATTTCAATCGCGAAATATACGGCGAAAACGACGGCGTCCGCGCACGACGCAGTCCCGGTTCGACACTAAAACCCCTTATTTACGCCACCGCCACCGACATGGGATTAATCCATGGCATGACACTGTTGCGCGACGCACGCGTTAACTTTGGCGTTTACGCGCCGGAAAATTCAGACAACGATTTTTACGGCCCGATACTTGCGCGCGACGCCCTGGTGCATTCGCGAAATATCCCGGCAATAAACCTTGTCCGCGAAATCGGAACAAAAAAGTTTCATAAAATTTTATCTGAATCCGGCGTCGCAAACCTGAAACCCGCGGAACATTATGGAATTTCCGTCGCCCTGGGCGGGGCCGAAGTTTCAATGTTTGAACTTGCCGGCATATACGCAACCATGGCGAACCTTGGGGCGCGTCGCGCGATACGCACAACCACCCACACACCCGACGAAACCATCACACAAATTTTATCGCCCGAGGCATTTTTTCTAACACTTGATATGTTATCGCACCAAACGACACCAACAAAAAAAATTCCATTTACAAAAACTTCCGCAAAGCCAATCACACACTATTGGAAAACCGGAACATCGTCGTCATATCGTGATGCATGGACGGCGGGAATTTTTGGCGATTTTGTTTTAATCGTGTGGATTGGAAACTTTGACGGCACCCCAAATAACGCGTTCAGTGGCACCAAATCCGCCGCGCCAATATATTTTGCGCTTTCCGATACGGTCGCGAATTATTACGCGTCAATCGGCGCACCAATCAAAGACAACATTTTTATGACGCCGGAATTAAATGTTATAACCGTTGACATGTGCGAAATCGGCGGCAACATCGCCGGCCCATATTGCCCGCAACGGGTCGCATCTTATTTTATTCCCGGCAAATCACCATTGACACGCAATACCGTTCACCGTTCGATTGCAATCGATAATAAAACGGGCCTGCGCGCATGCGATGCCGACCCAAAGACGACACACGCCGAAATTTTTGAATTTTGGGGTGCGGAATACATCGACATGTTTCGGCGCGCGGGCATAAAACGGAAAACGCCACCGACCTTTATGCGCGGATGCGAAAATGTGGAAATGAATGAAGATTGGGACGCACCGGTAATCGTATCGCCCGTTCCCGACACACGTGTCGTGATAACGGCCGACCGCGATTTCGAACCGATCGGATTTATGGCGTTTGCCACAGACGCAAATTCAAAATTATTCTGGTTCTTGGACGATAAAACATTGGGCACAACCCGGGGCGGCGAAACATTGCAATATAATGTTCCAATGGGCGAACATGTCCTGCGCGTCACCGACACCGCCGGCGCCACCACAGAAATGAAATTGAATGTGGTGAAGTAGTGGGAAGTGCAATTGTTAGTGGTTAGTGCGCAGGACGTTATCCCGTTCCCCCGCGGTATCGGGCCCCGCAAAATTTGAAAAATTTTGTGGGTGATTTCACGCGGAGTCTCCCCTGACATACCGAGAGCAAACACCCCTTTCCCGAGGAAAGGGGAGTTTTAGTCCGCGACGGCGATAAGGAGATACCGGCTTTCGCCGGTATGACGTTACTGATTCTGTGGGACATAGACAATGTTTGAAATATCCGGGCCGGCGGCAAAGTTTGTGTTGGCCGGAACACTGGGGAAGAATCGGCCGGATACCGTATCATACATGCCGACTTTATTATCACTGTTTTGACGCGCAGGAACAAAGTTTTGAATCAAATCGCCGTTGGCGTCCCAAACTTTGTATGAATAATATTTTGATTTAGCATTAGTGGTCGGCGTTGTACCACCTGGATTAATGGTTCCTAAGAACAGGTTATAGTTAAACACGAATGATGAATCATGTCCGGTTGAACGCCCCCTATCAACACCGTCAAAATATATTTCGCCATCAACTATGCGCAATATATGACGTTTGGTATCAATTGACCCCAAATCAACAATATCTGTACCATTTATGGCCGATGCCCAACGGACCGCCCAACCTCTTGACCATGTAAAACTCATGTTTTGTCCTTGCCCAGTGGATTGATTAAACACCCCCCAATTACGATATTGGCCTGTATCGGTTTGTTGGAAATCCAGTTCATATGTATAATTCATGTGCCCCTTGATGTCCGTATCAATGTACTGTGTTCCGTTGGATTCAATCCATTCCACCGGGGTATATCCCGCCGGGACAAGGGTTGTATAGGGCAGCATTTCACCACTTGTGCCCGGAACAATCTGCGCCTGCGTTATGGTGGCCATTTGCGAATCGCTGGCACAAAACACCCAAATTTCCCCGGCCTCATTAAGTGTGACGGTCGCTTTACCACCCGTTGTTGGTGAAACTGCCGCCTGGCCGTTAACATATGTGACTATGCGGTACCAGTTTTGCGAGTTATCAGAGTTTACAGTAACAGTATAAGTCCCGGCCGGCACAGAGGTATGTTTACATGTCCATTGTCCTTGTTGGATAGAAGTTTCCACCTGATACCTAGTCCATACGCCTGATAAAATCATTTCATGTGTGGCGGTTTGTGACCAATCTATAAGGTTTGTTGTTTCGTTATTATGTATCGACCAAACCCAACAGAGGTCTGTGCCGGGTTTGTATTCTGAACATAAAAATTCACTATCAAGGCCGGTCTTTAATGCGGCGTTAAATGTTTTGGCATCGATTAAATTATTCGATTGTGCCGCATACGATTCGTTTGTTTGATAAATGCCCTTTTGGCCGATACTGCCACTTTGCCCGGTGTATGTGACGGCGGTGTGGTCATTGATTGGTGCGATATCGTCTTGTTTCGTGGCGAGTTTAGTATTAACCCCGCCAACCATTGGTAATGATGTGTCGGACGTGCTGGTCCCCAGTTCCGATGTGACCGCGCGTTTTTGCACCGTTCCGGCCGAATCGGTGTATTCCATGGCCTTGTTCGCGTCCGCACTGAATTTGTTTTGTCGTGTATCCAATTCGTGTGTGACGTATTTAAGCGACGTTGCGGTTTTCCGATCCGCGGCTTCTTCCGCCACCGCCGGCAACACCGCCGCAATCAACCCGAACAATAAAAACTTTTTCAAGCACATCTGACTCTCCTTTTTTGTTTTTTCCACTACCCCGCCACTCCTCGTGGCCCTCCTCTTCGCCAGCGAAGGGGATTAAAAATACCACCGAAAACGTAGTGGTTGGAGGTTCAGAACAATCTATATACAAATTGTGTGCTTATTCTGTAAAGGGCGAACCCCAACATTATTCACATCCCTCCAACCAATTTTTGGTTGGAGTACTTTTCACCCCATTCGGGCGGTATATAGACGGGTTCTGACACCCCACCGGTGGAACACCCACCGACAAAACTATTCTATCAGAAACCGCAAATAAAAAACAAGTGAAAAGTTGATAGTGTTAGTGATTGGTGAGAAAAGAAAACGGGCGCGATGCGCCCGCACTAACCCTTGTCCACCGAAGCCCAATGGGCGAAGGCGGAACTTACCACTAATCCAATCCAAACTTTGTGATATAATTAAATGACAGGCCGATTATTAAATTACTGCCGTAATTTTCGGCATCGCGCGCCTTGGCACGACGATATTGAACATATGGTCCCAATGTGAAATCGCCCCAAAGGTTCGTATCCATACGCGCAACAACACTTAAATCGCGTTCCAAATCCGTTCCAACATATTGCGAATAATCCAAATATTCACGATAATATCCATCGGTCGAAAGCCGCACACCTTCGCGCACAGTGTATTCCAGACGCCAACCAACTTCGGCGGCAAGTTTGCTAACCTGATCATGGCCATATGTAAAATCATATTCATACACGCCGGCAATATAAAGCGATTTGATTATTTCCGAATCGAAAAGCGACAACCCACCCATTCCACGCAGGACCTTTAGCCGATTATCTGTATCGTTCGCCGGTTCGAATTCCG
The DNA here is from genome assembly GCA_905233975.1 of uncultured Alphaproteobacteria bacterium. GTDB lineage: Bacteria > Pseudomonadota > Alphaproteobacteria > Rs-D84 > Rs-D84 > Enterousia. Next base: position 193,458 of record CAJOGD010000004.1, on the reverse strand, counting down.
TTTCATACGCGCCGCGCACCGTTGGCCCAATCTTAAAAGAATCAAAATCCCAACATGCATAGGACAAATTACTGGTCGCCAAAATTTTATCAGCATTTTCGTTTGTGGTTTTCGGGCCATCATACGGATACAGCGTCGTCTTGCCGTATTCCATAAACAAACTGTTATCCCAATTAAAACGGTTGTGCGTATATTCCAACGCGGTATCAAACACGCCCTTGATATATTCTTGGCCATCGGTATTCAACGCGGAAATCGGAGAATCAGAATACTGGTCCGCGTGACGCAGTTGGGTTTTGGACAAATCAAGCCCGATACGTCGAATGTTTAAAATTAATTCTTTGCCTGACAAATCAACGTCCGACGCGAACAACGCGGTCGGCGCAAACAACGCACATAATACCACAGAAATTTTTTTCATTTAAAATCCTTTAAGTTTATTCCAACGACGAGATACCGCGTTTCCGCGGCATGACGATTGCGAATCGGGTTATCATTTAAAGATATGCAAAAGCCCGTCCCGATTCCTGTACCGCCAACCGTTTTCACGCAGTGCCGACGTCAACGCCGCACGCCGCGCGGTGGACGCACGAAACACGATTTGATTTCCGTTAATAGATTCGGTTTCCAGATCAACGCCGGCGCCGGTCGCGGCACGACGAATTTGTCCCCAATCGGCAAATTTATCCCGCAAGGTTGCAACTATTGTGAATCGATCGCCATCATCGTCTTCGGTTTTTAACCAATTTTGAATGTCATTTCCCGCCATCCAATTCTGCGCGGCCATACGATTGACGGTCATTTTTATATTCGCAGAATACGTTGTGTCCGAAAGCCGTTCGCCCGAAATCCCCGAACTTTCAATAAGGTTGGTTAACACCGAATTTTTTTCATTCGCAACCGCACTGCGCAACGCCGACGCGTCCGAATACGGCGACAACACATCAACAATTATTTGACGCCGCGCCTCGTCAAAGGCCATCTTTTTCGCGGTCGTGGCGGTATCACTTGTTATATTCACATGCGCGGTTCCCGTCAGCCCCGCCGCAACACATAACGTTGGCACCAAACATAAAATCGCAATCGATAAAATTTTTTTCATCTTTGTCATACCCTTTACATCAATTAAAACTTTGCCTGAATTCCAATGTGAATTCCCATAGATTTATAAATCGATTCGATTTCGTTGTCAACCTTGCAGACCCAGCCCGGACATTCCGATTGAATTTGGGCAATGTTTTGAACGGTCGCGTCATGTTCCAACATATATTGCTGTATCTGGGCCGTTGTCATGCCCTGGGTCGCGCTGATACCGGAATAGTAATCAAACAATTCATTATATATGTCGGTGTAATACCCACTGTTCAGGTATGTGTTCGCTTCGCCGCCCGAAAGCGTATAATAATCAAATGTGAACCCAAGCGACAAAAACACACTTTCGGTCAGTGCCGTCATATAATTTGCACCAAGCCCGATATGCCACGCGTCGCCAAAGCCGCCCTTGTCTTCCACACTTGTCGGATGTTGCCAATCGATACGATACGGCTGATCCCCTTTGGACGTATAAAGCGGCAGCCCAAGTTCAAAACGCGCATTGAATTTATTATAAACATTAACGTCATAATCCAAATCAAGTGCAAGGTATGGCCCCATCCATGTTGTTTCATACGAATGGCTTATACTTGGCAAATGAAACATATATGTCCCCGCCGTATTCACACCCGTTGCACCACTTGCAATTTCCCAAAATCCGTTTTCATCAACGGTTGGATTCCATAAAACCTGCTGAGTATTGCCATATTTCAAGATCACAATCGGATCGCACTGTGTTTCATCGCCCCCATTCACAGATGTGCAATATCCCGTATCCACCGTCAAACCGTAATCGTCCTTGGTTTCCAATTTATATTTCAAATACCGAAAACCAACCGATGGCGTCACACGCGCAACACCAATCCGGAAAACATCGGTTAATCCAAAACCGGCATAAAGCCCAAGCATATTGCCCTTGCTGCTGTTACCGATAGACAATGAATGACCAATTTGCTGGCCCAACAATTCGTCCGCGGTCCCATTACCATCAATATCTTTCCACCATTCGGTTATGAAATAGCCACCGTTGGTAATATCGTCATCGATCATATTTGAATCGCCGTATTGCATACCATACTTTGCACCGGCCTGAATCATTAGCGACGCCGAATCACCACCAAACCGATAAATCATGTCGCCTTCGATCACATTCCAACGAATGTCGTCATAGTGCAACTTACTGCCGGCCTGGTTCATACTGAAATTCCAATTGGCAAATTCATGTCCAAGGCCCAAATTCAGGTAAAATCCCTTGTCCGCTTTGTTATTGTTATTTATCACACGCGTCTGGTTCGTCACACGCATATCATCAGTACCGACCACGCGCGTATAGTCTTGATAAGGTGCACTGATATACGCATTACTATTCGGCGCGACCGTCCGCGAACGCGTATATGTCGTATCTTGGGCATAACTTGTCTGCTGTTGCTGGCGCGATGCATACGAAGTCTTAGAATAATTTTGCTGGGGCGAACGATAATTCCCCGTATAGTAAGTCCCCGCCGCATTCGCCGTCCCCATACATAAGGCAACCAACGAACTGCCCAAAAGAACATTTCTTAATATCGTGTGCATAAAAACTCCCTATTCCTTTATCGAACATATTTTATCACAAAAAGATTGAAAAAAAAACATTATTATGTAGAATAACACCTGTTTCATCATACCATCGTGCGGATATGGCGGAACTGGTAGACGCGCAGCACTAAGGATGCTGTAGAGAAATCTGTGGGGGTTCAAGTCCCCCTATCCGCACCAAAATATGTCTTTGTCATACATTTTCCACTTGCCCGAAAAATCATAATTTTGCTAATCTTTATACAAAGGAATGAAAGGACCAAGATTACTTCTTTACGTATGCCTTGGCATGCTTGCTTTTGGGCATGTGTGGGCGGTTGATGGTGACGACACTGCGCGTGCCGCCACACGTCGTTCCGTCCCCGGTGCCACAAATCAAACGCCCCCCGGACGCGCAGCCCCCACAACACCAAAGGTCACCGCCACCGCGCGCACCACAACCACCACCGTACGCACCGCCGCAACCGAATCGCGTGCAACCACAAATACCGTTGTTCCGCGAACCGTATCCGCGCGCACAACCGCCACCACACAACAAAATGTCCAAAAACGCCCATCAACGACCGCGGCACGTCGCGCAACAACCGCGGCGCGTACCGCAACGACCGCACGCAGCGCCACCGCACCACGCAAAACTTCACGAAAATCGACCGCACGCGCGACGGTGGCCGAATCCGGGACCGTTTCCACAAACTATACAAAATGCCGTACGATTTTTTATGAATGCATGGACGAATTCTGCGCGGTCAAGGATGCAAACCTGCGCCGTTGTGCATGCTCTGCGCGGTCAAACGAATTCGACAATGTAAAAAAACAATTGGAAAACGTCGAAAATAAAATGTTGGACTTTAACCAACGGTTATTGTTGGTGAACATTGTAGAACAATCTAAAGAAGATTATTTGGAAGCTATACTTATGATTAGAGAAGATCAAGGGTATGTGCGAAGCACTGACATCGCAAAAAAACTTAATGCCAAATTCGGCGAATCTACTGATTCTGGTGGTGGCGGATTGGGCGCCATATCACTGACGTTAAATGTTGATGCGGCGTTCGATACGGTCGATTCGTTTATGGGAATTGATACAACATCAAAGTCCGGCGTCGCACTTTATAACGCGGCATATCCCGTTTGTCATGACATCGCGCGTGAGGTTTGCACCGACGAAGAAATATCACTTGCACAAAGCGGCTATCAAATGCAAATCGAACAGGATTGCAATACCGTAAAAAAGGCGTACCAATCCAAAGTTGACCAGGCAAGGACCAAGGTTTTTGAAAGCGGCGCCTTGCTTGACATGTCACGACTCGACGCATATCAAACCCGAAATTCCGACGATATGTTAACGTGCAAACGTAAAATGCTTGAAATGTTAACCGACACAACCGTATGCGGTGCAAAAATGGAAAAATGCCTTGATATGACGGGCCGATATATTGACCCAACAACCGGCGCGGCACTGCTTAGTGTGAATTTGGCGGATCTTGACACAATGATTACACGCCCCGGACCAAACCAAACATGGACATCGGTAAACAGTTCTGGAAAATTTATCACGTTTTTGAATGACCGTAAAAAATTCCTTGGGGCCGCAATGGGAAATTGCGAAAACATAGCCGACACTGTCTGGGACGCATTTATTGAAGACGCATTATCACAAATCAAACTTGCACAAACCGCAAAACTTGAAGAAATACGCCAGGCATGTACAACACTGACCACCGAATGTCTTAACACCGCGAACGAAACAATTGAAAATTTTGATGCACGCGCACTATCCATATTTGGCATCATGGCGGACCGAACGGCAAACACCATGTGTGCCGATGTTCGCACATCATGCGCCAACCTGCTTGGGGCAACGGGTGATACATCTTGGGAAACGGGAATGGGTGAAATTTCAACCGACATGACATACGAATCGATTTTATCAAGCTGCACCCAGGTTGGACAAAATTGCATTATCCAGGCATGCAAATCAATTTCTGGAAACTTTGGGTTGTGCGACGACATAGAATTTTCCGCGAATCGGCACGCCATACTTGAACGCACCGCATGCTGGCCCGATGTTGTAAATTGTGTGACCTCGGCGGGTGGCGACGCAATTACATTAATAATGCAACGCCTTGGCAAATCGGGGACCGGTAATCATAAGTATGCGTTTTACAAAGAAATATACGGCGATGCGAACATACAACCAATCGATGATATTTGCGCGACCAAATGTACCGCAACAAATTTAGATACAGATTGTGCAACATGCCGCATCGCCGAAAGCATTTGGGGCAATTGCGAGGCATTACCGTCCGTCACCTTGGGCAATAACGAAGACGAAGGCCACAATAGAATTCACAAACCGGCAAACAATCAATCAACATTACTGTCATGGTTTGCATCGAATACCCAAACCGCGAATTCTGAACAAAATTGTGTGAACACACGCTGTACGGGCGACAACACATATATCAACAGCAACGGCCAAACTGTATGCCTGCCCGAAGGTGCGGCCACAGGTAACGTTACAACCGACGGTATGTATTGTCCGGTTCCACCAAATTTCCAAATGGAAACTGTTATTGATAACGGCGAACAACAAACCAACTGTTGCTTTGATAACAGTATGTATTGGCACCACACATTTATCGGTGGCACATCACATAATGCATGCTGTGAAACCGGAAATACAAGGACATTTGATGGCCAAAACGTTTGCCTGCCCGCGGGCGAAAACGGCACACAATTGGCCCGGCGGACGGACAATTCCGAACGTATAATCTGTATCGGCACAATCGGCGCGCCAAGCCCAACATCGGCAACCAACGGTTTTCCAAACGGCAACACTATCCTTTGCAACGGGACATTTATACGCGTCACATCGGATAATATGTATAGCCAAGAATATAACACGTCGGGAACGCCCGGCACCGGCACGAAATACGCACCCAAAATGGGATATTATAATACAGGGCATGACACCTTCATTGAAACCGGCAACCCGGGCAATTGGTTCATCAGATACGAAACCCAGTAAACCGTTTATTTTTGCTTGCATACATCGGTTTATTTTAGTAGGTTCATAGGCGTGAGAATGTTATACAAATTTTCATTATTGAACATAATATCGTGCTGCATTTTCTGCACTGCGGCCTTTTGTGATTGTACAAACCTGGGGTCAAACCATCAATGCGCAGAGGGCACATATTGGACCGGTACAGCATGCGACACATGTCCATCTGGCCGTTATTGCACCGGTAACGGCATGGCATATTGCTGTCCCGAACCATTTACGGAAACTTTGATTTTTGATAATGTCGGCAACATAATTGATAACACAGGTGCAAAATCAGCCAAAAGTTGTTTTATAAAAATATCAAAATGTGGCACAACAACACTGGACACCCCGTTATACATAACCTGCAAAAACGAACAGTGGGAACATACCAATACAGAATCCCCAAGATGTATAGAACCCGCTGAAACTTACGAAGTTCAACAGAGCTTGAATAATGACCATAACTGTAGCTATGCGAAGAAAGCTTATTATTGGCATGACATATACCTTGGACTTGCACCAATCAGCTCACTGACCCCCGCCGATCCTTTTGCTTTTGTTAATATAATTGATATTGACAATCACGCTTCCAACCATTTAGAGGCAGTTCCACTTTATAACGACTGTCCACGTTATGAACAACCCGCATGGTTAAACCATTCTTTTGAACTAAAATGTTTTCCAAACACCGTAGAGTGCAGTTTCTTGGTCAATAACATAAATGACGATATAGCAGCAAATAGCAACATACAAACTTGTGAAAATGGCATCGTTACGGGAAACGCATACTGGCTTTCAAAAGACAATCCAGAAAACAATCTTGGCTATGATCATTGGGACGTATCAGGCTGTCAATGTCAATATAATGGTAATCTACTCAATCAAGATGCACATTGTTATGGCAATGGGACATACAACGCCATATTCAACAATACATCTACAGAAAATGTAAACACTGTTCATACAGTTGGCGAACATATTATTTTTGATACAGAACATTCTTCCGACTTTGTCTGCACCAAATGTCAAGAAGGTGCATACTATGTCCCTGGCAATGATAATGTAGTAATCGTTACAGGTTGCGAACCGGTCACAGGTTATGGGGCCTGGCGCGAACCAAAGAATACCGGTTATTGCAACGATGAAAGTAATAATGGTGCAACATGGACATATCCTTTGAACGGCAACCCATGTAAATTACGAAATTGTTCTGCCGGCAAAACCACTAATGTTCTTGGCCCGATTGGTTCAGACTCTTGCCACTATTCACACCAAACAAAATTCTGTGATGCCAAGGGTTGTTTCCAAATCAACCAGGCGGACTTTAATAACTGGGAATTTTAAAATTACCACGTGGTTTAAATTATAAATTTATCTGTTCAATTACTTTATAAATCTCATTCATTTGCGCACGTGTAAAGCGACCCAAGACCCAATCCGCCGCATCAATTGGCAAACCCAAATCCCGCGGGTGATCAATTCCAATCCTTATGCGTCTATATTCACGCCCAATTGCCGAATCGATTGACTTTATTCCATTATGACCCGCACTGGACCCACCGATTTTTGTGCGCATGTCGCCAAGTTTCAAATCCATATCGTCATGTATCACCGTCACATTTTCGATTGGAATTTTATAGTAATCAACTATCGCCCGCACCGCGCGACCACTGGCATTCATAAATGTTTGCGGCATTGCGAAAATCACACGCACACCGTCGATATCGAATTTACATGTCTTGGCAAACAGTTCATTTTTCCACGTCGCATCCGGACCCGCCAAATCCTGGACAGCCATAAACCCAACATTATGACGTGTCCCGACATATTCGGGCCCCGGGTTTCCCAAACCAACGACCAAAAAAACAGGTTTATTTCCTTGCATAAAAAAAACTCTTTTTCTATTATTATATTATCATAAAAAGGAGTGAAAGATGAAGTTAAAAACATCAGTTATTTTATGTTCTTTGACGGCCATCGCAACCACGCCTGCGATTGCCAGTTCTGCCTTTGATCTTTATGCCGGGGTTTCGGTCGGCGTTGGCGCCCAAACATTATTTGGCGATGGGCGCAACGAAACGAACACGTCACAGTCTTTTGGTGCGATGTTTGGCCTTGATATTCCACTGTTCCGCGCCGAATTAGAATACACATACCTTGGCGAATCGAATTCGCATGCGAACCTTGGGTTTGTGAACGCGTATTTTAAAATGCCGTCCACCGCGATTCGTCCGTATTTCGGACTTGGGTTTGGTATCATGTTTGATGGCAAAGAAGACGTCCGGTACAACCAAGAATTTGACACAAAACCGGCGTATCAGGGAATGTTGGGTGTGACAATTGACGTCCCAAAATTGCCTTTCAAATTTGATATCGAAGGCCATGCCATTTATATCCCAGACGTCCTGCGCTTCGGTTCCGAACGTCCGGACATTTTACATTACGAGGCAAAGCTTAAACTTCGCTATTTGTTCTAAAGGAATCAAAACGGGGCTGCGCGCCCCGAATTTAAAATAATGGGAATAAACATGCTGACACTGATTGACGGGAATTCGATTTTATTTCGCGCATACTATGGTGTGCATAGCCGCCTTACGCGCGCAGATGGCACGCCAACCGGCGCGGCATTCGCTTTTTTCAATATGATGTTGCCGGTGTTCGCCGCCGCCCGGCCTGATGACATTTTTGTATGCGTGTTTGATGCATCACGACAAACTTTCCGCCAAAAAATATATCCAGAATACAAGGCAAACCGCATTGAAACACCGGCCGATTTAATTTCCCAAGGCGTATTGATTCGCCGCGGGCTTGGCGAAATGGGCGTTCCCGTCCTGTGCGTCCCGGATGTAGAGGCCGACGATGTAATTGCCACAATCGCAACACAAAACTGTCAAATTGCGGATAAAACACGCATTATGACCGGCGATAAAGATTTAATGCAACTGGTGTCCGATTGTATTTTCTTGTATGACGGCATGAAGCAAAAACGCATCGAACGGGCCGAGGTTATTGAAAAATTCGGTGTTCCGCCCGAACGCGTTATCGATGTGCAATCATTGATGGGCGATTCGTCTGACAATGTCCCAGGGGTGCATGGTATCGGCCCAAAAAAGGCCGCCGAATTAATCAATGAATTCGGTTCACTTGACGAACTTTACGCAAACATTGATAAAATCAAAAATGAACGCACACGAAAACTGCTGTCCGAATCGCACGACGCGGCGTATATATCGCGGGAACTTGTCACATTAAAACGCGATGTGGATTTGTCTGGATTAAAACTTGGGCCACTGCATTTTAATCGCGCAGCGGCGTTGGAATTCGCAAAACGGGAAATCGAAAGCAATTCGCTTTATGAAAAAATTTCAAAATTATTCACAGAAACCACGACCGCCCCAACCAAATTTGAATTTCCAAATTCTGCATGCCCCGTCGATACGCCCGCGCACGTCGCACCAACGCCGACACCAGCAGAATCAGAAATGACCTTTGCGAAAATAACTAATGTGGCTGAATTGAAAAAATTTTTATCGGGTATCAGTGATGTAATCGCACTTGATACCGAAACAACGGGCCTGGATCAAATGAGCGCAAAAATGGTCGGCATGTCGCTGTCCATTGATGGGGCGCATGGCGTTTATATCCCATTGCGTCATCGCGCGGCGGCGGGCGACCTATTCGGCGGCGGTACAATCGCGCCGGGACAAATTTCTATTGATGATTTATATGGGGCAATATGGCCGATTTTAACAAACAAAAAAATTACCAAGGTTGGACATAACATAAAATTCGACCTGCACATCATGGCGAACGAAGGATGGGATATCGAAAAGATTACCCCCATCGACGACACAATGTTGCTATCGTACGCACTGCATGGCACAACGCATTCGCATGGCATGGACGAATTGGCACTGAAATATCTGAATCACCAAGACATAACTTTCGCGTCGCTGTTCCCGCCAAAGACACGCGATGCGGATATGCACTTTGACGAACTGCCAATCGACACCGCGTATCCATACGCCGCCGAAGATGCCGCCGTTACAATGGCACTATACAAACTTATGCGTCCACAAATCGATTCGAACGAAAAACTTTGCGAACTTTATGAAATGTGCGACCGACCATTGTTGATTGTGCTGACCATGATGGAACGGTGGGGCGTGTTGGTGAACAAAACAAAATTATTGCAACTGTCCGGCGTGTTCCACGAACAACTTACAAAAATTAGTGGTGAAATCTTTGACCTTGCGGGACATGAGTTTAATATCGCAAGTCCGAAACAACTTGCGACCGTCCTGTTCGACGAATTGCATTTGCCGGAAAACAAAAAACGTTCCACCGATGCAGATTCACTAAACGATTTAATCGAACACCACGAAATCATAGAAAAGATTTTGAACTGGCGTTCAATTGCGAAACTTGCGGGGACTTATGCGGACGCCCTGCCCCGGCAAATCGGTGATGACGGCCGCATTCACACAACGTATTTGCAAACAAGTACGAATACCGGCCGCCTGTCAAGTCGCGATCCGAACCTGCAAAACATTCCGGTCAAAACCGAACTTGGCGAAGAAATCCGGAAATGCTTTGTCGCGGGTCCAAACAAAAAACTTATCGCGGTCGATTATTCACAGATTCAACTGCGCCTGCTTGCGGACGTTGCGGACATTAAAACATTCAAGGATACATTTATCGCCGGCGCGGACATTCACGAACAAACCGCACGAAAAATCTTTAACATTCCGCAAACGACGATTGTACCAAAAGATCTGCGCCGCGCCGCAAAAACGGTGAACTTTTCAATCATATACGGAATTTCATCTATCGGCCTTGCGGCCCAGTTAAATGTTTCGCGGGCGCGCGCATCGGACATAATAAATTCCTATATGGCGGGATTGCCGGAAATAAAGAAATACATCGACGACACCAAGGAATTTGCGCGTGAAAACGCGTGCGTCTATACGCCATGGGGTCGTCGCATCGAATTGCCAGAGGTGAAAAATCCCCGTCTGCGTGCATACGCCATGCGTGCCGCGATTAACGCCCCGATTCAGGGTTTTGAGGCCGATTTGATGCGCCGCGCGATGATAAATGTTTATAATGAAATCGTTGTTCCAAACGCCGACAAAATAAAACTTATCATGCAGGTTCACGACGAAATGGTTTTCGAATGCGATGAAAACCTTGCCGAAAATTTCGCCGAAAAAATCAAGGGAATCATGGAAAACGTGACGAAAATATCCGTTCCGTTGCGTGCCGACTATGTTATCGCACCATTTTGGGGAAAGTAATCAACATACCGTATTTTCTTTTATCCAATCCAAATAATCCGAACTGCCCGCGATAATCGGCGTTGCGATTATTTGCGGCACTTCATATTCAGAACATTCTTTGATTGCCGCCATCACCTTGTCAAACAAATCCGCCCGCGTTTTTATACTCAATAAACTTTCGGTTTTATTATTAACCTTGCCTTTCCACCAATAATGCGAATCAATTGACGACACCTGAACATCCGCCGACAATCTATTTTCCAACAGCACATTTATCAGCTTCGTCGACCATTCATCATTAGCTGTGGTGGTTTGAATTAACAAGTATTTATCCATAATTGTCCCCATAAAATCACATTTGAATAAACCCGGCCGGATTATTTTCCAAACCTTCTATCGCCTTGTCCAAGATTGCACGATATTCCAAAAATTTCTTTTTATTTTCCGCGTCCAGGTTATTTATCGCCGGCAATTTAACGGTCATCGGATTCACATGCTTGCCGTCCTTGATAATTTCATAGTGCAAATGCGGCCCGGTTGAAAGTCCCGTTGATCCGGAATAGCCGATAATCTGGCCCTGCTTTACCGTTGTGCCAACCTTTACATTTTTCGCAAACTTTGACATATGCGCATACAGGGTTTCAAACGAACCATTATGGCGAATCCGCACAAAATTCCCATGCCCGCGATTATATCCACGTGCGACAACGCGCCCCGCCCCGGCGGACGGAATCGGCGTTCCGGTTGGTGCGCGGAAATCAACCCCTTTGTGCGCCCGCGTAAAGCCCAAAACGGGGTGCTTGCGCCGCGTTGAAAAACTACTTGTCACTTTCGCATTATTAATCGGCGTGCGCTTCAGTGATTTAATCGCGCCATTCCCGTTCGGGTCATAGTATCCAACCGTTTTATCGGACTTTTTAAACCGGTACATTTTTACATTTCCGCGCAACGCATCAAAAGAAACAACCGACACCGCGCCATTATCAATTTTCACATTGTCATGATAATTTTCTTCATACAGCACTGAAAATTTTTGTCCCGCGCGCACATCGCGTTCAAAGTCCATTTCAAATGCCAACAAATCATAGACGTCCGCCAAAATCCCCGCCGGAATATTCGCCCGCATTCCGGCCAGGTAAAAACTATCGCCGTCCAAAATTTCCCCTTGGCGATAGACCAGGCGCGTGTCGCGTTCAATATCGACCGCGTTGCAATTCCACACACCCGCATCGTCACAGGTCAATTCCACCCGCCGCCATGGCCCCGGCAGCACGACAATTTTTGTTATTGGTGTATCAGGCCCACCATCGCGCACGATTTCAATTTTATCCTTGTCCGCGCGCAGGCCCGTTATACCCGCCTTGGCCTTTAAAACGCCAGCAATAGAATTTATATCTTTGCCACCGACACCATTGGCCGATAAAATCTTCGAAAGCGTATCGCCGGCCGCCACATTTATAATCGTCGTCTTGTTATCCGCCGGCGCCACAGATTCCGTCACAAAATCCGCCGTTACCGGTGTGCCATTTGGCGCCCGCCCACGTAAAACCGACCATAAAACAACCGCAATCGCAATCGCGGCAAAAATCCCCGCAATCCATAAAACCGCGCGGACAAACTTCCCAGAAGTTATAATATTTTTTGCTTTTTCCATGGCGTCCATTATAATAGTTTTATGACAATAAATCAAGCCTTTGAACTTTTGAAAGACGCCGGCGGAATTCGTGCGGCGCGGATTATTACGGACAATTTGCCAAAGATTTCGTGGTTTCGCGCACACATAATCGCGCGTCGGTTGCGCCGCGGCGTGCCCGTCGCAAAGATAATTCACAAAAAATGGTTTTATGGTTTGGAATTCTATACGAACCGCAAAACATTGGATCCGCGCCCCGATACCGAAACATTGGTTGAATCCGTTTTGTCGGACAAATTTACCGCGCCAAAGATTTTGGATTTGGGAACGGGAACCGGGTGCATAATTGCGACCATCGCAAAAAATATCGATTCGGCAACCGGCGTGGCGATCGATGTATCACGTGGCGCATTGCGCGTTGCACGCCGAAATATAAAAAGTCTGAATCTGCGCGACCGGATAAGAATTAAACATGGTTCATTTGCGAACCCGCGACTCACACGACAAAAATTTGATATTATCGTATCGAATCCACCGTATATCGCAATTGGTGACCCGCGCGTGGATGCGGCCGCCAAACACGACCCTCAAATAGCCCTTTATGCAAAAAACCGCGGCATGGCGGCATACGAACAAATCGCAACAAATGCCAAGAATTGGATTGCGGACGGCGGACGACTTTATGTCGAAATCGGCGCCGGCGGCGAAGTATCGGTGCGAAAAATTTTTGAATCCGCCGGTTGGAAATTCGTCCGCGCCAATAAAGACCTTTCCGGCATCGTGCGCGTGCTGGTTTTCACAATTTAAAACCCCGAAACAATTTCGGGGTTTGGGGTTATTTGTTCATTCCAAGCAACTTATCATTTATCACATTCTTAAATAGTGGACAAAGCCCAGCTGCCATATAAGCCGGACAGGACTGTGAACTTGTTACGCCACATGCACCATTGTTTCCGCGCCGAACACCAATTCGAATTACATCATGTGGCACCGAATCATGGGCCGCTTTCCCATTCGGATCTTGGGGCAAAATCGTTTTATTGCCACACTTCAGCGTAAATTTACAATCATGCTGACCATTTATTAACGGCAGGAGTAAGCGTAATAACCCTTGTATTTCAGAACCGGACAAGGACCCCAAAGTCACCTGCGTTGCGGGCCCCTCGTATTTCGGTCCCTGACCTGCAACAACACTTTTGGCGACTAAGTAATACGTTAATTTGTTCGTCTCATTCACTATAAAATCTATCAAATTACCAACTGTGCAAATTTTGGCCTTATCCGCAATATTAATTCCAAACTCTTGCTGAATAACCGACTCGAAATAGAGTTTATCTTCCGAGGCTTTGCCCACAATATTGATCAAAGGGGTCTCTAATGTTATATCTTCGAGCTTTGCCCCCCATTCTTCCACAAAATACTGTCTAATTGCATTATATACGTCAACAGAACGTTTAACCTTATCAACTTCGGCTTGGGGTGTTATTTTGGGTGTCATTTTTTATTCCTTTTTTGTTACAACCGGGAAGAATAACACAAATTATTGTCGTGTCAACAACTAATAAAATTTAGCCTCTACATCGCGCATAATGGAATCGGTGCCATGGCCATGGACAACGTATGTATCGTCGGGCAAATTTCGCGCAACCAATTCGGAAATCGTTTTCTGTAAATCATCGGCGTTGCCGCCCGGCAAATCGGTTCGTCCAACCCCGTCATGAAAGATTGTATCGCCACTGAGCAGAATTTTATATTCCGGAAAGTAAAACATAACGCCACCCGCCGAATGCCCCGGCGCCGCGATAATTTCCATGTCTATATTGTCCAAAATCTTTACCCGCCCCGCGCGCAAATCGGTCGGCCGCACAAAATCATCGGCAATCCGCGGCAATTCCCAAAAATCCAAAATCTGATTACCCAACGGGACCAATGGTAAATCCCGCAAATTCATATACCATGGAACATTATACCGTTGTGCAAGTTCAGGGGCCGCAGAAATATGGTCACTGTGTCCATGTGTCGCATAAATCGCCCGCAATTTCAATTTCCGCGAATCCAATAATTTTTGCCAATCGTCCGCGCGCCCCCACGCATCAAAAATCACCGCGTCCGCACCCGACGTCACCAACACAGAATTTGTGTTCACCGGCGGCATCTGCAAAATTTCAAATTTATTTTTTTGCAACACGCGCCTTTTTGGGTTTTGCGATCTTTTTCGCCGCAACTTTCTTTGCGGTTTTCTTGCCGGAAACAATTTCCATAATTTCATCACCGGTCAATGTTTCGCGACGCAGTAATTCATTCGCCAACTTTTCAACGGTCGCCTTGTTTCGGGTAATGATTTTAACCGCATCGGCATGCGCCGCATCAATCCAAGATTTTATTTCCGCATCAACCAATTCCGCGGTCTTTTCAGACGCGGCCTCGAGTGGCACACGCGAACCAAAGGTTTGAACCTGGTTAATCGCAACCATGCCAATCTTATTCGACATTCCGGCCGTCGTTATCGAACGGCGCGCCAACTGCGTTGCAACCGCAATATCCGCCTCGGCCCCGGTTGTGATTTTATCCGCGCCAAAGAAAACCTCTTCGGACGCACGCCCCGCAAGGTCAATTACCAAGTCCGCCTTTATTTCGGCCAAACTCATTGAAACCTTGTCATCAATCGGCAAATGTTGCACCATGCCCAATGCCCGACCGCGTGGGACAATCGTCGCCTTGTGTATCGGGTCGGCAAGCCCGGCGAACGCGGTACTGGCGAACGCATGTCCGGCCTCGTGATAGGCGGTCATTTTAATATCTTCGGGGCGCATTTTACGAACCTTGCGCGGACCCATCAGCGATTTATCGCGTGCCTCTTCTATATCTTCGCCCGCAACCAATTTACGTCCCGAACGAACGGCATGCAATGCGGCCTCGTTCAATAAATTTTCAAGATCCGCGCCCGAAAGTCCCGTCGTTCCGCGCGCAAGTTTCCCAAGGTCAACATCTTCGTGCATTTTGATTTTTTTCGCATGCAATTTCAAAATTTCTTCGCGGCCCGCCATATCCGGCAAGTCAATATGAACCTGGCGATCAAAACGACCCGGACGCAACAACGCGGGGTCCAACATATCAGGCCGATTCGTTGCACCGATAACAATAATTCCGGTTTCATTAGAAAACCCGTCCATTTCAATCAGCAACTGATTCAACGTCTGTTCGCGATCTTGGTCATTAAACGAATTCTGACTGCGCCGTTGACCAATCGCATCGATTTCATCGATAAACAGCAAACATGGCGCATTTCGCTTTGCCATTTCAAAAATATCTTTGATTTTCGCCACCCCAAGGCCGACGATAATACCGGAAAAATCACTGCCCGATGCGGCAAAGAACGGAACGTTCGCTTCGCCCGCAATCGCCCGCGCAAGCAACGTTTTCCCCGTCCCCGGTTCGCCCGAAAGCAACACGCCACGCGGCACACGCGCACCAACAGCCGCAAATTTCGATTTATCGCGCAGGAAATCTACAACTTCGGCCAATTCCTGTTTTTCCGAATCGATTCCGGCGACATCTTTGAACGTGGTCTTTGGCTTTCCGGTTATGACCTTGGTCGGATTTTGCCCAACCAGGGCCCGTCCCAATCCACCGCCACTACGCATTCCGCGGAACAGCCACCATATAAACAAAACGCCCATAATAATCGGCACCCATACCCCAAGGTAGTCAACCCAACCCTTGGACGTGTCAATCGAAACCGCCGTCCCGCGGTCGGCAAATTTTTCAAGCATTTCGGGGCTATACGCAACCGTCGCGCGATATTCTGTGCCGTCGGAAAGTTTCCCCGTCGCCGTATCGCCACGCACCCGCATAGTTTGAATTTCGTCCGCGCGCCGCAACACATCAGAAAAAGACAGTTCCACCGGTTCGGCCCGCACGACCGTTCCCGTTCCCCTTTCGGATACAAACGAATTCACAACCACCGCCAAAAACAGCGCGATAAAAACCCCAAAGAAAATCGTAGAGGCGCCAAAGCGAGATTTACTTGAATTTTTGAATATATTTTTTTCCATGTTTTTTCCTAAAACTTGTTTTTTCACCTTCGGGAACAATCATAATCGCCCCATTGAAACGCCGCACAGTACAATGTCCCAGTGTGAACTTGCAATCCGCACGCAACATCGATTCTGCCTGAATCAGCGAGTTTAATCGTGGCAAATACCTGTCCCCCCCAATTCGACGAATAATCGTCCCGATAAACTTTAGCCTAATATCATCGCCCAGGTCAAACAGAAAAGTTTCATCAAACACCGCCCGGTTTCCGCGCACCACACGCCGCACCAACGCACCCAGGTTTAATTCCCGTTCGCCGCGCACGCGCCCAAGGTTCTGAATCGCGGTCAAAATGCGTTCATCGGGAATCCCAAGTTTTTCGGATAACAAATGTCGATTTTGCCGAATGCGAACACGCGTATAGTGCGGGTCATCATTCATTTCATCGGAAAAATATTTAATGCCGCGCGAATCGCAATACTCACGCAGTTCCCGCCGAAACACGCCAAGCAACGGCCGAATAATTTTTATCCCATTCATCAAACCTTCACCCCGCATCGCGGCCAGGCCATAAACCCCACTGCCCCGCCCAAGGTTCATCAAAAAAGTTTCGATTTGATCGTCCGCCTGGTGCGCGGTGGCGATATATTCAATTCCATTTTCATGACAAAAATCCGTCATCATTTTGTACCGCGCAAGACGCGCCGCATCTTCGACACCGGTTTCCGGCTTTTCCCCGTTCCAATAGAAAACATGACATGGAACATTCAATTTTTTGCATAAATCCCGAACATATTGCGTTTCGATTTCCGCGGCGGCGCGCAGTCCATGATTCACATGCAGGCACACAATATCGCCCGGCGCAATTTCCGACAACCAATGCAGCAGCGCGACCGAATCAACCCCACCACTGACGCCGACGGCGATTTTTCGCCCCGCATATTTTCCCATAAAATCGACAAAATTTTTATTCATAACCGCCATATTCTATGCTATAATTCCGAAAAATAAAGGGAAAAAGACATGAAGAACAAAATAAAAACTGTTGCGGTTTATTGCAGTCATACATTTGGATTATATCCTGAATTTATGCACGATGCAGATTTGATGGGCGAACTTATCGCCAAAAATGGCCTTAACATGGTGTTTGGTGGCGGAAATGTCGGGCTGATGGGTACGGTGGCCAGTGCCGCACTTAAAAACGGCGCGCACGTGACCGGCATTTCAACCGAGCATGTTATCGCACTCCAAGAACCCGTCCATAAAAAAATAAACGTTGAAATTGTAGAGGGCGTGAACGAAAGAAAACAAAAGATGTTCGAACTGTCCGACGCCTTTATCATACTGCCCGGTGGCATTGGGACGCTGAACGAGGTGACGGATATTTTAACCATGCAGCAAATTGGCGAAACATCCAAACCGATATTCTTTTTGAATACTTGCCGATTTTGGGCATCGTTCCATAATTTGATTGTCGATATGTTAAACAATAAATTTATTGAAACACTGGACGATTACAAGGTCAATATCTGTGGCACACCAAACGAACTTATGGACGCGGTTTTGAAATATCGCCCTTAAGGCAATTCAACAACCTTGTTGCGCGATGTTTCACCACGAATAATTTTAATCTGTGATTTCGGCACATGAAAGTGTTCGGCCAGTGCGCGAATAACCGCGTCATTCGCCGCACCGTCAACCGGCGCGGCGGTTATATGCACACGAATCGTCCCATCTGCATCGGTGGTAATTTTATTCTGTCGCGCGCGCGGAATGACACGCAGGTTTACTTTTGGCATAGCATATCTTTCATAATTTCCAAACACGCATCCGTCTTTTCCCCGGCAAGCAAGTGCAAATGAAAATGAAACACGCTTTGATTAAACAACGGTGCGGACAGTCCCGCATTTGCGAACACATTAAATTCACCGCTAACGCCGATTGCGTCCGCGGTTTTAACAAAGCAATCCCAGAAACCCGCCTGCTCCGCCGCCGACGCGCGGCGCGCGAAATCAAGAATATTTTCATATTCGCCCTTTGGTATAACCAACACATGCTTTTCACACATCGGGTTCACGTCGTAAAAAGATACCGCGTATTCGTTTTCAACGACTTTTTTGGACGGAATTTCCCCACGAATAATTTTTGCAAAAACATTATTAGAATCATACATTTCAAAACCCCTTTGTTATACGGCGCATGGATTTTATCACACACGCAATTAATTCCGCAATTAAAAAACACCCTTGACTAAATTTGACGGTTTCTGTTAGAATATTCGTGTCGATGGGTGTTCCATCGATGGGGTGTAGATACCCGTTTGACGATGTCGAATTATGTATTCGGCGAAAACTCCAACCAAATAGGTTGGAGGGATGTGAATAATGTAAGGCCCCCGGGCCCATCAAAATAAGCACACAATTTCGTCAAATTGTATCTAACCTCCAACCACTAGAAGCGTTTCGGTGGTTCATTTATTTGTATGCAGATAAAAGAACACACCAAAGACCGTCATTCCGGCGAAAGCCGGAATCCCGTCGGAACCGTCGCGGACTAATTCTCAGGAAAGCCTGAGGAGATACCGCCTTTCGGCGGTATGACGAAGAAAAAAGAGAAAGGAGAGTCAGATGTTTTTGAAAAAGTTTTTGTTGTTTGGACTGATTGCGGCGGTGTTGCCGGCGGTGGCCGAAGAAGCCGCGGACCGCAAAACTGCGACATCGTTAAAGTATGTCACACACGAACTTGATACGCGTCAGGATAAGTTTGGTGCCGAAGCAAACAAAGCCATGGAATACACCAATTCGGCCGGCGTGGTGGAAAAACGTGCCGTCACATCGGACCTGGATAACGGTGGGACCGATTCGTTGCCCATGGTTGGCGGCGTGAATACGAAACTTAATACAAAACAGGACGACATCGGCCCGGTTAACGACCATACCGCGGTCACATATACCGGGGAATCGGGCGAAATCGGGCAAAAAGGAATTTATCAGGCAACCGAATCGTTCGCGGAACAATCGGATAATTTAATCGATGCAAAAACTTTTAACGCCGCACTTAAAACCGGACTTGATAATGAATTCAGATGTGCGGAAACTAAACCCGGAACCGACATTTGTTGGGTCTATTCGATACATAATAACGTCGGTAATGTTTCCCCGGCCGAATATACGGCATTAGAGTGGATTGAATCCGACGGGACACAGTATATTGATACGGGAATAAAAGTTTCCAACTTAACTGACACTGTTATAGATTTTCAATCTAATATATCTGGTCTTAAATGGCTGTTTGGGTCACGCGACTACAATTCATCAGGCACCCCATATCACAAATACTCTCTGCAATTTATATCATCAAGCTCAAACAAAATATGGCTACAGTTTGACGATACAAACGAACTAGAATACGGCGCACTTACATCACTTACCCAAGCACAATACCTAACCCGACACACAGTAAGATATATATCTGGGGATGTATTTATAGACAATCAACAAATATTCACACTAGACAGGTCCTTATGGACACCGTTTCAATCGGATAGAAGTCTACTATTATTTACAAATTATGCAAAAACAGGTGGTGTCACAAGCACAGCGCAATTCCAAGGTCGGTGTTACGGTGTAGAAATACGCACAAACGGAACGCTTGAGGCCAAACTTATACCCGCGCAACATGGCACAACTGTTGGCATGTACGACACTGTCAGACAAAGATTCTTCCCAAGCGCGGTAAGTGGTACAAACTTTATCGCCGGCCCGGAATTGAATGTCTATATTCCCCAGGGGCAATAACGTCATACTGCACAACTGACGTCATCCCGCTGAAAAGCGGGATCTTGTCGTCACAGTTGAAACCACTAGATACCGCGTTTCGCTCGGCTTACAGCCTGCGTGCAAATTTGTAGTTGTTTGAACTTCGCTTACGCTCGTTCTCACATACAAATTTTCGGCGGTATGACGATGGGAAAATGCGTGCGAACGCGCGCACACACTAACCATTAACAACTCCCCACTCTCACCAAAAACCACTTGCGGTATTTTTTGTTTTTTTGCTAGCATTATTTGAACAGGAATGAAAGGGAAAATAATTTCTTTTATCGCGTGCGCGTTTTGCGCCTTTTCGGCGTTGGCCGCCGTTCGCACCCAAAATTCACCGGCACGTGTCACCAGTTCATCGAATATTCGCACAAATCAAAATGTTATCACGCGCACCGCAACAAATACACGCACACCCACCAATCGTGGAACGAATGCCCGCATTGGTGCAACCCGCGTCGCGCGCGCCGGACGCGTTGCGAGCATCGCGCGCGGCGCAATAACCGCGGCGGCGGCATCTTCGCGCCCAACACGCACCGCGACAAATCGTGCGACAACGGCACGCGCGACAACAACCGCGACGGTTCCAACAACAACATTTGATGAAAAATATCATAATTGTTATTCGGCGTATTTTTCATGCATGGATCAATTCTGTGCGATGGCGGATGAAAGCCACCGCCGATGCATATGTTCGGCCAAGATAAATTCTGTGCTGGCCCGCGAAAACGCATTGACCCAGGCGTCAAATCAATTACAGGATTTTAAGAACCTGAACATCAATGCGATTCTGCAAACCCCGTCAGAGGTCAAGGCAATGTTGAGTGCCAGTGACGGCGAAACCAAACTTGCGGGGACCAAGGATAATTCATCGTCCATGAAAAAATTAACCGCCATTGGCGACGTCCTAAAGAATGCAAAATCAAATTCGCTATCGACGGCCGGCACATTGGACATCGCCGGCGATATAACCCAGGCATGGTCCACAACGGAACTTGTGTCGGGCGCGGATATTGCAAACCTGACGGGCGAATCGTTATATAATGCGGTGCACGCCCAATGCGCCGACATTGTGTCGGCGGTATGTCCGTCCACATCGGCACTTAACATGGTTGTATCGGCGTATGGCATGTATATCGAAAACGATTGCGCGGCGGTGTTGGCGAACCTGGATAAACAGGCGACAAACGCAAATTCCGCGGTGCGTGAAACGAATCGCGAAATGACGGCGGCGCGACTTGAAAATTATAATTCGCATAATTCGACCGCAATAAATGAATGTATCGCGAACGTGCGCACCGCGCTGACCGCCGATACCGCATGCGGCAAGAACTATGTTCACTGTTTGGATATAACGGGACTTTATTTGGACCGCGCAACCGGCGAACCGATATATTCCGAAAACTTTTATAAACTAAATGACGAAATTTCACTTGCCGATGACATTTTAACAAATCAAACCAATGCGAAGCTAGTTCGCGAATTGAATGCAAAAAAAGAATTTGCGAAAAAATCACTTGAAACATGTCGCGATATTGCGGATACGGTGTGGGACGAATACCTGCGCCAGGCAATCACCGAAATATACCAAGGCCAACAATCAAGAATTCAACAGGTTAAAAACGAATGCATGGACGTCGTAAATCAATGCTATGACACCCAGGCATCGCAACTGCGCGACTATAGTAATATCGAAGAACAAATGTTGCTTGGCAATCGACTTGAATTATCCGAAGAATTGTGTTCTGAAAAATTAACAACGTGCAGCAATCTTTACGGCGGCGGCCCAACGGGGTTGCAACTGTTGGTGACCGAAATGCACAAGATTGTTAGTCAGAAAATCGGACAAAACTGCCTGAATACATTGCGCGACTATGCGAAAAAACTTTGCCGCGTTCCAAACAACGATACGACACATGACTATCCGTATGGGTGCCGCGTCTATGCCCCGGGCGACGTAATTTACGCGGACAATCCGAATTGCACATACATCAATTTGGTCACGTATGATGGCGAACAAATACGCCCCATAGATACTTTGATAAATATCGTCAACGGCCAACAATTAACCCAGGACGAGTTAAATGGCTATATGTGTTGGGAAAACCGTAATTATCAAACGTGCAAGGTGAACTTCTATCCTTGGTCAATCAACGGTAAAACAAAGTGTTTAAGTTGCCCAACCACCGGCGGTTGGATATGTGACGGCCAACATCAACCGTACAAGGACGATGCAAATTGTGGTCCCGACTATGTGGGCAGTTTGTATCAGAAAATGGTTATATACGCGATGCAATACTGTGTCCGCCCGTCGGAATCGGACAGCCAACATTCTATCCCAATCGATATCTTGGCGGACGTGAATACATTGATGGATTCTGTGCGCTATGACATGGCAACGGTATTGGCGAACGAATGTACCGACATGGGCGGCGTATGGGTACCAAATACCGATGATACATCCAACAAATTCCAAGATTTCTATAACGAAACAAATGCAAACGAACAATGGGGATTATGTCGCGAACCATAAGTCCACCCAACAATTTGCACATTTGATAAAAAACTGATATAATAATGGAAAGGTAAAAATGAAAAAACAATTTGCAATTTTAGTGTTCGGCTGTACCACATGCGGGACCGCATTTTGCGCGGGGCTTGATTGGTGGAACCACGACACAATATGTCAAATCAACGATTCGCGTTGCTATGCAAGTACGACGGCCGGCATAGATTTCAGTTTGGAAACCGGTTGGGATATTTCCGGTAATTGCCGCGGCAAAAAATATATATGCGGCGCCGCACTTAGTCCCGCGGGTGCAAACGCCGTTGCAATGGAACGCAACGATATTTTGCGCAACGTGGGGATAAGTTCTGATTTTGATACGGGCGTGTATGTATCCGCGGAAAATTGCTATGGCGCGCGCAAAACGCGGCAAAATGGTGCGATGGCGCTAATAGACGGCGAATATGTGCCGGTTTGGTGCAGTGGCGTCTTGGGCGAAACAACCAACACCGAAACCGAATCGGTCGCGAATGGGGAAATCGCAACAACCGCCACACCGACATGCACTGATTTGGCCGAAATGAATTACGTCGCGACACTAAATGGTAATTGTTATGGGAAAAAATATGACCCGAACAAGTACGCAATCGATTGCGACAATGGCACGCCGGTAATAATCGTCCTTAACGGCGCCCAATATGACCCAACCGGTCATGGTGCCATGACACATGCGATGGCGGGCACCCGATTCGCCGCGATGCAGGCATCGGCCACAACGCAACGCACAATCCATTTCCAGAAATAATAAATATATAAAAATGTTTATTACAAAAAAAACCGGCTTGCGCCGGTAAGGAGTCAATGCGAAACTTTAGTTAGTAGTATTAGAATTAGCAGCGGTGCCATAATCTGTATAAATATCTGTCGTCTGCTGATCATTCACCGTCCACAGCCAGCATGTATTACCCGGCCCTTGGTTGGTCTCATCGCATGTCAAATGCCGATCCAATCCTGTTTGAATTGCGGAATTCGCATGTGCGGCCTCTATCAGTGCGGCCTGATTCGTACTATCATATGCGTTCGAGGTATTATACACCGCCTTTTGATCCAAGGAACCATCAGTTGACGTATATGTCGCAACATAACCCGCGGTCTTGCCCGCGCCCAATTTATCTTGTCTTAAATTCAATTCGGCATTCACCGCACCAACCGTTGGCAAAAAGTCATCAATTGTGTCTTGAACTTCGCTGCCCGTTGCCACGATATGCCCAGATACCGCTATTTCTGTCAAAGAACCCTCTGTGCCGGTATAAACGGCGATACTGCCGGCCGTACCGCTAAGTGCTTCCTGCTTTTCACCAACTTTCTGATCAACATACCACTTTGATGTAACGGTTTTTCGTCTTTCTGCATCGGTCGGCGCCTCACCTTCTGCGAATGCCGTTCCAACGACAACCAAACTTAAACCCAACATAATTAATTTTCCAAAGCGCATATTTTTTCCTCCCTTTTTTATTTTCCTCTACCGCATGGGCTGCGGCCACCATAATTTTCTGGTTACATAATATCAAAAATCACATAACTGGGTCAAGACCTTTTTTTATTCCAAATATGCATTGATTCCTGTTCTTGGAATTGGCGGCGTATGATAGAATCAAATCAACCAAAACAAAGGAAAAAGACATGAAACGTTTAATTCAATTTTGCACTGCAATGATAATTTCTTTTTTGCCGGGAATATTTGGTGTGTTTTTTACACCGCATGGCGATTCGAATTTATGGTATAACGCATTGGTAAAATCTGATTTAACACCGGCGGGAATCGTATTCGGTATCGCATGGACAATTTTATATATCATGTTGGGCGTCGCGTTATATTTGGTAATTAAAAATGTCCGCGCAAAAGCATCAGAAAAAATTCGCGCCTATGCATTATTCGGCGTCCAATTATTGCTAAATGCGGGTTGGTCATATATATTCTTTGGATTGCACATGACCGCGATTGCATTGGTGACATTACTTGCGCTGTTTATAGTTTCGGCATGTATGTCGCGCGTTTTCTATCGTATCGACCATGGTGCCGGATTGGTGGTTATACCGTACTTGCTGTGGATGATTTTCGCATTCTATCTAAATGCATATATCGTTTTGATGAACTAAATCTTAAGGATTTTAAATTCTGGATCGCCAACATTAAGGTATTTAAGCACCAATTCTTCAACATAATCAGGGCTGTTGTCTTCTTCCAACAACCGAATATGAAGACGAATCGTTTCAAGTTTCTTTTTGGCCATGTCCAATTCGGCGCGTTCTTCGGATAAATGCCACATATTCGCAACAAAACGGCCAACATTTACTTCGCCAAAGAAAATCCTTACAAACGCCAAAACCGCAAAAAGCGCCAAAAACACACCAAACTTGCCACGCACACCGCCACGCCATGCACGCCCGATAAAACTAAATAAATTTTTGATTTTGTCTTTCATGCATGGCATTATATCACAAATGATAACCAATAATCAAATTTTTGCTGCACCAATGGCGGGGATTACTGACCGGCCTTTTCGGCAAATCATTCGCGAATTTGCACCGAATGTGCCGGTTGTGACGGAAATGATTTCTTGTCATTCATTGGTAGAACAACATAAAAATTGCCTGCGCAACTTTGACAAATACGGGGACGAAGGTAATGTCGGCGCACAAATCTTTGGTGCCGCACCGAACCTGATGGCCGACGCCGCCATGATTCTTGAAGATTTGGGGGCAACATGGATTGATATAAACATGGGCTGTCCGGTACCAAAGGTTGCAACACGCGCGAATGCGGGGGCCTTTTTGATGCGCGACCACAAATTGGCCGGACAAATTATCGCGGCCGTCACGCGGGCGGTAAAAATTCCGGTATCGGTCAAAACAAGGCTTGGGTGGGACGCGGAACATATTGATTGGACCGATTTGGTTCGGGTGGCCGCGGACAATGGCGCAAAAATGGTGACACTGCATGGCCGTACCCGCGCCCAGGGATATACCGGTCCGGCCGTTCTTCCCAAAATTGAAAATATGCCTATACCGATTATCGCAAATGGCGACATCTGTGACACGAACGGGGTTCAAACCGCAATAGCAAACGGATACGCGGGCGCAATGATTGGACGCGCAATGATGGGCCGGCCATGGATATTCGGCGAAATCTTGGGAACCGCGAAAAAGCCGGAAAATATTTGCGAAACCATACTAAAACACCTTGGGCTGATTATTGAATACTATGGCGCGCACGCGGGCGTGCCGATGTTTAGGAAACACCTTGCGTGGTATTCCGCGGGCCTGGCGAAATCAAGCGATTTTCGGGTCAAAATCAACCAAATAACCGATGAAACGGCACTTAAACAAGAAATTTTGCAATTTTGGGGTTGCGTTGCGGAAAGATAGGTCTATGATAGGCGTAAACAAAAACCAAAAGGCCACATAATGTCAGAAGAATTTAAAGAACTTGAAATGAATACCGAAATGACCGCGGGCGAAATGCTGCGTGTGGCACGCACAACCGGTCGTCGCAAACGTGAAATTCAAACGATTTCTAAACAACTTTGCATACGTGAAGAATTTTTACAGGCATTGGAAGACGGGGACTATACCGTATTGCCCGAAACCGTATATATCTTAGGCTTTGCAAGAAATTACGCAATGGAACTGGGGTTGGATCCCGATGTAATCGTTTCAAAAATCAAAAGCGAATTGGGTATTATGAAACTGGCCGAAGCAATGGTCGTTCATGAAAAACAAGAAACCCCCAAACCACAACCTTCGGACAAGGCCGAGAGGGGCGAAAAAAAAGTTATCGGCGTTCAAAAATCAAAATTGGTCGCACAGATAAAAAAACATTGGATATGGCTGACCGCCGGGATTGTTGTTCTGATTGCTATCTTGACAACACTGGTTGTGATTTTGCCAGAGGCGAATGATAACCCGTCAACCCGCGAAGTTATCCAAGTCGCCGCACCGCAACAGGTTATTCCCGTCCAACCGGCATACACCGTAAAAGTTCGTGAAAAATTCGGAACGGAAAACGCCGCCAAGGCAGAAATAATTATCCAGGCCATCAAGGAATCTTGGGTAAAGATTGAAGACGGACGCGGCAAAACTGTGTTTAGTCGTGTTTTGGTCCCGGGCGACGTATATTACGTCCCATCGGACAATAAACACAAGGGCACATTCGGCAACGCCGGCGCAATTGAATTATGGGTCAAAAACGAACTGGTCGGCAAAATCGGCAATGATAATACCCGTAAAACAGGCGTTGTCTTGGACGCAACCAAATTGGCCAAGAAAAAGTCCGAAAAGTAAAACTTTATTTGATTATTGAAAACGAATCAAAAAGTTCTATACTTAACACATTATGACCGGCGTTATAAAGATTCGCGGTGCACGCGAAAACAATCTTAAAAATATCGACATTGACATACCAAAGAACAAATTGGTGGTCGTGACCGGTGTATCCGGATCGGGCAAATCGTCGCTTGCGTTTAATACGATTTATGCCGAAGGTCAACGGCGATACGTCGAATCATTGTCCAGTTATGCGCGCCAATTTTTGGACATGCAAAAAAAGCCCGATGTTGATTTAATCGAAGGTTTGGCACCCGCAATATCTATTGAACAAAAAACCACATCAAAAAATCCGCGGTCAACCGTTGGAACGGTGACGGAAATCTACGATTATTTGCGTTTGCTTTGGGCGCGAATCGGTGTGCCGTATTCCCCGGTGACGGGATTACCGATAAAATCACAAACTATTTCGGAAATGGTTGACATGACCATGGACATACCGGCCGGGACACGCGCCTTTATCATGGCGCCACTTGTTCGTGCGCGCAAAGGCGAATATAAAAAAGAAATTGCGTTTTTGGTTAAACAGGGTTATCAGCGCGTAATTATTGATGGCGAACTTTACGATTTGACCGCGGTGCCGGCATTGGATAAAAACAAAAAGCACGATATTTTTGTCATCATCGACCGGATTCAAATGCCGGCTGCGGACGCAACAGATGCAGACAGGGAAGAATTCCGTTCGCGCATTTATTCTTCTTTCGAAGGCGCACTACGTTTGGTACCGGGCGCGGTGATTTTGCACCGACTCGACACGAATGAAGACGTTCTTTATTCGCAAAATTATGCCTGTCCGGTCAGTGGCTTTGCCGTCCCAAAGATAGAGCCAAGGCTTTTTTCTTTTAACGCACCAATTGGCGCGTGCAGTGCGTGCGATGGTTTGGGGGTCCAGTTAAACATGTCGCCGGATTTGGTCATTCCCGACCCGTCCAAATCTATTCTTGACGGTGCGATTGCACCTTGGTCGCGTGGTGGCATGCTGTCGCAATTCGAACATTTGGTCACCGCACTGCATAAACAATATAAAATCCCACTTGGCAAACCATGGCATACACTTAGCGATGAACATAAAAATATTATTTTGTATGGAACGGGCGACACACCGATAAAAATAAACTGGAACGGGTTTGTTTATGAAAAACCGTTCGAAGGCGTTATCCCCAACATCGAACGTCGTTGGCGCGAATCGGAATCTGAATCAATGCGGACGGAATTGGCGAAATATCAATCTGAAACGCCCTGCCCTGTGTGTCATGGGAAAAGATTGAATGTCCAGGCATTATGCATAAAGATAAATGGCGCGGATATTATCGATGTTTGCGATATGCCGATTGATGATTCTTATGCATGGTTCGTTGATTTACCGAATCATTTAACACAAAAAGAAAATGATATCGCGAAAATGGTCCTGCGTGAAATAACAAGTCGCCTATTCTTCCTTAAAAATGTCGGGCTTGGGTATTTAACCATGTCGCGCATGTCGGGAACACTTTCCGGGGGCGAGGCACAGCGTATCCGTCTTGCGTCCCAGATTGGCAGTGGTCTTTCCGGCGTTCTGTATGTGTTGGACGAACCGTCGATTGGCCTGCACCAAAGCGACAATGATAAATTGCTTGAAACACTAAAAATGTTGCGCGATAAAGATAACAGTGTGATTGTCGTTGAACATGACGAAGACGCAATGCGTGCCGCGGATTACCTTATTGATATTGGGCGTGGTGCGGGCGTAAATGGCGGAAACATTATTGCCGCCGGAACACCGGCCGAAGTTATCAAAAATAAAAATTCCCTGACGGGTCAATATTTATCCGGCGCGAAAAAAATTCCGGTGCCGAAAAAACGTCGCGCCGGCAACGGGAATTCCATCACGATACGTGGCGCACGCGGCAACAACCTTAAAAACATAGACGTTGAATTTCCACTTGGGAAATTTATTGCACTGACGGGTGTGTCGGGTTCGGGGAAATCAACATTGTTACTGAATACTTTATATCCCGCGTTAATGCGCGCACTGTACGGTTCGAAAATCGAATGTGGCCCGCACGATATTATTCGTGGCATGGAAAATATAGACAAGGTTGTCGACATCGACCAATCCCCCATCGGACGCAGCCCGCGCAGCAACCCCGCAACATACACCGGTGTGTTTTCCAACATACGCGACTTTTTCGCCGAATTGCCAGAGGCGAAGACTCGTGGATACGGACCGGGCCGCTTTTCCTTTAATGTCAAAGGTGGCCGGTGCGAGGCATGTCAGGGCGACGGCCAAATAAAAATTGAAATGAATTTCTTGGCCGACGTTTATGTGGAATGCGACAAATGCCATGGCACGCGTTATAACGAAGAAACTTTGGCGGTTAAATACAAGGGCAAATCCATTGCCGATGTTTTGGATATGACCGTTGACGAAGCGTATCGTTTCTTTATCAATCACCCACAAATTAGCCGCAAATTGGAATTACTAAAACGCGTTGGTTTGGACTATATAAAATTGGGACAAAGTTCACTTGACCTATCGGGTGGCGAAGCGCAGCGTATAAAATTGTCGCGCGAATTGGCCGCACGCGGAACGGGGCAAACACTTTATATCTTGGACGAACCGACAACGGGGCTGCACTTTGAAGACATCAAACAATTACTTGCCGTCCTGCACGAATTTGTGGACCAAGGAAACACCGTAATCGTCATTGAACATAATCTGGAAGTAATAAAAACGGCCGATTGGATTATTGACCTTGGGCCCGCGGGTGGTGCGGGCGGCGGCCACGTTATCGCAACCGGCACGCCCGAAGATGTTGCAAAAAATCCGAAATCTTTAACTGGGAAATATCTAAATAAGTATCTGGACAAATAGGGTTTTGTAAAATAAAATCTGATTAAGACATACAAAAGGAGAACGAAAATGTTTGGATTTGGCAGAAAGAAAAAACAGGAAACCGTAACCCCCGAAGAACCACACGTGCCAAAGGGCATGCGGGAAACCGCCGAACGCATGATGGCCGGTGTGTTCGACATGAACGACATGTTGGCGCAATTAAAACAAATTAAAAAAGTAAGTAATTTTAGTGGATTGCTTAAAATGGTTCCGGGCATGTCGGGTGCGGTTTCGGCGATTAAAGACAAAATCAAAGACGGTAGCATTGATTCACAAATCAAAATACTTGAGGCAATGACCGCCGCCGAACGTGCCGAACCGGATAAAATCTTTGCAAATGCCAAGGCGCGCATTGCGGAAACCGCGGGCGTGACGGTGCGTGACGTTGAACATATCATTAAACAATATATGAAGATGAAACAACAAATGACAATGATTCAACGCATGGGCGGCATGGAGGCCGTTATGGAACGCATGAAACAAAGCGGCGGCGAACCAGGCGCGAAGTAAAAATAGTCGTAATATAAAAAATCCCGCACTCGCCCTGATGACTGCCGTTCGGCGGCGAACGGCGCAGGCGGGCTCTGCGGGATGACAATAAAATGAAAATACAAAACAAAAAAATTGCAAAGCATAAATCTTCGGTGGCGTGGTTATCACGCCAGGCGTCTGATCCATACGTTGCGCGTGCACATGCCGACGGATACCGCGCACGCGCGGCATATAAACTGATTGAAATAAATGAAAAATATAAATTTTTGAAAAACGGACAAACTGTTGTTGATTTGGGTGCGGCGCCGGGTTCGTGGTCGCAATTTATTGCGCGAACTTTTCCAAAGACAAAAATCTTTGCGATGGATTTGTTGGACATCACACCGATAAATAATGTCGAATTTTACAAGGGCGATTTTACAAAAGACGAAGCACTTAGATGGTTGGAAGAAAAATTACAAATGGCCGATAACGCGCATGGTGTCGTTGATGTTGTTGTATCGGACATGGCACCAAATACCGTTGGACATCAAAAGACCGATCATTTGCGCCAAATGGTATTGTTGGAATATGCGTTTGATTTCGCATGTCGCGCCCTGAAACCCGGCGGAACATTTGTTGCAAAATCTTTTACCGGTGGCACAACAAATGAACTGTTGCAACAAATTAAACAAAAATTCGAATCGGTGCATCATGTAAAGCCGGCGGCTTCGCGCAAGGATTCTGTTGAAATGTTTATCGTTGGACTTGGTTTCAAAAATAATGTATAATGTCCCCCGTATAACAAAAGGGAGAAAATATGCCAACAGTAAAGAAAAAAGCCAGTGCGAAAAGTACTGTGAAAAAGAAAGCACCCGCCAAGGTGACAAGAAAGACCGCGACGCCGCGTCGCGTGGTCCGCAAACCGGTTGCGGTGCAAACGCCGAAAAAACGTTCAATGGTTGGACCGATGACCGCATTTGTAAATTTTTGGCGCAAATATTTTGATTTTGTCGGGCGTTCCACAAGGTCGGAATTTTGGTTTGGGTTTTTGTTCGCATTTATCGTGAATTTCTGTTTTGCAAAATTCATCGGCGGAACAACATCGTTAATCGTTAGCGCGATTTTATTCATTCCCGTAATGTCACTTTCTATTCGTCGCTTTCGTGATGCGGGAATTTCGGTGTGGTTGTACCTGATTCCGGTGTTATGTGCATATTTGATACCGATTATTCGCGGTTCTGCATGGCACACAATGATGGCGTTTGGATACGTATCTTCGGGAATGGCGATTTATTCATTGTTCTTTGTAATTGATACGATATTCAATATCGTTGTTGCATGTTTGCCAACAAAAAAATAATTTTAAACGCATAAAAAACGCGGTGCCATTTGGCACCGCAATTTTATTTCACGAAACGATTATACGTCTTGTCATTTATCTTTGCCGGATACCGCCGTTCCAAATAAGAACCATAATCCGCGTCCATATCACGCATTGTGATATTCGCGATTTCAGATTTCATGTCATTTATTTTCTTGTCATCGACCGCCGGTAATTTTTCCGCGGCAACATTCACAACATAAAATGCATCGGTCCCAGACACAATTGAATTGTCGCCAATCGGATTTTTAAACGCAGCAACCAAAACCGGCATAGGCGCACCGTCCGTACGTGATACGGTCATTTTTTTGGCACCTTGCAATTTACCGTCCTTATTCAAATCGACCAGCAATTCGTTCGCACGCACATAGGCCAATTTTTCCTGTTCGGCCCGCGTCCATTCGGCGGCAAGTTCCTTTTTAATCGAATCAAAATCCGCATCATGTTCCGGAATAATATTATCCACACGAATAATTACAAAACCGTTTTTGGTTTCAATAAGTTCGCTTTCTGTGGCCCCCGGCATATCAAAAATACGCACCAACATCGATTCGTTTATGTTTTTATCGTCCGGCAATTTACCGGCGGAAACACCACTATGTTGAACAAACTTTGCGCCATGTTTTTTCGCCGCCGACGCCAAAGATTCACCACCGATTATATCATCTTCCATCGACTGGGCCTTTTTAAGGCCGATTTCGTATTCATCTGGCTTATCCATTGCCGCCGGCACGATTACATATGAAATATCACGTGCCTCGGCCACACGATGCGGATTTTGCGCATAAAAATCGCGCAACTTTTCATCGGTCGGCTTTTCAACCTTGAACGAAGATAAATTCACCGTTGCAACATTAATTTCACGCTTTACATTTCGCGCATTATACGCCGCCACAATCGCAAAGCGCGGTGTTTCCATCTGTGTGGCAACCGGCGCACGAACCATTTCATTTAACGCCTTGGCACGCATGTCGTTTGCAATGTCCGCCTCTGTCAGGCCAGAATTTTGTAATACGACATCAAACGCGGCCGTCGAAAATTTCCCGTTATCTTGGAATTGCGGGATATTACGAATATCATTTGCGATTCGGTGTTCCGACACAACATATCCCAAATCACGTGCATACTTTTGCACCCGGCGCGCGGCGGCCATATGCGCAATTACGCCATTTTGGAAATCAGACATTTTGATCGGATCGGCATAAAGTTCGCGCTGAACGTCCCGCGGCATCGCCGACAATTCATTCGACCGCATGGTCATATACTGTTGCACAGAAACCTTGTCCCCGCCGACGCGCAAAAGTGTTGTGTCCGACGACGTAAGACCAAAAACCCATTCGGCAACGCCCCATCCGACGAACGAAAAGATAAGAATTCCCATTAAAACCTTGGCCAAAGGTTTATCGGCCGCATTACGTAAATATTCTAGCATTTTTTCACCTTTTGCGATAACATAGCAGAACATAACCAAAAAAATCAACGGAAAAAAGGAAGAAAAATGAAAATTATCGCAGGAAACTGGAAAATGAACGGGTCGCGCGCGGCTTTGGACGAAATGTTGGACGCAATTGCGCCGGTAAAGACCGAAAATCGGGTAATTTTGTGCGTGCCTTTTACCATGGTACGTAATGGCACAGACAACGTCGCAATCGGTGCCCAGGATATTAGCACACACGCCAAAGGCGCATATACCGGTGAAGTTTCGGGCGCTATGTTGGCCGAGGCCGGCGCAAAATATGTAATCGTCGGGCATAGCGAACGCCGCATGTATCATGACGAAACGAACGATATTGTCCGGCAAAAGGCGCAGATGGCGTTGGAAAACGGCCTTTGCCCGATTATCTGTGTCGGCGAAACAATGGAAGAAAAACGCGCCGGTAAAACATTTGATATCATAGAATCGGGCGTGAAAGAATCTGTGCCAAGTGATGCGCATGACGATATTATTATCGCCTATGAACCACGCTGGGCCATCGGTGCCGGAATAACACCAACGGCCCAGGAAATCGCCGACGCACACAAGGTTATTGCTGATACGCTGGCCTATATGGGGCTTGGCGGAACACCGATTTTGTATGGGGCAAGTGTAAATGGTGGAAATGTCGCCGATATTACCGCGATTAAAAACGTTAATGGCGTACTTGTTGGTGGTGCGTCCTTGAAACCGCAAGAATTTGTCACTATAATAGAAAACGCAAAGTAACCAAACTAGAGAAAATATTATGGAAGACAAAGAAGTAAAAGTTGAAACCGTATCAATAAAAGATACAGAAGAAAACACACCAGAAAGCAATAACGATGTGGTCGCGGAAATGACCGCGCAAATTGCCGATTTAAACGATAAATACTTGCGTACGGCGGCGGAGTTGGAAAACACCCGTCGCCGCGCCGCGATTGATTCTGAATCGCGGGCCCGGTCACGCGCGATGTCGGTTGCGGAACAGTTTTTGCCGGTTATGGACGCGGTTGACGCGGCACTAAAACACGCCCCGGACGACGCCGGCATTCAATCCATGGCACGCGCGATGGAATCGGCATTCAATAATATTGGCATTTCGAAAATTGAATCGGTGGGCAAAATATTAAACCCCGCGTTGCACAATGCAATTCAGGTTGTATCGGCGAATGGTGCAGTCCCCAATACAATTGTCGAAGAAATGCAGCCCGGATATATGTTCGGCGATACCGTTTTACGAACCGCGATGGTGGTCGTTGCAAAATAATCGCCCCATGCGTTTGCGTACGGCGGTTTTGTATGGTATAATTCAAATCAATTAAAGGATATATTATGTCGTTGATACCTGTTGTAATAGAAGAGTCCCCACGTGGCGAACGGTCTTTTGACATTTACTCACGTCTTTTGCGGGATAGAATTATTATGGTGACTGGTGATATTGAAACCAATATGGCCAACACAATTGTGGCCCAGTTGCTTTTGTTGGAATCAGAAAATCCAAATGCGGATATTTCACTGTATATCAATAGTCCCGGCGGTGATGTTTCTGCGGGCTGGGCAATCATGGATACAATGCAGTATATAAAATCACCGGTTTCAACAATCGGCATGGGGTTGGTCGCTTCGATGGCGTCAATGTTATTGGCCGCCGGCGAAAAAGGGAAACGCTTTGCATTGCCGAACACACAAATCATGATTCACCAACCACTTGGCGGTGTCCAAGGCCAGGCCACAGACGTGGAAATCGAAGTGAAACAGATGCAGAAAATCAAATCAGCGGTTATCCAACAAATGGCGCAATTCACCGGTCGCAAAGAAAAAGAAATCAATGCCGCCATAGATCGTAATAACTGGATGGATCCGACGCAGGCGAAAGAATTCGGACTTATCGATAATGTTCTAACACGTAAAAAATAGGTGGTTTTTCACATGACGGACGAAAAGAAAACGACAGAAAAGAAACAGCAATTCTGCAGTTTTTGTGGCAAAGCGGTTTACGAAGTAAAAAAATTGGTCAGCGGTCGCAACGTTTGCATTTGCGATGAATGTATCGCCCTGTGCAACGATATTATGGCGGACGACATGCGGACCGAGGTGGCCAGAGACGCCGCAAAATTGCCAACGCCGTCACAGATTTACGATTTCCTTAACGAATATATTATCGGCCAAGATACGGCAAAACGAACACTGGCGGTTGCGGTATATAACCACTATAAACGCCATAACGTTTCGTTGTCGTCAAATGTCGAAATACAAAAATCCAATGTTTTGCTGATTGGCCCAACGGGAACCGGAAAAACGCTGTTTGCGCAAACACTCGCACGCATTCTGGATGTGCCATTTGCGATTGCCGATGCAACCACACTTACCGAAGCCGGCTATGTCGGCGACGACGTGGAAAGCGTTTTAACCCAATTGTTGCACAATGCGAATTTTGATGTCGAAAAGGCACAACGCGGAATTGTCTATATCGATGAAATTGATAAAATTGCGCGTAAATCCGAAAATCCGTCCCTTACGCGTGATGTTTCGGGCGAAGGCGTGCAACAGGCGTTATTAAAACTTGTCGAAGGAACAATCGCAAATGTTTCCGCCGGTGGCGCGGGCCGCAAACATCCGGGCGAAGCAACCGTTCGTTTGGATACCAGCAAGATTTTATTCATTTGTGGCGGTGCATTTGACGGCCTTAACCGCGTAATTGCAAATCGCAAATGCGAACGCAGCGCAATCGGATTTGGTGCCAATGTGTCGTCCAAGAAAGAACGAAACGATAAAAATTACCTTGATGATGTGCAACCCGAAGATTTGGTAAAATTCGGAATTATTCCGGAATTGGTCGGTCGTTTGCCGGTTGTATCCAGCCTTACGGAATTGGACGAAGACGCACTTGTTAAGATTTTGACGGAACC
The DNA here is from genome assembly GCA_905233975.1 of uncultured Alphaproteobacteria bacterium. Taxonomy (GTDB): domain Bacteria; phylum Pseudomonadota; class Alphaproteobacteria; order Rs-D84; family Rs-D84; genus Enterousia. The sequence continues at coordinate 156,981 of CAJOGD010000004.1, read as the reverse complement.
CAAGAACGCAATCGTAAAGCAATACACCGCGATGCTTGCCATGGACAATGTAAAACTTACGATAACCGAAGATGGCCTGCGCGAAATTGCGAAACTTGCATTGGCGCGGAAAACGGGCGCGCGCGGATTGCGCAGTATTTTGGAAAAGATTTTATTGGAACCAATGTTCTATGCGCCGGATAAAAAAGATTTGGCGGAAATTGTCATTGACAAAGATGTGGTCGGTGGCAAAAAGGCACCAATCGAAATTATGCGAAACGCCAAAAAAGCCGCATAAAAACAGCGGCTTTTCGAAAAAATCAAAAATTGACAATTACTGATTTTGTTGTTCGGGCGCGCCGGCACGTTTGCGTTCAACGAACGTTATGCGCCCCTTGGCCAAATCATACGGCGTCATTTCAACACGAACCCGTTCGCCAACATTGACCCAAATGCGCAACTTACGCATTTTTCCGCATACAGTTGCCAAAATTTCATGATCGTTTTCAAGCCGCACACGAAACATTGTGTTCGGTAATTTTTCAATTACTGTGCCTTCAAAAACGACAACATCATCTTTTGCCATACTTATCCCTTTGATAAAACGCTTTCAATTTTATGCTGATATTTAGAAAAAATCAAGAATTTTTATTTGAAAAACATTGACAGTGTGCGCATTTGGCGTATAGTGCATACGTAATCCAAAGGAACACAATAAGCAAAGAGGACAATCAATGAATGACGCATCTATAGTTTTTTTCCTATGGCCTACGAAACCGGATAGTCAGAAAGCAGCAGCAGACACAATCAAACCTGTGGGCAAATGGACCGACGCCGAAGTGCAACATTTTTTATGGCTGCTTGGCAATTATGACGATCAAATCAACGAAATTCAGGGGGCAAAAAACACTAATAACAAAGGTTTTGCCGCACATTTTTCGACACCACAAACGACAATTTATTCTCTAACCCCGAACAATCCAAACGCAAAAGTTATTAGATGTAAGTATAACTTGGCCACGCCGGGCACACTGGAAAAAAAGTTGTCATTACCCATCGACAACTACTTCCCTGCTTCATATCCATATCCCAATTTTGATAAGAGGATAATTATAAAACTTTTGGGCCAATACAATATACTGGAAACAGCGAACATGATGAAGGGCGAATTTAACAACCTTTTCCTTGCACCGCTAGAACAATTTTTGTTAACGCATGGAATGTAAAAATAACAATCCCCCACGTGGGGGATTTTTTGTTTGTATATTGCACTCATCACATAATTTTTTATTTGCGAATCCGGCAATGTTCTGATAAAATTACAGAAAGTTGTAGGAAGGAAAATTATGATTATCAAAATACTACCCGTTATTTTGGCACTTTTGCCCTGCTCTGTTTTTGGCGCAACACGCGACGGCGGAAATCGCGCCGGGATTCGCGCGCCATCACTTTCGATTGGCCCCGCAACGCCAAAGGCGAAAAACACTGTGCGGGCGGCCACGACCGAAGAAATCACAACGGATACAACCGAAGAAGAACCGGATATTTCTGAATCCGCCGAAATAATAATTTCTGCAAACGTTGGCCCCGAAGAATGTCGCGCGGCGTATCGTGAATGCATGGACGATTTTTGCCTGCTAGATGAATCCGAAGGTGGCCGTTGTTCATGTTCCGATAATATAAAAAAATCAAAAAGTTTAATCCAAGAAATTCAAGAAATTGAAATAGCCGCGGAAAAACAATTTACCGAAGGTGTTGAACGCGAAAAATTGGGTGCCAAAGCAAAATTTGTAAAATTTGGCGAAAGCGAACAGGCAAAAAAATCTTCCCGTCGCACCGGCATTGATTTGGTTGCGTGGATAAACGGCGGATCTTCGGCGGAAAGTTTGGACGCGGACGACGACATTGGCGACAACCTTTATGACATGGCGGCGGATTCATGCGGTTTCATTTTGCAAACGTGCGACAAACCGCGCGCGGAAATGGAAGAAAAACTGTATCAACGCGAAGTTGTCAAAGATTGCAAAAACTTTAACACGTATTTGGCGGAACAAAAACGCGCCGCAGAATCAAATAAACGGACGGCCGATGCGGCGGTTCGCGCGGCCCAGGTCGAAATGATTCCGATAACCAACAAGTATAATCGCGACGAATGCAAGCAAGCGTTACGCGCATGCGTGGCCGACAAGGGCGGGTGCGGTGTAAATTTTGAAAACTGTTTGGATGCGAAACTGCTTGAACGTCGCGCGAACGCATGTGAAAATGTTTTGGATCAATGCATGGCGGTCAGAAACTATGTTTTGGAAGATTGGGCCGAAGAATCAAAAGAAATTCTTAAGCAAGCAACAATTGATGCGGATAAAAACATGCGCCAAACTTGTTTCACAAAAATTCGCGCATGTTTGGAAGAAGGCTGTTCTGTGTCCATAGACTTTGGCAAAAGTGATGGACTTGCAACGAATTCGGGCTGTTTGAACAATGTGAATATTGCGGCGGGTGTATGTCCGATTATTGACGAATGCAATCAAAAAATTCCGGGAATAAAGGCAAGTGTGAACGAACTTTTGGCGTCACTGCGCACAGATTTCTGTCAAAATGATGTTGACAAATGTCTGCGCAATAAATGTGGTGAAAATTTCACAGGGCCACAATGCGTGGGAAAAAGTTCAACAGAAATTACCAACCTGTGCCCCCAAAAAATGATTACATCGTGCAAAGGCGAAAAATCCGATGTGTACAACATTATCGTAAGTTCTGTATTATTGCAGATGAATTATCAAATGGTTCAAGGTTGTATTAATTATTACGCAGATGCACTTGGAAAAGTTTGTGGCACAGATATGAATTGTTTGCCAAATAGTATGGTGGTTGCATCCCTTACAAAAACCCCTGAAGATTTAACGGAAAAACAATCCGAAGTCATCGCCGAAAGCAAAACCGCGGTAGCCGAATTCTTTAAACGCTTTGAAACCGAGGCCACAGTTAGTGCGTGTAAAAGTGCACAACAGCCAGCCGGGCGAAAAAGTTTGAAAGATTCTATCTTTACATTTACCAGACAGGCGGCAGAAATTGCTGCAGAAAACCGGTACTTGACGGATTTGGATTCAAAACTTAATGAATTGTCGCGCGCCGAAGACGTGACCAAGGCAGAAGAAAATTGTTATGCACGATACAAGGTAGAAAAGAAAAAATCGACAGATGAAAATTCGACCTATTCATACATCAAGAGTGTATCATTTGAACCATCCCTGCGTAATTGTCATGTGTGTCGCATGCAACGTGTGTGCGAAGTTGGCGGCGAAAAGCAGTGGACATCCGCTTTAAAATCTGCCGCCGGTGGATTAACTTCGGGGGCATCTATGGGAACCATGGTTAATGCCGGTTGGGGAACCGCCATTGGTGCGGTGGTTGGCGCGGTTGGTATGGGCGCAGTGGGCTATGCATCCGGCGGCCAAGAAACATTCTGTCAAGAAATCGAATCTTGTGAAGATATTAATATGTAGGAATAAACATGAAAAAACTTGGTATTTTATCATTGCTGCTGATTGTTCCTATTGCTGGGGGAATTGCCGCAACAAAAAAACAATCGGCGATTCAAAATGGAACAAATGTACGCGCACGCGTTTCGGCGACGGGTGTGTATTCACAAAAATGCTATGACGAATATTACGGGTGCATGGATCAATTCTGTATGTCCGAAAACATAAACGGCGGCAGTTGCCTTTGCAGTAATAACAACAAAAAATACGAAGCCGAATTAGAAGAAATAAATGAAATGCTGGCCGAAGCCGATCGGATAAAAACCGTCGAAGTTGAAAAAATAAAACTTGGTTCAAATGCCGATATTGCCTTTACCGGCAAACGGACATATGATGAAAAAGGTAATGTTGTATATAATCTTGATAATAATAAACCCAAAGGCGCAAAAAATAACCGCGAAGATTTATTAAAACTTTTTGAAACGAATTTTGTTGAAGACGATGATACGGACGATGACGATGTGATGCATAAAACCGGCGCGGCGTTATTTAATGTCGCAGATGAAACGTGTCGCGGGCAATTGAATTCGTCATGCAATAAAGACATAAAATTATTAAAACAAATTTATCAACGGCAAATTGAATCAGATTGTCGCGGTTTTGCAAACAGCATCGCCGCACAACGGGCGGCCGCACAAACGGCAATGAACGCAGCCGAATCTGATGTCAGAACCGCATTAAAAGAAAGTTTCGATTCCGCCAACAAATTTAACCAGGGCGAATGCATGGTCGAACTTAAAAATTGCATGTTGGGTGCCGACGCATGCGGTAATGATTGGGTAAATTGCGTATCGATTATTGCAAACGAAAACATGCAAAACCAATCTGCAACCACCACCGCCGGAACCAAGGTAAAGACAACGGTTAAATACAACATAACGCCATCGGTGTTGGAACGCCTTGAATCAAAAAGATCTATTTGTGAACGCGTATTGGATCAATGTATGGCGGTGCGCGACAATGTTTGGACGGCGTTTTTGCGCGAAGTTGCCCCCAACCTTAAAGTGGCCGAATTGCGCGCGGAATCTAATGTTCGTCAATCTTGTTTAACGGATATCGCGAACTGTATTCACACCGCATGTCGTGATGACATCGCCGGCAAAGGCACCGCAACAATGGATTCTTGTTTGTCACGCCCGGATATGGCGCGATCATTCTGCAAGGTTCAAATTGACCCTTGCGAAAGAATGGAACCGTTGATTTGGGGATACGTTGTGGATAAACTTGCGGCCATGCGCGTTGACGCATGCACCCAGGAAGTTAAAGATTGCATTTATGCCGAAGATAGATGTGGTCCGGACTTTATGAATTGTGTCGGTATGGATTGGGAATTTATTCATGGTCTATGTCCACTGGATAAACTTGTTGTATGCAAAAAGAACAACAAAGATTTTAAAATGGAAGATATCGATTCCATGATAATGGGACTTTACCTGAATATGGATAACAAGGCACTCGATAACTGCCAGAAACTGGTCGAAGATAAAATGATGGAGGTTTGCGGTTCAACAACCGATTGCAACCGTTTCGCGTCCGATGAAACAATTGGCACCGGATCTTTGCGCAGTGTAAAAGATAAAAATATTTATCGCATTACGGGTATGATTTCATTTGGCGCAATAAAGGTCGGGAACGGTTCGACAACCGACGGTGGCAAACAACTTGATTGGGGGAAAATCGGTGTTACTGACTATATGAAAAATGCCAGAAGCGAAAAAAATAACCCAGCAAAAATTAGAGATAGAGATGCAATTTTGACAACGATAGAAATGGAATTGACCGATATTTCTGAAAATGTGAATCGTGTGATTGATATGATTGCGTCTGATCCAAAAATTCAATATTGTGTAACGGGACGCGACATGACCCAAATTACGGGACCGAACAGTGCACGCAATACCGCTCCACGTTTTCCAAATTTACTAAACCAAATAAAAATGCAGATTGCACTTTCCGCGTTGCGCCAAGCCCAAACGAATTACCAAACGAAATACAATGAATACCTGACCAAGGCAACCAAAGATGCATCGACAGATGACGCGCAATATATGTGTCAAATGTTGCCGGTGACGGGTGGCGCCCCTGTCGGCAGCGACGCCATCAAAGACCAAGAGGTTGGCCTTGCCGCGCCATATGCCATAAGTTATGAAGTCGCCGCCGGATTGGACAACAAATTACTTGCCCAGGGCGGTCGTGGCACCGACACATTGACCGGTAATGCACATGTTGACCTTAGTTCTGGAACCAAGGCCGAAGACGGTATTAGCAAGGTTGGTCGTGCAATCGGCGCGGTCGCATCACTTGGCATAACCGAAGGTATCCGTTCGGGTAACGAAACCGGAATTCCTTCGTATGATATTCCGGGCGGGAAACGTGATATGTGGTCAACGTTTAATCGCGAAACGCGCATCTGCAGACTTTGCACATCAACCGTTACAAAAGATTGCACGTCAAAATACAAGAACGGATTTCTTGGCATTGGGCGCAGCACAGAATTTAATTGCACCGAATCCGAACCGGTTGAAAAGTGCGACGATATAGAAATGTAAAAAAGGAAAAATCATGGAAAAAGTCGAAGTCATAGATGGCGTTGTTGGAAACGCAGTTGATGTAATACAGGCCGTTCCGGAAAAGATTCAGGCCAGTGCCACAGAATTAAAAACACTTGTATCTTCGCTAACCGGTATGGCGGTGGATTTCGGGTTAAAATTTATTGCGGCACTTGTTGTCTTGATGGGCGGCATGTGGGTTGCAAAGCGGCTTGCGCGGTCGTTCAAACGGATGTTAGAACGTCGCGGTTCGGACGCATCACTTGTCACGTTTTTGGGTTCCTTTATGAATATTCTGTTGCGGATATTCGTAATCATAATATCACTTGCAACGGTCGGCGTTCAAATGACATCTATTGTGGCGGTTATTGGTGCCGCATCGTTGGCGATAGGTATGGCGCTGTCGGGAACAATGCAAAATTTTGCCGGCGGAATTATCATCATGTTTCTTAAACCGTTCAAGGTTGGCGATATTATTTCAACGTCCGACGGTAAAACCGGAACGGTCAAAAAAATTATGATTTTCACAACCGAAATCCATACTTTTGATAACCAGGTTGTATTACTGCCGAACGGCGCATTGTCTAACAGCCAGATTACAAACCTTTCCGGCAACGAAACACGCCGCGCGGAATTGAATGTTGCAATTTCATATGGCGACAGTGTTGACGTGGCTCGCAAAGAAATTTTGGCGATAATTAGGGCGGACAAACGCGTCCTGATGGATCCGGAACCAAATGTATTTGTATCGGATTTGGGCGATAGCGCGGTAATATTAACCGTTCGCTATTGGACACCCGCCGCAGATATGATTCCAAGTCGCGGCGACATGTTGGAAGCAATCTATAACAAATTACCGAAAAAGAAAATCCACTTCCCGTTCCCACAAATGGACGTACATGTGAAGAAGTAGTTGGGAAGTGCTATCCGCCTTCGCCGAGGCTACGGCGAGACTGCGCCAGGGCTTTGCCCTGGCTTGGTGTAAGTGGTTAGTAGGGCGCAAGTTCACTGCGCCCTTGTTTTTTGAAAAAAATACGTTATAATAGGCAACGTTATGTGCCCATGGCTCAATTGGATAGAGCAATTGCCTTCTAAGCAATAGGTTGCAGGTTCGAGTCCTGCTGGGCACGCCAAAAATTCAAACCGGTTGCGAACGCAACCGGTTTCACTTACACTAACCACTAATACTCATCACTAACTTACAACTTTTTCATTGCTGAAACATCGATTTCAATCATAGACACACCGTTTTTATCAACTTCGCCCCAGATTTCGACATAATCAGACGGCGCAACATTTAATCCGCCCCAATCTTCCGCATCTATTTCGACATTGATTGACCCGGTGTTATCTTGGAACACGTACGAATTTTCGCCATTTTGACGCAGCAAATATCCGCGAACAATAACCGGCGAATTATCCGAAAGCCCGCGAACCTGTTCAACTGTCATAACTTCGGTCATCGTCCCGTTATTCGTATTATTGTTTGCCATATTCCCCGAACCTGCGAACGCGGACGTGGATGCGACAACACCCACCACCGCCATAATTGATATTTTCTTCATTTTTTCTTTCCTTTATTTAGTTGTTGTTATGTGCTTTTGACACATCGGAATTATACCGCAAAAGAAACGAAAAATATTCAGGAATGGTTTCAAAGGAATTTATGCAAATCGGCACCATGCACATTCAGCCACCGCCGCGCACGTTCAACGCCAAAACCGTAAAGACCGCGAACCTCTGCCCAGAAAGCCGCCGAATGATCCATATGTTTTGTGTGCGCCAATTCATGCATCACAACATAGCGCATAACATCAAACGGCGCGAACGCCAACCGCCAAGAAAAAGAAATTGTTCCCGTTGTTGACCGCGACCCCCACCGCGACGAAGTATCGCGCAGGCAAATTTTACGTGGCCAAAATTCACGCGGCGTTTGGTGAATCAATTCTTTAATTTGTTTCAAAAGTTCCGATTTAATAAACATGCGCACCCGATTTTCTATCAACCCCTCATCGCCCCCAACAAACAGTGTTCGCGTTCCGTCATCATTTAAAACAAATTTATTTCCGCGCATCGCCGCATCATAAATAACACGCACCCGCATATCCAAAAAGTCAAACATATCGCCGGACTTTAAATGTTCCTTGCGCGGGGCATTTGCAAAGAACCGCTCCAGCCAGCGTCGCTTTTGCTCTATAAATTTCATCACCGTCGAATTCGCCGAAAGAAATGGCCGCGTTGCATCAATCCGCCGCGCATCACCCGCACGTGGCCGCAACGTTATATTCCGCGCACCCGCACGCACAGTTATGATGACCGGTATCTTTTCCCCGGTTGAAGTTATAAACTCAAATTCAGACATGTTTTATTTTTGTGCGAATCGCATCTGCGATTTTTTCCGCATCAAACCCACATGCACGATACACCATGTCGGACGCCCCTGACAAGCCAAATTCATCAATTCCAATAACAATATCCGCAAATTCGAACCAAGGCGCGGTCGATGACGCCTCTATCGCCACAACGATGCCGGCCAAGATTTTATCTTTGTACTTTTTATCCATCGCACGAAAATGCGCAACCGATGGCATACTTGCCACCTGAATTGCACCGCCCAAAATCCGCGCGACGTCAATTGCAAGTGGAACCTCGGCCCCCGTTGCAATAATCGTCATCTTTGCCCGCGCCGCAGACGATTGATAGACAATATCCCCGCCGCACTTTATTTCACCAAATACCGGCGCACCCACCGGTGCAATTGCCTGGCGCGACAATATGACACACGACGGTCGATTGGTTTCACCAAGCGCCGTTTGCCAAGACCACGCGACCTCTGCCATATTACATGGCCGAAACACATTCATATTTGGAATCAGGCGCAGGCCCGCCAGTTGTTCAATCGGCTGATGTGTCGGCCCATCTTGGCCAACCGCAACACTATCATGCGTCAAAACATAGATAACCGGCAAACCTGAAAGCGCCGCGATACGCATCGCGCCACGCATATAGTCACTGAACACCAAAAACGTGGAACCCACCGCACGCACACCGGCATACGCCATGCCATTCATAATCGCCGCCATCGCATGCTCACGCACGCCATAGTTAATGTATCGACCCGAAAATTTATCCGCGGTAATTTCACGCACCCCCGAAATCCGCACATTCGTGCTTTGCCCCAAATCCGCACTGCCGATAATAATGTCTGCGCCCGTCCGCATAACCGCACCCAAATATTCGCCGGACATTTCGCGCGTTGACATGGGTGATATTTTTTGTGGCAAAGATATTTTCGGCACATTTGCATATTTTATCTTTGCCGTTTTTTTATGTCCGCGTGCCAACATTCGCCATAAAGCGCGTCCGACCGCCGAATCCAAACGTTTTACCAAACTCTCGATTTCCGTCGCACTTATTCCCAATCCATGCGCGCGCGGCGTTCCCGAAACACTTGCGCCCTGCCCCAACGTTGTATCACATTGCACAAAAAGCGGCCCATCGACATTACCGGATACCGCGTCATAAATGGCGTCCATATTCGTCCCGTTCACCGCGCGCACTGTCCATCCGGCCGCCCGCATACGCATAGAAATATTTTTATCTGTTTGCGCCGCGCCATCGATACTTAATCCATTATTATCCCAAAGCAACACAAGGTTATCGAGTTTATATCGCCCGGCAAAACCAATCGCCTCTTGCGCCACGCCTTCCATCAAATCGCCATCGGAACAAAGGCAATATACGCGTCCACCGGTTTTGTTGTGCTTTGCGGCAATCGCCATACCGACCGCATTCGCAACACCTTGGCCCAGTGGCCCCGTCGTTGCAGCAACACCATCGATTCCAAATTCCGGGTGCCCCGGCAACCCACCAATTTGCCGAAAAGATTTCAAATCACCTATATTATACCCCGAAAGTTTCAGCGCCGCATATAACATGGCCGACCCATGTCCCGCCGACAAAACGAACCGATCGCGCGCCGGGTTCAAAAACACCGCATAAATCATAGTGATAATGTCAGCCGCGCCAAGAACAATTCCAATATGCCCGCTTTTAGCCGCGGCGATTGCACGCAACGCGTCCGCGCGCAGAGCATTTGACATTTCATGTAAATTCTTGGAATCTATTTTCATTTTATGATATTATATCATAAACAAAGGACGAAATAAAATGTTAAAAATTTGGACAGACGGAAGTTGTCTTGGCAATCCCGGCCCCGGCGGTTGGGCATTCGTTGCGACGGACGGTAAAAGCCGCGCCGAACGCAGCGGTGGCGAACGCGACACAACAAATAATCGCATGGAACTGACCGCGGTCATACGCGCAATATCCGCCGCACGCCGGCACAGTGAAATTGAAATCCATACCGATAGTCAATATGTAAAAAACGGCACCATGGTTTGGATTAAAAATTGGAAGAAAAACAATTGGCGCACCGCCGATAAAAAGCCCGTAAAAAATCAAGACCTGTGGCAACAATTGGACGAATTGGTATCCGCGGTCAAAATTCACTGGGTTTGGGTGCGCGGGCATAACGGCGAAGAATTAAATGAACGCTGTGACGAACTTGCGCGCGGCGCCGCCGAAAAGTTAAAATAAAACAAATGAAACTTGAATCAGTTGGCCTTTTAATCTCACTGCGCCCATTTAACGAACGCGACGCGGTTGCACATATATTCACACGCGAACATGGCGTTGTTGCCGGAATGTTGCGTGGTGCGGTCGTCACAAAAACCAACAAACCACTTGCCGGCCAGGTCGGAAACGCAACATGGGGCGCACGACTTGATTCCGCACTGGGCGTGTTTCATTGGGAATCTGAAAAAAATCTGATTGCCCCGATTATGATAGATTTGGAACGTATAAAATTTGTGAATTGTGTTTTTGATTTAATTAAAACATTACTGCCCGAACGCGAAGCATACCCGACACTTTACGACACAACGGTAAAATTCATCACAGATTTGCCACACGCAACAACACCACACCAAGAATATTTAAATTGGGAAACAATACTGTTGCGCGAAATGGGATTTGCATTGGATTTGACCAAATGTTCGGGATGTGGCGCCGCGGAAAACCTGACACACATTTCGCCAAAAACCGGGCGCGCGGTGTGCGCCGAATGCGCCGCACCATATATAAGCCGCCTGTATCAGTTGCCATTAACAACCGACACAACATTTAAATTTCTTGAAAAAATATGTATTGAATTGGGGGCAAAAATTCCAAACGCGCGCATTACTTTGACCCACGAAAAAAATTCTTAATTTTTTGTTGCATGTCCCCGAAAAAATTTCTAAGATACAACCGTTCAACAAGCAAAGGAGAAAAACATGTTTTGGACAATCCTCGTTCTGGTTATCGGAATTGCACTCTTTTTGTTTGGCGGCACGTTCGTTAAACAAGATGGCAAAAAATCTGAATCAGGCTCTATGATAATCACAAAATCGATCAAACTGGTTGCTATCTTTTTGATCGCTGGCTGTGTGTGCCGCTTATATACACCAATATATCTGACACATACCAACCCCATGATCTTGCAAGAAATGGTCACATCAATGCAGGAACAACAGAACGCCGCAAAGAACAAGGCGATTCGCAAATATGTTCGTTCGAACATGAAAGACATGATTGGCGATGCACCAATCTGGGGCAAAGAAGACGCAAAAAAGACTATCTTCTTGTGGTCTGACTATTCTTGCCCATATTGCCGTCGTGTCCACAGTGAATTGGCACGTGTTATGGCGGACCGCGATGATGTTCGCGTTGTCTTGAAAAACTTCTCTATCCATGGCGAATTGTCCGATGCACCGGCCAAGGCTGTTATCGCGGCAAAATTGCAAGGTAATGACAAGGCCGCCGCGCTGGATAGAAAGTTGATGGAAAAAGAATACTATACCCAAGATGATTTGAAAGATCGTTCCAAACTTGGCGACAAAATTAAAAAGAATGTCATGAAATTGGCAAACGAAGCCGGTCTTGACACCGCCCAGTTGGAAAAAGATATGAACGGTGAAGTCGTCGCACGTGAAATGAAGAACGTTCGTGATTTGGCACAACGTTTCGAAATCAGTGGGACACCGTACCTGGTTATCGGCGAAGAAGCCTTCCCGGGCGCGATACCGTATGATCAGATTATCAAAGCACTGAACAAATAGTAATTCCGATATACAAAAATCCCTGCAGGTTCGCAGGGATTTTTTTACTTTTTACAAAAACACAACTACACTCTTGACATTTGACAAAAATTAACTATAGTATACTTACAAAGTAAATAAATCAACAACACAAAGAGGTAAAAAAATGACCGCGGAACAAACAAACAAACCAGATGAATTAACTAGTATTTACTTGAATGGCGTTCAACTAACAAAAAGCCAAGCAGACGAATTTGAACAAGTCAAACAGAATTAAGAGATTCATTATCCAAATATCAAACAGAAATTCAACAATTACCACAAATATTCAAAATCAGAATTGAAGCCCTTAAAGAAATAAATCCTAAAAAATTTGCGAACTCGCCCGAACTGATTTTATCAAGTCTAGCTGCCGCTTATCTTATAAAAACAATATCGTTTAAAAAACTTACTAACATCCCAAAAGACAAATACGAAGAAGCCCACGATATGTACGATTTAAGTTTTGGCGATGTAAACCCATACCTTGTTTCCGAATTATTTTGGGGATATGTTAATGACATAAAAAACGGTGCAATTGATAAAGACGGAAACATCCTGGACATAACAAAATCCAAGGTTATGACCGTTTTTCATAATTGGCGCGAAAACGGAATACCAATGGATGCAAAAAAAACGGTTGCAAAATATCAACCCAAACCAACCATCTGTCTGGCACAAATCATCTGCAAACATAATTCAAAATAAAATAATTACCAAAAGACAAAAAAACGCCCCACGAAAAGGTGGGGCGTAAACATAACCAAAACCGGAATTATTTTTCTTCAGCCGGTTCCGTTTTTTCGGATTCTGCAACCGCTTCAGATTTTTCCTCTGTTGCTTCGGCTTTGACTTCTTCTTTGGTTTCCGCTTCTTCAACCTTTTTCGTTCCAAAGGTCAAAACCTTACCGGCAACCAACGCTTCGATTTCATCGTTTGTACGCGCGACATAGACCTTAATCGGCACAATCACATCCGGATGCAACGCGATTTTCGTATCAAACGCGCCAACCGATTTAATCGGCGAACCCAACATAACCTGGGCCGAAGAAATTTCAACATTCGCAATTTCTTTCAGTGTCCGCGCGATGTCGCGACTTGATACCGAACCATACAATTGACCGGTGTCGCCCGCCTGACGTATCATATACATTTTGGCATTTTTAACCGCATCAACCTTGGATTCCGCGGATTTACGTGCATTTTCATGACGCGCCTGAAGCTCTGCCTTTTTCGCTTCGAACAACGCGACATTTTCGCGTGACCAACGCAATGCCTTGTTATTCGGCAAAAGGTAATTACGCGCATAACCAGTTTTAACCTCTACGGTGTCGCCGATTGTCCCAAGACCTGTGATTTTTTCTGTTAAAATAATTTTCATTTTATCTGTCCTTTTTATTGAAAGTTAGGGTTAAACCCAAATATTTTTACCCGATGTTATTGCGCACAAACGGCAACAGTCCCAAATGACGCGCACGCTTGATGGCACGTGCCAACAAACGTTGATCTTTCTGGGAAACGCCACTGATACGACTTGGCACGATTTTACCACGTTCGGTAATATAGTGTCCCAATGTTTTAACATCTTTATAGTCAATAACCTTGCCCTTTAGTGGGTTAGATTTTTTACGATAAATCGCTGCACGAACTGCCATTATTCTGCCTCCTCGGTATTCTTTTTCATCATTATGGACGGTGCGTCCGCCAATTTTTCAACACGCACGTTCAGGAAACGAATAACATCTTCGTCGATACGACTGCGCCGTTCAAGTTCGGCAATCGATTTGCCAGGCATTTCGACGTTCATCATAACATAGTGCGCCTTGCGATTTTTGCGAATAACATAGGCCAAATTCCGCAATCCCCAGAATTCTGTGGATTTCACTTCGCCACCCAGTTCTTTGATAATTTCCGCAAATTTATCCGCTTTTTCTTTGACCTGCGGTTCGGTCAGATCCTGGCGGAAAACCAGAACACTTTCATAGTAAGCCATTTTATTTCCTTTGGTTTATGATCAGCCGTCACCCCCATTGGCAACAGCAGGAACAAGCCCAATTATTACAATTTTTTTAGAAAAAGCAAGCGGAAATATGAAAAACGATAATATTAAGAATAAACCCTATTGACATGACATTAGAAAATTTTCTAACATGGATCTGTAATGGGGGAAAAGTATGGACAGTTTTCACAAAAATCTTAACAGAATGGCGATTTTTACGGCGTTTATCCTATGCCTGGGCATCATTTTTTATCGGCTGTTCTTCACTATTGCGATTGCGAACATATACCTGAATGGCATAATTATCGGCACAACGCTGTTCGGCATAATCGTCTGTTTTATCAAGATTTTTGCCCTGCTGCCGGAATACAGGTGGCTGAACGCGTACACGTCCGGCGTAAAAAGATTAAAGGTGCCGCCGCGCCTGTTGCATTCCGTCGCGTTAATGTTGCAATTCCGCCGGAATAAAATGACCGCGAACGGCCTGCGTGGCGTTATGGACATCGCCATGATTCGGATGGAAGACGACCGCGAATCAATACGCTATACCGTCAACACCTTGGTTTTCTTGGGACTGCTTGGCACATTTTGGGGACTGATACTCACGATTGGCGGTTTTGCCGAATTGATTGGCAACCTGAATTTCAACGACGAAACGGTTTTAGAGACGATGCAGGCCGGTCTTTCGCGTCCACTGGGCGGCATGGCAACCGCATTTACAAGTTCACTTTTGGGCCTGGGGGGCAGTTTGATTGTCGGATTCTTGGGACTGCAATTACAACTTGCCCAAAATGCGATGTTCCATAAACTTGAAGAATTCTTGTCGGCACGCACCAATGTATTTAACACAAATGCGTTGGAATCCGCCCTGCCCCAAATCGAATCGGCACTTGACCGAATTTGCAACGCGGTCACAAGCGGAAAAACCGAACCAACCAAGAAATAATAGTTAAAGCGAGGGAGAAACCAACAATGTTCAGACTAAATTTTCGCGATAAAACGAACACATGGCCGGCATTTGTAGATTTGTTTTCAAATCTGGTCATCATATTGATATTTTTGCTGATCGTGTTCGTGTTTTTGTGGACCACGACAAGTGTCTTTAACAAAAAGGCCGGCGTGCAAACCATCGCGGACCTGAAACAAATAAACGCCGCACAGAGCGAGCAAATTCGCCAAATGCGCGCTGATGACGAAGAGGCAATGCGCCTGCTGGTCCAGGCCCGCGCCAGTTTGGAATCGTTTCAAAACGACCTTGATAACAAAGAACTTTCTATTATCGATTTAATCACCGCATACGAAAACGAAGTGTCCAAGGTCAAGGCAAGCGACAAAGCGGCCCAGCGAGAGGTTGAATCTTTGCGCGCACAATTAAACGCGGCAATCGCGGCAAAGGAGAAAATGGCCGAAATTGAACAGGAACGCCGCGTGATCCAGGAACAGATGCAGGCGCAAATGGCGGCCCAGCGCGACAAATTAGACGCCCAAGAAGAACAAATGGTTCAAATGCGCGTGCAAATGACGGAATCCCTGAATGCCCAGGCGGAAAAAATGAAAACCCAAGAAGTAAAAATGGCGGAATATACGGCGGAACTGGAACGGTTGAACGCGGCACTGGGCGCGGCGGACCGGGAACTGTTATCGCAACAGGTTAAATATATCGAAATGTCGAACAATTTGAACAAGGCCCTTGCGGACAAGGTTGCGGAACTGCAAGACATGCGCGAATATCAATCCGAATTTTATCGCGCGGTTAAAATCGCGCTTGGCGACACGCAATCCATTTTGGCCGACGGCGACCGCTTTATCGTGCAAAGCGATATTTTATTCCCGACCGGTTCGTATAAACTGTCGGCCGAAGGCAAAAAGCAACTGCGCCTGGTGTCGCACGCAATCAAAGAAATGCAAGAAAAAATCCCGGGAAATATAGACTGGATAATTCGCGTTGACGGCCATACGGACAACAAGCCCGTCGTCCCCGGCAACCGCGCGTATTCGAACAATATGGAATTGTCATTACTTCGCGCGACGGCGGTGGTGAACGAACTGGTGCGGGACGGCGTGGAACGTAAACGCCTGGTCCCGACGGGCTTTGGCGACATGTATCCGTTCGCGCCGAACACGACCAAGGCGAACATGCAACAAAACCGCCGCATTGAATTAAAACTCACAAATAAATAAGTGGACAGTGACGTCACCCCGCGGTATCGGGTCCCACAAAAAACGCATAGCGTTGGGTGATTTCACGCGGGGTCTCGTCGTCACAGTTGAAACCACTAGATACCGCCTTGCGGCGGCATGACGTCTTTGTTCGCGCCCCTCACTAACCACTTACACTAACCACTATTACTCAAATATCTCCTTGACCGAAATCATCAAATTTTGATAGAATAAAACCGAATCAGATGGGAATCTGGTTCGGGGCAGTAGAACGCCTTGTACAAAGTCGGCACATTATGTCGTAATCCACAAAATTTCCGATATTTTGTGCCGTTATCCTGACATACCCCGTTTCTTCGGGGTGCCTATGGAGTATATAGGAAGTCCATGGGGATCATTACTTTGTATGATGTTCTAACACCCCGATACCGTAAATTCGCATGCGGTGTTTTTCGTTTATTTGTGCGCAAATAAACGAACCGCGACGGAGCAATAGCGAAGACGGATAGAAAGCCGTCATTCCGGCGAATCCGCCTACGCCAAGGCTACGGCGAGACAGGAACCGGAATCCCGTCGGACCGGCAGAGAGTTAATTCTCAGGAAAGCCTGAGGAGATACCGCCTTTCGGCGGTATGACGTGGAAAAAAAGAAAAGGAGAGCGATATGCAATTGAAAAAGTTTTTGTTGTTCGGGTTGTTGGTGGCGGTGGTGCCGGCGGTGGCGGAAGAAGCGGCGGACCGCAAAACCGCAACGTCGTTGAAATACGTGACGCACGAATTGGACACGCGTCAAAACAAATTCGGCGCGGACACTAACAAGGCCATGGAATACACCGATTCGGCCGGAACGGTGCAAAAACGCGCGGTCAAATCTGATTTGGGGTCCAGCACGTCCGACACATCACTGCCCATGGTTGGGGGTGTTAATACAAAATTAAATCAGAAACAGGACGACATAGACCCGTTTAACGACCACACCGCGGTCACATATACGGGCCAACCGGGCGGTATCGGCCGAAAGGGAATTTATCAAACAACCGGCACATACACCGACCAAAGCGACAACCTTATCGATGCAAAAACCTTTAACGCGGCATTAAAGAATGGTCTTGATAGCGAATTCGTATGTAGGGAAGATAACCGCGATCCGGTGTCCAATCTTTGTTGGCTTTATACGATACATAATACTTACGAAGAATCCGCGCAGCCTTACATTTCGGCAACTGGTACCGCCACCCAAGACGGCACACCAACACCAACGAATCCGATTTATCCCGTTTTCTATCGCCAGGGTGATATGGTATTACGCAAAGTCGGTGACTATGCCGATTCATTCGACGCAACAACACATAAAATAACAAGACGCGTTGGGGTAAAGGTTTTGAACGGAACGGAAAGTTGGACCCTACAAACAAACCCTACCTATGTAATGGATGGCGCCACAACTTTTTGGAATGTCGGTGCAATACAGGACAACTTGTCGGTGGGGTCGGAAGGGCCAGCTATTGGAATAAGTAACTATTTGATTAAGGCGCCTAGGTCCTCAGCAATCGCGACTCCTAAAATAGCTAACAGTTTTTCTATTGGTTCAACTGCACACACTGCTCATACTTTATGGATGCGTATAGAAGGGGAAAAAACTGTTGCCGAATGGAAACAATGGCTTGCTGACCAATATGCAAACGGGACACCTGTTACGGTTTGGTATCCGCTTGCCACACCGGCGGAAGAAGATTGGACCGAAACAACATATAACGAAAACGTCTATATCCCCCAGAATCAATAACGTCATACCGCATTTTTACTCTCGTCACCCCGCGGTATCGGGCCCGGCGTTCCACGCCGTACTCCTCCACAGGAGGAGAACTTTGCTCTCTGCATACCTGACGAGATACCGGTTTCGCTCGGCTTGCAGCCTGCGCGCAAATTTGTAGTTGTTTGAACTTCGCTTACGCTTGTTCTCACATACAAATTTTCGGCGGTATGACGACAAAAAACGGGCGCAACGCGATGACGGGACGGATCACTTTTTCCCTTTCCCTTTGTGCAAAAATATGATACAATACACTATCGCAGAGAGAGATGAAGTTCTATTCAAACCTTTTATTCGGGGCGTTTTTTGCGGCGATTGTTTCGCCGGCGGTGGCGAATGTCGCGACGACGGCGGGGTCTAACCTGACCGCTTACAACGGCACCGGCGCCACGAACAATAACCAGTGGAACAGTTTGATGAACGCACGCGCCGGCATGTCTGCGCCAGAGGCGAATTTTGGAAACTGTAACGCGGTCGTGTTGCGGTGCGCATCGCCGAAATGCGCGTCGGGTGGATGCGTTGATGCGGGCGTGGCAAGTGGCATTGTTGCGGGCTGTGTCAATTCGAATCAAAATTGCAAGCAATACGGCAACGACCTTATTCAATACATAACGGCCCAGGTTGTGGCGCAATCGACCGCCAAAGTGCAACAGCAACAAAACGCCGTTGAAATCGCACGTGCCCAGGCAGAGGCCAGCGCGGCCGCCGCCGAACAAAGCAGCGCACAAATGCAACAAATGCAAATGCAGATGGCGCAAATGCAACAACAAATGGCGGAATCCATGAACGCAATGCAAGAGCAAATGGCCGCCGCCGCGGAATCGCAAAACGCCCAGATTCAAAGCGCGCTGGAGGCACAATCCGCCACAAACAATTATTCGCAAACATCAACCGGCGAAACCGGCGCGGTGATTGCGGGCCTGGAGGGGCTTGGTGTTGCGGAACAACTGGCCGCGAAAAATGGCATCAGTGCGGATATACTTGTTCGCGAACAGATGGGCGGGCAAATCGAAACCGCAATCGAAGACGCGACACTTAAAATGAAAGAATTAAAACAAACTTTGGACGCGATTATCGAATACGCGGGTTGCGACCCGTCTGTATCACAATGCACCGGCCCAAAGCGCGTGAAAAAATTTAAAGACATGGCAAACGAATTCTTTGACCCGTACGAAGAAGTTTTGGACAACATGTATGACGCGTTGGTTTTGGCCATGACATTGGGGATTGACGTCAGCGATACGATTATGCTGTTAAGTGATTCATGCAACATATGGGGGAAATATTTGTGCGACACATGTTCATCTGGGCAACAAAACAACACCGATAGAGGCGAAGGTATTTGTGCATGTAATACCACAGATAACAACAACAAAGGAACAAATTGCTATTGGCATGTTCGGACAGAAAATGGCAAGGTTGCAAAAGATCAACCGCATTGTCGCCTTGTTGGAACCGTCGGCAACAAAGAAGATGTTTGGCACGAATGGATTGACGCGAATTCTGGCATAACCGGCACGACCCAGGTTGCATGTGCATCGGATGCGATTGATAACGTTTCGATATTCCGCGGGCGTCGTAAAAAAACATCGGTCGATATAGACACTTTGCACGACCTTATTTCCCAAGATTCATACAATGCATGCCGCACACCAACCGGTCAAGACTTTAATGTATTGGAAGATTGTGGTGCAAAATTCTGTAACGTGACCAAGGACGACCCGAATCGTTATAAACAATTACTAAATGCGTCCAAAACAAAAAAATTGCCATCAATCACCACCAGTGGTTCCGCGGCAAACAGATTGTGTTTTGACGATGACAAAGATTTTTCAAGACTTGACGGCGGCGGTTCATCGAATAGTGATACGGAAAGTTTACGTCAGAATGCTAAACGGTTATTCTGTAGTGATTATACTAATAAAAACGATTGCAAAAATGCATCCTATGATTGTGATTGGAACGGCACCCGGTGCATACCAAGCAACATGATGCCCATAAGTATTACACCTATCAAGACATCAAGTATAACATTATCAAATCCCACGACTTCATCGCCCAAACCTTGTGCTTCTTATGATAGTATGTTTTCGTGTACTGCGGAATCTGATAATAAATGTAGATGGCAGTTCGCAACAGATCCTACAGCAAAGGGAACTTGTGTGAGTAAGTAAAGACAAATGAAAACGAAAATGAAAATCTTTAATATTGTTGTTGGTGCAATTCTTTGCGCGTTGCCGGTCGCAACGCATGCAACCGAAGATTGCCCATATTTCTCGCCTGCGATTGCACTGTGCAGTGTGCATTCATACAATATCGGTGATGCAACAAACCCGACCGACGTTGGACGCGCAACGGAAATGAACGACATTATCGCACTTAAAACGACGGTCATGGTGCAACAGTTGAAACAGCAATACGACGACCTGAATGCGGTTATCAAACGTTTTAAAACACAACTTGAAAAGGCCGTATTGACCAGTAAAATCGAAGTCCTTACCGGCAACACATCTTCATCGTCCGGATCATCATCGGGTGGATCAAGTTCGAATAGTAACGGCCTGGCCAATGCAAATGATTGTTCTTTTGTTGAATATGACAAGGTCTTTGATTGTCTAATGGGCAATTTACAAAAGATTCAAACGGCCGCAGATACCGACCTTAGCAACGCCCGCAAACAATTGGAAAAAGATTGGACGATTATAAATAATTACCAAATGTGCACAACCGGCACCGGAAATAACAAACAACAAGATGACTGTAAATGCAACAATAATAGAGTATTATTGTCTAACATGAACCGCACTTTACAAAGCAAAACAGATTTAACAAGTTGCGCAACATATTTATATCAACAGGTTAATGTGTTCAAAAGTTCACAACGCAATCAAAACAATAACCGCATGGGCGGGTGGAATTATTAACCCCACAATTTCCGAAAAGTTCCAGATAACCGTCACCCCGCTGAAAAGCGGGGTCTTGTCGTTACCGTCGTGGACTAAAAGTCCCCTTCGCCAGCGAAGGGGACTTTGCACTCTGCAACCCCGCGGAGATACCGGCTTTCGCCGGTATGACGACAAAAAACGGTTGCATTCGCAACCGTTTTTCACTAACGCTTCAACACTTCTATTCCGGGTAATTCGCGGCCTTCGATAAATTCCAAAAATGCACCACCGCCGGTCGAAACATACGTTATGTCGCCCATCACGCCGCACGCGTCCAGGGCCGCAACCGTATCGCCGCCACCGACAACACTTTCAAGTTTACCACTGCGCGTATTATCGGCAATCGCGCGCGCAATCGCAAACGACCCAAGCGACCACGTCGGTTGCCACTCCGCCATGCCAACCGTTCCGTTCCAAATCACCGTTGCCGCGCGCCCTATTTCCGTTGCGTCGCGCGCCGCGGTTTTCGGACCACCGTCAATAATCACATCGTCCGGCGCAATATCATCAACATCTTTATTTGTACGCGGCGCGTTCGGTTCAAAGACCGGCCCAACGCCCTTGTCCAACGGCAATAAAAACCGACAATTATTTTCCCGCGCATATTCCATAATCGCAAGCGCGTTTTCTTTCTGGTCCGGTTCATACAGCGAATTTCCAACCGCCGCGCCAAGCGCATAATTAAACGTCGTCCCAAGTGCCCCACCAACAATAATCGTATCCGACAATTTCGCCAGTGCGCGCAGCACGCCGATTTTCGTTGAAACCTTGGACCCCGCAACGATTGAAAGCACAGGGTGCTTCGGATTTTCCATCACACGTGTTAAATTATCTATCTCACTGGTTAATAACAACCCCGCATAAGACGGCAAAAATTTCGTCACGCCAACGGTACTTGCATGCGCGCGATGCGAAACCGCGAACGCGTCATTCACAAAAATATCAAATCCCGCCGCCAATTTTTCGGCGAACGCCGCATCGTTTTCTTCTTCGCCTGCATAGAACCGCACGTTTTCCATCAGTACCACATCGCCGTCATGCATTTCCGCCATAAAATCGCGATTCAGGCAATCGGGGGCAAACGGCAAATGCATATATTCCGCAACCCCACGCAGCGAATATTTCATGTCGCGCGTTCCCTTTGGTCGCCCAAGGTGCGACACAATCGCCACGCGCGCGCGCGCATTGCGCAAGAATTCGATTGTGGCCTGGCTGCGTTCTATACGAAACCCCTCGGTAATTTTTCCATCAACAATTTGCACATTAAAATCATCGCGCAGCAACACATATTTCCCGCGCAAATCCACCCCATCAATCGTCCGAAGTTTCATTTTTTATCCTTTCCTTTATTGGTCCAAATGTTTTTCTATGGTGCACCGTTATACCATATTTTTCAATCGCCGTCAAATGTTCCGTTGTCGGGTATCCGGCGTTTCTTTCCCAACCATACATTGGGAATTCCGTTGCCAATTCATGCATAATTTTATCACGCGTTTCCTTGGCCACTATTGACGCCGCCGCAATGGAAAGCGATTTTGCATCACCTTTTACAATCGCCCTGCCCTGCAAATTTTTCGGCACACGATTTCCGTCAATCAAACAAATATCGGGCACGCGCGAAAGGCCGGCCACCGCCCTTTCCATCGCACGCATCGACGCCCATAAAATATTTAGTTCGTCGATTTCGGTGGGGCTGCATTCGCCGGTTGCCCAGATTGTATTTTTCGTAATCCAATCGTACGCGACCGCACGCTGGGCCGCGGACATTTTTTTTGAATCCCTAATTACGATCGGAATTTCAATATCACGCGATGGAAATATCACCGCCGCCGCAACAACCGGACCACAAAGTGGACCGCGTCCGGCCTCGTCACATCCGGCAATAAAGTTTGCACCTATTTCATTTTCAATGGAAAAATCGGCAACCGCAACCATATCACACCACTATATTGAATACGGAATATCATCAATGTCACTGCGAACATATTCGTCTTCACTGCTGTACAATGGCCATTCGGAATCCGCCAAGGCCTTTAATGTCGTAAGCGGCTGATTCAGGCGCGCACGATAAAGCCACAAATTCGCCATCACGCGTTTAATATAGCCGCGCGTTTCATACGCCGGAAAACTTTCGATATAAAGCAACGGGTCATCGGTCGAAAAAGACTTTTCAAATTTCACCACCGACCCCATGCCCGCGTTATACGCCGCAAGCATCTTGATAATATTGTTGTTCACATTCGGGTGCATCAGCAAATCGACAATATGCTGTTGCCCAAGGAACATATTGTGTTCGGGATTCGACATATCAATATCAGACATCTTTACCTTGTTCGCGCGTGCGATACGCTTTGCGGTCCCGGGCATCAGTTGCATGACCCCCTTGGCGCCCGCACCCGATTTAACGCCCCGCCGGAAACCGCTTTCCTGTTTCGTGACCGCAAGCAACAGCGCCCTATCAATCGACCACCCGCCCATCGGTTCCCAATCCGGCAACGGATATTGTGCGGTGTAAATAACATCTTCATCAATTTCCAATATACCGCGGTCGCGAATAATACCCGAAACCACAATGGAAACGCGCGGCAAAACATACGCCGTCGCGACGGAATTTATCGCATGCAAACTGCGGTCAGAAACCTTTGGCGACATCATGTATTTCAAATACTCCTCTGCCCTATCCTTGCGATTAACCTGTAATAACGCCAACGCAATTTTCCCGTATTTATCACGACGCAATTCTTCGACATCATCATCGGTAAATTCTTGTTCAAAGAATTCGTATTCCGGCACATCACCCATCATCGTCGCGGCGAGCGCCCCATAGAACGCCATCGGATGCGCGGCGGCAATCTTCCAATATTTTCGTGCGGCCGACGTGTCATCATTAAAATCGGCGGCGCGCCCGGCCCAAAAAGCGGCCTCGGTCTTTCTTGCATTATTTATCTGGGGCAAATCCAAAATCCGACCGAAATATTTTTCACTTTCTTTGAACTTTTGTTCTTTGAAATAAAGCAAACCCATCGTCCAAAGCCCATATTCAGAATCCGCATCGGCCGCAACAAATCCCCATTTTTTCGCAAGTTCGAATTCGCCGTTCGTGTAATACACATACGAAAGCCGCCCCGCAAGCCGCCCATAATCAGATTCCATCAATTTTTTGCGAAACGTTTTATCTTCCAAAATATTCCGCGCGGTTTTTGTTGACCCACTGCGAATTGCCTTTTTGAATTTTGTAATTTTTTTATCAATCGCACCCGAATATTGTTTTTCGGTCCACGTTTCAGATTGCGCATTTTCAATGGAAAGCCCGCCCGACAGCATCGCCGGCACGACGGCCTTTTTCGCGCGCGCCTTTTTACGGGCCGCCAATTTTTCCATACGCGCCGCGCCCGGCATATCGAAATATTTGTCCAACCAAGATTTCGCTTCGGCACCTTTGGTCGTATATGTTTTGGAAAAATATTTTTGATATAAAACTTCGCCCATCAAAATCGGGTCAGACAATTGCCGTTGCAATTTTTCCGCGGCGGAAAATTTTTCGGAATCTTGCAATGTGAAAATTTGCGAATATAAACTTGCATCAGAATCCGACAAAACATCAATTTCTGTCTTTGCGCCCGCACCCACCGCGCACAGCACCGAAAAGATGAATACAAAAATTTTTTTCATGAAATTCCCCCCACGCCCATCAAAACAACGTTGTCTTTGGCAATTTGCATACGATTGTTTCGTCGGTCACCTCTGGTATAGTATCAATAATTTTCTTAAAGTCCGATATTTTTGAGAACTTACGATAAACGGAAACAAAGCGAATAAACGCAATCGGATCCAAATTCAGCAAAGAATCAGAAACCATTTCGCCAACCTGGCTACTCGTCACGACATCATCAATGTTATCCGTCTCCAAACGCCGTTGAATCGACGCAACCACACGTTCAATCTGTTCATCACCGACATCGCGATTATGACAGGCCAACTTTATACTGCGCCGCAATTTATCCCGATCAAAAGGTTCGGTTTTACCGCTATTTTTCCGCACGACCAAATCACGCATCTGCACGCGTTCAACGGTTGAAAATTTCGCACCACATTGATTGCACACACGACGGCGACGAATTGTCCCGCTTTCCATATCAGGCCTTGAATCGGCCACACGACTATCCGAATAATTACAATATGGGCATCTCATACGGCATAATGTAGCAATCTATTGCGATTGTGTAAAGTGAATTTATTTCTAAAAAAATGCATTTTTTATAAAAATCAAGACCTTTTTTTGCAAAACACCGAATCGGGCAAAATTTTTTATCGCCAAAATGTGATATAATTAGTCGCGGACGAGAGAATTCGATGGACAAATACCTGAACCAAATCTTAATCGGCGATTGCATAGAACTGATGCGCGGAATTCCCGATGGTTCGATTGATGCGGTATTTGCGGATCCACCATATAATTTACAACTTGGGCAAAAAACGCTTTATCGGCCCGAAGATCAAACGGCCGCGCGTGCGGTACGCGACACGTGGGACGCGTTTGAATCGCCCGAAGAATATAATAAATTCACGCGCGCATGGATGTCCGAATGTCGTCGCGTTCTACGTCCCGACGGCGCGATGTGGACAATCGGTTCGTATCATAATATTTTCCAGGTCGGCGCAATTATGCAAGAACTGGGCTTTTGGATTTTAAATGATGTCGTGTGGGTCAAAACGAATCCTATGCCGAACTTTCGTGGCACGCGGTTCACAAACGCGCATGAAACATTGATTTGGGCAACGCCGACGAAAACGGGCAAATATACATTCAACTATGAAACGATGAAGAAATTAAACGGTGGCAAACAAATGCGTTCCGATTGGGACATGAACATTTGCCTTGGCGAAGAAAGATTAAAAGACGAAACCGGCAAAAGTTTGCACAACACGCAAAAACCAATGGATTTACTGCGTCGCGTAATATTGGCATCGACCAAACAAGGCGACGTAATATTGGACCCATTTATGGGTTCGGGCACAACCGCCGCCGCCGCGCGCGAATTGGGGCGGAAATTCATCGGCATAGAACGCGAAGAATCATACGTCATGGCGGCGCGCGAACGCGTTGCAAACACAACACCAATTGACCTTTCGGATATCGAAGTTTCGAAACCCAAACGCGACGAAATCCGCGTTGCATTCCGCGAACTTATCGACGGCGGATTGCTTTATGTCGGCCAAACATTGGTCAGCCCGCGCGGCGAACGCGTCATGATTGCGAACGACGGGAACCTGGTGCACAGTTTATATGGCAAGGCGTCCATTCACGTCATGGCGGCGCGCATTCAACATTGCCAAAGTTTCAACGGTTGGGATTACTGGTCTGCGGAAAAGCGCGACGGGACACATGTATCAATCGACGAATTACGCAAATACGTCCGCAACATAAAATCTGGAATCAAAAAAGCCGCATAATAGTGTTAGTGTAAGTAGTCAGTTCCGCCTTCGCCCTGCGGGCTTCGGTGGACAAGGGTTATCTGCCTTTGCTATCACACTTCGTTAAAACTTCGTGTGATAAACGCTACGGCGCGACTGCGCCGGGGCTTTGCCCCGGCTTGGTGTTAGTGCCGTCATACCGCTGCAAAGCGGTATCTCCTCAGGCATACCGAGAGCAACCTCCCCTCTCCCAAGGAAAGGGGAGTTTTAGTCCGCGACGGTAACGACAAGACCCCGGCTTTTGCCGGGGTGACGAGAGTAGAAACGGGCGCAAACGCGCCCGCACTAACACTAACCACTTACACTAACACTCACTATTGATTCTGTGGCACATAGACAATGTTCGAAATTTCTGGTCCCGGGGCAAAGTTCGTATTGGACGCCGCACTTGGAAAGAACCGCCCTTCGACCGTATCATACATTCCGACAACACCCGAAGCGTCTTGGGCCGGGATAAAATTGCGGACCAACGCACCGTCATTGTATATCTTCATATAGTAATAATTAAACGATCCAAGCCTTTGCACCGACCCATTATAATTTCGACCAATCATATATATGTTCCCAGAACCACCGGTAACCGCGGGCGCAGTTAACGTTTGTGTTTGACCGCCGGACGCCTTTATCGAAAATGTTGTTCCCGCGACACTAACTTCATATACCGTATTTGCGGTAATTCTAATACTTGTGGCATTTCCTGTATCATTTACGTAAATCTTACCGTCACCCATCGAATTTGTTCCAACCAATAGATTTGCACCACCCGCCAAAGAACCGAAAAACGATGGTCCCGTTGCAAGATTCAATAACGCCGCCTTGGCACTAACCGACGTCGTATTGCTTGGTGCAATTCCCGTATTAATGTATTGCGTGCCATCGGAAATTATATATTCCAATGGAGTATAACCGTCCGGCACAAGGGTTGTATATGACCTTTCCGTTGCGAACGAACCCAATTCCAACCTCGGGTTTTCACCCGCGGGATTGTAAACGTAACCCAGCGTTATATACTTTGTTGCCGCCGTAGTTGTGAAAGTGCTATGAAGCCTTTGACCCACATCACCCGTATCGCAATAGATATTTCCGATTTGGCTTATAAAGTTTTTATTTTCGTCCCATGCAATAACCCTGTGGTTTGTTTGTAGTGTCCTAACACATGTGACAGAATATGTATATGTTGTGGTCGGTTGAATTGCTATATAATCCGTATGTGCTAAATCGGCACTAGGTCTTTCCTCACCAGATTCATTATAGTAATAATGCAATGTTGCACCAGATGTGGTGAACAAATTGTTATCGCCGTTATTATGTATCGACCAGACCCAACAAAGGTCTGTACCGGGTTTGTATTCCGAACAAAGAAATTCGCTATCAAGTCCTTTCTTTAATGCCGCGTTGAATGTTTTTGCATCAATCAGGTTGTCGGATTGGTCGGCGTATGTGCCGGTGTCCTGATAAATACCCTTAGCACCGATTGAACCGCTTTGACCGGTATATGTGACCGCGGTGTGGTCATTGATTGGTGCAATGTCGTCCTGTTTCGTGGCCAGTTTAGTATTCACGCCGCCGACCATGGGTAATGACGTATCTGTCGTACTGGTGCCCAGATTCGATGTAACGGCACGTTTTTGCACCGTTCCGGCCGAATCGGTATATTCCATGGCTTTGTTTTGTTCCGCGGTAAATTTGTTTTGACGCGTATCAAGTTCATGTTCGACATATTTCAATGATGTTGCGGTTTTCCGGTCCGCCGCTTCCTCTGCCACCGCCGGCAACACCGCCACCAACAATCCGAACAACAAAAACTTTTTCAAAGTCATATTTCTCCCCTTTCTTTTCTTTCATAGGCCATAAAAACGAACGCCGTCATCAGACAGAGACGGTCGGGGTGTTCGTAAACCACCAGCAATCATGATTCCCATGGACTTCAAATATACTCCATAGGCACCCCGACAATTGGGGTATGCCAAAATAACGGCACAAAATATCGGAAATTTTGTGGATTACGACATAATGTGCCGATTGCCGGCGGGCTTACGACAGCCCGGAACTCAGAATCCCTTCTGATTCGGTTTTATGGTATCACATTTTATAAAATCGGGTCAAGAACAAAAAGTGGCTAGTATTAAAACACCATTCTTGCGCGGACACGCCCAGTTTGTGATGTATAATCTTCGCGAACTTCGATATCATAGTTAAATGCGAAACTAAAATCTTGGTACCGCATAACCAGTCCACCACCAAAATCCATCGAGAATGGCGCCAAACGATCACCCACCATCACATACGATGGCACACCGGGCATCACAACAGACGCGGCATGTTTTTCCGACAACATATCGTATTTTACGTCATACCGTAATTCTGGACGCAACGTCAGCGCGCGCGACACGCGAAAATCAAACGCGTATTTGACGCCCGCCATCGCGGTCAGATAATCGGAATCTTTCAATTTATTTTTTATACCCAATGAATTTTTATATTCTTCCGCACCGATATGCATATAGCGCAACCCGAACTCTGGAGTAATGCCGGCGGCGAAATCGTATCCCGTCGTGACCACCGCACCAATCGCATCGACATCAAAATCCGACCGGACATCAATGCCCAGCGCATCAGATTTTTCCACGTAATCAGACATAGTGTAATTCGCCATCGCATTCACGTACCATGCGGCCGGCTTGTATTGTCCGTACACAAAAATCGTATTACTGTCGATTTCAATATCACGCGCAATCGATGCCACATCAGAATGCGAATACGAATATCCCACGCCCAGCATAAATCCGCGCGCAATACGTGTATCCATACCGGCCACAAGGCCACGTGTATAACCGTTAAACATGTCATTTTGTTTTGATTTGTTATACATACCTTCGGCCCAAACGCCACTGTGCGCGGCCGCGTCGCCACCACTACGCCCAAGGGACGATTGCAACAAAGCCATACGCCCCGCCGCCAAATTCGCAATTGATGTTTGCACCGACGTACTAACCGATTGAATCACAGGGTCCAATTCCGGATATATTGCGCGCGCCGCATTTTCCACAGACAATTTATCACCCAACGCCAACCGTTCTTGGGCCGCCATACCCAAACCATTTAAAACATCAGATGAAGAATTCATAAGATTCAAAACTGTGCCGGCCGCCAAATTTGATATGCCATTATTCGCCGCAATCTGATCCGGCGTTTTGCGCGACGCGGTCACAGATTTTAATTCGTCCGTCCACATAAGATTATAAAGCGGACTATCAAAAGTTATTTCGCCTTCGAACACAGTATCGCCGAACACAGAATTACCAAACACCCGGTACGTTCCTTCGTCCGCCAACGTCAATGCAATTATTCCGTCGCCATTAAACATACCGACATTGATACGATAGTCATCGGCCACATTCCCAAGTCGCGCAACAATTCGCCCACCGTTCATTGTAACCACACTTTGCGTAAGACTTGCATTACCAATGTTCAAACTTTTCCCATTCCCCAGGGCAAGCGTTCCCGAACCTGTTATGCCACCGTCCAACGTGACATTACCATTAAAGTTTATCGTGCCATCATTGTAAATATCATTGGCGCCGGTGCCGTCTGAATTTCCAGAAAACGTCGCATTACCATCAAACGTAATAACGCCATTCGACGTACCGGTATTATAAATCGCGCCGCCCAAACCATCACTGGTATTGTTTGTAAAAACTGTATCGCCATGAAAGGTCAATGTCGATTGGCCCGCATCGACATAATTACTAATCGCGCCACCATGCAGGGCCGCATGATTATACGCGAACGACGTCGCACCATTCAAAATGGTTGACACTATATCAGACGCATCCGACGCACGAACATGTATTGCGCCACCATAACCCGCCGATGTATTCGAAGTAAAATTATTAACACTATTTACGCCACCAATCGTGACATTACCCATATTCTGAATTGCGCCGCCACCAAATTCGAATTGATTTTCAACAACGTCCGTCGTGCCATTGGCATCATTATTGGTAAACGTATTACTGTCGCCAATAATCTTTAGCGTTCCACCATGTAATGCAATCGCGCCGCCACGACCACCAAGATTGCTGTCGTTATTATTGAACAAAATATTTTTCGCATATAATTCCGTATCGTCGCCGGCATACAAAGCGCCCGCCGTTCCGTCCAGTGCCGTATTATTTTGAAAGATAATATTATTTATCTTGGATACCACAACATTGTCATCGTCATCATAGTACGCACCCAACAATAATTTTGCATCCGACGCAGAACTGTTTATGCCACCGCCAACGTGTGATGTATTACCATTAACGATGACATCGCCACCAATAACACTGATTATTCCTTGGTTATCAACAGTTGATGTTGCAACACCGGTCGCAGAAATAATATTATTGTTAGACAAAGTTAACCCACCATTAAAATTCATCACACCTGTTGCGCCATTATGAATTGCGGTTCCGTTGTTTTGTGATTTATTCATGGCAAAGGTCGTTTTTCCATTAAACTTTATCACACCGTTATTCAGCACCGCACCACCAATTCCATCTGTGACATCTGTGGCACTTGCGCTGTTTCCGCTGAATTCAGCGTTCCCCATAAATGTAATTGTTCCACCAACATCATTGGCGATCGCACCACCGGCACCGTTCGTCACACTGTTCGAAGAAA
This sequence comes from uncultured Alphaproteobacteria bacterium, assembly GCA_905233975.1. Lineage (GTDB taxonomy): Bacteria > Pseudomonadota > Alphaproteobacteria > Rs-D84 > Rs-D84 > Enterousia. The sequence continues at coordinate 125,676 of CAJOGD010000004.1, read as the reverse complement.
ATATCGCATTACCACCAAACACCAAATCGCCCGCGTTTGATATTGCGCCACCGGATTGTTCTGCAACATTACTGCCAAACAGTGCGGCACCTGTGAAATTCGCATCACCCAAATTATACAACGCGGCACCCACAGATCCGGTGTTACCGCCGAAACCAACATTACTTATGGTAAGGGTTCCCGTTTCTTCATTCGCAATAACGCCACCAAACACCGACCCAGTATTATTATTGAACTGTGATGTTCCATTTATAACCACCGTTCCCGCATTATAGATAACACCACCATTTGGTGCATCGGTATTAAATGAATTTGCAACCAAGTCCGACAAACTTAACATTTGACCTTCGTGAACAACCTGAACACTGGTTATCGTATCTGCAACCGACGGCGCCACCGCCAAGGCCTGCATCAAAGAAACACCCATCAAAACACTAGCAACCTTTCTCGACATGACTTAATTCCTTTTTGTCTAACATACACTTATACTAAACAATATTCGTCAAACAAGCAACACTTATTTTGATTTGTCAAAACGCATCCCCCGGTTTACAAATAATCTTGCAAAAACCAACGCCATTATTGACAAAACACTGCGTTCGTGTTATACATAGGACACAATGAGCAAAATTATTGATTTTTTTCCATATATCCAGAGCATAACCGCGACAGAAAAAACCGGGTTTATGCTGTTCGGCAACAACAATAGAGAGGCGGAATATATAGAAACCAAATTAAACAAACTTGGTGTTCCTTTTATCCGGGATATTGATTGTAATGATGACCATTACGTTGTCCCATTAACCGACGTCGATGAACAAACCATAGGCAAAATCGGCACTGACTGTTGCTGGGATCGGGGCCAGAAATTCACTCAATATCTTCTTACATTTGACGACGAAGACGCCGCACACAAATTCTATAAATTATTAATGTCATACAAATACAAGACCACAATTGGGTACAATATATTTTTGGCACCGAACAATACCCAGTTAATTATAAAATGTATTCCATATTCCCAGCGCAATACAAACATTCAAAACATAAAAGACGCATTTACGGAATTTGAACAGGGATCCAGGCCCGCGGCGGATAAATATCCCCGCAAACTTTTATTTAGTGATGCAATCGAAGACACCGCATATCACAAATCACGCAAACACACATTCGAAATTGACACAATCAAAGAAAACCAAGACGCAATTATTCGCGAAATTTTGTATCGATATTTTAACAAAAATCTTCGCGCCTTTTTGGTGGCGCAACAATCCAAAGTGGATGGGTTGAACAAGAAAAAATCCACCAATCCCGGTCGCGCTTTCTTATATTCGGTTGCAGAAAAATATATCAACAATAAAACAGACAAAAACATAAATCTTGTTCGTGATTTTTTATATTCGGTTGCGGAAAAATATGTCGATGAAAAATTACGGGATAAAAAACATCAAAAACAAACAATTTATTTTGATTACCTGGCCGCGGCCGGCAAATACAATGATTTTCAAAACGTTTTGGACATGGCCACCAAATGGCGCCGCAAAAATCGCCGGGATACCCGGCGCGAAAAGCATGAAATACGCCTATCACAACGCGGCACATATAAATTGATGGATTTAATCGGCGATTACTATATTGTGCACCTTGGGTCCCAGGCGGCATTCGATTACGAAAGTCGTGCATTAAAACACCACAAACAAATTCATTATGATGACGATATCTACAACGGATTCGCATGGTATTCAATACGCAAAGGACACAAACCAATCCTGACATTGGAACAAACCCGGGGCAACGAAATTCGATGCTATGGCTATGACGGTCCATATGATAAAGAATTACGTGACGCAATCCGTAAATTCATGCGCGCACGCGATTTGACCATACCAAATAACACATGCGACAAATTACTGGGCTATATAAAATCACATGGCGTTGTATATGACATATTTAATTTACCAGATAATCTTGTATTAAACGATTCACTAGAATTGAACAATATGGCCCTGGGGCAAATACCGAACATGTCAACGGTGACAATAAATGGTGACTTTTCGGTTCGCAAAAATAAATTACCAACCTTGGTCGGCGCACCATACCGGGTCGGTGGGAATTTTGATGCATGTGGCAACAAATTAACATCTTTACTTAAAATACCACGCGTTGGCGGTCAAATTTACCTATACAACAACCCTGGATTAACCGCCGACTCGCGCGTTCCAGACTATATCGAAGACAAATTGAAAAACGGCGATGTATGGGGCGTAAGTGACGAAATTAAGGCCGCATGGCTATACCAAATCGCAGACAGAAAACGTAAACGTGACATGGCATGTTCTTTCGGGAATAACAAGCAAAAGGATTTTTTATGCTAACACACCGTTATCTTATTATTTGGGACGCAGATGGTTGTATTCTATACAGCGCAAATGTAATGAGTAACGCCATTGACATGTTGAAAAACACCGATTTTTTCGTTAAACACCAAGATTTAGACAATCCAACAACCTTTAAAAAGTTTTATCTGAATCAGGAAAACCAAAAGAACCCAGAAAATGCTATCCTATATCAAACCGTTGCTGAATCAGAAAAATTAACAACCCTTGTACCCGATATTCAAGACGTTTTAAAAACACATTATTTTGAACAATGCATTGTGTCCAGGGCAACCAATGACCAACACGCCCGAAAATTAACAAACAACGCAACATTGCTAAAATATATTTCTATTGAAAAACACTTTTTAACTAATGATAACCAATCACTCAAAGATACGTTTATGCAACGTGCAATGGAAAATCTGCATTACGGCAACGAACATTGTATTGCGATCGGTGATTCGCCCGATGATATAGACGCCGCTATCAGATGTGGCATAAAACATCGTATCGGTTTCGTCGGCGTTGTCCCTAAATCAAAAAAAGAACAAATTACAAACGAATTAAAAAAACATGGCGCCACATACGTCGCACAAAATCCATTAGATTTAAAGTTATATTTGGAACGTAATTTTTCACGATAAGAAATTGTATAAATTTTGCCTGCCACCCAAAGCGTCAAAGACGCGAAGGGTGGTTGTGCAGTGTGTGCAATTCGCGAGCCGAATTGTTGGAAATTGGACGAGAGATTAATAAGTTAAAGTTATTATATTTGTGTTAACGACGAACTTTCTTACGTTTATTATGTTTTTGATAATACATGGTTAATACAAACACACTTATAATAAAAAACAAATCCAACAAGGCAATAAATATAACACCAAATTGCGGTGTTTCCAACAGCACATACCCCAGATAAGACAAATCTGTGGTAATCCAAACGAACCAAGACGCCAAACTTAAATCGTCTGCATGTTTTGTTTTTAATATTTTTACTATCTGTGGTATATAAGCCACAAATTCTAAAATGGTATAAACGGATAACAGCCCTATGGCAATCGTTTCTTTCACAAAAATCCTTTTTTAAGAATTATATCACAAAAAGTTCGAAAGTTGAAAAAATTTACAAATTTTTATTTGTTGACTTTCGAACTCGGTGAAAGTATTAGGAAACAAAAGAAAACTTGCCCCGATGGGCAAGTTTTGAAACTATGGTTGGGGCAACTGGGTGCCTCGATACACAATAAGAAAAATCTATAAAAACTCGTGGGGACAAAAACTCCGTTTTTATGATTTTTCTAATTGTGTATTCTCGTATTGGTGCTGCGGCTATCGCCTCGCACCGATCCAGTTGCGGGGCAACTGGATTCGCTCGGTCGGCTTTGCCAACACTGCGCGTAACCCGTAACGATTTTGGTGTGCTAACGCTTCCAAAATCTACTTGGTTTCGAACCTTTTGCAACATTCGTTGCAAATGACCAAACCATTCGACCCAAAACCAAAAATTAAAACACCCATACGGGTGCTTGAATTTTTGGTTGTGCTATATGTGCAATTCGCGAGCCGATTTGATTGAAATCGGACAAGCAATTAAGCAGTTGAAAAACATTTAATATTGCAAAAACATATCTTCTAATGTACAATGCCTATGTCGAAAAAGGAGAAAATATGAAAAAATTACTTTTAATTTTACCTGTAATTGCATTAGTTGGATGTAATTCTGATGTTAAAGATATAGAAAACACAATGAATGGTTGTGAAAAAATAGCATCAACATCTACACACATTGTTTATAAATGTCCTTCTAGTCAAGAATGGATAAAAGATGTAAAAGCACTTCAACCAACAGGCAAATGGGTTGACTGGTCGGGAATTGATGAAACAAAAGTGTCAGAAATGGCAAAAGACCCAGAGTACACATATGTGGAATTTGCTTTTAATCAACCTGGTTGGACAAAATTATGTAAAGAAAATTATACAATGCGTACAATGTTAAAAGAACCAGGTGAAGACAACTGGGCTTTTGTTGGTTGTAGATAGTTATTATTGTAAATTAGTTCGAAAGTGGCAAATTTTTGCCACTTTTTTAATTTAAACTTTCGAACTTTCTGTAAATATTGTTATTCTAACAAAAAACCGCCCTAAAACGAACGGTTGCATATCTTGGTTGGGGCAACTGGATTCGAACCAATACTAGCGGAGTCAGAGTCCGATGTTCTACCATTAAACTATGCCCCAAGGGCGACGGACATTATATACGCACTTTTCCCATTTTGCAAATAAAAATTGCGGGCGGGCGCCGAATTCGTTCCTGTGGTTTGATACACGCCAAATCGATAGAATCGGGACATAAACAACCAAAGGGGGATTTTCATGAAAAACACTATTTCTATATTGGCCATTATCGCCGCAACAATCCAGGGGGCGAACGCATGCACCGGAATCAAACTGACCGCGGCGGACAAATCTGTGGTTATGGCGCGCACCGTTGATTGGTCCGGATCGGAAATGAATAACATTTATGTCATCGGTCCACGCGGCCACACCGAACAATCATTACTGCCGGACGGCACACGTGGCGGCATGAAATTCACATCTAAATATGGCTTTGTGGGCCTTGGCATGCAACGCCCAGAATTCGTCGTTGACGGCACGAACGAGGCCGGACTTTCCGCCGCCCTATTCTATTTCCCGGATTACGGCAAATACGCGCCGTATTCACCGGACGACAAAGCAAACACACTCGCGGATTTTCAGGTTGTGTCATGGATACTATCACGATTTGCCACTATTGACGAAGTAAAGGACGCAATCGACACTGTTAATATCGTGAACATAGACCCAACCGCATCAACCGTCCATTGGCGCATAGCCGAACCGAACGGGCGCGTTGTAGTCCTTGAAATCATCGACGGCATACCGATGTTTTACGAAAACCCACTGGGCACCATCGCAAATTCGCCAGAATTCACATGGCACCTAACGAACCTTGATAACTATATCAATCTGCAATCCGGCACAATCGCACCAACGGTCTTTGGCCCGATAAAGTTGCAATCGATAAGTGGCGGAACGGGTTTGCTGGGTCTGCCCGGGGACTTTTCTTCGCCGTCGCGTTTTGTCCGCGCGTCGTTCTTTAAGAACTATTCATTAACGCAACCTGACGCGGCCGGCACAGTTAAACAGGCGTTTCATATCTTGAACAACTTTGATGTTCCGTTCGGTACCGCATACGCGCCGGGCGCCGCAAAGTTCGACATGCCGTCCGCGACACAATGGACAATCGCAAGTGATATTACGAATCGGAAAATTTACTATCACACAATGTATAACCGCACAATTCGTCGCATCGACATGAACAACATAGACTTTGCGACGGTGCCATTTCAATATCACGCCCTGGACAACATACCGGCCGAAACGGTATTCGACGTGGCGATTGACGAATGATAAAACTAAATTTGCCTTTTATAAAAACGGGATTATAATCAGAACCGTTTAACACAAAAGGAGATGTTATGAAGATAAAACCATTTGCCGGTGTTCGTCCACCAAAAGAAATCGCGGCCGAAGTTGCATCGCGTCCATACGACGTTCTGAATTCGGCCGAGGCGAAACAAGAGGCCGGTGAAAAATCACTGTTGCACATTATTAAACCAGAAATCGATTTTGATCCGATTGCCGACGAACACAGTCAACCCGTCTATGACAAAGCGGTTGAAAATTTCAAACTGTGGCAAGACCGCGGTTGGTTGGTCCAAGATGATAAAGAAATGTATTACATCTATGCGCAAACAATGGACGGCCGCACACAGTACGGTTTGGTCGCGGCGGCAAATGTCGATGACTATATGACCGGCAAAATCAAAAAACACGAACTTACACGCAAAGATAAAGAAGACGACCGCATGATTCACGTGCGCATTCAAAACGCGAATATCGAACCGGTGTTCTTTGCGTATCCTGATGTTGCGGAAATGAATGAAATCGTCGAAAACTTTGTAAAGAACAATGCGCCCGAATATGACTTTACCGCGGCCGATGGTTTTGGCCATAAATTCTGGGTCATTCGCGACGACGCAATAAATGCACGTATTACAGAAATATTTAAAGACATTCCCGCGATGTATGTTGCGGACGGCCATCACCGGACGGCGGCGGCGGCACGTGTCGGTGCGGAAAAGCGCGAACAAAATCCGAATCATACTGGCAATGAAGAATACAACTATTTCTTGGCGGTGATTTTCCCGGAAAGCCAATTAAAGGTTATCGACTATAACCGCGTTGTCAAAGATTTGAACGGACTTTCGCCGGACGAATTCTTGGCAAAATTGTCGGAATCTTTCGACGTTGTGGAAATGGGAACGGAAATTTACAAGCCAACAAAATTGCACAACTTTGGAATGTATTTAAACGGCAAATGGTATTCGTTGACCGCGCGGCCCGGAACATACAACGACAACGACCCAATCGGCGTGTTGGACGTGACGGTCCTTTCGAATTTGGTGTTCGATAAAATATTGAACCTTGGCGATTTACGCACAAGCAAGCGTATCGATTTTGTCGGCGGAATTCGTGGCCTTGGCGAATTACAGAAACGCGTTGACAGTGGTGAAATGGTCGCGGCGTTTGCACTGTATCCCGTCACGATGCGCCAAATCATCGACATTGCGGACACCGGCAACATAATGCCACCGAAGACAACATGGTTTGAACCAAAACTGCGCAGTGGTTTGGTCATTCACAAATTGTCATAAATAGTGTAAGTGGTTAGTGTAAGTGTTAGTGCGGGCGCGAATGCGCCCGTTCTTATTTATCTGAAAAATGTTCTTGATTAAAATCAACAAAATTTGTTAGAATAAAAACTGAACTAAGTGGGAACTTGGTTCGGGGCCCTGAGAAGCCCACGCAAGATCGGCACATTATGTCGTAATCCACAAAATTTCCGATATTCTGTGCCGTCATTCCTGACGCCCAACCTTTTGGTTGGGGTGCCTATGGCGAATATGTAAAGGCCATGGGGGTCATTATCTTGTGTGATTTCTCAACACCCCGACCGCTTGGTTTCCACCGCGGCATTTATTTTAGTGTAAGTGCCGTCATACCGCGGAAACGCGGTATCCCGTCGGAACCGTCGCGGATTGTGTCTCTGCAACACTTAGGAGATCCCGCGTCAAGCGCGGGATGACGAGGAAAAAGAAAAAAGGGGAGGAAAATGTTTTTGAAAAAGTTTTTGTTGTTCGGGTTGATGGCGGCAATAATGCCGGCGGTGGCGGAAGAAGCCGCGGACCGGAAAACGGCAACATCGTTAAAATATGTCACACACGAATTGGACACACGTCAGGATAAATTCGGCGCGGACACTAACAAAGCCATGGAATATACCAACGCGGCCGGAACGGTGCAAAAACGGGCGGTCACATCGGAACTGGGGTCCAGCACGTCCGACACATCACTGCCCATGGTTGGTGGTGTGAATACAAAACTTGCCACAAAACAGGACGACATTGACCCCGTAAACGACCACACCGCGGTCACATACACTGGGCAACCCGGCGGTATCGGGCGGAAAGGAATTTATCAAACAACCGGCACATACACCGAACAAAGTGATAATTTAATCGATGCAAAAACATTTAATGCCGCATTAAAAAATGGACTTGATAGTGAATTTCGGTGTTCGGACAATCGTGATCCGGTGTCTGGACTTTGTTGGCTTTATACGATACATAATACATACGAAGAATCCGCGCAGCCTTACATTTCGGCCACCGGCACAGTTATACAAGACGGCACCCCGACGCCCGAACATCCGATTAACCCGGTATTTTATCGCCAGGGTGATATGGTATTACGCAAAGTCGGTGACTATGCCGATTCATACGACGCAACAACACATAAAATAACAAGACGCGTTGGCGTAAAGGTTTTAACCGGAACGGAAGGAGTTGTTGACAGTGGTAATTTGGGTTATTGGGGCATTTTATCCTCGCATTTTCCCAACATAAAAATGGAATCGCGGTTTGTTTTATCAAATTATTGGTCCGAAGGTAGTTATACTGGTCCAAGTGGAGCATATTGTTCTATTCGAGGAACTACATATTTTGCTTTTAACAAGGCATCTTTGCCAAATGTGTCAACTAATAGCGGTGTCAAACAATGGATTGCGGCGCAATATGCGGCGGGCACACCGGTAACGGTGTATTATCCACTTGAAACACCAACCGAAGAAGATTGGACGGAAACAACATATAATGAAAACGTCTATATCCCGCAAAATCAGTAATCGTCTGTCTTTATTTGTTCGTTGTGCGCAAATATATTTTGTGATAAAATACGTTTATGGGATTAAGCATGTTTATTCCAAAATGCATTTCTTTTATTGCACTGTCTTTGATTGCGCACAACGCGTTCGCGGACGGATTTGGTGTGAATGACAAAGTCCTTTATTTCAATGCAGATATCCGAACGTATCATCTATAAAAGGGAGGGCCGAATGTAACGAAATAAAAGGACTCCCATACGAGCCAGTAGATAGCCCATACCCAGATGAAGAATCTATGACATATAAATTTACAGCAGAGCAACCAGACCGTTGTTGGTGCAGAATGGAATACCCTGAAGTATCTAAATGGTTCTTTGTTCAGACGGTTGTGGAATGGCAAAACTGTCTGCTCGTTTGCCCTGTTTTATGTGCAGAAACTTTTTCTGATTATTTTCTTTATAATAAATGGTCTGCCGGAATATTCGAAACTATCGGGAAAAAATAATTTTCTTGCTCTCTGCAAGCCTAAGGAGACCCCGCGTTACCGCGGGGTGACGTTTTTATTTTTTACCAATCATTTATCTTCCGACAGTGAATTCATCACCAAAACCGGCGACGGATTGACCACCGATATAGCAACCGATGTCTTCGAAACCTTTTTTAACCTGGGACTTCTTTACCAAATTCGCCGTCACAATTCCACCAACGGTCCCCAGCACAACACCCGCGACACTATCGGACGCAAGACGCGCCGTATTGAAATTTCCGTCCGCATCACGCCACACTGACTTTTCAAAACCGCCCATTGTTGAACTAAGCTTATCGAAATGGCCGTCCAAATCGCCTTCCATTTTTTCAAAATACGCCGCCGACCATTCGCACCGACCATCTTTGATTTCTTTGTTCACGTCGTCACACACGCATTTGCCACCATAGCCCTTGTGCGTTTCGGGAACAATTGTGCATTCGCAATTATCGTCCATGTTATCCGGATCCGAACAAACCACCGGCGCCACAGGCACTTCGCCAACAATTGGTTCTATCGGCAAAACCGGATACGCAATCGGTTCCTCTTCTTGCAATGGCGGCACAACCGGATCTTCACTTGGCTCTTGGCCCGCGCGACACCAACCCATGGAACGCCCGTTCTTTTTCACCAAATAGGTCCCCGGTTGACATTCGGTCGCGGCACAAACGCGTTCATTTTTATTCTTTTGGATACAGCGCCCGGCGGTCGCATACAGCGGCAACTTTGCGCCAACACAATCCGCGTCTGTTGTACAAGATTTTGCATTCCCCGGCGCATCGACCGGCGGCACCGGGCCTGCCTCTTGTTCTGTCGCAACGCATTTCGATCCATCACGCGTCATACCTTCGGGGCAAATCCAATACCAACATGCACCACCATCTTCGGTATATTTTCCGGCGGGAATTATAGAATACTTTCCATCAGGGTCATCAGGTTCGCTGTATCCCGGGCAATATTTTATACGACATTCCTTGGACCAATGGTCATTCATAAACAGCCCACGAAAACCCTGATCGGTTTCATGTTCTTTACGCCCCTGAACACACTTCGTGACGTATGGGAATTCGTTGTTACAGAACATTTCACCACCAATATCAACATTGCGCGCTTCGATATTCGACATGGCCTTGGACGTATGGCAACAACTGTACGTGCCAATAATCTGGTCATATTCGCAATCTGTTTCAGAAAAGATTTTTCGCGCAGTATGTACCGCGCCGGCAACCGCACCAACCGCGATAGCCGCACCATATCCGATTTGCCCCAACCCCGGTATAAGGTTCACGACCGCGGCACCACCGGCGGCCACCATGGCGCCGTCACCCGCGCTGCGTGCGACATCGCCCCAGGTTGTTTTTCTGTCTTTCGGTTGCGCATTTTTATAAAAATCTACGCCACCCGCAACACCACCAATGATTGCAAGCCCTGTACCAACCGCACCAACACCCGTTGCTTTTGGGGCCGCGGAACCTGCCGCTTTGGGGGCTGCTGCGCCACCACCGGTTCCGCCCGCGCCACCTGTTCCACCGGCAACCGGCGCCTTTGGTGTCGCCGCAGCACTTGGATTTGCCGCCGGCGTCGCGGGCGCCGGGGTCGTTGGCGCCTTTACAACACTGCCACCGCCGGCAATTTGTTTCGGTGCCGCCCCGGCCGCAGATTTAGCACCCGCACTCGCAACATTGGGGTCATATTTTGTCACCGCAGTCGTATTTGATGTTGCCTTGGCACCACCGGTCCCAGTGGTTGCATTTGGATTTGACGTTCCTTTTGGTCCAGAATTTGATCCACCCGACGAACCGCCCGAACTGCCACCGCCAGCCTTAGTGGCACCAGAACCACCCGTTCCGGCCGCCGCCCCAGCACCCGCCCCGGCATCTTGTGCAAATTGAAAACCCGCCGGCCGCGGATTAGCCGTTGTTGTGTTTATGGTTTTAGTTTTTCCAATAGTGTTCAACCACTTGTCCACAATTTCCTTCCTACCAACTAATTGACGTTCCCAATGCGGTGCATCAGTACGATAGCCTACTTTATCACCATGGACATATTCCCAAATTTCGAATTGACCTGCGGAATTTTGAAGTACTTCTACAACCCCAGCCACCACAGCATGACAAAAACATGGGAAACAACAAAACACTAAAACCGTTAAAAATTTTTTCATATTCTCCCCTCCTACGGAATTCTTGTTTAAAAAACCACCGAATGCGCGCATCAAGTGGTTGGAGGTTCAGAACTATAATGTGTTAAATAGTGGGCTTATTCTCTATATTCACCGCCCTCCAACCACATGGGTTGGAGGTGTTTTTTGTCCCCGCGGACAAACACATTCAAGGGTTCTGACACCCCACCGACGGAACACCCACCGGCACAAAAAATTGTACCATAAAATGGTACATATGTAAAGCGCATGTTACAAAAAACGGGGTTAAACTTGTTGTTGTGAACTAAATGCCCAACCGGTGTGACATTTTCAACATGAATATAGATTCATTACCAAATTCGCGCGTATTATTTGGATTCACGCGATATATAAACCCAAGTGCACCATCGGTAAATTCACCAAAATTATGACGATACGACGCATTGAATCGAACTTCGCGCGAATCCGACGAAATGTCGATATCGCGAACGCCCGCGTTCGAAACAACCAAATCATAAACCGAGTCATCTTCAGAAACAATGTCATAATCGGCATAGTCATACGACATTTTACCATGCGAAACGGCAAGTGGCAACGACACCCCGACTGAGAAATGCCGCCCATCAACACCGATTGAGAACGCATTCGAATTTAAATCTGACAGTGAAATAATCGCATCGGCCCCAACACCCGGTGTTGTGTGTGCAAACGTCGCACGCGCACGCACGCGCACATCATCGGACAAATTCGCATACGCGTCCGCATCAAAATACCGGGTTTCCGATGCGCCCAATCCCAACAGGCCTGCGCCATATGCCCCAAGCAACGTATCGCTTTCACGCGCGACACCAACGCTGGTCGTCAGACCGAACTTTTTCGCGCGCAGTCCAACACTGGATTGTACCGCCGAAAAATGTCCAAGTTTCATTGGCTCAAAATTCGCCGAAATCGTTGGGTCATTCGCCAACAAACCTTCATCAGTAATCGCCCCAGATGTCGCACGCGCACCAAAGAACATTTTTCCGTACTTATAGTCTGCGCCCGCCGACACCGCATGCGACGCCAATCCCAAAATCGGATTTGCCGCGCCATCAAAGCGCGACACGCCGTCCGTCACATAGCGCTGATAATCCGCAGAAAGTTTCCATGAATCATTCGCGTATTCGAATCGCATGCTGTCCATGCCGCCCATCGCATCATCATAACTGCGGTCCGAACGTGCAAACCCAAACGACATTTTTCCAATGCGCATCATATTGTCATCATTCGACGCACGCACACGCAAATCAGATAACACATCGCCCATATAAAGCCCATGTCGCGCATCACCACCCAGTGAAAAATCATTCTTCCAAATACGCGGCAAACGCATCGTTCCGTCCGCACTTTCAAGTATATCATATGCCGCGGTACTTATTGCCGCACGCCCCAGGTTCAACGCCGCCGACCCGCGAAAGCCCGTCGATGTTGCCGCACGCCAATATGCATTTCCCGATGTTGACACTATGTCGCCACCCGAATAGAAATACAAATTCGTTCCCGGTGTCGTCGCACGTTCAAGATTTATAACACCATAACCATACACTTCTTTGAATACATCTAAATAGTTTTCACCATTATCTATACGAAACTGATACGACGCCGGCATTTCATACATCGATTGCAAATGCGAAACCAGTGCGGATTCCGTCAATGTCCCACCACCGGTTAAACGACCCAAGAACGGACCATCGGCCGTCAGTGCCAACAGCATAAATATCTGCTTTGGCGTCATATAGTAAAACGCAGACCGCAACGCACCCGCCGCGCCCGCCGCCGCGGCCGTCGCCATTTCATCGGTCACACCAACCGCCGCAAAACACCATGGATCAACACCATTTCCGCCCGTTCCGGCGATACCGCATGTGCGCGCCTTGTAATAATTCCAATCGGTTTCCGGGTTATTCGCATCAACGGGGGTTGCCCATTGGGCCAATTGATACTTGTTCGTGTTAGTATTAGAATTCGCCGCAATTCCGGATTCATTCGCCGTACTTGCACCAACCGCAACAATCGACATAAACAAATGTTCAAGGTTTTGATAAACCAACGGTGCCGAATTTTCAAATGTCGCGGAAAGCGGCGAATCCGCCCAACCGGCACTTGTTTGAAAACCACCGGTTGAAAAGATAGTAAGCGGCGAATACGAAGACCCAAGTGAATTGAAAAACGCGGTTGCATTCGTCGCGGGCAAATTATCCACATCTGTTTCGCCATATGTGGCACCAACCAAATTTGTGAATGTGGTTTTATATCCACCGGCCCCCGCATCAAGCACCGTTTGAATTGTTCCCGCACTTGTCAAATGCAAAGGTTCAATAACATCGACATTGGCAATAATATCGACCGCCGAACGACCATTTGCCAAATCACCCGCCGTTGCACGCGACGCCGCATTAACCAACGCACTGTAGTTATAATAATCAGCATTCGTTTGCAATTCTTTGGATTGCACCAACGTGCCGTCAGACATCACGTACGCACTGTCCGCACGACCATCGCCGCCCGAATCCACATACAGCAAACCATCAACACCGATATAACCATTGTAGGTTGAATCTTCATTACTTAAAACAACCGCTGTTCCACTGACCGTTGCGGTCAATGTTTCACCAAATAAATTCACCGTTGCGCCATTCGTGATTCCCGCGCCTTCGGTTGTTGTATATGTTCCCGCATTAACCGGATTGGTCAAATTAACCATGCACGTTCCGCCACCGGTCCGATAAATTGTCATTTGGCCGTTCGGCATAAAGCCGATAAAATCCGCATTGGAATATCCGGCGGTATTTCCACCCACAATCTTGGCCAGCATGTTGTCCGTTCCCGTCGCCACCCCGTTATATACAACCGATCCAGAATTAGAAAAATCAAATTTATCAATCCATGTATCATCTTCGGCCGTCGAATCATCATTTATCGACGCGGTATTTGTGCCATAGATAATCTTGTTGTTGTAATATTTACTCGACACCATTTCATTGCTTGCCGAATTCAACGTTGCATTCCCAGAATTTGATGTCCATATCAACAATTTATCAGCCAGCGATGTATTTCCCGCGGCGTTTATACCATTTGCCGTCACCAGCGCAACATTTACGGGGCGTCCACCTTCGACCAAATCATTTCCCAATTTATAATCACTGAAAACAAGTGGCGTATAATTGGTCAAATTACGCAACGTCCGCATTCCCAAGTATCCACGCGCCAATGGCGAATAACCGCGCATCAGCAACAAATAATTCCCATACGCGTTCATCAGTTGAAAATCTTGATACAAAATACTTGTCGTATCCGTCGGCGCATAATACGACAAATTTGTTGTATAGTTTTTAAGTTCCGCATTCGCATTCGGCAAAAGTGGTCCGTACGGCAACCCAGCGGAAAACAACGCCGTCGCATCACTTTGACCACCGGACGATCCACCGGACCCCGATCCGCCCGACCCGGAACCGCCACCGGTATATCCGTTATCATTTTCCGGATCAAACACATCGGTCAGAAAAAAAAGCCCACCTACAACAACGGCGGCACCCGCCGCCGCCAATGTCATGCCCTGGGCGGTGGTCAGGCCACCGAACAGCCCACCCGTAGTTCGCTCTTTCACATTTCTGGTTCTGTATTTTCTTATTTGCTGGTCACATTTTGACGCGTCCGCACCATACATCTGTAAAATCTGGGCCGCACGCAAATCGTTATTCATCAGTGCCGTACAAACCAACGACAATCCCGTTCCGTCAACAAAGTTTATATTTGCGCCATTGCCAACCAAAATCTGAACCTGTTGCACATCGGCATTACGCGCCGCCGCAAGCAACTGTGACGCAACCGTAAATTCCGACACATGCGCCGCACGCGCCGCAAACGGACAAACACACAAAGCGAAAATAATCAACCGCAGGATTTTCATAAATTCTCTCTATACCATGGGCACATTTTATCAGAAAATAACATTAGTGTCCAGGGGAAAAATAAATCGGGACAACTGTCCCGATTTGTTCACAAACAAACTAAATATATTAACGACTGTATGTAATTACAACCGTACAATGTTGCTTCTCCGCCGGTTTCGGTTCTGGCTTTGGTTCCTCCGGTTTCGGCTGTGAGGGTATTATTGTCACGTGGTTTTTTACGGTTCCACCCTGTTTACCAGAAAGCTTTCTCGGTCTTTGAACAACACCTCGATTGGCATTTCCATGACCCGTAGCAATATTATTGTTACTACCCCTGGTCAAATTGACCTGATTTCCGTTGCCGGTAATATTTACCATATCACCCCCAACATTATACGTCACGCACGGTTTATCATCACATGGTGTTGACTCATTACAATCCTTGCACCCACCACGATTGCACCCAAGAAACCATAATGGCATACTGCCCAAAAATATCGAGCCAGCAATAACCCAGTACCAATATTTATCCCATCCGCGATTATCAGGCCGACGAGTATCATTATCATTAGGTTGTGGCATACTTGCCTCCTTTTTCTATCTGTTCACAGAGTATTATAGACAAAATATTTTGCTTGTCAATAGGTTTGTCAAAAAAAATTTTGCACCCAATTCAATTTTTTGATATAATGAAAAACAACGATGGGGGAGAGATGAAACAACCAAGCATACTTTTTGTTGCTTTTGTCTGTGCGGTTGCGCCAATTTTCGGCGCGTCGGCCGCGGTATCAAAGTGCCAAAAAACGAATATGCAGCGGTGTCTTGATTCCGCATGCGCGATAAATATCGGCATGAATCCGTCCGCGCGGTGCCAATATTGCGGCACTTCGTCCGCCGGCAATCCACCATCGCAAAAAGGATTAACGTCCATAACGGCGGGCCAATCAACGAAATACACACTGAACGCCAAAGAATTGGAAGTGGCACCGTCTGACCCCGGCCGGCGTTATATTTGGGCAACCACAGAATGCATAAAAAAATTGCCTGATTGCACCACTGACGATGTATCGACCATATACGATAAATTAATCGAACAATCTTGCAAGGCCGCCGGTGTGAACATGCAAATTTCCGCCGCAATGAAAAACATGGCAAAAAAGCCGACCAAGGCGGCCTGTACCGAAACCCTTGGCTTATGCATGAACGAAAAATGTGGCACCGCATTTGAAAAGTGCGAAGACGACGCGATATTTACCCGCGCTATCGCCGAATGCGCGGCCGAAGCAACCGGGTGCGACGACAATATCGCGGCATTTAGAACCGAAATCACAAACGATCGCAAATCCACATACAACCAACGCGAAGGCGTATTAAACACACTGGTCAAAAATTATCAAAGCAAACGCGAATCCCAACTTGCCGGCACAAAATCCGACTGTCAAACAAACGCGTCGTTTAATTCCTGTGTCACCAACATATGTAATACCGGCATGCCAAACAAATGCGACAACGACAAAACAGAAAAGTCCATGGCGGAACGTTTGTGCCAATACTATAAAACCGCATGCACAACAATAAAGTATTAAAATGAAACGCAGACCGAAGAATTTTTACAGACTTTCAATTTTTGCGGCCATCATGGCGATATATGGCGTCGCAAACGCGGCCACAACATCAACCCCGATTGCCGTCAACAATAAAACATCGAAATTTAATGCGGTTCTATCCGAAACAGGCGCATCCGCGTCCGACACTTCGACAAACGAACTTGCCGACACGATACGACGGCAACGCGCACTGCTTGACGCACAAAACACAAAAACCACAACAAAAGGCAATAATTCACAATCGGGAATTACAACATCAAACGCATGTGATAAGGCCTTGCGCGATTGCATGACGGAAAAGTGCGGGAAAAATTTCACGAAATGCGCCAAAGATTCCACAACAATTTGGGGCAACAAAATGGATTCTTGCCGTCGCAACACAAAATGCACCGGCCATGAATACACCCTGATTGCACCGGAAATTTTGGCGGACCGCGACGCGTATATAAAATTGTCATACTATCAATCCGTTGTCGATTGCGGTGAAATGTATAACAGTTGCATTTTCGACATATGCGGCAAAACCATGAACGGGTGCCTGTCCAAATCCGCGGGCGATAGCGCGGTCGCGAAGTGCAAATCCATCGCCGATCAATGCAAAGAATACGATAACGGACTTGCCGCGCGCGCGATGGGCGTGTTTGGCGACCTGCGCACTATTGCCACCCAAAATGTGGCACGCGACGAACAAGAACTGTATAAATTGCGCGATTTAATGCAAACACAATGCACACGTTTGGGCGCGATGTTCGACGAAAGAACACTTGATTGTGTTTTCACTGTCAATTTCTTTGCAGGCGAAAACAACACATTGATGGCATCAAAAAAACTTTATGCCGGCGATACATTCAAATGCGAACCCGAATGGTTTGGCATCGACATAACAACATTCAAAGAAAACGCATACCGCCTAACGCGGTCCCAAAAATCCGCATCTATGGCGGCACTTGGCGCCGGGGTTGGAACGGCGGCGGGACTTTGGACATCGGGCGCGGTCACACGCGCAATGAACACCCAAGACACCGAAAGCGCCGCCAAGGAACAATGTATTGCCAATGGTGGCGAATGGGTCAGTGCCGGATTTAACAAAGGCAAAGAATGTGACATGACAAACGCCGAAGAAAACCTGGCCAAAAAGAAACAACAAAAGGAAGGAACCGATTTATCAAACAACAAAAGCGACAATCCGGAAGAAACTCTGTCGATACAAGAAGCACAATGCAATATGTTCGACTCTTCAATATGCAACGGCAATGGTAATTGCACATGGGACCCAACGCAAAACAACGGCAGGGGCAAATGTATCGCAAAAACTAATTCATCAAACGACAAAGGCAACAATGCTGCAACCGAATCCGATTTTGTGCGTCCGAACGCAAAAGGCGCTGCACCGACAGACGAGCAATTGGAACGCGATACAAGTGGTCGCACATGCAGAAAATATTATACCGACGACTGGTGCAAAGAATACTATGCTTTATACAATAAAGAAAAAGCAGATCAGAAAGCGGCCACAAAAGAACAAGGTAAGCAACGCAGACAACAAATTGTAGAAAAACTTGGCGCCGGTGTTTCCAATGTCACACACAAAGTTGGTGCAGGTATTTCTAATGCCGCCAAAGCAGTTGGCACAGGGGTTTCTAATGCAGCCCAAGCAGTTGGTAATATTTTCAAACCCAAAAATAACGAACCAGAACCAAAAGCAGAAGAACCTGTAGATTGCGAAACACGCCAAACGGAACTTACTTGTACAAGTTATGATAATTGTTGGTGGAGCCCCCACGATAATAAGTGCCACGCTTCCCAATAACACTACCCACTAACACTAACCACTCCAACCAACTCTTCCCTGCTCTTCACAACCGCGATCCCGTCTGCGGTCCATTCGGCGGAAAGTTTTTCCAAATCCATTATCGTATCGGTTGCCAAATACAAAACAGGTTTCATGTTTTGTTCCGCCCGCGCCTTTTTCAACGCCGCAATCGGCGACGGCTTTTGTTTTCCGGGTGCGAACCAATCCACTTCATCGGCGACCCAAAAATCACCGTCATCATGGACCGCAATCGCAAAACCATTCGCAACAATTAAATCACCCGCAACATCGGCATTAACACCCTTTTCACACAGCCAATTCCGCATTTGCACAATCGGACTTTCCGGGATTTGCGCCGGCGCATTCGCCGCGGTTTTATCTTCATCATCAAAATTTATATCTGCAAAGACCGGAACATCCGCCGTCGGTGCCGAATTCGTCGGTGCGTCTATATCAAAATCCGTCGGTATCGGCATTCCACCATACGCCGCCGTATCTTCAACCGACGGGTCCGCAACCGATTCGGCAACGGGCGCAGTTTCCACCGCAACCGTTTGCGCGCCTGAATCCGCCGGCACATTTGGCCGATTAAATACAGACCTTTGCCGCACGCCATAATTTTTCTTGGCCCGCATAAAAGATTCACGCAATTCTTCGGGAACGCCCGCCGGCAATGGCGGCAATATTTCACGTGTTTCAACAACCGGCACAACTTTTTCGGGTTCGGGCGCGGGCCGACCTTCGGTTATACATTTTGGCAACGGCAATTTCACCGGCATTTCTTTATTTCGCACCGTCAAAACAGTCGTCGCAACATACAAGGGCACCGCCGCCAAAACCAAGATTCCAAACACCAAACCCGCAAAACCATGCAACTGCAAATTCCAAAGCCGGGCCAAATGCGCAATCGAAAACATATTGAAATTAAACAGCCCACGCAAAATCGCCCACATAACAAACACATAGATACACGTCCACGCAACCGCGCGCCAAAAATTCGCCAAAGATTTTTTTTCACTGCTCACTAACCGTCATTATAGACATTTTTTGTTTTCTGTCAACAAATAACTAAATAAAAAACAAAAGAAAAAATAAAAAAAGACTTTTTTATTGCCCTATTCTGTGATATAATGCCAAAGATAGAAAGGAGGGTTTTTCATGCAAAATATGCTGAAAACGGTATGTAAAAGTATAGTTAATTTATCGGTTATCGTGGCGGCGGCCGTATGTTTTGCCGCACCGGACGCGGCACGCGGCGCACCCGCATCGCCACGCGGACGCGCAACATCAAGTGCGCGTATGCCATCTATTCCCGTTTTGCCGGTAAGCGGTGTTGGCAATATCACCGTAGGCACCAACGACATTAATCCGACACCGGGACCAAACCCAACGCCGGGCCCGACACCGGATCCCGACCCAGACCCAGACACACCGGTTCCGCCAACGCCAACACCGGAATGCCCCGACGGCGGTGTCATGAATTCGTCCTATACGGTTGAAAACTGTATGAACGATATTTTGGGTTGCGTCAATGGCGGCGCACTACCAAACGGAATTAATTCACTGTTTAACGAAGACCTGCGCAATTCCATTGTGAATGGCATGGGGCTTTGCCTGGTCCATGTTGAAAAGTGCGTTTCGACCGTCCGTCGCAACTGTCAGTATGTCTATGCATCAAATTCCGACGTATGGCTTGATTTCAACGCGCGCAAAGTGCAACCGGAATATTATGCGTTTGTTTTGCGCCAAACCGGCCTAACACCGACCCAGGCGGAAAACACATGTTTATTGCTGGACCGTAACACGTATGGTGCGGCGTTTAGTGCGGTATCTGTGACCGACAACGTGACATCTGAATACGCCCAAAAGGTCGGCGCATACAACGGCGCACAAAACAACTCGCTTAGCAAGAACAACCCATTGGGTGCAAAGGTAAACAATACCGGCATCGACGGCAAGCGCGGATACTATGCACGTTGGGACGCAGAAAATGCACAATGTTTGCTGCGTGTGGCCGCGTATAACAAAGACAAACCTATTACCAACAGTTGGTTATTCGGCGCACTCGGTGACGAAACACCGGCCGAAGTATGGCGCGCCACAGGTTCGTCTTTCACATGCAATAAAGATTTATTTGGATTCTCGCTTATGAACGACACCAAAACAACCGCTGTCATTGGTGCCGGGGCAACAGTACTAGGTGCGGGTATTACCGCAGCGGCCAGTCATGGTGATCGCAATTTTGATTGTTCTACTAAATCCATGCGCAACACATTATTAAAGCAATTGCAAGACAACCAAAAGATTGGCGCAATCAATATGTATATCACCTCTGATTTGTCCAGCACCGCGTCCGAAATGACGGAAGCACAGTGCAGACAAATCGTTCGGTTATACGACCTGTGGCAAATGGGCAACGAAGAAATCGATAAATGCGTTGATACAACCACAACATCCACCCATGATGTGACAACCGTATTCGATATCACGTGCGAAGTAGATGTGACCCCAAGTGGCGATTATGTGGCCCCGGAACTTGCACAAAGAATAATCATGGAATCCGTCAAGGCGGCATGCACCCGCGCGCCATGCGCATGCGCGGCCGTTGCAAACAACACCGCACAATCATTCCAAGTTGCGGGCCATTGTAAAGAGGCGGATGTTCGTGCCGCAATCACAGAGTGGTCGCGTCAAAATCCGAACGCATGCAACGACCAATCGACCGGCACTTCAACAACCGCCACGCACAAATGCAAATTTAAACAGTTAAATAAATCGCGTGAGTACGGCACAGATATATTCTGTGACGCCGACGAAGGTTGTATCGGCAAGGAAGATTTCCGAAAAGAATTGAATACATTGGACGGGATATTCAGTTCCATCGATATCTTGGCCGGCGAAAAAAGTAATCGTTTGAAAAACACACTGATTGCCACTGGAATCGGTGTGGCGGGCACAGGCACCGCAACGGCGATTGCGGCATTCGTTGAACGCAACAACATCAATTGTCGCGTGGCGGACGGCCTTGCAAAAATCGGGTTTGGCAAATCGTACACAATCGATAGGCTTCGCGATTTCTATGTAAAGTGGGCATTGAATTTGCCATCGACAATCGCACCAACGGCGGTCGTGACTAACTGTGACAACTGGCAATTAACATGCGCGTTGTTCACAGATAAAAACGAATGCCAAAATGCACAATTCAATTATCGCCCGGGCAATTTGTCCAGCACAACACTTGTGACGTCGCCTTGCACCCCATCGGGCAGTGCATGTATCGCGAACCTTGGCGTGGCGCAATCGCATGGTGCATGTCTTGTGACGCCCGCGCCCGATCCGGACACATCGGAACCATTGGTGTCGAATTGCAACGAATGGGTTGACGCGTGCAGCAAATTCAACAATGCAACAACATGTAATGCGGCCAAGGTAATATATGTCCCAAGTTCGATGCGCGTTTCAAATGCATGCAAATTCCAAACGGCAATTAACGCATGTCGCCCAAGCGCACAAAAAGCGAAACAATATCTGGACATTAACACTTGTCCGGTCCGGCTTGAGTAATTCTATGGTGTCCCTCCTATGTCCGCCACGTGCGGACATTTTTTTATTTTTCTTTCTTGTTATGAACACTTTTTTATGATAAAATATGATAGATAGTAGAAGGGGTTTCTTTTGAAACGGATATCTTTTGTATTTGCAGTTTTATTATGCGCATCGTCTGCACTGGCCGCGGGACGCGTGGCCCAGCCAACAACAAACGCACGTGCATCACGCACACCGGTTGCCACGACCGGCGCATCAACCGGCGTCGCCGCAAGATCTATATCCGCACGCAGTGCGACAGTCGCGCCCACCGCGTCAACAAAAACCGCAACAACCACAAAAACAACTGTTCAACGTGGACGCAGCGCATCCACACCAACAACCGCCGCGCGCGCCGCAAAACAAAGCGTGGTTAGCGGTGGCACCAAGGTCGCAAGCGCAACACAAAACACCGCGGTCGATCAGGTATGTTGGGAAAAATTTAGTGGCTGTATGGATTCTTTCTGTATGTTGGATAACGCAAGCGGCGGCCGTTGCATATGCAGTGATAAAAATGCCGAATATGATGCAATCCTTGAAGAAATCCAAAAGTTAGATGAACAAAGTTATCAACTTGCGACCGTTGGCGTTGAACGCATAGAAATGGGCGACGATGCCGATGCGGTTATGGCCAAGACCAAGGCGATTACAAACAGCGTTGATAAAGAAACTAAAAAAACACAATCGAAACGCCAATCGCTTGATTTGTCCGCATGGAACAGCACCGGCAGCATAGATTTCGATGAAGAAGTCGAAGACATTTTCGCACTTGGATCGGACGGTGTTTCAATCGGCAACAAAACCGGCGACGCACTGTATCGCACATCGGCAAAACTTTGCATTGCACAATTACCGGAATGCGGGACCCAAGATAAACTTATGGAATTAATGTATCAACAACGCATTCGTTCCGATTGCGCCGCGTATGAAAACAGCCTGCGCGCATCACGCACGCAAAGCGCACAAAAACTTGCCGCCGCACAAAGCGCCATGCGTGAGGCCGCACTGGAACAATATCGCAACGCAAACAAATACGACCTGGGGCAATGCACAGTCGAATTCAAAAAGTGCATGCAAACAACCGGCGGTTGCGGCGATGACTTTACGGGTTGTGTCGAATTGGCGGCGCGCGCAAATTCCGCGTTAAAAGTCGGTGGCCAAAAGAACAAACAAAAAGTAATCAAAGGAACCACATCTAAAATCGAAATTACCGCCGAAACGTATGATACATTAGAGGCGAAGAAACCACTTTGTATGACCGTCACGCAACAATGTGTTAACGTCCGCGACCAGGTTTGGGACGCGTTCTTGCGTGAAATCGCGCCCCAGGTAAAGTCTGCGGAATTAACTGTGGAATCGAACCTGCGCACGTCGTGCATTTCGAATATTTCCAACTGTTTCCAAAAGGCGTGCCGCGACACAATGGACCCGAACGATCCCGAAGGTTCATACGACATGTGCCTTACGCAACCGGACACATTACGTTCGTTGTGCAAGGTTGAAATTGACCCATGCGAAGCGGCCGAACCAAAAATCATGACATATGTCAAGGCGCGTTTGTCATCTATGCGTGTTGATTCATGTACGCGGGAATTCAAAGAATGTTTGCAATCCGAAGACCGTTGCGGCGCGGACTATTCACAATGTATCGGACTGGACACCGACACGATTGCCCGCATGTGTCCCGCCGATAAATTGGTTGGATGCCAAGACGCCAACGATAGCGATGTATATGGTTATTTGGCAACCGTCGCCCAGGGTATATTCCTTTCCATCGACAACAACATGCTGACCGCGTGCCAACGTGCCGCCGACGCCGCGATGATAAAGGTCTGTGGCAGCACTGAAAACTGTGACGATATTGTTATCAATAACGGCCTTGGGTCACGCAGTTTGGAATATAAAATATGTAAATACTATGGTAATGACGACAATATAAGCATCGATTACAATCAATGTCGTCCCAACATAGATATGATTACCGACAAAGAATTGGGTCGAAATGCAAGTAGTATTGAAACCGGGGCAGATGGCAGCATACATTATGAAGAAAGTACCGAAGAACCGTTTGCCGGGGTTATTGATGGTATCATATATTGGGAAAGTGTGAAATTTAACGATAACGGAACAGACGAAGGCATTATAGATGTCGCCAGTTATTGGCAGGAAACAGGAACAGACAAGGACGGCAACGAAATTGTAATTGAAAACAAAGACAAAGTTAATTCTGAATTGGCGTCGTTGCAAACAAGCATTAAAAATGCGATTAGCGCGATAGAGGAAGACCCAAAGGTTAAATACTGTATGACGGGCCGCACGTTCCAAGGCATGAACAATGACGTGCTTGGTGTAAAGTCCAAAACGAATCCGCGTTTTCCCCAGTTAACCGCGCAAATGCGGCGGATTATATCAACATCTGCACTGGCACAAACCAAATCGAATTATTATGAAAAATATGACGAATTAAGCGCCCAAATGTTGAAAGATTATTCGAAAATTGCGGAACGCAAGGCCGAAATTGCGGGCAAAAACAGCAAAGATCAACGTCGTGAAATTGCGCGTCGTTCGTGCCTGTATATGGCGGACATGTCGTCACTTGCGGTTTCGGCCGAACCACCGCGTAGTGCGGGCGGAATGATCATAGGTGCCGTAATGGTTGTAGGTGGGGCGGTTGGCGCATTCTTTACCGGTGGTGCCACAGCGGCTATTGCGATTGCCGGTACCAGCTTATTGAGTGCAGAATCGAACACAGAATCTTCGGCCAATGGCGTCCAAAAACCATTTGCCTTAGAGGAAAAAGCACCACTTGTTGCTTCCAAAGAGGTCAACCAATGGAATTACAAGGAAACCATTACGACTACGTTTGATTGGGAAAACCTTGTGTGCCACAAATGCGTTCGTGCAACAACGTGCGCCGAAACCAAGAATCCAGTATCTGGCAACAAATATTGCAAGACTTGGGGTGATACCACCGAAGAATGCAACGACACCCAGTTCTAAAAATCATTGCCCGCAATTATGCGCGTCATACCGCAGTATCGGGTCCCACAAAAAAAGCATAGCGTTTTTTGTGGGTGATTTCATGCGGTATCTCCGCAGGTCAGACACAAAAATTATTATACGAAAACGGCCGCGATTGCGACCGTTTTCCACTAACCACTTACACTAACACTTACCACTAGTTTTATTTTCCTGTGGCGCGACGTTTCACCGCAACGGTCTTTTTTGCCGCAGTGGCTTTTTTCGCCGCCGGTTCTTTGGCCGGTGCCTTGACGGCTTTCGCCGGCTTTTCCACCTTTGGTGCCTTGGCCGCTTTATTTGCATCTGTCGCAACCGCTTCGGCCTTTGCCGCAGCAACTTCCGGTTTCGCCGCCGGCTTTTTAGCATTCACGTCACGATCGACCAATTCGATTATCGCCATCGGCGCCGCGTCGCCATAACGGAACCCGGCCTTTAGCACGCGCGTATATCCGCCCGGGCGTTTCGCATAGCGCGGTCCCAAAACCGCGAACAACTTTTTCACCGTCGCGTCGCACGCGTTGCCCAATTCTGACGCAACCAAGCGACGATTCGCGACGCTATCAACCTTTGCGCGGGTAATCAATTTTTCCACGACACTGCGCAGATCCTTGGCCTTTGGCAAAGTTGTTTTGATTTGTTCTTTTTCAATCAGGTTTTTTGCAAGACCAATAAATAATGCCTTGCGTGCATTTGTATCGCGATTAAAAGTGCGACCTGCTTTTTGGTGTCTCATCGATTACTCCTTTATTTTTTCTGCCCCACCCGAATCGGGCGCGGGATTACACCACATTTCGTGCCCCAAACCATAGATTCAGCAACACGCGTTTTTCGACGACCTCCTTGCACCGCGCAAGAAAATCATCAGGCGACAAGATTCCATATAAATTGTTTTATTTATATGGATCTTCGTATTTTTTTGCCAACTCCGCAATATTTTCTGGCGGCCACCCCGGCACTTCCATGCCCAGGCCCAATCCCATCGCTTCAAGTTGGATTTTGATTTCGTTCAACGACTTGCGTCCAAAGTTCGGGGTCTTTAACATATCGGCCTCGGTCTTTTGGACCAATTCGCCAAGCCAGTTGATTTTGTCGTTCTTCAAACAGTTGTTCGCACGCACCGACAATTCCAATTCATCGACGCGCTTCAGCAACTTTGGATCGAACTGCAGCGCATCTTTGGCGGCCTCTTCTTCGGCCGGCGCAGCAATCTGGGTCGGATCTTCGAAATTGATGAACAACGTCAATTGATCGGTCAAAATACGCGCCGCAAAGGCAATTGCATCTTCGGGCGAAACACTGCCGTTCGTCTTGACCGTCAGTTCCAATTTATCATAGTCGGTCGATTGCCCAACACGCGTTTCGGAAACAACGCTTGCGACATTCAAAATCGGCGAAAAGATTGAATCAACCGGAATAACGCCAAGCGGCAATTCCCCGGCGTTCGCGGTTGCCGGCACATACCCACGTCCGGTCCCCAACGTGATTTCCATATCGAACTGCGCACCTTTGTCCAGTGTACAGATTTCCGCATCCGGGTTCATAACTTCAATCGCACTGGGGCATTCGATCATGCCCGCCTTGACGACGGCCGGGCCACTGACATGCAGGCTAACCTTGTGCTGACCTTCGGCATTCGCCTTGAAATAAACGCCTTTCAGGTTAAGTAAAATATCCGCGACATCTTCATGCACGCCTTGGATACTTGAAAATTCGTGTTGCACGCCATCGATTTTGACATACAGCGGTGCGCATCCCTGGAGTGAAGACAACAGCACGCGACGCAACGCGGTCCCCAGTGTCAACCCGAAACCCTTTTCCAACGGTTCAGCGACCAAAACGGCCACATTCGGATTATGTTCATCGACGGTGATATTTAGTTTTTTCGGCTTTATCAAAGCCATCCAATTTTTTTCAATCATTATGTTTCCTTTTAGGCTTAGTTTATCATTTTCGCCAATTCGGCGCACACAAACCCTTGCATGCCCGCGCATTCTATAACCATTCCCCCCAAAAGTCAAGGAAAATTAAGCAGTGATTAGTGTAAGTGTAAGTGGTTAGTGTTAGTGGGCGCCGTCATACCGCCGAAAGGCGGTATCTCCTCAGTCATGTAGAGAGCGGGTCCGCAACGGTAACGACAAGACCCCGCTTTTCAGCGGGGTGACGGTGTGTTTCGCCCCGTCATACCGCGGTATCGGGCCCCGCAAAAAACGTGCCGTCATACCGGCGAAAGCCGGTATCTCCCCTGGCCCACCGCGGACCAGGTCTCCCCTTCGCTGGCGAAGGGGACCTAAAAAAACAATGGTGGGAGAGGAATGCCCACCATCGTTAAATGCCCTTTTGTTATGTTATTACCAGTATTACGGCTGTGGCATCGGGACCCATTTAAGCCCAACACCTGCCTGTCCAGTCGGACTTTCACCGGAATCCCAGTAAGCCAACACCAAAGCACACGCCTTGTTATTGCTGCTGGTTATACCGCTTTCACCCGCAACACACTCCCCAGTCGGCGCCGGAATCAGGTTACCACCGGTTTGACCAATCACGAAATCGTACACATCACCGGCCTTGGCCAACATTGGTCTATAAGAAGCTGCATTGGTCGTACCAGTTGCGACGAAATTAGCAGTTCCTGTTGTAAGATTATCAAGTTGAACCTTTCCGTTATTGCTCGCATCAAGCCCAACAGTGATGTACGTGCCATCGCCGTTTAACTGTTTCCATTCAGATTCACCATACTGTGATCCCGGCTGCGCCGTAGAATCATACGACTTATAACCAATCATAACCTTATTGGTTTGACCATTGGCACCGTTGGTATCCGTCAACACAGGGTGATACGTACTATCACCATACGTTGTCACGAAGTCATAAACCGCTTTGGTTGTCGGATATGCCACATCTGAGTCATAGTTATGACCAGTTCCAGTCCCGGTGACAATCGCCGTCGCCTTGTTTGTTAATGTTTCGGCATATTCCATAACCGCACCAACAGTCGTTAACCTTGTTGCATTACCGGCAATCATTTCATTGCTATGCGCACCTGCTCCCGTTGTTGTAGCACCATAGTTCGCAATTTGTGCCTGTGGGATATTAACTTGGTAAACACCACTGTTGTCCGCTCTGATGCTAACATAATCCGTAGTCGCTTGAGGATTTGCGTTGCTAGCATTAGATACCGCTGCTTCTAATTGTTTCCAGTCCGCAATGTTAGATGTGCCATCAACAGTATTATGTCCAAGATATAAGCTTGTACCATCTGTGGTCGGCGCCTTTGGCTGATACGTATTCCCAGCATACGTTGTCACGAAGTCATAGACATTCCGAACGGTTGGAACATGCTTTTCACCCTGGCCATTGTTATTTTCTGCATATGACTGCGTAATGGTCGTTGTTCCGGCTGTAGTTTCTTTCAAAAGCAAGTCTTGAACTGCTTGGGCAGTGACCAATGCTTTCTTGGTACCCGGTGTCACATTGCTACCACTGCCAGAATCATTAGTAAGAGTTCCGTTCAAATCGTCACCCGACAACATAGGCGTCTGTTGCAACTCAACCTTAAACTTCCCTTCATCATCACCACTCGCAACAACGCCGGCCTTGGTATAAGTATTATCACCGATAACATCTACATCCCCGACCTTGTCCATCACGAATTCGTACACGTTCCTGATAGATGGTGCCTTGGTGTCGGCATTAGCATTATTCGCGGTAATTGTTGATACATACGGGTTTTGTGTGCTCCCATCTCCAGTTGTTGTTTCGACCTTTTGATCGACGTACAACTTTGACGTCACTGTCTTGGCGTCAGCGTTATTGTCCGCCATTGCGCTCTGCGCGAATATTGCCGCGGCAAAACCGACAAAGACAAGACCCTTCACTCTCACTTTCATTTTTGTTCCTCTTTGTTTGTTGTTGTTATTGTTTTCGCAACCGAAACGATCCCAAAAACGAAACCCCTCCGATTACTTTTTTTCCCAGATTCCCGCCGATTTCCACCGACAAAAACTGGGTTCCTTTGTGTCCTTTACATGGTAAGCATATCACAAATCGCAATTTCAAAAAAGCCTTTTTTTCATATTTTTGAAATTTTTTTTAGGTGTGTGTGGGGGATGGGCGTCGCGGACCGTCACCCCGCGCTTGACGCGGGGTCTCCTCGTTTCTCCCCGTCATACCGCGGAAACGCGGTATCTCCTCAGTCTTGTAGAGAGCGGGTCCGCGGCATGCCTAAGGGGACCCCGCTTTTCAGCGGGGTGACGGAACGCAACAGTAACGACGAGACCCCGCATGAAATCACCCACAAAAAACGCTGCGCGTTTTTTGTGGGGCCCGATACTGCGGGGTGACGGCACATTTTTTTGTGGGGCCCGATACTGCGGGGTGACGGCACATTTTTTTTGCGGGGTGACGGGAAAAAAGAAAAAACTTGCAAACAGACGAATTATTTCTACTATAGCCGCATGGAAAAATCTGGCGGCTTTGTTTATATTATGACTAATCGCAAAGACGGTGTTTTATACATCGGATCAACCTCTGACTTGATTGGTCGCGTGTATGAACACAAGAAAAAGGAAATCCCGAAAAGTTTTACGGCACGATATAATCTTGATAAATTGGTATTTTTTGAATGGTGGCCCAGGCTTGAAAATATGGTTGCTCGTGAACGCCAGTTAAAAGAATGGAATCGTAATTGGAAGATTGCACTTATCGAACAAACAAATCCCAATTGGGACGATTTGTATGACGCATTGTTGCAAGCCAATGGTTATGCCCCATTCAGTGATTGATAAAGCCGTCATACCGCCCTCTTCCGCCGTCATACCGCGGAAACGCGGTATCTCCCCGTTTCTCCCCGTCATACCGCGGAAACGCGGTATCTCCTCAGTCTTGTAGAGAGCGGGTCCGCGGCATGCCTAAGGAGACCCCGCATGAAATCACCCACAAAAAACGCTGCGCGTTTTTTGCGGGGCCCGATACTGCGGGGTGACGGAACGCAACGGTAACGACGAGACCCCGCATGAAATCACCCACAAAAAACGCTGCGCGTTTTTTGTGGGGCCCGATACTGCGGGGTGACGGCACATTTTTTTGCGGGGTGACGGAAGAAAAAACGCCCGAACGGGCGTTTTTTCCTTAAACTCTACGAACTTTCTTGGGACGGCAACCGTTGTGCGGAATACGCGTCGTGTCGGTAATACTCTGCACAATAAGGCCCGCATTCGCAAGCCCGCGAACCGCAGATTCACGACCCTGGCCAATCCCGCGCATAAGGACGTCAACGGTCTTCATGCCCATTTCGGCAACCTTTTTGCCAACCGCGTCCGCCACAACCGTCGCGGCATACGGCGTAGATTTCTTGGCGCCTTTGAAATTATTCGCGCCCGCCGTCGCCCACGTCAGCACCGCACCCGATTGGTCGGTGATTGTGATACGTGTGTTATTATTCGTGGCAACGACATGTGCGATGCCATGTGAAACTTTTTTTACAACTTTCTTTTTATTTAATGCCATTTTTGTTTTTTCCTTTATTAGATGTCTTCAATTAACTATCGTGTTAATCTCTACCCAACGGGATTATTTACCCTTGACCGCGGATCCCGCGACAACGATACGTTTACCCTTGCGCGTGCGGGCGTTCGTTTGGGTCCGTTGACCGCGAACCGGCAAACGATTACGATGACGGATACCGCGATAGGTCTTTAAATCCTGAAGCCGTTTGATGTTCATCGCAACCTCGCGCCGGACGTCACCTTCGACCTTGAAATTTTGTTCGATATAGTTCGAAATTTTAATAACGTCTTCGTCGGTCAGATCCTTTGCGCGCAGACCGTCCTTTAATTTAAGTGCCTTGCAAATTTGCGCGGCGCGGGCCGGCCCGATGCCATGAATGTATTGCAAAGCGGCCTCTATACGTTTTTCTGTGGGTATATTTACACCTGCTATACGTGCCATTTTTGTTTTTCCTTTTTAGTTTTTTATTTTTGCCATTGCGATAATTCTATACGAATCGGCGCAAAAGTCAAACCTTTGTTTCACATAACCCTAATTACGGAAACGACCTTTTTTTGCGGCGCCCATAACGCCATGATACTGTTTCGCAACCAAATAAGATTGCACCTGCGTCATGGTGTCAAGCACGACACCCGCAACGATTAAAACACTGGTTCCGCCAATCATCAACGGCATGCCAAAGTGCGTATTCAGAATAATCGGCAACACGCACACGACAATCAGGTACAAAACCCCAATCGCCGTCACACGCGACACCATCGAATCCAGAAAGTGCACCGTTTGTTCGCCCGGACGCACGCCCGGAATATAACCGCCGGCATTGCGCAGATTGTTGCTTGTTTCTTCGGAATTGAACACGACCGCCGTTTGGAAATACGCAAAGAACGCAATCAAAATCGTGTACAAAATGATATAAGACCACGCGCCATACGTAAAGAATCCCATGATATTTTGCACGACCAAGTTTTCACTTTGAACGAATCGCTGAACAAACGCCGGCAACATCATGATGGACGACGCGAACACCGGCCCCATAACGCCCGACATGTTGACCTTTATCGGCAAATAGGACGCGTTCGTATTCACAACACCGTTCGCCATAACCTGGCGCGGATAAAGGATTTGCACGCGACGTTGCGCCAATTCAAAGAACGCAATCAACGCGACAATTCCGACCACGAACGCCACAACCAACGCAATCATCGCCGGCGACATCTGACCAACCGAGCCCAACGACACGATTTTCGCGATACCTTCGGGAATCTGTGCGATAATGCCCGCGAAAATAAGCAGCGATGCGCCCTGGCCTATGCCGCGCGCGGTAATCTGTTCCGCAAGCCACATAACGAACACCGTTCCACCAACAAGCGCGATAATCGCCGACAACTCAAACGCAAAGCCCGGATTCACGACCGCACGCACACCGTTGACCGGCGCCATAACCTCTAGTCCGCGCACGACGGCCCAGCCCTGGACCACCGCAAGCAACACCGCAAGATAGCGCGTATATTGGTTGATTTTGATGCGGCCCGATTCGCCTTCTTTGCGCAAATCGTTAAGCGATTTACTGGTCGCGGTCAACAACTGTAACACGATGGAGGCCGAAATGTACGGGAAAATGTTCAGTGCCAACACCGACATACGCGAAAGCGAACCGCCGGTGAACATATCGAACATGCCCATCATGCCACTGCCTTCGCCAGTGAACAGGTGCAACACCGCCGAAGCATTCACGCCCGGCAACGGGATAAACGAACCGATTCGATAGATGACCAGCGCACCCAACGTAAACAAAATACGCTTTTGCAAATCCGAAAGTTTACCGAAAAACCTTGATATGAATTTCATGCGCTGTCTCTCTTTCCTTTGAAGCCCGATTATTTATTTTTGATTGTGCCACCCGCTTTGGTGATTGCCGCCTCGGCCGTTTTGGACCATTTTTCCGCCACAATATTCACCGCGGTTTTGATTTCGCCCTTTGCCAAAACTTTCAGGCCCGACAAGCGACGATTCAAAATCTTTGCCGCCAAAAGCGATTCGATATTTATCTCTTGACCTGCGTCAATCTTGCCGGCCGCGATAAACTTTTCAATATCGCCTAAATTGATTGTCGCATAGTGTTTCGCGAACGGATTTGTAAAACCATATTTCGGGAAACGACGCATAATCGGCATCTGACCACCTTGGAAAGTTGCCTGTTTACGCGAACCCGCGCGGGCCTTTTGCCCCTTGGTTCCACGACCGGCGGTTTTACCATAACCCGACGCCATACCGCGCCCAACGCGTTTAATACCCGGGCGTGCACCCTTATTATCCATCAAAGCATTTAATTTCATTTTTTTACTCCTATGAACTCTATATAGTTCGTTTGCGCATGCGGACAAGTATCCGCATACTCGGTTTCACCAATTTATTCTTCTGTCACATCAATCAAATGAGCAACCTTGGCAATCATGCCACGAACCGAAGCATTGTCTTGCAGTTCGCGAACTTTGCCAATGTGGCCCAAACCCAATGTCGCCAAGATTTTTCGTTGCGATTCCGGACGACCGATAACACTTTTGACTTGTTTTACAATTATTTTATTTGCCATAACAATCACCTTTTATTATTTGTCTTCCGTTGCCGCGGCTTCTTCATTGACCCTTTTGCCATCACGCCCCGCGACAATTTCCGCAACCGTTTTACCACGACGTGCCGCAACGGTCTTTGGCGAATTCATCTTAGAAAAAGCCAAGAATACCGCGCGAATCATATTGTTCGGATTGTTTGCGCCCTGGGACTTTACAACGACGTCTTGGACACCCAGACAATCGAACACCGCACGCAACGCACCGCCCGCGATGATACCGGTACCGGGAACCGCACTGCGCAAAACCAATTTACTTGCACCATATTTGACCGAAATATCATGATGCAACGTGCGACCTTCTTTCAGCGGAACGCGAATCATTTTCGCCTTGGCGGCCTTGGTTGCCTTTTGCACCGCAGATTGCACTTCCAGTGCCTTGCCTTTACCAAAACCGACCTTACCGGCCTTGTCACCAACCACGACCAAAGCCGAGAAAGACATATTCTTACCGCCCTTCACAGTTTTGGAAACGCGGTTCACAGAAACCAATTTATCTACCAAATTATCTGTCTGTAAGTTTTTATTATCAAAACGTGCCATTTATAAACTCCATTTATATTTAGATTCTGACGCCACCGGCGCGGATTGCCTCGCACAATGCCTTTACACGACCATGATAGCGATATGCGCCACGATCGAAATAGCAGTTATCAGCAATTTTCGCCGCCACAACGCGTTCCGCAAATGTCTTGCCCACCAATTCGGCGCCCGCGACATTCCAACCTTGGCCCTTAAAGTTCTTTTCTTTGGACGATGCCGAACAAATCGTGCGTCCCTTTACATCATCGATGGCCTGAATTTCAATATGACGACCACTGCGAAAAACCGACAAACGGATTTTCCCAGGATTTTTCTTTTTCAACGCAACACGCGTCACCAACTTGCGTCTTTCCTGTGTAGATAAATGTTTCAACATTTTTTTTCCTTTTTTCCAATCCCCGTAACAGCGGAAATTTTTATTTATTATTTCTTTTTACCTTCTTTGTGGCGAATCTTTTCACCCTTATAGAAGATACCCTTGGCCTTGTACGGATCCATTTTGCGAATCTTGTGAATTTTGTCCGCGAACAGACCAACCGCACATTTGTCATTACCACTGATGGTAAATTCTGTCGGTGTATCACCCATTGTCACCGTTAAACCGTCCGGAATTTCCATAACAACATCGTGCGAAAAACCAACGATCAAAGTGAATTTTTTACCACTGACCGATGCCTTGTACCCAACGCCCTTCATATACATAGCCTTCGAAAAGCCTTTGGTAACACCTTCGACCGCATTGCGAATGTTGCGGGTCATTGTCCCCCACATAGCACGCGAATCTTTATCTTCGGCATCTTTCGGGGTAACGATAACTTCACCCGCTTCTACTTTGACATCGACCAGACCAGAATTTTTCGTATTCATCGGAACAGTCAATTCGCCCTTTGGCCCTTTGACAACCAATTTGTCGCCATCAACAGATGCAACCACACCATCAATCAATTTTACTGGATATTTTCCTGCCCTTGACATAATTACATCCTTTTTATTATATAACCTTGCACAAAACTTCACCGCCGACATTCATCAAGCGCGCCTTGTGATCCGTCATGACCCCATGCGGCGTTGACACAATCGAAATGCCCAATCCATTCAATACACGTGGCATCTTTGCGGCACCCGAATAAACGCGACGCCCCGGTTTTGATACCACCGCAATATCTTGGATTGCACCATTTCCGCCGACATATTTCAACACGACGACCAAATTTGAACGATGCTCATCAATTTCTTCCTTGCGGAAATCCTCGATAAAGCCCTCTTCTTTCAATACCGCCAAAACCGCGGCACGTAATTTACTATTCGGAACTGTTATGGATTCTTTTCCCGCGTTCTGACCATTACGAATGCGGGCAACCATATCTCCGATTGGGTGTGATAATGACATCTTTTACTCCTATTCTAACCGATTGCATTGTCCACAATCGGCATGTTTAACTTTACCAACTTGACTTACGGACACCTGGCAATTTACCTTCAGACGCCTGTGTTCTGACCTGTTGACGGCACAAACCGAACATGCGGAAGAATCCACGTGCACGTCCCGTTATACTGCACCGATTGCGCAAACGCGTCGGGTTAGCATTGCGTGGCAACTTTGCCAATTTAAGCATTGCTTCCTTGCGTTCTTCGGGTGTTGCATTCACAGACATTTTCTCTTTGATTGCGGCACGCTTTTTGGCATACTTGGCAACCATTTTTTCACGTCTTTTTTGTTTATTTATCAACGCTAATTTAGCCATTTTTTGTCCCTTTTATTATTTCAATACCAACGGCAGGCCGATTTTAGTCAGCAATGCGCGCGCCTCGTCATCTGTTTTCGCGGTGGTGGCAATCACGATATCCATACCACGAATAGAATCTATTTTATCAATGGAAATTTCCGGAAAGATAAGGTGTTCTTTGACACCAAAGGCATAATTTCCACGACCATCAAACTTTGATTTCGAAAGCCCACGAAAATCCTTTACACGTGGCAAAGCAACCGTAATCAATTTATCCAAGAAATCATACATACGTTTTCCACGTAATGTCACCTTGGTTCCAATTGCCTGACCTTCACGCAAACGATAGGTAGCAATTGACTTTTTTGCATGGGTTATCACCGGCTTTTGCGCGGCAATCGCGGTCAAATCAACAACCGCGGCGTCAAGTTTCTTTTTATCAGCAACCGCCTCACCGACACCCATATTCAAAACAATCTTTGACAGTTTTGGAACCGCCAACATATTTTTGTATCCGAATTCTTTAACCAATTCAGGCACAATTTCTTTTTCATAAATTTCACGCAATCTGCTTTGCATTTTTTATTCCTTAACGTTATTTCCCGTAACAGCGGGATAGTTTTTTATAATTCGACCCCAGATTTCTTGGCAACCCGAACCTTTTTGTCATTTTCGATTTTGTACCCAACGCGCGTAGGCTTCTTGGTTTTTGGATCAACCAACGCAACATTAGAAACATGAATCGGCGCTTCGCGGTCAACAATATGTCCCGGTTGATTCTGTGTCGGTTTCACATGCCATTTATGACGATTGACACCCGCAACAACAACACGCGATTCACTCGGCCGCGCTTCCAGCACTTGACCTTTGACGCCTTTGTACTTTCCCGAAATAACTACGACTTCATCGCCTTTTTTAATCTTCATTTTACAAGCCTTTTTTCTTATTTTCTTGTTGCCACCGAAGGGTCAGATTCGCATGCCAAATCTACCTTTTCTATTGCCTGTTTCATCAATTCTTCATCAAAACAAACAGGATACATTGATTTAGCCAACTCTTCTACCGTTTCATACTCTTCACCGGAATAGTTCTTCAACTCTTCCTTGGCGCCGGCACAAACCGATTCGATTTGTTGACGTGCCAGTTTTTTACAGGCACGAACATCTTTCGATTCGCACCCCGCCATCGCAAGTGCCGACACAACGACCAAAGAAACCGAAACTAAATTTTTCAACATCGCTTCACTCCTCTTATCAATCGTTATTACAACACTTCTGGTGCCAAAGACACAATTTTTTGAACATCATATTTGCGACGAGTTTCACGCGCAATAGGTCCAAAGATACGTGTCCCAATCGGTTCAAAGTTGTTCTTGTTTATCAAAACAACCGCATTATCGTCAAAACGAATGATTGATCCGTCCGGACGCTTAATCGGGAACTTGGTCCGCACGATAATCGCACGTTGCACCGTTCCTTTTTGCACCTTGCCACGCGGAATTGCTTCTTTGATGGCGACCACAATTTTATCACCAACGGTGGCATAACGACGGTGAGAACCGCCCAAAACCTTGATACACATCGCTTTACGTGCACCGGAATTATCTGCCACTGTCAATACCGTTTCTGTTTGAATCATAACCTTATCCTTATCCTGCGAACAGGGCAATCCCCCGCCGCTTTGTTATGGAACCCGACTGACACACCCGTCCAAAGACCGATACGCCCTCAAAGGCCCCTGGGTTGATTTAATCCGCCACTTCGACATCATTGTCTTTCGATACGCCGACCAAACCCTTGACAACCCAAGATTTAGTCTTTGATATCGGGCGATGCTCTTCTATCGCAACAATGTCACCAACTTTATACTTGTTGGCTTCATCGTGCGCCTTATACTTTTTATTCTGCTTTACGAATTTTCCATACAGTGGATGACGAAACCGACGTTCTACTTCCACAACGACCGTCTTATCATTCGCCGCACTTCTAACCGTACCCTGCAGTACACGTCTTGGCATAACACTATCCCTTATCTACTTTTTTGTTCACATTAACCTAACTTGGCATATGATAACCTAAAATTTAGAAATCTCAACCAAAATTAGTATTTTTTATTGCGCCGCATTCAATTTTGTCTTAACACGTGCAATTTCGCGACGGGTTTTACGCAAAACATGTGTTTTTGGTAAATTTCCCGCGGCATGCTGAAAGCGCTGGTTCATTTGAGTTTGCTTCAAATTAACCAAAGTGCTTTTCAATTCCTCTGTCTTCAAAGCTTCCGTTTTCTTTTCTGCCATAATGGTCACCTTTTAGTTCACTTTGCGTTCAACAATCTTTGTTTTAATTGGCAATTTTGCCGCCGCCAACGCAAAAGCCTCGTACGCTACATCTGATTTAACACCGTCCAATTCAAAAATTATACGGCCAGGTTTCACGCGGCAAATCCAATATTCAACGGCACCTTTACCCTTACCCATACGAACCTGCGCAGGTTTCGCTGTGACCGGGACATCAGGGAACACACGAATCCAAAGTTTTCCCATACGTCTCATACGACGGGTAATTGCACGACGTGCGGCTTCTATCTGACGCGCTGTGATACGTTCCGGCGATAGTGCCTTTAATCCAAAAGAACCGAAAGCCAATTCACTGCCACCCTTGGCGACACCATGAATGCGTCCTTTGTGTTGTTTGCGAAATTTTGTTTTATTTGGCATTAACATGATAAAACCTCAACTTTCTAATTATTTTGTTCTTCTGTTGTCACTCGACCCAGCGTATTCGGTTGGACGCGCCATTTCTGATGCCAATTTTTCTTTATTAACGACATCACCAGTGTAAATCCACACTTTGACCCCAACAACACCGTACGTAGTCTTGGCCTGAACCGCGGCATAGTCAATATCCGCACGCAAAGTATGCAACGGAATACGGCCTTCGCGAATCTGTTCGCTGCGCGCAATTTCGGCACCATTCAGACGGCCAGAGCACATAACCTTAACCCCCTGGGCACCCGCCTTTTGTGCATTCTGAATCGCTTTTTTCATAGCGCGTTTATACGAAACACGACCTTCTATCTGTTGTGCAATATTCTGCGCAACAAGTTGTGCATTCAAATCAGGCCGGCGAACTTCATAAATATTCACAACAACCTGATCATTTTTCACCAACTTTTTAATATCATTACGCAAAGCTTCGATATCCGCACCATTTTTACCAATGATCATACCCGGACGCGACGTATGAACCGTTATCACAACCTTTCTTGCAATACGGTCTATAACAATCTTTGCGATTCCTGCTTTCTTCAGTTTCTTTTCAAGAAACTTACGAATCATATTATCTTCTGCCAAACAAGCCGCATAATGCTTCTTGTCCATAATCCAACGTGAATCCGGAACTTTATTTATGGATAAACGCTGTGCAATTGGCGATACTTTCTGTCCCATTTTTTTCCCTTACGTTTATGCCTGGTGTTCTTGAAACCGATTGGTTTTATTCCGGGGTTGCCCCCATACCACCAAACATTGTTCTTTTATTTTGTTTCTTTCTTTTTTGCCGGTTCTTTCTTTGGCGTCGCCCCAGATTCCAAAACAATCGTCAGATTTGAAAACGGTTTCAAAATCGGACGGGCACTTCCGCGTGGCCCCGGCATTATACGCTTCATAGTCAACGCTTTGCCACACCAAATTTCTTTGACGAACAAAGTATCAACCGCCAAATTCTTGTTATGTTCCGCATTTGCAATCGCAGACATCAAAGTTTTCAACACTTCACCCGCAACACGTTTTTTCGAAAACTTTAATACATCAATGGCGCGATCCACCGGCAACCCACGAACCATGGCACAAACCAAGTTCAATTTTTGGGTGCTGATGCGTATCATTTTGTTAAACGCGCGAACCTGATTATCTTTTATTCCATATCTTGTCATAATCTAACGCCTTTTTTCTTATTTTTTTCCTGCTGCGGCCGCGGCCTTTTTGTTTGCGGCATGCCCCTTAAAGGTGCGTGTCGGCGCAAATTCACCAAGTTTATGTCCAACCATATCTTCAACAATCGATACAGGGATAAACTTGTTTCCATTGTGAACTTCAAACGTCAACCCAACCATCGGCGGAACAATCGTACTGCCACGCGACCAAGTTTTAATTGGTTTGTGATCATCTTTTTCATTCGCAACCGCCACTTTTTTCAAAATGGACGGATGAACATATGGACCTTTCCAAACTGAACGAGACATTTATCTAACTCCGTTTTTTAGTTTATTTCTTTTTTGCCAAATGTCTGCTACGAATAATCATTTTGGCTGTACGTTTATTTCTACGTGTCCGATAACCCTTGGCCGGGATACCAGTTCTTGACACAGGTTCGTGTCCTTTAGAGTGGCCATTACCACCACCCATCGGGTGATCCACAGGATTCTGTGCCATACCACGTGTGGACGGACGAACCCCAAGCCAACGTGCACGACCCGCCTTACCCAAATTGACATTGCGTTGATCCTGATTGGAAACCGTTCCAACCGTCGCACGACAATCAGAATGAACCTTGCGCAACTCACCACTGTTCATCTTAATCTGGGCATATACGCCATCTTTACCCATCAATTGGGCATAGCAACCCGCACTGCGCGCCAACTGACCGCCCGCGCCAGGTTTCAATTCAACATTGTGAACAATCGTTCCAATCGGCATATTTTTCAGTGGCATCGCATTACCCGGTTTAATATCTTCACGCGTGCCGGAAATAACAATATCGCCCGCCTTTAAATCACGCGGTGCCAAAATATACGAACGAACACCATCTTTGTATTCAATAAGGGCAATAAACGCCGTCCGATTCGGATCGTATTCCAAACGGACCACCGTCGCCGGCATATCTAATTTTTTACGTTTGAAATCAATCAACCTATATTTACGTTTGTGACCGCCACCTTGGTGTGGAACCGTCACATGTCCAAAATTATTACGTCCGCCCTTGGACTTTAATCCAACGGTCAAAGACTTCTCTGGTGCACCACGATGCAGCTCGCTGTGGTCGATCAAAACCAAACCACGTGTTCCTGCTGTTATTGGTTTATAATTTTTTAAAGCCATTTCTTTATCCTTTTATCGCCCCAACACTAACGTCCATATTCCGGATTATCTGCTGGGGACATTACGTTATGCGTTTGTGGTCAAATCCAATTTCGCATCTGCCGGCAAAGATACATACGCTTTCTTTACTGTGCGCTGTGTTCCTGTGCCACGACCGCGGAAATGTTTAACCTTGCCCTTGGCAACAACAATGTTAATCTTGCTTGGTTTCACATTGTAAATTGCCTGAATCGCACGTGCAACATCTTGTTTTGTGGCGCGCGCGTCAACTTCAAAAGCAATCGCATTGTCTTCTGACAACTTAACCGCCTTTTCCGAAACAATCGGCCGACGAAGTATATCATAAACACCGGCTGTCGCAACGGGTTTCTTTTCTGTCTGAACTTTTTTTTCTGCCATATCTATAACCTCTTTTGTCAAACCGATCGCCATTATGCCCCAAGGCGTTCCTCTATCGCCTTGACTGCATCGGCCGTCAAGACCAATTTATCGTGTTTCAAAATATCCAACACATTCAACCCAATGGTTGGCAAAACATCAACATTGTTGATATTCGCCGCGGATTTTTTGAAATTTTCGTCCAACGCGTCTGCGCCAACGAACAAAGCCGAAGAAATTTCCAACTTTTTCAACTGTTTCGCAAAAGTCGCTGTCTTGGCCGCCGATAACTTTTCAGAATCAACGATAACCAACGCATTACCTTTTGCCTTGGACGACAACGCCATTTTCAATCCCAGCGCACGAATCTTTTTCGGCAAATCAATGCTGTGGTCGCGAACAACCGGTCCATGAACCACACCACCGCCACGCATGTGCACATTATAACGTTCACCTTGACGTGCATTACCAGTTTTCTTTTGTTTAAAGGCCTTTTTACCACTGCCCGCGACATCAGAAACGGTTTTAACGGCATGCGTTCCCGCACGCGACTTGGCACGTTGCCACGTCACAACACGATGCAACACATCTGCACGCGCTTCCAAACCAAAAATAGAATCCTGCAATTCAATCTTACCGACTGTTTTGCCATCAAAATTTATAACATTTGCTTGCATTTTAATTCACCTTTTTTACTCTGCAACAGACTCTGATTTGGTTTCTTCCGGTTGGGCTTCTTCCGCCGTCGCCTTTACTTCACATGTCGGAACAGGCAAATCTTTCTGTTCTTTTTTTATCGCATCTGTAATTAATACAAATGTTCCGTTTGCCCCCGGCACAGCACCTTCGACAAAAACAAGATTTTCCACATCATCTGTGCCAAAAACTTTCAAATTCTGAACCGTAACGGTTTCATTCCCCATTTGCCCAGACATCTTCTTTCCCGGCAAGACACGACCCGGCCATTCGCGCATACCCGTACCACCAAGTGAACGATGCGCCTTTAACACACCATGCGTTGCTTCCTTACCGCCAAAGTTATGACGCTTCATGGCACCTTGGAAACCTTTACCCTTGCTTGTTGCCTGAACATCAACAAATTGCCCCGTCACGAAATGAGATGCAACCATGTTCGTTCCGACCGGAATCACACAGTCATCTGTGCACCGAAATTCCACAATTTTACGATACGGTTTAACACCGGCCTTTTCGGCGGCAACCGCCTGTGGTTTTGCAATGTGTTTTGCCTTGGCCTCGCGAATACCCAATATGTTCGCGACATAACCATTCTTTTCGACCGTACGATTGCCAATAACCGCGCAATCCCCGACGGACAAAACCGTCACTGCATGTGCAACGCCCGCATCATCATACAGACGCGTCATTCCTATTTTTGTTGTAATCAACCCGCTACGTTTCATTTTTTTGCCTTTTTTTCTGCCAGAGGTTAGAACATTGTTTTAAAAAGTCAACAATTATCTAACGCTAACAACCATTACAATTTAATTTTTACATCAACCCCCGATGCCAAATCCAACTTCATCAGTGCATCAACTGTCTGAGGGGTTGGATTAACAATATCTACGACCGCTTTGTGATTGCGGATTTCGAATTGCGTGCGGCGAACGATTGACCGTAAATTTCTGAACCAATGTCGGCAAGCGAACAGGCCCAACGACATCTGCGCCGGTGCGCTTTGCAGTTTTGACAATCTCCTCCACTGATTCCACCAAGATTCTATGGTCAAAAGCCGTCAATTTGATGCGAATTTTTGATGCTGGTACCATTTTGCTTGTTTCCCTTATTTTGTCTATTTTCGTTGCCGATCGCCCGGGACATTTCCGCGAGCGACCGAACAACATTGTTATTATTTAATAATCTTTGACACAACACCTGCGCCGACGGTACGTCCACCTTCGCGGATAGCGAAACGACGACCTTCGTCCATAGCAATAGGTGCAATCAAAGCAACTGTGATACGAACGTTATCACCCGGCAACACCATTTCTTTGTCCGCCGGCAAAGTGATAGTTCCTGTCACGTCAGTTGTGCTAAAGAAGAACTGAGGACGATAGTTGCTAAAGAATGCTGTATGACGTCCGCCTTCTTCCTTGGTCAAGATATAAACTTCGGCTTCGAAATCTGTGTGCGGGGTAATAGAACCCGGTTTGCAGATAATCTGACCACGTTCCACATCTTCTTTCTTGGTTCCACGCAACAACACACCAATGTTATCGCCGGCTTCACCTTGATCCAACAATTTGCGGAACATTTCAACACCGGTGACAGTTGTTTTCTGTGTTGGACGCAAACCAACGATTTCGCATTCGTCGCCAACTTTGATAACGCCGGCTTCGACACGACCCGTCACAACGGTTCCACGACCAGTGATAGAGAACACGTCTTCGATTGGCATCAAGAACGGCTTATCAACCGGACGTTCTGGCATTGGAATGTATTCATCGCACGCCTTTAACAACGCATCGATAGATTCTTTACCAAAACCGTCGTTTTT
The DNA here is from genome assembly GCA_905233975.1 of uncultured Alphaproteobacteria bacterium. Lineage (GTDB taxonomy): Bacteria > Pseudomonadota > Alphaproteobacteria > Rs-D84 > Rs-D84 > Enterousia. The sequence goes on along the minus strand of CAJOGD010000004.1, from coordinate 82,011 downwards.
GCCTTCCAATGCGGAAATCGCCGAACCACGAATGATTGGCACATTTTCACCATCAAAGTCGTTCGCAGACAACAATTCGCGGATTTCCATTTCAACCAATTCCAACAATTCCGGATCATTGGCCAAATCGCACTTGTTCAAATAAACGACAATTTTCGGAATACCAACCTGACGCGCCAACAAGATGTGTTCACGTGTCTGGGGCATCGGACCATCGGTTGCCGCAACGACCAAAATCGCACCGTCCATCTGGGCCGCACCGGTAATCATGTTTTTAACATAGTCGGCGTGTCCCGGGCAGTCAACGTGCGCATAGTGACGTGACGCGGTTTCATATTCAACGTGTGCAGTATTAATTGTTATACCACGTGCCTTTTCTTCTGGGGCGCTGTCAATCATGTCAACAGTCTTACCCGCATCGGCACCAACACCATAATAGTGCACAATAGCGGCCGTCAATGTCGTTTTACCATGATCGACGTGACCAATGGTACCGATATTGACATGCGGCTTAGTTCTTACATATTTTTCTTTTGCCATGGTTTTCTCCTTGGGCTTTGGTTAATTTAGTTTGTTTTTCTTTTGACATCCGAAATCTGATACTACATCAAAAAAATCAAATGTCTAAACTTTTTTTACTTTGTCAGCTTTTTTATAACCTCATCTGCGACATTTTGCGGAACTTCATCATAGTGCGACAATTCCATATACGGATTTGCACGTCCCTGGGACAAAGAACGCAGTGTCTTGACATAGCCGAACAAATTCGCCAACGGTACGAACGCCGAAATCAACTGATTTCCGAACTGAGTTTCGATACCATTGATTTGTCCACGACGACTGTTCAAGTCACCGATGATGTCACCGACATATTCTTCCGGCGTATTAACCGAAAGCTTCATAATCGGTTCCAACAACTTCGGCGCGGCCTTTTTCATGGCTTCGCGGAAGCAGGCACGTGCCGCAATTTCAAAGCACAACACATTAGAGTCAACTTCGTGATATTTACCATCAACCAATGTTGCCTTGAAATCCACAGTAGGATAGCCAATCAGAACACCGGTCTGTTGCGCTATCTTCAATCCTTTTTCAACCCCGGGGATGTATTCTTTCGGAATCGCACCACCGACAATCTTGTTTTCAAACTCATAACCCTGGCCCGGTTCCAACGGTTCAAATTCAATCTTGACCTGGGCATATTGACCCGAACCACCGGACTGTTTCTTATGAGTATATTCTTCGGTCACCGGTTTGCGGAATGTTTCACGATACGCGATACGCGGTTCGCCGACATTCACGTCAACCTTAAATTCACGCAATAAACGGTCAACCAAAATTTCAAGGTGCAATTCACCAACACCCGCCAAAATCGTCTGACCAGATTCTTCGTCAACCGAAACGCGGAACGAAGGATCTTCTTTGGCCAACGCTTGCAACCCCAACGACATCTTTTCAATGTCCGCCTTGGTCTTTGGTTCAACCGCAATCGAAATAACCGGTTCTGGAACATGAATATTTTCCAAAATAATCGGATTATTTTCATCACACAGCGTATCGCCGGTAATCGATGTCCCCTGCACTGGCCTCTTTGATTTCTTCGCGTTGATTAGAATGCATAAGCAACATACGACCAACACGTTCGCGTTTATCGCGATTCGAATTATATATATATGAACCCGACGTCAACTTACCAGAATAGATACGGATAAACATCAAATTTCCAACGAACGGATCGTTTGCGACCTTGAACGCCAAGGCACTAAACGGCTCTTTGGGATCCGGATGACGTTCCGCAACGGTTTCTTTGTCCATCTTGGTCCCTTTGATCGCCGGAACATCCAATGGCGATGGCAAATAGTCAACAATCGCGTCCAACAACGGTTGAATACCTTTGTTCTTGAATGAAGAACCACATGTAACCAACACAAAGTTCTGATTGATAACGCCCTTGCGCAACAGCTTTTTCAAAGTATCGTGATCCGGAACCTTGCCGTCCATGTATTCTTCCATGACCGTATCGTCCAACGTCACAACTTCTTCTATCAATTTGTTGTGCAATTCTTCGGCCTTGGCCTTTAATTCTTCGGGAATTTCGATAGTAATTGGGTGGGAACCTGTTTCGTCTTCCCAAATATAGCCTTTCATTTCAAGGACATCCACAACACCCTTGAAATCGTTTTCGGCACCGATTGGGAAATTCAAGACAACCGGATTTGCGCCCAAACGTTCGCGGAACATTTCGACACAACGGAAGAAATTCGCGCCAACACGATCCATCTTGTTCACGAAACAAATACGCGGAACATTATAACGGTCGGCCTGGCGCCAAACGGTTTCAGATTGTGGTTGCACACCGGACACCGATTCGAAAACCGCAACCGCGCCGTCCAAAACGCGCAAACTGCGTTCCACTTCCATTGTAAAGTCCACGTGCCCCGGGGTATCAATCAAATTGATACGATGGTCGCGCCAGAAACATGTCGTTGCCGCCGAGGTAATTGTAATACCACGTTCCTGTTCTTGTTCCATCCAGTCCATAGTGGCGGCACCATCGTGCACTTCACCAATCTTGTACGTTTTTCCGGTATAGAACAAAATACGTTCCGAAGTTGTGGTTTTACCGGCATCGATGTGTGCCATAATGCCGATATTGCGATACATGTGTAATGGTGCGGTTTTACCAACAGACATTTTCTTTCCTTTTCTTTTATATTACCAACGGAAATGTGCAAACGCTTTATTAGCCTCTGCCATTTTGTGTGTATCAATTTTCTTTTTGAACGCGCCACCGGTGCCATTAAGGGCATCGCGCAATTCACCAAATATACGATCCTTCATGCTGCGTTCGCCACGTTTACGTGCATATTGAATCGCCCAACGAATCGCCAATGTTTGCTGACGATCGGCGCGAACTTCAACGGGAACCTGGTACGTTGCACCACCGACACGACGACCCTTTACTTCAACCGACGGCTTCAACGCGTCCAACGCAGTAAGGAAAGTTTTCAATTCATCGCCATCTTCGGAAATCTTTTTCAATTCGTCCATGGCACCATAAACGATGTTTTCGGCAACTTCTTTTTTGCCGTCCCACATAAGGCAGTTTATAAATTTTGCAACAACCACATTACCATATTTGGAATCTGGTAAAATCTCACGTTTTGTTGCGGCTTTACGTCTTGACATATTTTATTCCTTTTTGTTTCTTCACCCGATAGCAATCGGATTACTCATACGGTTTCCCGCATGCTTTGGTTTATTTAGTTGCTTTCTTTGCACCGTACAAAGAACGACCCTGTTTTCTGCTCTCCACGCCCTTGGTATCCAAAACACCACGAATAATGTGATATTTCACACCGGGCAAGTCCTTTACACGTCCGCCACGAATCATGACGACACTGTGTTCCTGTAAATTATGCCCTTCGCCAGGGATATACGCGGTAACTTCGCGTCCGTTGGCAAGTTTAACACGTGCAACCTTACGTTGCGCGGAATTAGGCTTTTTCGGGGTTGTAGTGTAAACACGAGTGCAAACACCACGTTTCTGTGGGTTTTCCAACATATCAGGTGCCGTAGATTTTACAACAACCTTTTTACGTGGTTTCCGAATCAATTGATTTACAGTTGGCATTCAAAATCTCTTTGTTATTTTTTTTAAATCCTTTTTCTACACAAAAACCCGTATCAGACTTATTTTAAACGGCATCACCGCAATTATAAATCTGCCAAAATACGGCGTTTTTCTGTAATTTTCACTTTCCTTTATTACACAGAAAGCGTTGACACTATAACCCCGAACATGGCGGTTGTCAAGGGATTTTAGTAAAAAAAGTATGAAAATGTGGGGAATATCATCACTGGTTCTGTGGAATATAGACGTTTTCATTATATGTTGTTTCGGTCCAGTCTTCTTGCACCGGCGTTTCAAGTGGGTAATACACCGTCACCGGTGTGCCGGCGGCATATTGCGCCGCAAGCCAGGATTTAAAATCCGCCTTTGTTGTAAAACGATCGTCCCTAAAATACACTTGGTTTGCAACCTGACGAGCTTTAAACTCTCCATTGCCAATCGCATACCATCCACTACTAGCCTTATTATAATGCGAACAAGCCAGCGAAGCAGAATTAGAAAGGCTAAAATCAAACAAAGAATCACCCACATTATAACTGTTGTTCCGCCAATCTTCTGTGTTTCCATCGATCACTTTTACCCCAACCCTTCGGGTGATTTTGTGCGTTGTGGCGTCATACGAATCAGCATAGTCGCCAACGCGGCGCAAAATCATATCGCCCTGTTGAAAGAATTTTGGATAAATCGGATGTTCGGGTGTCGGCGTGCCGTTTTGTGCTATTGTCCCGGTGGCCGAAACGTATGGTTCCGCGGATTCTTCATAAGTATTATGTATCGTATAGAGCCAACAAAGTCCGGACGCTGGATCGCGATTGTCCGAACACCGAAATTCACTATCAAGACCATTCTTCAGTGCGGCGTTAAATGTTTTTGCATCGATTAAATTGTCGCTTTGGTCGGTGTATGTGCCGGTTGTTTGATAAATTCCTTTCCGCCCTATTCCGCCCGGTTGACCTGTATATGTGACGGCGGTATGGTCATTGACCGGGTCAATATCGTCCTGTTTTAAATCAAGTTTAGTATTCACGCCGCCAACCATGGGCAGAGATGTATCGCTTGTACTGGTGCCAAGTTCCGATGTGACGGCGCGTTTTTGCACCACGCCGGCCGCATTAGTGTATTCCATGGCCTTGTTAGTGTCCGCGCCGAATTTGTTTTGACGCGTGTCCAATTCGTGCGTCACGTATTTCAACGACGTTGCGGTCTTGCGGTCCGCGGCCTCCTCCGCCACCGCCGGCAACACCGCCGCAATCAACCCGAACAATAAAAACTTTTTTAAATGCATATCGCTCTCCTTTTTTTCCTTTCTTCTCGTCATACCGCCGAAAATTTGTAAATTTGTATGTGAGAACGAGCGTAAGCGAAGTTCAAACAACTACAAATTTGCGCGCAGGCTGTAAGCCGAGCGAAACGCGGTATCTCCTCAGGCTTTCCCGAGGATTGGTCCGCGACGGTTCCGACGGGATTCCGGCTTTCGCCGGAATGACGGCTTTCTACCCGTCTTCGCTATCGCTCCGTCGCGGTTCGTTTATTTGCGCACAAACAAACGAAAAACACCGCATTGGAAACCAAGCGGTCGGGGTGTTAGCGTATCATTTAGAACCATGACCCGATGGCTTTCGGAAAAACCTATTGTATCGCCATCGGCACCCCGAGCCATTTCGTCGGGGATTGTTTTAACGATGCAAAAACACAGAGAATCGTAAGCGAAATACGCACAGATTACGATGCTTTGCACCGGTTCTAACCAAGGCACGCTAATGCCCCGAACCAGATTCCCATCTGATTCAATTCCAATTATAACAAAAAACATAAAATTCGGTCAATATAAAAGTATCGGCAACCGGCATTATCCGACGACAAAAAAAACGCCGCCCAAACGGGCGACGTTCATTGTTATAACAACAAGACCTTAGAAGTCAATGCCGAATTTAGCACCGAAACCAAAATCATCTTCGATTGCCCATTGGCCGGCACCTTCGTGCGCAACATCTTTAGAAATATACAGGCCGATGTATTTGGTCGTATCGATGTTATAATTCAAACCAGCGGCAATCGTCCAATAGCCATACGATTCGACTTCGTTATAACGATCCAACGATTTAAAGTAATCTGCGGTCACAATTGCACTCCACATATCACTCATTGTCCAATGGCCGGCAACACCCAAATTCAAGACATGATTCTGCCACAAACCATCGACATTTTCTTCACCCCAGTTGAACATTTCGGTATTCATATAGATAAAGTTCGCATGTGCGGCGATTGTCCAATCCTTGTTCACATAGCCACCACGAACGCCCAATGTCCATGCATATTCCGTATCATCTTTGTCCAAGAACGGGCGATGATCGTCCCACATAGGATTCAAACCAAAACCACCCATAACGTCCACTTTCCATGCGCCTTCATCAAGTGCACGATATGTGGCATCAATCTCCATTTCGCCCCAACGGTTGCCATCGAACCAATCATTTTCCGCAACAGATGTTGCAACATTGACCGCGAAACGATCGGTGACACCGTAACCAAATTCTTCACCCAATTCGACCGCCGTTGTTGCATCTGTTTTCGAACCCAACGAAGTTTCACTGTAGAAATGGCCTTTTTGCGGCATATACAGTGGATTCCCATCAATAACGTTAATACTTGCGTGCGCCGCACCCGTTGCGACAACCGCCAATAAAGAAGTCAAAGCAAGTTTTTTCATTTTGTTTTCCTTTGTTTTGTTTATTTGGAAACTAGAGAAAATATTCCCATCTAGTTGGTGGTATTCTAGCCTAAACCAGAATCCGTTTTCAAGAAAAAAATGATTTTTTCCCTATGCCACGAAACGCCCCACATGAACACGCACCGGGGCGTTCCGCAACATTAAACCACTTTAGAAATCGACACCGAATTTAACACCAAATCCCATGCCATTTTGCCACTTCCATGCGCCACTTTCATGCGACATTTCACCGGCAACATACGCACCGACATAGGACGACGGCGTGATGTTATAGTTCGCGCCGAAATAGCCCTTTAATTCACCCGTATTCTTTGCACCTTCGTCAACAAGTCCAGAATATTCAAGTCCGCCAACAAAGTTCCAATCACGTGTGATTAACAATTGGCCATCAACCCCAAGCGCGACACGATGGAAACCATCTTCGCCCCAGTTAAACGATTCTTTATTTTCATAGTCAAGCATCAAATGACCGGCAACGGTGAACCGCGCATTTGTATATCCACCACGAACGCCCGCGCGCCATGTATAGTTCAACATATCCTTGTCCATAAACGCAGTGTCATCGGTGGCTTCATCATATGCATACAGCCAACCATCAACATTATACGATCCCAAAACATCTAAACGCCAATTACCACGACCGATTATACGGAACGTTGTGCCCAACGAAAAATCCTGGAAACCGAAGACGTCAAAAGAACCCTCTTCCGCAAGTGATGTCCGCATGTTTATCGCCAATCTGTCGATAATACCGACACCAAAGCTTTCGCCCAATTTCCAATTTTCCGCATTATCCGTACTTGACGCGAGTGACGTTTCACTATAGAAATGTCCCGCCCGCGGCATATACAACGGATTGCCATCCATAACATGTACACTTGCGTGTGCCGCACCCGTTGCGACGACCGCCAACAAAGAAGTCAAAGCAATTTTTTTCATCTGTTATTCCTTTCCTTTATTTGTTTAATGGAAACTAGAACTTTCCCATATCTAGTTAAGCATATTTTCACATTCATAAGAATTTTTTCAAGAAAAAAGTTTTTTGATAAGCACAAAAAAATATGGTATAATGCCCGCCGATCGGATTTTTTCTATACGCCGTCCGCGCAACCACGCACAAATCCAAAGTTTTTTTGAACACATCAAAAATAATCCACGAAACGATTCGCCACAGAAAATTTACGGATTTTCAAAATTTAATTCCGGATTATTCATTTTTTTTATCTCGCGCCAGTCAGCGTGATTCTTTAGGTGCGTTTCATAATCCGTCGCAAATTTATGTCCGCCGCGCCCGTCCGCCACGAAATACAGGTATTTTGTATCCGCCGGTTCCAACACCGCGCGAATCGCATGCGAACCAACATTTGCAATCGGCGCCGGCGGCAACCCGTTGTTACGATATGTGTTATACGGACTGTCTATTTTCAAATGCCCACGCAATAACGGCGCGCCCCGCATATCGCCATATCCGTCGGTCAGTGCGTAAATAACCGTCGGATCGGCCTGAAGCCGCATGCCACGCCGCAACCGATTCAGATATACACTGGCCACAATTTTCATTTCACTGGTGCGCGGCGTTTCGCGTTGCACAATCGACGCAAGTGTTATTACATCGTTCCACCCCGTAAGTGGCGCCGGCGGATTCCGCCGCATGCGCAGCCATTTGTTTTTTGTTTCCTCCATTTTCTTGCGCGCCAAATCCAAAACCGCCAACCGCGACGTTCCGCGCGCAACATGATATGTATCGGGGAAAATATCGCCGTCGGCAACATCGCACACCCTGCGCCAATCATTACAATCAACGTCGCCTTCAAGACTGCTATACGAACGCAACAAATCTTTAATCTGCAAAATGGTAAGGCCTTCGGGAATAACAATTTTTACGGTCGCAATATTTCCGCGCGCAAACATTCCCGCAATTTTCCATGCGGACGCACCACGCGGGATTTCATATTCTCCCTTTTGCACACGCCCACCGCGCAGACGAATCGCGAACTTAAACGCCATGTCAGAAAAAACCAATTTTTCCGAATCGATTCGACGCGCAACCGACGCAACCGTATCACCCGAATTAATATCAAAAGTAATTGATTCCCGCACAGTCGAACGCACACACAACGCATAATAAATAACGGCGAACATTGCCACCGCAATACCGAAAAGATAACGTGCAAAGATTCTTTTTTTACGCCTGCGCATAACTTTGGGAATTATTGCAGATAAAAACCAATTTGCAAATAAATGATTTTTATCTTCCGCCATTGTTCAAAGGCAACACACGCACCGGTTGCGACTGCGGTTGATTCGGCGTTTGCCGTTTTATTCTTTCTTCTGTCCTGTCGGCGTCATGACTTACTTCGAACCCCAACAGCCAATTTTCTTCTTTACCATAAATATCAGACACTTCGACATACGCGAACCCACCACTTTTCGAAACGGGGGCATTTAACATATCTTTAAAATTTGTCTTGTCTTTAAAAGGCACCTTTAAATCCGACATTATTCGTGGCATGGTTGGAACCGGGGACCGGGCCGACGTATCTATCAACGGATGCACCGGATCATAAAAGAATTGTTGATTTCCCAATTTTACCCGCAGATACGCATGCGATTGCCCACCCTTACGTTCAATGTGCGGATTCCGTTCAAAGAACACATTACCACAATATAACACCGGACTTTTGTCAGAACCATACGGATACACATGTTGCAAATACATTTGCGCAAGCAAAGAATACGCAAACCCGCCCGCAATCTTTTGATTAAGCGCCCAGGACAACAACATAGGCCTGGCTTTACCATACCGTCCCTGGCGACACACCTGTTGCCAACGATAACTATCGTTTTCACCAATCGACCAGTTTAAATTAATTTTTTCTTGCAAACTTTTAAAGATAATAAAATCTTCTATATTTATATCTATCCCGCAAGAATCCAGCATTTTTTGGATACGCGCCCGATCAATAAAGAACTTTCCATAATCGTCAATTTTTGTGAAATCAAAATTTTCGAAATCCAATTTATAATACACAAAACCGTTCGAAACAATATCGTTCGGCATTAAATCACGTGCCTGGAAAAGCCTATCGGGTTCCGCACCATTAAAAACGTCATGCTTTATCATAATACAATTTATACCACAATCCAATGTTAATATCAAGTTTCCCAATACCAACCGCCGTCATACCGCTGTACCGGGCCGCGCAAAACTTTGTTTTGCGCGGGGCCCGATACCGCGGAATGACGTTACTGATTCTGGGGCACGTAAATATTTGCATTTAATACCGGGGGACCGGCGATAAAATCATCACCGTTGCCCGCATTGGGAAAGAATTGTCGCGACACAGTATCATACATTCCGACAACCGTTGTATTGTTTTCAATATGACTTGCCGGTATAAAATTACGCCTCAGGACACCGTCTATTCTTATTTGTGCCGAATATAATCGAAGTGACGGCGCCAAGTAGTCGCTACCAAGTGCAAATAACACAAAGCTGCCCATTTGTGAAGCTTGAAACTTATCAACGACATGCGAATACGTTGTGCCATTAACATCTATGGAAAGAACCGTATCAGTTGCGCCATTGATTTGCATACTGATATTGTATTTTGTGTTTGCACTTAATGTGGGACTGAAATAAGCATTATTATCTTGACCGGCGCCATTATAACCGAATTTGTTTGCCCTGAATTCGCAATAATGTGCGTGCGTATAATCCGCATAACCACCGATAAAATTTCTTCCGGTTGTGGCTGTATATGCTGCAACGGCATCAAATTTAGTAACGGTTTCGGGACTTGATGGAACCACCAAACCCGTATTGATGTATTGCGTCCCTGTACTTTCGATATATTCTAACGGTGTATAACCGGTCGGCAAAAGTGTATTATCTTCGGTTGCATTATGTATCGTATAAAGCCAACAAAGGTCTGTACCGGGGGCGCGGTTGTCTTCCCTACATTTGAATTCGTTATCAAGCCCATTTTTAATTGCCGCGTTGAATGTTTTTGCGTCGATTAAATTATCGGATTGGTCGGAATATGTTCCGGTGGTTTGGTAAATACCTTTTTGCCCGATACCGCCCGGCTGTCCGGTATATGTGACCGCGGTGTGATCGTTGACGGCGGCGATGTCGTCCTGTTTTTGATTTAATTTTGTATTAACGCCACCAACCATGGGAAGTGATGTATCGCTTGTGTCGCTGCCCAAATCGGATTTAACCGCGCGTTTTTCCACTGCGCCGGCCGTATTAGTGTATTCCATGGCCTTGTTTTGTTCCGCGGTAAATTTGTTTTGACGCGTGTCAAGTTCATGTTCGACGTATTTTAACGACGTTGCGGTCTTGCGGTCCGCCGCTTCTTCGGCGAACGCCGGCAGTACCGCCGCCAACAATCCGAACAATAAAAACTTTTTCAAATGCATTTTCTCCCCTTTTCTTTTTTTCCGTCATCCCGCGCTTGACGCGGGATCTCCTCAGGCTTTCCTGAGAATTAACTCTCTGCCGGTCCAACGGGATTCCGCTTGGAATCACCCACAAAAAACGCTGCGCGTTTTTCGCGGGACCCGATACCGCGGAATGACGGCATTTACACCAATAAAACGCCGCCTTGGAAACCAAGCGGTCGGGGTGTTAGCAAATCAGATCTGTAATGATTCCGGTGGCCTTTTGCCAAGGCATTATAACCACAGGCACCCCAACCAAACAGGGGTATGTCAAAATTACGGCACAAAACATCGGGGATTTTGCGAATTTTACTACGCGGATTACGACAATTTTGTGCCGACAGATCTGGGCCTGCTACAGCCCCGAACCAAGTTCCCACTTAGTTCAGTTTTTATTCTATCAAATTTGCAAGAAGTTAATCAAGACATTTTTAAACGAATCGTCATACAGATAAAAAAATGCCGTCACCCCGCGGTATCGGGCCCCACAAAAAACGTGCAACGTTTTTTGTGGGTGATTTCACGCGGGATGACGTGTGCGTCCGTCTTCGCTTACGCTACGTCGCGATTACATGCGACGCATCAAATCCAATTGTCACATCGATGATAAATAAAAATCGCGCCGAGGGGACGACGCGATTTTAATTTATGGTCGGAGTAACAGATTCCCTCGCTCGGCACATATGAACATGTGCCAGCTGCGGGGCATTCCTAACGATTTCGGTGCGCTTAACGCTTCCGAAATCTACTCATTGTTCAAATCCAATTGTCACATCGATGATAAATAAAAATCGCGCCGAGGGGACGACGCGATTTTAATTTATGGTCGGAGTAACAGGATTCGAACCTACGACCTCTACGTCCCGAACGTAGCGCTCTACCAGGCTGAGCTATACTCCGAACACACACAACAACAAACAAACGTTCTTATCTTCTTAAGAACGATTCGATTGTAGAACATAAATTTACGTTTGCAACTTTTTTTTAACTTTTTTCTGTGTGCCCCATATTTCCGCTTGTTTTTTATTGGAAAAATGGCATTATTCACACGTAAAAATAAAGAGGCCACCATGTTCGCAACGCGTTTTTTAACCAAAGAACATTTTGAAAATTACCAAGATTATTTGCAAAACGGTGTTCCGATTGTCCCGGAAAACTTTAACTTTGCATATGACGTTATTGATGTTATTGCACGCGAAACGCCCGATAAACTGGCAATTATTTGGGTTGACGATTCGAGAAACAAAAAGAATTTCACTTTCGCGGACCTTTCGCGCATGTCGAACGCGGTTGCAAATTTCTTGACATCGCGCGGTCTAAAACGGGGCGATACTGTCTTGCTTTTCCTGCGTCGCCGCTGGGAATATTGGGTTTTGATGATGGCAATGCATAAAACCGGCGTCATTCCTATTCCTTCAACGAATCAGTTAAAGGCCGAAGATATTAAATACCGAATCGATACTGCTGATTGCAAGGCAATTATTGCCTTTGACGATGGGCATATTATTCCAGAAATCAAAAACGCGATTGGCGATTCGGACGTAATGCTGATATCAAACGAAGAAGTGGCCGATTCGATAAATACTATGCCGGCGGAATTCAAACGCGTGCCAAATGAAAACACCGACACTATGGTCATTTATTTCACAAGTGGCACAACCGATTTACCAAAAATGGTTGCGCATAACTATGCGTATCCGTTGGGACATATAAACACCGCGCTGTTTTGGCAACGACTGACCGACGACGATGTGCATTTCACACTTTCCGAATCGGGTTGGGCAAAATGTTCATGGGGAAAAATGTACGGCCAATGGCTGGCCGGCGCGACGGTTTTCATTTTTGACGTTAGTGGCATTTTCACCGCGCACGACCTTTGGGCGGCAATGTCTGAAAACGGCGTGACATCATTCTGTGCGCCACCGACGGTTTATAAAATGCTGATTCACGCGGACGCATCGAAATACGACCTTTCAAAATTGACCAAGGCCGATGTCGCGGGCGAGGCACTGAATCCAGAGGTCTACGAACGCTTCCTTAACATGACCGGAATCGAACTGCACGAAGGATTCGGCCAGACCGAAACAACCGTTCAATTATTCACCAATCAGTGGATAAAACCCAAACCGGGCAGTATGGGCATGCCCGCCGCCGGTTGGGATATAAAATTACTGGACGAAGACGGTCGCCCAATTACCGAAGATGGCAAGGTTGGCGAAATCTGTATATCGGTCGCAAACGGCCGGCCGGTCGGCATGTTCCAAAAATATCATAAAAACGAAAAACTGACGGCGGCGGCGTTTCGTGACGGATACTATCACACCGGCGACGTCGCGTATCGCGATTCGGACGAATACTATTGGTTCGTCGGCCGCAATGACGATTTGATTAAATCTTCGGGTTATAGAATCAGCCCGTTTGAAGTTGAAAGCGTCCTTATGGAACATCCCGCTGTGCGTGAGGTTGCGGTCACCGGTATCCCCGACCCGTCGCGCGGCATGGCGGTCAAGGCAACAATTGTTTTGAACAAATATTTCCAAGGCACCGACGTTTTGATTCGGCAACTGCAAGACCACGTTCGCAACCGCACCGCGGCATACAAATACCCACGTGTAATTGAATTTGTCGATAGTCTGCCTATGACAATATCCGGCAAAATTCGCCGCGCATTGATTCGCACACTGGACAGTGCAAAGAAAACTATCGGCCTGGGCAAGGACGAAGAGAAATAATAAAGAAATATTGATTATAGTAAGTGTCGTCATACCGCGGAAACGCAGTATGACGACAAAAAATTACCGTTTCTTTTGCATCTTTCGTATCATATCAAGCGAAATAGCAAGCATATCTACAGCTCTTGTCCTTTCAAACATTTTTTCTACTTTCGTCCAATTAATATCACTTATCGCTCTCCAACGGCAGGGTTCAAGTTCAGGCCCCCCGCCAGAACACCGCAAACGCGAACAATACGTTTGACCTTTACCACCAAATGTTTTACCATTAAAGACGCACTCCTTACAATCCGCGGCTTTTTCCTTTGGCACAGGGGCAAAACACTCTTCAAAACACTCTTCTACGGTTTTGTCTCCTTTCCGTTGAAACAGACAAAGGAACAGATGACCCGGCAACCAATTCATTACATAACCTTTTTCACAACCAATGACGCATTCGTTCCACCGAACCCAAACGAATTCGACAGTGCGACATTAACATCACGCTTTTTCGCCACATTTGGCACCAAATCAAAATCGCCAACTTCTTCAATCGGGTTATCCAAATTGATTGTTGCCGGCACAATTCCATCACGAATGGCCAATGTACAGAATATCGCCTCTACCGCGCCGGCGGCCCCCAACAAATGTCCGGTCATAGATTTAGTTGAAGACATGCACGCATTCGTTCCCGCGAACATATTTTTTACCGCCAACAATTCGCCGACATCGCCAAGTCCCGTTGACGTCCCATGCGCATTGATATAGTCAACGTCCGCCGGGGAAAGTCCCGCGTCACGCAACGCCGCCATCATCGCACGCGCACCGCCTTCACCACCCGTCGCCGGCGCGGTTATATGATACGCGTCACCCGAAAGGCCATAACCGGCAACCTCGGCATAAATTTTGGCACCACGCGCAACCGCATGTTCGTATTCTTCCAGAACCAAAATCCCCGCACCTTCGGACATGACAAAGCCGTCGCGGTCGCGGTCCCATGGACGCGATGCCGCCGTCGGATTATCGTTGCGTGTACTTAACGCCTTCATCGCGGCAAATCCAGAAACGCCGATTTTGCCCACCGCGCCTTCGCATCCACCACAGACCATAATATCTGCATCGCCATGCTGAATCAAACGGGCGCCTTCGCCAATACTATGCGCGCCGGTCGCACACGCCGTCACCATCGCAACATTCGGCCCACGCAGCCCATACCTAATCGAAATATGTCCCGCCGCCATATTAATAATGCACTTTGGAATAAAGAACGGACTAATATGCCGCGGGCCATTGTTCGCCAATTCAACGCAGTTTTCATAAATACTGTTCAAACCACCGATACCACTGCCGACGGACACACCTACCCTATCTTTATCACCGGTATATGTATCCAATCCCGCGTCACGTATCGCCTCAGCCGCGGCGACAACGCCATACAAAATACATTTATCCATTTTTCTTTGGTCGCGCGGTTCCACAACAGTATCCGGATTAAACATACCCGGTTCCGTTCCACGCACCGGCACACCCGCAATTTGGCACGCCAAATCAGATGCATCGAAATCTTCTATTTTACGAACGCCGGAATGTCCCGCGACAATGTTTTTCCACGCATGTTCAATACCGCACCCAACCGGCGACACGATACCCATACCTGTGATAACAACTCTTCTCATATCATAATTCCTTTTTATAAAGTTAAATTCCGCCGTTATGATAATACGTTTTCTGCAAAAAATACAGAAAAAAATCCGTCACGCGAAACACGTGACGGACGAACAGAAAAAATCAAACTTACGCGGCCTTTTTGCCCGAAGTTCCTTCCGCGGCAGTATCCATCTTAACCGTTTTGGCACCACCCGCCGGTTCCATCTTAACCGTTTTGGCACCCTTGGTATGTTCATCGATGTATTTAACCGCATCGCCAACAGTCAGCAATTGCGAAGCCGCATCATCGGGAATAGAAATTTCGAATTTGTTTTCAACTTCCATAACAAATTCCACAACATCCAAAGAATCCGCGCCCAAATCGTTCACGAAAGATGAAGACTCCGTAATCTTGGCCTCATCAACGCCCAATTTATCTGCGACAATTGCTTTTACTTTTTCAAAAGTTGACATTTTTTATCCTTTATTTTTGTTAAACCTTTTGTCACCAAACATGACATATGCCCTAAAGCTATCATTTTCACCCCCCTGTGTCAAGAAATTATAACAAACCATAACAAAATGGCATTTAGTCAATATTAAACAAATCTTCCAGTAATTCATTCATATTGCGACGCAAATCTTCTTTATCGCCGGCCCAATTAAGGCGTCGCATAATAAATTTATAAACATCGTCCATTGTCAAATCCGGTATTTCCGCATCACGCACAACACGTTCCCATGCAACGCGCGGATCGGTCAAATGCCCATGTCCACGTCCCGGAAAGACCCAATAACCGTCCTGGGGCAAATCTTGCAACAACACGACCGCCCGGTCGGACAACGGTTGTTCGCCCCACATATCGCGATTAAAGTCCAGATCTTCCCATTGCATAGAAAAAATCTGATTTTTTGTTGCAAACCCATAAATCAACATTAAAAACGCCGCCCGCATAGTGGTATCCGGATAATTTTTTATTGATTCAACCAAACGATTAAGCCCATATTTATTAAGTGGCCGCACACGCCGATTTTGTTTTTGCCGCGGCAATTCTGACACCGGATTCGCCGTCACATATCCCGTTTCAACCGCATAGCGAAACACACTTTGCAACAGTTCTTGCATGCGCGCACCAATCGCTGCACCATTAATGGCCGCAACGGTTTCGCGCACATCATCGGTTGTAATTTCTGAAACATTTTTATCAAACAGCGATATTAAATGTTGGTTTATCGAACGCACCAATTTATCATACGACCCAACCGACCGATGCACACGATTTTTCAAATACATTTGAATAAAATCAGAAAACAAAATTTTCTTGCGCTTTATCGAAATTTTTTTCGCCGCGTCATCTAACGCACCCGCCACCGCACCGCGCGCCTCTTCTATATCCATATCGGGATACTTCCCAAGGATAATCCGCCGGTCGCGTCCGTTTATACGCTTGCGCACAAAGAATGTTTTAACCCCACGACTTGTTATATACAAACGCAGCCGCGGTTCAGAAATATCTTGGACCACATCGAACCCACGCGACGGCGGATTTAGATTATCCAAGATATACGGGTTAAAAAAGAACTGGTGCGCCATCTGTACTCCCTCTGTTTTTTATCTTGTAAGGCTAAACACTTTATCGCGCATCGCCTTCATATCTGCAACGGCCAAAAATACGCCTTTTCTTTTTGTCGTTTATCTTGAACCGCGGCATCAAATTGTGAATCATCAGTTTTCATTCCCGCCACTTTATCAAGGCTCTCATCATATGAAATATACAATTTTGCCGCTTTATACTTTAACCACATATATTTCAACAACTGGGCCGGTTTACGCGTCACAAAAAATAAATTTACAAGCGCCCGATTACGATCGCCCCGCGCCGCATACAATTTTATTGCCAAATCAACTTTCTGGTTATTTTGTTCGCAAGCGGCACATGTTGTCTTGGTGCATTTTTTGCCCTTTTCATAATCAAAACAAGGCCTTTTGGCCGTCGTAAAACAATGCGCGCCCCCATCATAATCATAACGAATTACAGGTGACATAGGTTTCTTGCAAGGCAGTTCCAGTGCTTTATATTGCTGACGCAAGGTTTTAACCCTTCCCTGCGCTTCTGATAATTCTTCCTTTCTTGCGTTAAAATTTTCACGCAATTTCGTCACCGTTTCCTTTAACATCTTAACCTCTTTCTTTACGATGAAAGGCATCATGTACCAACGCTTTCCGTTGACCCAGCAACTCATTATATTCTTTCTGAGCCTTTGATAACGCCAATTGGGCAATCCAATAACGTTTATTCGCCACACGACATGGACACCAAAACTTACGACAAGGTCCATTCTGTGTTGAATATTTCTCACATTGATCAACCGCCCCCGGACCAGTTTTATTCGGATCTATAACAATACAATGAGATCTACGAACCCTATTAACCTTGCCAACCGGTGCATGTTTACGTCTTGTTTTGCGTTTGTGGTGCAATTCTGTTTTCTCACCCATCAGTACCATTGCCCCATCATGCGATTCAGCATGATGATTGTTCTTTACATGGCAAACCAAATCATATTTATCAGGTATGGTCTTTTGTAAATCCTTTACTTTACGACCCTTGCCACGCAAAGCCACCGTTAAACGCAAATATTCTTTTACCCAGGCAAACATTTTGCGCCCCTATCTTTTTTTCCCTATACCAAACAACATTCTACGCTCTTGCTTTGCGTATTCCAACTTTTGCATAACATTGTTGCAAAAAGAATCATCCCAAGCAACCCTACGTGCCGCGCGCACAGTACGGCCGGCTTCTTGTACAGCTTTCACCCAATCTGCCGTAGCCCTGTGTGCATGACTCAAACGAACACCCGCACACAAAAGCGGCCAACCAATTTTTTTATCCAAGAAGTATCTAATATCCATTTTATTTTCCTTTTGTTATACTTTAAGTGCATTTATGAATGCGGATTGCGGTATTTCAACATTACCGAATGTCCGCATACGTTTTTTCCCTTCCTTCTGCTTTTCCAAAAGCTTTCTTTTACGCGTGATGTCGCCACCATAGCATTTTGCGGTCACGTCCTTGCGATACGCCGCGATTGTTTCGCGCGCAATAATTTTTCCACCAATCGCCGCTTGCAACGGTATTTTGAATTGATGCCGCGGAATCAGGTCTTTTAATTTTTCAACAATCGCCCTGCCCCGCCTTTCCGCGGACGAACGATGACACATGAATGATAGCGGTTCAACGTTTTCTTCGTTCACAAGAATTGAAACCTTTACCAAATCCGATTGCCGATAGCCATTCACCGCATAATCAAACGACGCATAACCCGAAGAAATCGATTTAACGCGGTCATAAAAATCAAACACAATTTCCGCCAACGGCAACTGATACACCAACACCGCACGATTGCCAACATAGGATATGTTTTCTTGGACACCGCGCCGGTCGGAACAAAGTTGCATAATTCCGCCCATGTATGTATCCGGCATCATAATCGTTGCACGCACCCATGGTTCTTCGATATATTCAATTTTCGTAATGTCCGGCATATCGGCGGGATTTTCCAAATCCATCACTTCGCCATTACGCATATGAATCTTATACAACACACTTGGCACAGTATTTATCAACGAAAGGTTAAATTCACGATTTAATCTTTCACTGATAATTTCCATATGCAATAACCCTAAAAATCCGCAACGCAAACCAAACCCGAGTGCCGAAGATTTTTCGGTTGTAAATACGAACGACGCATCATTCAACGCCAACTTTTCCGCACTTTCGCGCAACGTTGGATAATCGTCCGATTCCACCGGAAAGAACGAAGAAAACACCACTGGTACCGACGGTTTGAATCCCGGCAACACATCAACGGTCGCATTCGCATCGGCAATCGTATCACCAACCTTGCAATCGTGAATCGTTTTCATGCCCGTTATAATAAACCCGATTTCACCGGTGGACAACGAATCAACATTCACCATTTTTGGCGTAAAGTATCCGATTTTTTCCACCGTATATTCCGCGCCCGTCGCAATAAACCTAATCTTTTGTCCACGCCGCAATGTCCCATCGACAACGCGCACCAAAACAACAACACCAAGGTAAGAATCATACCACGAATCCACCAACAGCGCGCGCGTCGGCGCATTTTCATCACCGTTTGGGGCCGGTAATTTCTGCACGATTTCTTCCAACAATTCCGGAACACCCGCGCCGGTTTTACCCGAAACCGCAATCGCATTTGCCGCGTCAAGTCCAATCACATCGGAAATCTGCGCCCGCACCGCGTCAACATCACTTGACGGCAAATCAATCTTGTTTAGCACCGGCAACATTTCCAAATCGTTATCCAATGCAAGATACGCGTTTGCCAACGTCTGCGCCTGGACCCCCTGGGTCGCATCAACCAGAATCAGTGCGCCTTCACACGCCGCCAAACTGCGCGACACTTCATACGAAAAATCGACATGCCCCGGCGTATCCATAAGGTTTAACTGATAAACCACGCCATCTTTCGCACGATAGTTCAACCGCACCGTTTGGGCCTTTATCGTGATTCCGCGTTCGCGTTCAATATCCATAGAATCCAACACCTGGGCCTTCATTTCGCGCGATTCCAACCCGCCCGTCATTTCAATAAGCCGATCCGACAGCGTCGATTTTCCATGATCGATATGCGCAACTATTGAAAAATTCCGAATATTTTCTTGCTTCATTTTTCTTCGCTTACTCTCTCCAGCAACTCCTCTATCCTCTCCGCCCGTTCCAAAGTATCGTCATAGTCGAACCGTATCTGGGGGACGTATTTTTGGTCAATTTGTTGCCCCATTTGGAAACGAATCGTCCGCGTTTCTATGTCCAGTGCGCGCTTTGCCGCGTCAATATCATCAACCGGACAATGAAAGAACAGCCGCACGAATTGCAATCCGCCGCGTGCCTCGGCCCCGACAAGCGACACTTTGGCCAGCACCGGATCTTCCGCATAATTTTTGCGCAAAATCTCTGCCACAATGGTTTGCACCTTGGCGGCAACACGTTCGTTTCTATTCGAATCAATATGTTTTTTTGACATTGACGAATCCATTTGTATCATTGTATTCTACGGTATAAGATATTCAACCATAATCAAGGAATTTTTTTAATTTTGGGGCCAAAATAATGAAATTTTCTGAATATTTATTGTCGCGCGCGGAAAGTAAAGCATATACATGGGTTGTTTTCATCCTTACCGTATGCGAATCGATATTTCTATTCATTCCCCCCGAAGTCTTTATGACCCCGCCAATTATCGCAAACAAACGGCGCGCCGTTCCGGTGGTTTTGGCGGCGTCATTGGGGTCAATCGTCGGCGGAATTATCGCATATTGCATTGGAATGTGGCTGTTCGATTCGGTTGGGGTTTGGATTATCAATAATTTCGCAAGTATGGAAAAATTCGAACTGGCCCAAAGTTTATTTATCAAACATGGAATTTTCATAATCTTTTTGACGGCCGTCACCCCGGTTCCATACAAACTTATGGCGATATGCGCGGGATTCATGGGATTTCCGGCGGTTTTGTTTTTGGGTCTGTCCGCGATTTTGCGCACCGGACGTTTCGCAATTGTCGGATACCTGCTCTGGCGTTTTCAAGAACGCGCGAACGCAATAGTAAAAAGATTCTTTTGGCCCCTTACCATCGGCGCAATCATCATCGCCGGCATCGGGATTTTACTAATGTTCGCGTTGTAATTATTGAAAACATATGATAAAATCACACAGTAAAACAAAAGGAATAAAAATGAAAAAAATTATTGCTTTACTTGGTGTGCTGTTTTTAACCGCATGTGATAATGTCGATACAAATACCAGCAAACACCATTTAAAAACAGAGAATGGAACCATGGAAATCACCACACGACCGCTAAACGCCGAAGAAGCATGGGAGCATATTTTCAATAGTCACAACATGTATCATACACGACTTAAACAATTCTATCATAAACCCGACACATTTATTCCTGTGCCGGGCAATAAAGATATGGAAGATATGTTCAACAAAGAACAATTGACCGACGAAGATATCGAACATTATCGTAATATTTTCATAAACGAATTGTATGATGCTGATACTCTGATGCGCCTTGATAACGTATTTCAACAGTATGTAATACCGGAACTTGAACGCAAAACCAATGAATATCTTGTACCGCTTTTGTCATCATGGAATGCGCAAATGCCGGAGAAATTGGCAATACTGTACTCTATAGATTACAGTAGTAAGTATAACCCACAAATAGGCGAACAACCTGCACTAATAATTTTCGGCGTAAACAACCCGTCTTTTAGCGCGGAAAATCCTTTCGATGATAAAGAAAAAATATTTAGTCTGGTATTTCATGAATTTGTACACACACTCATAGAAATGCCGATTATTCGCGAATACGGCGTTCCCCAAGATTTAAAAGAACGCATAGTCGATTTTATTTGCTATGAATTCATCAAACGGCCCGTCCGCGAAGATTTCAAAGATTCGTTCGCAAATGCCTATATAACACCAGAGGTTATAAAAACGAATTTGCCGGCCACAGTGCAAAAAATGATGGCTGACTATAACGCAAGGGAACAAAAATAACATTATTTCTGTAATCGAAATCTTTTAACCCGCACTTTATTGTGCGGGTTAAATTTGCACTTGTCCGTCTTCGTGCGCGTTGCGCACTCCGCCGCGACACTCAAAAATTTTAAATGCGCACTTTATTGTGCGCATTAACAATTTTTGGTGGTGGCCCTGGTCGGTTCCGGACCAAGTCCGGAATGACAATTATTTCTTGAAACACCCGTACGTGCTTTCATCAGAATTTATCCCAAGCATATATTGAACACTTTTTTCGTTATCAGTAAAGATGATATTTAACTTTATTTGTTCACCTGCGGCATTTGCCCCATAATAACTGATATAAGTTGAATCTTTTTGGCCTTCGGATTTCAACACAACACGTTCGCCATTCACAACAACATTGGCAATTTCCTTGGTCGCGTCAACATCCAAAGTAATCTGCGCATCGCCAGAATTATGCTCTGCATCTTCACACAACAAACCCGTTTCTTGATACCCGTTATCACCACACGCGGCCAATAACAACGCAATCGGCAACAAAAATAATTTTTTCATATATTTCCCCTTTTCTTTACCGTCGAATTATAGCACAAAATCACGATATAACACAATAGGAAACACCAGATGACGCCGGCGCCGTAATTTTCGCGATGTAATCAATCATCAACATATTTCCATTGCAACATGCCGTTTCATTTATTATAATACCAGTTGCAAAAGGCGGTGCCTAATGCGGGGTCTGAAAGCCTCTTAGGATTATAACTCCACTTGGTTGGAGGGTTGCGAATATATAGAATAAGCAACACTGTATCCTAACAGCTTTTCAGCCTCCAACCGTCTTTTGACGGTATTTTTAATAACAAAAGGAGTAAAAATGGTTATGTTGGTTGATGCAAAATATTTTGGTACGATGTTACGCAAAGCACGACGTGACAGTTGCATAAAAATGTGCGACGCCGCGAAAATGTTTGGCCTATCGCAACGCGAATTGTTTCGCTGCGAACAAGGAACAAAACTGATACCAGAAAATGTATTATCTTCTTTATTTTATTACGGTTTTTGTTTAAAACGTTGCAAGAAAGAAACAAAGCCAAAGTAATTTAATATTTGCCACTGCCCGCCTCCGCCGCAAGTCGTAAAGTTTATTCTTGCGGCCAATGCTACGGCGAGGCACTCGGCGATTTTTTATTAACGAAAATTGGTGGTGGCCCTGGTCGGACTTGAACCGACACTCCTTGCGGAACTTGATTTTGAGTCAAGCGCGTCTACCAATTCCACCACAGGGCCAGACGACTTTTATTTTGCGGTTGTCTTTGCCGCAACTTTTTTTACCAAGCGCGCACTGCGATTCGCCTTGTGCGTTGGTTTTTTCGCCGGTTTTGCCGGAACGCCATTCTTTTTAACAATCGCGCGTTTAATTTCCGCCATTTCCGGTGTCAGACGTGAAATCGGCTTTGCCATGACATAGGCATCCAAACCGCCATGTTTAGTGAGTGTCCGCAAACCCGCGGCCGAAAGGCGCAACGAAAAATCACGTCCCAATATATCACTATGGAACTTTAACATATGCAGATTCGGCAAGAACGTACGCTTTGTATGACGTTCAGAATGCGATACATTCATACCAACTTCTGTCTTTTTACCTGTAACTTTACATACACGTGGCATATCAAATCCTTTATAATTGCCGGGATAATTTATAACAAAAAAGGCGCAAAGTCAAGTATTCTTTTCACTTTTGCGCCCTTTGCCTATACTTTTAATTATTTCACGACCAAATCTTTCCCATGCGTTGTGATGTGCACTGTTGCGCCCTCACCCACAGCATCGGACAAAATCAGGTCTGCGATTTTATCTTCGACCATCGATGTAATAAGGCGTTTCAGCGGTCGCGCCCCGAACACCGGATTATATCCATGTTCGCCAAGCCATTTTATCGCTTCGTCCGAAATATCCAATTCGATACGCCGCGCCGCCAAACGCGACCTTAGGCCCCGCAGTTGAATCTTTACGATGTCCGCCATCACATCTTTGCCCAGTTGGTTAAAGAATATGATTTCATCGATTCGGTTGATAAATTCCGGCCGGAACTGTTTGCGCACCGCATTCATATCGGGCAAGTTGCTGGTCATGATAATTATCGTGTTCGTAAAGTTCACAACATGACCCTGGCCGTCCGTTAAACGCCCGTCGTCCAGTATTTGCAGGAACACATTAAACACGTCCGGATTCGCCTTTTCGATTTCATCGAACAGCAAAACCTGATACGGCCGCCGACGCACAGATTCAGTCAGCACGCCACCTTGGTCATATCCGACATACCCCGGGGGCGCCCCAATCAGACGCGCAACCGAATGCGGTTCCATATATTCACTCATATCGATTCGGGTCATCGCGGTATCGTCGTTAAACAGATATTCGGCGAGTGCCTTGGCAACCTCGGTCTTACCAACGCCGGTGGGCCCCAGGAACATGAAACTGCCCGACGGACGACGCGGATCAGATAACCCCGCACGCGAACGACGAATCGCACGCGACACAACCGAAAGCGCTTCGTCCTGGCCCACAACACGTTTGCGCAATTCGTCTTCGATGTTCAACAGTTTCGATTGTTCCGCCACCGAAAGCCTTTCCGCGGGGACACCGGTCCACTTGCTTACCACCGCGGCGATATGTTCGGGCAGAACCGTTTTATATTCGCGCGATTCAGTATTCATCTTTTTGATTTTTTCTTCTAACTCTGGAATTTTCCCATATTGCAACGCGGACGCCTTTTCATAGTCGCCATTTCGCATCGCCGCGGCAACCTCTGCCTTGGCCGCGTCCAACGCCGCCATCGCGTCCGAAAGCCCGCGCATTTTTTCTTGTTCGGCGCGCCATTCATTTGTCATTTCGGTTGACCGCCGATTCAATTCCGCAATCAGTTTTTCCAAATCGCCAAGACGTTTTTTTGACTCTTCATCTTTTTCTTTCTTTAACGCCTGTTGTTCGATTTTAAGTTGCATTAAATGCCGGTCAACTTCGTCCAGTGCCTCGGGCTTTGACGCAACCTCTATCCGCACGCGCGCGGCCGCTTCGTCAATAAGGTCAATCGCCTTGTCCGGCAAAAAACGATCGGTGATATAACGGTTCGACAACCGCACCGCCGCAACAAGCGCGCTATCGGAAATACGCACACCATGGTGCCCTTCGTATTTTTCTTTGAGTCCGCGTAAGATTGAAATCGTATCATCAACGGTCGGTTCATCAATATAAACGGGCTGAAAACGTCGCGCCAATGCCGGGTCTTTTTCAATGTATTGCCGATATTCGTCAAGTGTCGTCGCACCCAAACAGTGCAATTCGCCCCGCGCGAGCATCGGTTTAATCAGGTTGCCGGCGTCCATGCTGCCCTCACCTTTGCCGGCACCAACCAGTGTGTGCAATTCATCGATGAACAAAATGATTCCACCGTCCGCATCTTTGACGGCCTTTAGAATCGCCTTGAAACGCGCTTCGAATTGACCGCGGAACATTGCGCCGGCCATAAGTGCGCCCATGTCCAAGGACAATAGTTTTTTATTCTGTAAATTTTCCGGAATGTCGCGCGAAATAATACGTTCGGCAAGTCCTTCAACAATCGCGGTTTTACCGACACCGGGGTTGCCAATCAGAACCGGATTATTTTTCGTGCGCCGCGACAACACCTGAATCGTGCGACGAATTTCTTCATCACGTCCGATTACGGGATCCAATTTTCCGTCGGCGGCAAGTTTAGTAAAATCTGTTGTATATTTTGCAATCGCCTGATCTGGGGTTTCTTGCATTTGTGCTTCTGGATCCATTTTCTGACTCCTTGTTTTATCGTTGCCGTATATATAATTATCAGAAATAAATTTTCAAGCACATCGGAACAAAAACCGCATGCAAAAAATGATGGCGGAAGAGGAACACCCCGCCATCACCATAAGGACACAATTAAAACAACTTTTTTCTTTTTTTTATTCACACTCCTATGGTTATATGAATACCATCATCGTTAAACGAAACTAATCCACCTGTGCCATGACCGTCCATTCAAGGTGTATAACCGCCGGTGTATTACCGCTTGCAGCCTGATCAACAACGGTAACCAACGCACAATGGACAGAGGTCGATGTTCCGCATTCTGGCGGCATATCCGGAACACGTGGAACATTACTCACAGTAACATCACCGTTCGAATCTGTGACAAGTGTTTTGCCAGCATTGCCGCTGCCCCAACTCTGTCTGACGGCATAGTCATGAACAGCCCCGGCCGTAGTAAGCGCACTTGCCGTTGAACCAACAACACCAGCATCAGAACCAATAGAAGCCTCTGTGGTGGCAATCTGTGCGGTATCAAGGTTGACCGCATAAACACCGGCAGTTGCTGTTTCATTGATGGTCACATAGTTCGTACTTGAAGATGTTCCGTTGGACGAAGCTTTCAACTCTTTCCAACCGTTGGTATAAGCATTATTGCCAGAATCATAAGTTTGATAACCGACCATAAACTTATTGGCATTGTTATCTTCAATCTTTGGTTGCCATTGTTTATTCTGATCCATTACAAATTCATAAACCGCCTTACCAGTTGTCAATTTAGTTGAATTATAGGTTATATCATTTGTAATACCAGTACCCGAGACACCATTTGTTCCAACCTGATCATCGGCAAGATTGATTGTATAAACATTACCGCTACCCTTGGTCATGGTAACATAATTCGCATTACTTGTCGCCGTCCCACTTGCCGCCGTTTGCAATGTTGCCCATGTTGAATCCGAACCAGCTTCTTTGTATCCAACAGACACGCTATTAGTTCCGGAATCGGTTGTAAACCTTGGTTGTGCATAGTCATAGACCGCACCGGCCGTTGCAAGTTTGTCTTTCTGGTGTATCGTTTCATTCGTCGCGGCAGAATCGGTATTAACAATCTTGGCCGATGTATCGGCAACCGCCTCATCCGGGACAACGACTTTATGTCCAACAACGTCGGTATTATTTGTGCCGCCCATTATATCTTCTACAGCGGTATGCTTTTCTACATCACCCTGCAAATTCACCGTCGCAGCCATTGCGTCGGCAACCGCTTTACCGGTGACCACAACGTCCTGACCTCTTGTTGTATGAACCTCATTGGAACTATTACTCAGTTTTGTAAATTTAACCTGACCACGTCCATTACCAAGAACGACCGCCCCATCCGTAGATTCCGCTGCATGTGTGGAACCACCGTATGTCATTGCATATTCGTTCGGGATTTTATCATCAACGTATTTCTTGGATGTAACTGTCTTCGGATCATTTTCACCCAAGGTGATGGCTGCCATTGCGCTTTGTGCGAACACCGCCGCGGCAAAGCCCACAAACGCCAATCCTTTTACATTTACTTTCATTGTTTTTCCTTTTTTGTTTGTTGTTGTTTCACACCACCCCCAATGTCAATTGAACATTGGATTTAATGCGTTGTTCTGTGGCATTCAACAGCGATTGTGTCCCTGTTTTATTACCAAAGCTTTCCGTCATACCGGCAAAAGCCGGTATCTTGTCAGTTTTATCGCGGGCCAACTCTCTGCAACCCCAGGGAGATACCGCTTGAAATCACCCACTAAAAACGCTGTGCGTTTTTCGCGGGGCCCGATACAGCGGTATGACGAACACCCGTTCCCGCCGCAAGAGCAAGGTTTAAAAACCACCTACGCGATGCGACATCGTATCTGCTGACAATTTTTAATTTTTTGATTTCCCCTCTATCTTTACTTTCTATCCTTTTTTATTTGTTCGTTGTTTAAAAACTCTATCTATTATTCCACGACCACGCGGAACCATGACGGCGCACCTGTTTCATCAATCGCCATAACATAACGCGTGCTGTCGTCAAGTGTTGTCGTGCTGTTACGCCAACGATCAATCCAATACAGCGTATCCGTTATATCCGCCGCCATTTTGGCGCGTTCTATGGCCGCATCGTCCGCAACGTCTTCGTTTTTAATCTTGTCTCTGTATGCCAAAGCGCCAAGTCCCAAACTGTGCGAATTTATGCGTCGAACCGTCACATTACCTTCTTCGTCAATCAATAATGCCTTGCCGGCGTTTTCGACACCTTGGGCAATATCGACCTTGCCCGACAAATCGGCCGCCGACAAAAATTCACCCGTCGCCGAAACATTACCGGACGAATCAACGACCAATGCTTTGCCCGCATTTCCTACGCCTTGGGCGACATCAACTTTGCCCGACAAATCAATGGTTCCCGGCGCAACGTTACCTTCGCTATTAATCAGCAAAACCTTGCCTGCGTCCTCGGTACTTTGCGCAACCGCAACACGACTTGACAGGTCAACATTACCCGGCACAACGTTGCCTTCGCTATTAATCAGCAAAACCTTGCCC
This sequence comes from uncultured Alphaproteobacteria bacterium, assembly GCA_905233975.1. Classification (GTDB taxonomy): domain Bacteria; phylum Pseudomonadota; class Alphaproteobacteria; order Rs-D84; family Rs-D84; genus Enterousia. Next base: position 53,849 of record CAJOGD010000004.1, on the reverse strand, counting down.
GCGTCTTCGGTACTTTGCGCAACCGCAACACGACTCGACAGATCAACATTACCCGGCACAACATTACCTTCGCCATCAATCGTCAAAAACTTGCCCGCGTCATCGGTATTTTGGGCCGTTTTGACAAAATCACCGGACGGCGTCACATTACCCGCCGCATCAACAACCAATGCTTTACCCGCGTAATCTTCGCCTTGGGCAACCGCAACACGACTTGATAGGTCGACATTACCCGGCACAACATTACCTTCGTCATTAATCATCAAAACCTTGCCCGCGTCATTGGAATCTTGTGCAACGGCAACCCGACTTGACAGGTCAACTTCGCCCGGAATAACATCACCATGTTCGTCAATGATTAACGATTTGCCCACGTTCCCCGCGCCAAGGTTTCTATCCAATTTCCCGGTAATATCCACAGTAACATCGCCGGTCGTCACCATACCGTCCGCACCGACAACCAACGCCTTGCCCACGTTCCCGGCGCCTTGGTCAATGGCAACGCGGCTTGACAAATCAACATCGCCCGGTGCAACAGTTCCGTCGGCACCAACAATCAACGATTTGCCAACATTCCCCGCACCTTGGTTCACGTCCAATTTTCCGGTAATATCCACGCTAACATCGCCGGTTGTCACAATACCGTCCGCACCAACAACCAACGCCTTGCCTGCGTTCCCTGTGCCTTGGTTCGCACCAACCTTGGCCGCCAACAAACTATCTGTTTCACTAACGGAATATACAATCTTGTCCGGCTTCACATGTCCCGCCGCGTCAACCGTCAAAACACGATTCACGTCCACCGCGTCTTGATTGTATGCAACAAATTCACCGGACGGCAAGATTTCACCCGTCGGCGTCACAACCAATGCACGCCCACCATAGGTTGCCGGATCCGCGGTATTATCCAATTTGCCCGACAAAAGGTTATCTGTTTGACTTTGCGAATACACATATTCACCGGGCACAACAGCCCCCGACGAATTAACCGTCATAACACGATTTGCGTTTTCGGTGCCTTGGTTTTTATCCAATTTGCTCGAAAGATCAAACTCTATGCCGGCAATGCCTAAATTGGTTTTCAAATCGTCCCACGAAATCAAAACATTCCATTCGGTTTCACCGACATAATGCCAAACTATACCTGCGGACGTAGTATCCATTTCAACTTCACGACCATCACGCAACGCAAGCGCTTGCTTTAAAGCATCGAATTCCAACCAAACTTCATCATTGTCAACTGTGATAAATTCAGTCCCTTTAAGGTTATTCTGTTTTTCTGTTTCAAGTCGTTCGGTCGTGGATTCAATACGTTCGGTTGTCGTTTCTAATCTTTCTATACGTTCCACGATACCGGTGACATCAACACCGTCGGTACTGATTGAACGCGGCGCGCCAATATACTTACCAATGGACAAACGCGACGTCGTCGAAGAACCACGATTCAATCCCGGCGTTCCCGCACTAACCGATGAACCCGACGTGGCCGATTGCGTCGCCGCAGTTGTATTCTGAACAGCGGCGGACGTGGTGGTTGTCGGACGGACATACCCACCCCCAGAACGCAAAGAACCCGCACGCGCAGATGTATTGGAACCCGCACCAACCACAGTATTCGAACCCCCAATCGCCCGAACTGTCGGTGCCGCAAACGAACCTGATACGGCCGTTGCAAAAATCAATGTTAACAAAGATGTTTTTAAGTAAAAAGTCATCTCTCTCACTTGTCCTCTATGCGTAATTATATCATGCTTTTTACCTTTCCCAAAATATGTCTGCCAAATTTTTTCTTTGCTTTGGTTTCTGTGCCCTTGCCGACGCAGCACGATTCGGTTTTGATTGTTTTTTGTCAAACCAGGCGATTCGGTTTTTATATCAAAAACGAATCGGTTTTCCGCAGAAAACGAATCGTTTTAATAGAAAAAAAAAATTCCCGCGAACAATCGCGGGAACTTTATGATATTTTTTTCGTCAACTAAAATTCATACCTGACACCAACGGAAACAGAATTATCCAAAACAAAACCAACGCTTGTTTCCACAGATTGCAATATCCCAAAATGCGAAACGCCACGCGTAATAGACGTCCCTTTGAACCCGGAAATACGATAACGTAAATCCAAGATTAAAGAATCTGACAAATGATATCCATAACCCAACATCGCCGCACCGATAAAACTGGCCCCGGTCTTGCTTGAATTGTTTGCGGTAAAGTTTTCCCATTCCATGGAAACGGTCGGAAACGCCGCACCAGCCCCAAGCCCAAGGTAAAGACCATTCGAAAAGTCATAATAAATATTCCCCGTCACATAAGGCGCAGATAACTCAAACGTTATACCATTATCCGAATCTTTATAATTAGATGTAAAACCAAATTCTATATCTGTCCGCCATGACTGATTAAAACGATATCCCAAAACTAAATCACCACCAATAACCGGCTTGAAACGATAGTCATCATGATCAGAACCAATATCATATATCGCCTCTACCGGCAACGCATGATATGTATTACGCCAATTTAGTAAATGCAACCCCAAATGCGCGCCAACATATCCACGTCCCGAAATATTCCACGAACTATCCGAAGAATATCGTGATTCAGTGCGACGCGCCGGCATGGTTTCAATACCATTCCCCGTATAATAATTCGCTGGGCGCGGACCACCGGCCCGTTGATAAACGGTCGGTTGTCTGTAATAACCTTGGGGTTGAACCGAATACGATTCGTAATCTTGCCCGCCACAATTTCCCAATATAAAAGTATTAGAAACAACCTGGGGCGCACCAACAATATCCTGGGTCGGCTGTTCACCCGGAACAATACGAACGGTGGTATTTCTGTTTGTATTACCCGCACATGCGGCATTGGCCCCCATACACCACGACACCACCCAAAGTGCGACAAAACCCCTAAAAAAATGTTTCATAAAAATCTCCTGAATCCTTTCTGATGTGAAATTATACCACATTTAGCCCTACGAAAAAAGACAAAAAACTTTACGCCAACAAATTATCTGTGTTTGCCATTTTAACTATCTTGACCCCAAAAGTTTTTTTTACTAATATGCGATACATGGAAGGCAATACTGTTATATCTTTTATGGGTGTCGGCGCACGATACGACAATGACCCAGATATATTGACCGATGTATCTTTTAACATCAGTGCGGGGTCTTTTTACTTTTTATCTGGCGCATCGGGCGCGGGGAAAACAACACTGCTTCGTTTGATTTATCACCTGCACCGGCCATGTCGCGGAACGATAAAGATTTTTGGCACGCCGACAAATTCAATGTCGCGCGACGAAATAACCGAAATGCGCAACAAAATGGCAATTGTATTCCAAGAATACTCACTGCTGTCACATATATCGGTATTCGATAATGTCGCGTTACCACTGCGCGTGCGCGGCATGGACGAGGTGAAAATAAAAAAACTTGTCACGAAAACATTGGAATGGGTCGGCCTTGCGAAATACGCGAATGCCAACCCAAAAACGCTTAGTGGCGGACAACAGCAACGCGTTTCCGTCGCGCGTGCGATTATCATTCAGCCATCGATATTACTGGCCGACGAACCAACCGGAAATTTGGACGATGAAAACGCATCACGTTTAATGGAACTGTTTATTCAGATGAACAAAATGTTTGGCACAACAATAATCCTTGCGACACATAATTCTAAATTGATGGAAACATATAAATTTCCGATTATGCATGTTGAAAATCGCAAACTAACTTTTATCGACCCCGCCGCCACGCGCGCACATTCAACGGTAAAAAAGGCGACCCCGGGGATACACGACGCAAAATATTTTACCGAACTGTCAAGGCAATTTAATGATATTGGGAACAAATAGATATGAAAAAACCGATTGTATTTTCGCTTATTTCCGGGCAATCCGTTTTTATGACGGCAATCATGTGCATAATGACATTTTTGGCGGTGCTATCATTGGGACTATCGCTTGCGATTGGAACCGGCATTATAAATTGGAATCGCCAATGGGACGTCCACGCCACGATTCAGGTGATAAATACGGAAAAAACCAATACGGTTAGAAAATTTTTTGAAACGAACCAGGATAAAATCGACACCATACACGAATTGACCGAAGAAGAAATGTCAAAACTTATGAAACCATGGCTTGGTGGCGGCAACGGCGTGCTAAAGAAATATTTACCCGTTATGTTCGAAGTAAAATTTAAATCCAAATCCGATATGAACGCCGTCGGAAATTTAATCGGCAACAATGCGCGCTTTATCCCACACTATGACGCGCTGCGGCCATCAATATCCGCCGGTTGGAAAATGGTAACCATTTTAATATTGCTGTTGGGTCTGGTTATCGCAACCATCGGAACATGCGTATCGTTTATCGCGCGCAACACCGCGCTTTTACACAAACGCGAATTGGAAATTTTGAACCAAATCGGCGCAAGTGATAAATTCGTCACCAAACAAATGCAAATGATTGTCGCAAAAATTTGCACCATCGCATGCATTATCGGATTTTTGTTGGCATGCCCGATATTGCTTATGATACTTGGGATTGCGCATTCCGCCCGCGTGGGATTAATGGCGATGTTGGAAATTTCCGGGTTTGGTTGGATTATGCTTTTACTTGTTCCATTTATAATTGTTTTGTTTGCAATAATGGTGACGAAACGAACAACACAAAAGATATTAAATTCAGAATCATGAAAATATTGCGTCCATCATTTTTATTACTTGGCATCTTCGTCCTTGGCGGCATAGTTTTCAAATTGACGTCCCCGAACGATTGCGATTTCATTTTGGACAACGATAGTATCTTCGTCCTTACCGGCGATTTTCGACGCGTGCCGTTTGCCATGAAACAAATCGATAAATATCCCGACGCGGATTTATATATAATTGGTGCGGGACTTGATTCCGCATACGGCAATACCGAACGCGCCATCATAGAATCCGAATCAAAATCAACATATCAAAATGCGTTGGCGATAAAGAACATTGTTGAAAAATCCGGTCTTGACCGAATCGTCATCATAACAACCGAAGACCACATTCAACGGGCAAGTTTCCTTGTCAAATCGGAATTACCCGAAACCCAAATCGTTTCGTGTCCTGTGGCGTTGCATGAAATGCGGGCCGCACGCCGATTGGAACGGTGGCTTGTCGAATATGTAAAGTTTATCGTCACAATGGTCGGTATCAAAGAAGGTCCGGAATACACATATAAATAAAAGGTTGAAAAATGTTTAGAACGATTGTTTTTAAAATTGTCCTTGGAATCTACTTTTTCCTTTGGGCGCCGATATTACTGGCCGCGTTGCCATCGCGCCGCATGACGTTGCGCATGATAACCGCGGACGCACGCGGGGTATTGTTCCTTGCGCGAATCATATGCGGAATTAAATATCGCATATTCTATCCCCCAACCGAAGAAAATGGAATCCCGGTGCAACCAAACGACAACGTCCGAACCGATGGCAAGGCAATCATCGCATCAAAACACATGTCGATAATGGAGGTTGCAATCCTGGTCACGAACATACGAAATCCATTTTTCATCGTAAAGCGCGAATTGCTCTGGATACCGATTTACGGTTGGTCATTTTGGCGCATGGGATTGCAACCGGTAAACCGCGCGCGCGGCGCAACGAATATGAAGAAACTTTCCGCGGCGGTGGCATCGCGCATAATGAACGGACAAAAATTAATCATCTTTCCCGAAGGCACACGTGTAAAGCCGGGCCAAAAGATTCCATTAAAACGCGGCCTGTTATTCTTGGCGGCCCAGTTAAAATTACCAATCACCCCCGTTGGTGTTGATACAGGACTTTATTGGCCAAAGCGCGGCAAAATGACGGCCGGCACCGCGAACGTTTATTTCGAAGACATATTGCCGTCCAGTGCGACGTTGGACGAAATCCACGCGGCAATAAATAAACACAGCGCATAAAACCAATTGACCAACTTTTAAATTCATGTTAGAATAAATACCAGAGCCAGATGGGAATCTTGGTTCGGGGCTGTCGAAAGCCCAAATCTGCCGGCACAAAATTGTCGTAATCCGCGTAATAAAATTCGCAAAATCTCCGATGTTTTGTGCCGTAATCTTGGCATACCCCTGTTTGGTTGGGGTGCCTGTGGTTATAATGCCTTGGCAAAAGGCCACCGGAATCATTGCAGATTTGATTTTCGAACACCCCGGCCGCTTGGTTTCCATTGCGGTGTTTTTATTAGTGATTAGTGAAACAAAAGAAAGGGGAGGAAAATGTTTTTGAAAAAGTTTTTATTGTTTGGACTGATTGCGGCAATATTGCCGGCGGTGGCGGAAGAAGCGGCGGACCGCAAAACCGCAACGTCGTTAAAATACGTGACGCACGAATTGGACACGCGTCAAAACAAATTTGGCGTGGACACGAATAAAGCCATGGAATACACCGATTCGGCCGGAACGGTGCAGAAACGCGCGGTCAAATCTGATTTGGGAACCAGTACTACCGACACATCACTGCCCATGGTTGGGGGTGTTAATACAAAATTAAATCAGAAACAGGACGATATTGATCCGTTTAACGACCACACCGCGGTCACATATACTGGAACGGCCGGCGGTATCGGGAAGAAAGGAATTTATCAAACAACCGGAGCATATTCCGACCAATCCGACAATTTAATCGACGCAAAAACATTCAACGCGGCATTAAAGAACGGCCTTGATAGTGAATTTCGGTGTTCGGACAATCGCGATCCTGTGTCCGGACTTTGCTGGCTCTATACGATACATAATACATACGAAGAATCCGCGCAGCCTTACATTTCGGCAACTGGTACCGCCACCCAAGACGGCACACCAACGCCAACGAATCCGATTTATCCCGTTTTCTATCGCCAGGGTGATATGGTATTACGGCGCGTTGGTGACTATGCCGATTCATACGACGCAACAACGCACAAAATCACAAGGCGTGTCGGAGTAAAGGTATTAGACGGGACGGAAGGTTGGGTTTCCGCTGGCAGCAATGAGACTATAAGTGCTTTTTTAATCGCTGTGCCGAAGACCACTATATTCCCTGATGTAGATACATCAGCAAGATACCAAAATTATTTATGTTCCCACGTTAAAACCTCTGGCGCTGATGGTTCTGATACTCTTAGTATTACTGACGCTCAATATGGGGTTAGGCTGGGGTTAAATACAACCATAATTCCAAGCCGGCAAAATAAAGTCCAATATGCAAGATCTTGGCTTGCCGACCAATACAACGCCGGCACGCCTGTGACAGTGTATTATCCACTCGCCACACCAACCGAAGAAGATTGGACAGAAACAACATATAACGAAAACGTCTATATCCCCCAGAATCAATAATTAGTGTAAGTGGACAGTGAAAGAAGAAAACGGGCGCAACGCGCCCACACTAGCACTAATTCCCGCACCATGGTTTACGTTTGCCGCCGTTATATTTGCGGCCGAATTTTTCACGAATTAAAATTTCGCCGACATCGCGTCCGCGCGCATCGGCAACATTGGCATCAATCCGCCCAAGGTATTTGTCGTCTTTGACATTGGTTAATTCCACAACCGACCCAACGGGAATTATTTCGGCCAGTTTATCGCGCGCCGCAACCGCCCGCGCCCGTTCATATTCGCAATCGCCGTTCATTTCCGGCGTATCAACATTCCGCAAACGAACCCGCACAGAAACCGTCGTGTCCGCGTCCAAACTTACACTTGCTGAAAAAGTGTCGCCGTCCAAAATGTGTCCCACCCGCGCCGGCACCGCAACCGCCGCACACGACACCGCGCACCCCAAAACGGCGACACATATTTTATTCATTACGGCAACCTTGGCGACCAGGTTGGTTCCAAACCATTCACCCCGTCGGGCAATTCGATGTCATATATATTCTGACCCGTTATATCGACACTGCGAATATGGCTTACGCGTTCCATATCGTCATCACTGCGTTCCGTTTCGTAATATACCAATCGCCGCGACCCGGGCGCCCAGGACGGTGCCTCCATAAACCAACCGCCGGCAAGAATCTTTTCATTTTTTCCACGCGGATCCATCACACCGACATAGAACGTATCGTCCGCAATTTTTGTGAACGCGATAAATTGCCCGTCCGGCGACCATGCCGGCGTCGCATACCGCCCCGCCCCATACGTAATGCGTTCTTCGGCCAAAGTATTTAAATCCAAGACATGAATCTGCTGCGAACCACTGCGGTCGGAATTAAATGCGATTTTGCGACCGTCGGGGGAATACGAAGGACTGGTGTTAATCGAATCGCCACTTGTTAATTGCCGCAGCAAATTATTTTCGATGTCATATTCATATATATGTGTAATTCCGTTCTTGACCAAAGACAACGCCACGTGCGAACCGTCCGGCGAAAAACGCGGCGCAAAATTCATGCCACCAAATTTCCCAAGCCGCCGCTGCGCGCCGGTCTCCAGATTCAAAATCCAAACCATCGGGTCGTCGTCATAGTAAGAAAGAAACACAACCGATTGCATATTCGGCGAAAAGTGCGGCGACATAACAAGCGTTTTCGTATCCGACAAATAACGCAGGCCGTATCCGTCTTGGTCCATAATCGCCATGCGTTTTTGCCGATTGTCAATCGAACCTGTTTCGGCAATAAACACAATTTGCGTGTCGAAATATCCAACCTCACCCGTTAGCCGTTCATAAATCGCATCGGCCATAATGTGGCCCAATCTGCGCACAGACTTTTTCGTCGCGACCAGACTTTGCGCCTCTATCTGTTCACGCGCGCGAATGTCCCACACAAAGAAATCAAGTTTATATTTGCCACCATTTTCTTTGGTTAACTTTGCGGTCACCAAAATTTGCGCCTTTATCGCCGCCCAAGATTTAAACGACGGCATTTGATCCAACTTTACAAATTCCGGAAACGCGTTGTGATTCACAATATGAAAATATCCGGTACGTTTAAGGTCGGCCTCTACCACTTCGCGGATTGTTGCCGCGTCCGTCGCCGACGCCCCGCCCGCAAGTTCAAATTTTTGGACGGCAATAGATGTTGGTTCAATTCCGCCCGCGACAATATCAACCTTTAGTTCCGCATGCGCGACATTTATATATGATAATACGGCGAACGCCAAACCGAGAATTCGTTTTAACATTTTCCTTTCCTTTTTTTGCAAAAATTAACTCCGTCCGCATTCTAGGATACAAATAAAAAAAGTGCAAGCGGACAAAGAGGAAAAATTCAAAATACAAACGCCATCACAATCAACAATACCACAGTAAACACAACGGCCCAGACATTTGTATTGACAAGTGTAAATACAATGGTATAGTGCCGCGTAGATACAGACGTATTGAATATTGTATAGGAAAATGTCTTATGCCAAATGTGATGCAGCAACTCTTTGTTATGAACATCGAATCCCTGTTGCGGGAGTATGCGGCCTATCGCGCATTTAATAAGTCCGACGCGGTTATAAATATGCGAATACCACGCCCGATTTTGGATAAACTAAAAGAACTTGCCGAAGCGCAACATGTCCCGTACCAATCGCTGATTTCATCGGTACTGTTTTCCATCGCGAACACAGATGGCGACAAATAAAAAAAGAAACGGCGCAAAACGCGCCGTTGAAAATTTCTGTTTGTTTTTTATTTGGCCTTAAGAACTTCCGTCACACAACCGAAGTAATCTTGTCCGGCACTGGAACCAACAAATTGTAATATAAGACCGACACCAAACAAAACAAAGAATCCGACAAACATCGCAATACCTTGGTTCTTTAAATCGTCCTTCTTTACTTCGCCTTTTTGAATCCAGCCCCATGCCCAATCCATCAAAACGAACGCCGCACCAATAAACGCAAGCGTACGCAGGGTTTGAATCACCGGTTTCAGACTTTTAATTAATTCACACGCACCCTTGTTTTCCGCCGCAAACGCCGGCAAATTCGCCATCACAAAGGTTGTCGCAACCAAAAAATATTTCATAATTTTGTTTTTCATATTAAACCTCCTTTTCTCCCACAATTTTATCACAAAACGAACCAGGTTTCAAATGGAAAAAGTGGAAAACAACCCCACCCTTGCGGTGGGGCTTAACACAAAAACACCACCCATGTGGGTGGTGTCCAATCAACAACAAACAAATCTTATTTTTCGGTCAGCGCGAAAAATTGACGTGAAACCGGAACCAATTCCGCCGATGTGCATTCACAGCATGGCTTTTCCACCGGTTTCGGCGCAACCACCGGCTTTGGTGCCGGTTTGGGTTTTCTGTTTGCAACCGACGCCGGAACCAAGACCCGACGATCATTACGTTCGGTCCGGCCCGCATTGTCGCGCGCGAACAAATCTTCACAACGTGTATTGCTATAGATAATACGATTATCGTCATTAAAACGTTCCACCGCGTCCGAATAATGTTTGGCACGTTCACTGGTGTAATAAATGCAATTGTCGCCATCTTGGACATAGCGCACATTGCCCTTGTAATAGTTATAGGACGAACAACCAACAAGTACACCACCAACAATTAAAAAAGACAAAATTTTCTTCATTTCTTTTTTCCCTTTATCTGTTTTTAGCTCTCCGGCCCCCGATTCGTTCGAATGTATTTTTGCACAAATGTCCACCATGTCAACGGTTTTTTATAGTATCAGAACCACTAAAAACCCCTTGCACAAAAATCCAATATGCTCTACCGTAGGAATCAAGAGAGGGATTCCATGCACTATACAGAACTTGGTCTTGTGAATACGACATCTATGTTCGCCGATGCGGTCGCGGGGCGGTATGCAATTGGCGCGTTTAACATATATAATATGGAAACATTGGTGGCCATAGCGTCCGCGGCGCGCGAAACGCGGTCGCCGGTTATATTGGCTGTATCCGAATCGGCGTTGGAATATATGGGCGACGATATGTTGATGTCGATGATTGCGGGATTGCGGCTGTCGCCGGAGGAACAAATCGCCCTGCACTTGGACCATGGACATTCGTTTGAATCATGCGCGCACGCGGTTGACATCGGCTTTTCAAGTGTCATGATTGACGCCAGCGACCGTCCCTTTGACGAAAACATCGACCTTTCATCGCGCGTCGCAAAATACGCCCACGCACATGGCGCAACGACCGAGGCCGAACTTGGCACCATCGGTGGACACGAAGACGAATTTACAAACGCATATGACCAACTTTGCACCGACCCCGCGGACGTTCGCGAATTTATCATGCGCACAAATATCGATTCGCTTGCTATCGCAATCGGCACCGCACATGGTGCGCATAAAATGCGCGCCCCCACAGATCAAATCCGATTCGATATTCTTGGCGAAATTGCGCAAAAGGTTCCCGGTTTCCCGCTGGTCTTGCATGGCGCATCGCAAATCCCGGAACTGTTCGTCACAGAAATAAATCGGAACGGCGGCAATATTCAAAACGCCCGCGGCATTCCCAACGACCAATTGCGCCAGGCTATTTTGATGGGCATTACAAAAATTAATGTCGATAGCGATTCGCGCCTTGCGTTCACAGCCGGCGTGCGATTGGAACTGACCGAAAACCCCGACGGATTTAACCCGCGCGAATATTTGGCCCTGGGGCAAAGCGCGGTTTATGAAAACGCCATTAACGAAATCACCCAAACAATGGGTTCGGCAAATAGATTAAAGTAGTGGCCAGTGTTAGTGTAAGTGGTTAGTGATTAGTCAAAATCCACACTATTTTCCCCTTGCCACGTTTCATGAATATTGTTATAATCTTTGTTGAGCCAAGTGGGAACTTGGTTCGGGGCTGTAGCAGGCCTAACTTTCTCGGTGCAAATGATAAATGGCGTCGTAATTCCACGATTTCCCATGTTTGCATCGTTATACAAAATCCCCGACGAACGAAAAGGTTCGGGGTGCCAACGGTTATACAACAGGTTCCGTCCGAAAGCCGTTGGAATCATTAGAAAGTTGATTTGCTAACACCCCGACCGCTTGGTTTCCACCGCGGTGTTTGTTTTAGTGTAAGTGCCGTCATTCCGGCGAAAATTTGTATGCGAGAATGAGCGTAAGCGAAGTTCAAACAACTACAAATTTGCGCGCAGGCAATAAGCCGAGCGAAACCGGAATCCCGTCGGAACCGTCGCGGACTAATTCTCAGTAAAGCCCGAGGAGATCCCGCGTCAAGCGCGGGATGACGAGAAAAAAGAAAGGGGAGAAAATGATTTTGAAAAAGTTTTTATTATTCGGGTTGATGGCGGCGGTGTTGCCGGCGGTGGCGGAGGAAACCGCGGATCGCAAAACCGCAACGTCGTTGAAATACGTCACACATGAATTGGAAACGCGACAAAATAAATTTACCGCGGAACAAAACAAGGCCATGGAATACACCAATACGGCCGGCGCAGTGGAGAAACGCACAGTAAAATCTGATTTGGGCAGCGACACGTCCGACACATCACTTCCCATGGTTGGTGGTGTGAATGTGAAACTGAACATGAAACAGGACGACATCGCCGCGGTTAACGACCACACCGCGGTCACATACACAGGAACGGCCGGGGCAATCGGTCGAAAAGGAATTTATCAAACAAGCGAATCGTATGCCGCACAATCCGACAACCTAATTGACGCAAAAACTTTCAATGCCGCATTAAAAAATGGACTTGATAGCGAATTTAAATGTTCGGACAACAGACAACCCGACACTGATATTTGTTGGCTTTGGGAAATTCATAATAATAATACCGAATACGTTTCGGCGACCGGCACCGTCACGCAAGATGGCATACCGACGCCAACAAATCCGATAGATCCGGTATTTTATCGCCAAGGAAATATGGTGTTGCGCAAGGTCGGCAATTATGCTGATTCGTACGATGCAACAACACACAAAATCACAAGACGCGTTGGGATAAACGTATTTGCCGGGACGGAGAATTGGGAAATCCAAACCGTGGATGGACGACGTCAATTCTTTATTTTATCGAACAATACAATACCATATAATAATACGCCTACGGCATGTTCGCATTTTCATAGTGTATTAGCACGATCTTCAGATCAGGTTTATAATCAACAAATGGCATTGTTTTGCAAAGCTGCTAATGGAGCCCAACCAACAAAAATGGTTTTTGAATATGACGAAATTTCAACACTGCAAAATTGGCAATCTTTTATAGCAGCGCAATACGCCGCCGGCACACCGGTGACGGTGTATTACCCGCTCGCCACACCAGTGGAAGAAGATTGGACCGAAACAACGTATAATGAAAACGTCTATATCCCACAAAACCAATAACGGCCCACGCAGGGTGACGATAACAAAAAACGGCACACCGCGCCGTTTTCACTAACACTTACACTAACCACCATAAAATAAATTAGAATAATATAGATGCGGGTTTTGACAACGGCGAAGTGTAGTTAAACCTACATGAGGCGTTGCCAAAGCCCGCAGATGTGTTGTTATAATTTATTTTGCTCTTTCGACATATTCAAGCGTTTCAGTATTCACAACAATCTTTTCGCCCTGCTCTATGAATACCGGAACCTGAACACGAACGCCGTTGTCAAGGATTGCCGGCTTGCCACCACTGCCCGTTGCGGTTTGACCCTTTAACGCCGGTTCGGTTTCTTCGACGGTTGCGATAACGGTTTTCGGCAACGACATAGACACCGGTTGCCCTTCGACAAAATTCGTCTTGACCGTCATTTCCGGCGCAAGGAATTTAACCTGTTCGCCCAGTGCGTCAAGGGGCATTGTAAATTGTTCATAGTCATTCAGGTTCATGAAATACGCATCTGTTCCATCGGAATACAAATATTGGCATTCCACATCTTCGACCATCAGTTTTTCAACCTTGTCTTCGGCGCGCCAACGATCGCCACCCTTGTTTCCCGTATCAATATCGCGCAAGTCCGCCTGAACAAACGCGCCGCCCTTGCCCGGTTTTACTTTTGTAATCGATGTCACAGTATAGCGACGCCCATTATGCGAAATCACCCAACCGACCCGCATATCATTTGCTGTCACAGATGCCATTTTTAATTCCTTTTGGTTTAATTTAACGCGACAAATGGTAAAAGAATTCTGTGAAAAACGCAAGTTTTTTTAACAAGATTTAGAAACGATACATCAATCCCAACTTTACAATCGGGAAATATTTTACTCTGTCCACTTCGCTTTGTGCATCGTGCAGTGCGTCCTGTATATCATGTTCCAATTCATCGGGGTCAACCAAGGCCCAATCCGCGCCATTCCATTTATATAAATCGTCCGACGGAACATCAACACTTAACCGCGCCGTTTTACGCGTAAAGACCACACCCGCATCAAAATAAATTTTGAATCCCGCAATCAGTCCCAAATCAAAACCCGTTCCGACATACGGCCCGTCATATCGCCAATCCGCCCGGGCAACCCCGCGGGTGGCACCATCGGCATATTTATATCGATTATGCCCCAGGCCAAATTCGCCGTTTTCATCACCGCCGGCAACATGCGCCGATACATTAAATTGCCCGCCATAGTATCCGCCACTTAACCGCCAACCGCCGACGAACCAAGTATTCCCGAACGGATAGAAATCCAACATTCCGCCGAAATGCTTTGCCTCTATATCCACGCCTTGGATTGCGATTGAATCACCGATTTCAATGTCGCGCCCATCTATGGCCCGATTAACCGCGGAATTCATTCCCGACCGCACAAGACGCGTTCCGGCGAAATCGATACGATACCCAAAACGTTTGCCCCAAAAAGATTCCGCATCTTTGTTCACATATCCCGTAAACGCGTTCAGCCCCGTTGTCGCCGATAGACCAACGCCAAACTGCGTCCCCACCGGATAGGCCACCGCGCACACCGGCATAAAACACAACACTAAAAACGCCCACACAAATTTTGCCAAGAAAAAAATCCTTTCCACATAAAATTTAAAATAAAACGAAAAAAATATCAATCAAGAATTTCATTTTCATATTTTAAAACACCTAAAATTGTGATATAATTCAAAACATGAAAACAAGTATTTTTATTTTGTCATCGCTGGTCTGTGCGGGCGTCATTGGTGGCGCGCACGCATCAGAATATGAATGGGACGACGCGGTTATGATTGACACGCCTGCGGCCGAAAATGTTGAATATGCGGATTACGGCTTTGATTCCGAAGATGCGGATTTAATCACGATTCCGGATATGCCGACAACCGCATACGAACAAGCCGAAAACTTTGACGGCATCGGCCGAACGGTTATTTCGCACGTCGGCAACGGTGCGGGTGTAAATTATATTTCTTCGAATTTAACGCCCATGCGGAATGTAAAATTGCTATCGATAAAGCCCGTCCAAAACGACGACCGCCCACCATTATGGGACGGCACAGACGGCAATTACAAATCGACGGCGCACGTAAAGACTGTGGATTGGCGCAACGGCGTTCCGGTTTGGGACGATTCAATTTCGGATTATCGGACCAAGGATTTTCGCGATTGGGTTCTGAAACGTTTGCCGGAATTGTATATCCGCGATTCTGACGATCCCGAACTTGCAAAATTATACAACGCAACGGTCGAAGACGCGAACGCCACCCGCGCAAGAATCGAAGAAATCCTTGGCAATAAACCCGACGTTAAAACATGCGACCGCGACCCGGACATCACGCTTACGACAACGTTTCCGAACATTCCGTCCCCAAATTGCTACGCGGCCCAAGATTTAACCGTTCCCGTTCAAAACGCGTTCGGCGCGGCCGCGTTGGAAATCGACGACGGTTGTCCGTTTGAAACCGAAACCGAATGCAACATTTGGCGGCGCAAACCTATTATTCGCGAAACCGTTTCCCCGCGCAGTCCGAAAATCCGCGACATCAACATGATGGAAATTTTGATGGCGTTTAACCAGAACGGCCACCTGGACGCGAATTCTGTGGCGGCGGCGCCGTTGCTGGACCGGTATAAAATGTTAATGCGTTCCGCATCGGCATGCTGTACCGAAGGCATGAAATATTCCCTGCGGCGGGCGGGCGCGAACGATGAATTAATCTATAAATTCTTGGTGGACGATGCGAATTTCTATGACATTGGCGGGCGTTGCCTTATGATGTCGGACCAAGAATTGGACGAAAAATATCCCGAATCCGCGACGGCCACGACAATCGCGGACGTGCGCAACGGTTGCCTGTGCCGCGGACGTCAGTGGTTTAACGCCATGTTGGCACCATTTGTAGATTTGTGGAATGCAAGTCCCGCATTTGAAAGTTCACGCTTTTATTGGACATATATCGACGGTTTGCAACGCGAAGTGACGGTTGCGATAAACGACGATGTTAAAAATGTCTTGGAATTATTGTCCACCTGTCCATAGTTAGTGGGAAGTGTAAGTGATTGGTGCGCGGGGCGTTTGCCCCGCGTTTTTGCGTCATAAAAAAGAACGCCGTCATACCGCGCTATCGGGCCCCGCAAAAAACGGGTGCAAACGCGCCCGCACTAACACTAACCACTTACACTAACACTCACTACTGATTCTGTGGCACATAGATTATGTTGTTAATATCCGGCCCGGCGGTAAATGCCAGGGTTCCAAGGCTTTGTTTGAATGTATGACTAACCGTATCATATAATCCGACATTATTACCCTGTTTCGCTGGGATTCCATCAAAGACCATTTCGTCATTATTATAAAGTCTGATGTTGTATAGTTTCGCGCTTATTCTCCGGCTGGCAAAATCACCGCCGAATAAAACTATCTTTTTGTTATCATCGACATGATAGCCGGTTGTGCTGCCCTTGTCTTCACCATCGTAAACCAAAGAAATCCCCGTACTGGAATATATTATATTGTAATTATGTTTTTCGGTCATATCGATGCCTGAAAAACCACTAACATTGGAATGATACAGCCCAAATCCATATTGAAAGTTTGAACTATCGATATTCGAAATAATGAACTTTATCATGTCGCTTGATTCCGCGGTCGCAGACATGGTGAATACCGCCCTGTTGGAATCGGTCACCCCCGTATCAATCCATTGGTTACCATTACTTGCGATCCATTCCACCGGTGTATATCCCGCCGGGACAAGGGTTGTGAAAGGCATTTCGGGGTTTTCTTCGGTTATCTGAATATCGTATATCGTTGCGGTGGTACTAACCCCACTTGCATAAAGAAGCACATACGCATTTAACATATTTTGCGTTATGGTTTTTGAATCCCCATTATTCCACGACACACCAATCCCGTTCAAATGTATGTATTTATTCGTCCCTGTTGTATTCATAGAAAGCTTATATGTATTTCCAACCTGTAGTCCAGGCGCAAGTTGCGCAAGTGTTTTATCAGTACTCGCCGCACTATTGGTCGCTGTTGTGGTTACCGTTATAGAACCATCGGCATTATGAACAATTCGACTATTTGTTGGAATCAGTGACATATCAAACAAATTTACACTTACGGGTTCGGTATTATGTATCGACCAGACCCAGCAAAGATCTGTGCCGGGTTTGTATTCTGAACATAAAAATTCACTATCAAGCCCTTTCTTTAGCGCCGCGTTGAATGTTTTTGCGTCGATAAGGTTGTTTGATTGGGCCGCATACGATTCGGATGTTACTCGTTCCGGTATAAGTGACGGCGGTGTGGTCATTGATTGGGGCGATATCGTCCTGTTTCGTGGCCAGTTTAGTATTCACACCACCAACCATGGGCAGCGAATCGGTTCCGCCATTATCCAGGTTCGATGTGACGGCACGTTTTTGCACCATTCCGGCCGAATCGGTATATTCCATGGCTTTGTTCGATTCCGCAGTAAATTTGTTTTGACGTGTGTCAAGTTCATGCTCGACGTATTTCAATGACGTCGCGGTTTTGCGGTCCGCCGCTTCTTCGGCGAACGCCGGCAACACCGCCGCAATTAGTCCGAACAACAAAAACTTTTTTAATTGCATATCGCTCTCCCTTTCTTTTTTTCCCGTCATACCGCCGCAAATTTGTAGTTGTTTGAACTTCGCTTACGCTCGTTCTCGCATACAAATTTTCGCCGGAATGACGACTCGTCTCCGCTATCGCTCCGTCGCGGTTCATTTATTTGCACGCAAATAAATGAACCACCGAAAACGTAGTGGTTGGAGGTTAACGACAATTTTAGCGAAATTGTGTGCTTATTTTGTAAAAGGGCGAACCCCCACATTATTCACATCCCTCCAACATATCTGGTTGGAGTTCTTCGTCGAATAAAACCGACATCGCTAAAACGGGTCGTTACACCCCATCAATGGAACACCCATCGACATGTTCATTCTATCAAAATACACGAAACAAACGCAAGGACTTTTTGCTGCACTTGAAATCATCGGGTTTTGCATTATATTTCCGGCATCGAAACAGCATGAACGAACATCAAAAAGGAGTGCTTTATGTTTAAACCATTAAATAATTATGTGCTGATTAAACGAATCGACGAAGACAACAAAACCGCGGGCGGAATTATTATTCCGGATACCGCGCGTGAAAAACCCGCACGTGGCGAAGTTATCGCGGTCGGCGACGGTGAATTTCAAAACGGCGCGCGCATGGCGATGACCGTAAAACCAAAGGATATTGTTTTGGTTGCAAAATGGGCCGCGTCCGCGAACGAGGTTAAAATTGACGGTGTGGAATACGTCTTGGTCAAAGAATCTGATATTTTGGGAATTATTAAATAAAAGGGGAACATCATGGCAAAAGATATTATTTTTAATACTAATATAATTGCGGCGGGTGTTGATAAACTTGCCGACGCGGTAAAAATCACTATGGGTCCAAAGGGCCGGACGGTCGTTATCGACAAATCTTATGGTGCGCCGGTCGCGACCAAGGACGGTGTGACGGTGGCCAAGGCCGTATCATTAAAAGACCCGACGGAAAATGTTGGCGCACGCATGGTCCAAGAAGTCGCGAAAAAGGCCGGTGATGATGCCGGCGACGGAACGACAACGGCAACGGTATTGGCACAAAAAATCTTTCGTGAAGGTCGCCGCGTTATCGCCGCGGGCATGAACCCAATGGACATCAAACGCGGGATTGACATTGCAACCGCCGCGGTCGTGGCCGACATTGAATCGCACGCGCGTCCGGTTAAAAACAGTTCTGAAATCGCCCAGGTTGCAACAATTTCTGCGAACGGCGATGCGGACATTGGTAAAAAAATCGCCGATGCAATGGAACGCGTGGGCAAAGAAGGCGTTATAACCGTCGAAGAAGCCAAGGGATTGGACACCGAAATCGATGTCGTCGAAGGCATGCAATTCGACCAGGGTTTCATGTCGCCCTACTTTGTCAGCAACAGCGAAAAAATGATTGCGGAATTGGACGGCGCGCAAATATTGGTTTCCGAAAAGAAAATCACCGGGATTCAGGCGTTGTTGCCAATCCTGGAACCAATTGCCCAACAAGGCAAACCGTTGCTTATTATCGCCGAAGATGTCGAATCCGAAGCACTCGCGACATTGGTGTTGAACCGCCTGCGCGGTGGATTAAAAGTATGCGCGGTCAAGGCACCCGGCTTTGGCGATCGCCGCAAAGAAATGCTGCGCGACATCGCGATTGTGACGGGGGCAACGGTTGTGTCGGACGACATGGGCATGACGTTCGAAAACCTGACGCCGGCGGTGTTGGGCGCGGCAAAGCGCGTTGTTGTCGATAAATCTACGACACTTATCGTTGGTGGCGCGGGCGACAAAAAGGCAATCGCCGCACGCGCGGACGAAATTCGTGCAAATATTAAACAAAGCACCAGTGACTATGACCGCGAAAAATTGTCTGAACGTTTGGCGAAGATTGTCGGCGGCGTTGCGGTTATCAAAGTTGGTGGCATGACCGAAGTAGAGGTCAAAGAAAAGAAAGACCGCGTTGATGACGCATTGGCCGCGACACGTGCCGCGGTGGCCGACGGAATCGTTGCGGGCGGCGGCGTTGCACTGTTGCGCGCGGGCGCGGCACTGGCCAAAGCGCGGGGTGAAAACGCCGACCAAAATGTTGGTATCGACATTGTGCGTCGCGCAATCGTTGCCCCATGCGCACAAATCGCCGAAAACGCCGGCGTGTCGGGCGAAATCGTTGTTGGCAAAGTGTCCGAAAGCAAAGATTACAACTTTGGATACAACGCACAAACCGGCGAATATGTTGACATGATGAAATCCGGAATTATCGACCCAGCAAAGGTTGTAAAGACCGCTATCATGGCGGCGGCATCGACCGCGGGCGTGTTGCTGACGACCGGTGCGGTTATGGTTGAAATTCCCGAAGAAAAATCGAACACACCACAAATGCCGGCCGGCATGCCAGGCATGATGTAAAAAGCAAAAACACACCCCGGGCAACCCCGGGGTGATTTATTTTTTTCTTTAGAATCTATATCCCAATCCCATGCTTACAGTCAGGGCGTTTTCTTGGTACGTCGCGTCAACCTTTGCCACATCGGTCTTTGCCATGAATGCATAGGTCGCCACCAAAGTTCCGAATATATTCTTGGTAAAATTATGCGTCACACCCAACCCAACATAGTACGCAGGGAAATGTATCTTGACATCATTTTGATCCACAGATATATAATTCACCCCCAAACGCAGGAACGGACTTGTTATCTCCTTTTTAACAAACGGAATATCCAACATGGCCCCCAGTGCCAACACAGACGCGTCGCTATTCGAACCATCTAAGAATTTTGTGTCCGCGTTATAATGTTGCGCGCCCAAAGACAAACGGAACCCATAATCAGAATCAATTCCAAACACAAAACCGGCCTTATCAAATATGTCATAATTTATTTTCGTTGTAGTTTGTTCTTCGGAAACACCGGCCGTTTTGTATTTTATTTCCGTTTTATCATAACTTACCAATGCAGTATTTAATCCAACAAAAAATCTTATATTCAAATCCGGCTTATTATTTTTCTGATACTGTTGCGTATTATATGACGAATCGTATTTTCCATATGGATGATAGTAAGCACCATACGCATTCCCAACCACAGGCATAGCAAGCAACAATAATGATATGATTTTAAAATTTCTCATTGATTTCATCCTTTCTTTGCGTTTCGATTATTGAATGACCAAGGAATAAAATCAACCATAAAAAATCAAATATAATTAAAATACTTTACACAATAAAACATATTGCGTTATCAATGTTTTCCTAGTATAAATAAATTGCTTTAATAAAAAAGGAGAGAACATGCCCGCCACACAAAAATCACAAAATAACATGTCATTTCTTCAATCTGTTAAATCATTGTTTAAAAATTGGAATGTATTTTCAAAGACATGCTCAAGGAAAGAATTCTGGTACGGCCAAATATTTCTGGGGCTAAGCATGTTATTCATAGGATTTATAGTGGCACTTCTAAAGGGTTCTGGTGCTTTGGCCACTGCACCAAAATGGTTTACAATATTGTTCGTGACAATGTTTATATTTTCCAAAATCTTTTTAGACACATTATATTGGACCCAATTTGTTAGACGTTATCATGGCGTTGGTTTAAGCGGTCAATATTTTTGGCTTAATATACTTGCGAATGTGTTTACGGGACTGGGCGAT
This sequence comes from uncultured Alphaproteobacteria bacterium, assembly GCA_905233975.1. Taxonomy (GTDB): domain Bacteria; phylum Pseudomonadota; class Alphaproteobacteria; order Rs-D84; family Rs-D84; genus Enterousia. The sequence goes on along the minus strand of CAJOGD010000004.1, from coordinate 32,287 downwards.
AAAATACCAAGTTCGGGCATTGTGCTTGATATTTTTGGCTGGGCCATCTTGATTGTGTGTTATATTATCGCCAGTTTGCCAGACGGAAAATTTAAAGAATATAAGACAAAGAAATAAAAAATTATATTGATGTCTTTTTCTTTACATAAATCAAAGAATCACATTTGCCGACACATTTTGCCCACGATGCCATTGGCAGTCGCTTTTCAAATTTATATCCGTTGCGCCGCGCCACACTTTCAGATTTTGTATTTCCGTCATCTATGTCCAATATAATTTTATCAAAACCAAACTTGAATAATTCTGTTTCCAATGCGGACAGTGCCTCGGTCATAAAGCCGTTACCGGTTTCTGATTCAATTAACCAAGCCCCTAATTCACAACTGTTGTCTTTGACATCGAAAAATCTAATCCGACCAATAAAATTTTTATTTTTGTAAATGCCGAACAGTATTCCTTCGTTTTTTTCAATTTGATTGTGACGAAATCCAAGGTTTTGCAAAACATCATCGACCGTACGCAAATATTCTATATGTCCCTGCCAGGCTTCAAGATATTCGCGGTTTTGTTCAACCAGATTAAAAATTTGTTCGGCATTTTCCGGCGTCGGTGCAATCACTCGCAACGCTAATCGTGGTGTTTTTATCGTCTTTGGAAAATTTGATAGCGAACGCATTTTCAGTCCCCCGGCCCGATTTCAATTTCCCGATCTATATTGATATTGCGCACGAACAATTCATCATGCGACACCAACAGTATCGCGCCGCGGTATTGATTCAATGCATCTTCCAATATCGCAATCGATTTCAAATCAAGGTTATTCGTCGGCTCGTCCAAAATCAATAAATCCGGTTGATTATCAGACCCCAAAACAACACACAACGTCGCCTTTAACAATTCACCACCTGATAAAATTCCGACCCTTTTGCGTGCGTGTTCATTTCTAAATCCGAAATTTGCCGCGATGGCGAAACTTTGATTCAAATTAAGATTTGTCAGATTCATAATATTATCGACAATCGTTTGATTGTAATCCAAAAGCGATAAACTTTGATCCAAATAACTTGCACGACCAAAAAGTTTGATTTCACCACTTTGCGGGCGCAAGCGTCCCAAAATCAATTTCAACAATGTCGTTTTTCCGCAACCGTTTTGCCCGCCAATTCGCACACGTTCACCACCGCGCATTGAAAAATTAAACCCGTCAAAAATCAAGTCATTATAACCAAAAGACATGTTTTCTATGCGCACCAATTCGTTTCTTAAGAAAGGCTTTTTCGGCAACGGGATTTTTATTTTGTCATCACGCAAAGATTCAGATATTTGTTGTCTTTCCTGCGCCTTTTCGTCCAATTTTTTCTGAATCAGTCTTAATTTTTTGACCATGACATTTTCCAATTTATCGGACGCATCACGTATCCCAGAAAGTGCCTTGTGATTTCCACATTGCAACGCCTTTTGTCGTGTTTGATTTAATTTCTTTTGACCGGTCGCGGCACATTCCAAAGCGATTGTTTTTGTTTTGTTCAAACGCGCAATACGATTTTCGGTATTACTTAATCTTGCCTCTAATTGTCGCTGTTCCGCCTGTTTTTGGGACAAATAGTAATCGTAATTTCCGTTATATAGTTTCAAATTGTCTTTCTTTAATTCTAAAATCACATTGACCCGGTTTAACAATTCGCGGTCATGGGAAATCAGAACGATTCCGCCATTAAACGAAAAAATATCATTAAATAATTTTTCCTTGGCCGCTGCGTCCAGGTTGTTTGTCGGTTCGTCCAACAACAAAATATCCGCACCGGACCCAAAGGCCGCGGCCAAAATTTTCTGTTGATGTTCACCACCGGACTTTGAATCGTATTCCGACATTTGAGGCATTAAATACACCCGCGCGCCGCGCGTAATTGTCCCCGATGTCGGTTCTAAATTTCCCGCAATCAAATTTAACAGTGTTGTTTTCCCACAACCATTATCACCAATAATGGCAACAATTTGATTGTCATGAAACGCCGCCGATATATTCGAAAATAAATCGTCCGCGCCCGCATAATGAAAAGATACTTTTGATAAAGATACACATAACATGATAAAAACCTTTTTAATATTGTATTCACCCAGCGCATATTTCTATGCACAATTTTTTTGATAAGAATTACAATATTATAAGCACATAGGTTTTTATCCTTTTGTTTACGCACAAATTCTAACACAAATTCACAAAAAGTCAAATTTTATTTTGAATTATGCACCATTTACTAAAAACGACCACCTTTCATGCTCTGTGCCAACACCGACATATTCACACTGTTTGTGTTTGGTTTATATAATTCAAAATTATCTTTGTCTTTAACAAGTTCTTCCCATATATCGGCACGATCCGGTGGGCAATTTATTTCCGGTTTCAAGACATAGACTTTTATTCTTCCTTCCTGGATTTCTTGCATAACATCTATTATGGTTTCTTTTTTAATTGGTTTATCGATCAAAGAATAATAACTGTTACCGACGTCCAGTTCAAATCCGTCAGAATCCAGTTCATAGACATATGCTTTCTTGCCAGAAATATCAGGATTTAATGTATGAACATATAATGTGTCGTTTTCTATCGGAGATTTCAAACCATATGCTATTACTCTCATGCAAGCATAATTTTTGGCACGCGCAAAATTAGAGGTCGCAAATACAGCCGTCACCTTGGTCTTCATGTTATTTCGATGCGCAGGCATTGGACGAATAACGCCACTTTCTATATGTCTTTGTGATCCGTGGTAAAGAATTTTAGGTTTGCTATTCATACTATTATTCCTTTTCATATTCACTTTCTAATTTTGTAAAATTCAAATGGTCCATCCATGTTCCATCTGGCATTAAGGTTGAATGGCGCATACGGCCGTCTAAATGATAGCCTGAATGTTCAATGGATTTTTTGCTACGAATATTATCGGCCATACATTGACGGGTAGCACGATGAACATGCAGTTCTTGAAACGCCATTTTTTCTATAAAATCGTGTATTTCTTTATTGAAACCTTTGCTCCACGCAGAACGAACCAACCACACCTCAGAAAATTGCAAAGTTTTGTTGTTTTCCCAATAATGTATGCGCTGAAAACCTATCAATTTATTATCATGAAAAATATACCAACACACACCGGTATCTTGGCAATAACCGGCCTGTTCCTGCATTGTTTTCAAAGCCCCCTGCTCCGACTTTGGCATAATAATAGAATACTTGAAATCTTCGGGATTTTCATTTTTTATCGCATTCCACACCAACTTCGCATTTTCAGGTGTTGGTTCCAAGATGCGCAATTCTAAACGTTCTGTTTTTAAATCACGTTTAAACAGTTCAAAAAATTTTTCCATATAGGTCATTATTTTCCTTTTTATTTATCGGGATTATTCATCGCATTATAATCCGCCATCATTTTTTTCACCGTCGCCGGCAAATTTGTTTTTATCGCTTCGGGTGTAATATAGGCATTGGCAAACGAATTTGCAAATAATTCATCAACCGGCTTTTGAATAAATTCATAGCAAATCAAATCCACTATTCTTTCTTTTAAATCTTGCGGGACTTTATACTTTTGAATTATCGGTTCTTCTATTAACATATGCACAAATTCATGAAAGAATATATCACACATACCAAATTCATTGCCCAAATACCGCGACATTCTAAAATATATTATTGCCTGTTTATCATTCTTGCGCCAATACCCCGCACCGCCACCATACGTGCACAATATTTCCAACGTTTCGGGCAGGGTTGCATTCCAAGACGGCAATAACGGTACCAAAAATTTATTAATTCCGCGTTCCAAATTCGCCTTGACAGATTTTTCAAACAAATCGTCCAGCCTTTGCAAATCTTTGACGTCATAGATTTCATTCACAAAGAAATCTTTATAAAACTTAACATCACTTTCGGTCAAAATTTCTTTTTCGAACATGGCCTTTATATGTTCATTATCGGGCTTTGGAACCAAAAAATTATAACTGTATCCAAATTTTTTAAGTTCCCCATGGAAATTTCCATGCGCCCATAATATATAGGTCCACGCCTCTTCTACCGACATCGGTCGCATTGTTATTTTCATATTATCCCCTTTGTTTTAGTATCCAAAATCTATATCCAAATTGTCGAAATCTTCATGTCCGGCATTTGGAACAACAACTATTTTACCGCCACCAATCCATTTTTGCGAAAGCGCATTTGGCACGACCTCATCGTCCGCACCGATATAGTGAACCGCGGGCACGTCCGGCAAATGTTCCAAATCCAAAGATTCCCGCAACGGCGCATCACCAAAATACGCGGTCCAATCCGCATGATTCAACACACCCGCAATCGTAATCCACTTTTTAACGGATAGTGCCGGATTCCGTTTTATGAGTAAACCACCAATCATCGCACCACCGGAATATCCAATCAACACAATCGGCCGGCCGGCCGCAACTTTGGCCACTGCCCCACTCATCGAATCCACCACCGCCGACGAAAAACGCCCATATGTCCAATATTTTTCATCGCATTTTTCCGACATTATAAATTGGCATGGACGCGCAACATAAACAACATTGGCCGCCCCGTCACGCATGGCCAAATCGCGCACCAATGTGCCACGCGGCGTCGGATCGGCGGTCGGCATGCCATAGGCATCAAATGCATAACCGTCGCCTTCGATATAAACATGCACCGCCGCGCGGGGATCAGTAATTTTTTGATACGTTGCAATATCAAACCCGGCCACCGAAACCGGAACAAATGAAAAATCCCCCGCCGGTTGCCACATGGCCGCACAAGAGCACAATAAAAAAGCCCAAAATACCGAACGCACCATGCAATTATACAATAAATCCCACCATGGGTCAAGAAACAACTTGACAAAATATTAAATTAGGCTATATTTAAGACAAGTATACGAAAACAAAGGACACAATATGTTCAACAAGTTAAAGACAAAACTTAACGCGAAACGCGTCAAACGCCAAAAAGATTTCGCAGAATCCGATAAACGTATCCACAAAACAGAAACGACGGCGGAACGCGCAATACTGTTTCCTTTCCGCATGCTTGCGCGCGCATTACGTTGGATATTGGATACAACCTGTGCGATATGTTCGTGGATTTGGGATGGCATAGTGTGGCTGGCCAAAAAAATTTGGAAATGGCTATGCGGAATAAATTTAGTTGGATTGATAAATTTAACGTTGTTAATCGCGATCATTGTTCTGTTTTCTATGTTAATAATCAATGTGTTGCATTGTAATCGGACGCCGGTGGTCGTGATGGCCAACGAAAAAACTGTTTCAATCGAAACAACGAAATCATCGAAAACAGTATCAACAGAATACAACACACAAAACGACAGCACACCAACAGTCAACGTTGTCCAAACAACGCCATCACAAAACCCGACATTGCGCGCCGGAGGCGACGGGAAAATCTATGGCGATATCATCATTGAATCACGCGAAGAAGCAATCGTTTTGAAAAATGGCGCACACATTCGTGGGAATTTATACCTGCAACACATGTACAAATATGTTTTGCCATGCGACATAAAAATCGAAGGCAATTTATTCTTGCGCGATTTAAACATGTTGCATTTTTGTGGGCGTTTTACTATTACTGGGAATATATATGTGACACCCAGTTCATCGTTTGGACCAATTCCACGCGACGCATACCTGGGTGGACAGATAATATTATAACCGGGGGGAATAAAAAATGCCGCAAATAAGAGGTACTATTGGAAACTGGGAGGTCCGTAGCAGTGATGACTATATGACACGTTGTCCATTCTATCTGTGGGCGGTAGTCGTATACCTTAACAGACTTTTTAAAAAGATCCGACGCGAAAGAATAAGCAACATGAACCAAAAGTAAAAAACGCCGCATGGCGTTTTTTACTACCAAAAAATACGAAAATGTGATATAATAACGTGCGCACAACAAAAGGAATAAAAATGAAAACTCTTGAAAAAATTTTATCCACATTGGTAAAAAATTTGGGTTATACGATTGTGTTGGTTTTGGCAATCATACTGTTTGCGATTTTTTCTGACGGTTTGATTAGTGGCGCCATAACCGCGGTATCCGCACTGATTGCGTATGCATGCATAATGGCACTTTATGGCGAATTCAAAAAATCGTCACCGAAACCAACGAAAAAGAAATAACCTTTTATTTTATTATTTTAAAAAAACGGGTGCAGCATTGCCCCCGTTTTAATCTTTTTTCAACTTTACCACTTTCTTACAACGCATTAGGCAAAAGCCATTATAAAGCAATGACGCCAACACGCTTTCCGATATAACAGTTGTCCCATGTTCATAGTGAATAAGGTTTCGTCGTGGTATGCCAAACATCTTTGCGGCATCACGTGTATTTATGCCATTCTGTTGACGCGCCTGACGCAACAGCGAACCAAAATATTTTGCATCAACCAATACTACCATTTTTCTTTCCTCCTTTGATTTTTTGTTAAAAAATACCGTCATAAAGACGGTTGGAGGCTAGAAAACTGTGAAGTAAACAGTGCCGTTTATTCTATATATTCACGACCCTCCAACCAATTGGAGTTAATTACTTCAAAGGGTTTTCTAGACCCCGCATTAGGCACCGCCCTTTGCAATGACATTATAATATTATATAGAACCAGTTGCAACGAAAAAACGGGCGCAACATCGCGCCCGTTTCACTAACACTAATCACTTGCACTGACACTAACTACATCCGCATTGGCATTAAAATGAACAGTGCGTCTGTATCTTTATTTGTAGATTTGATAATCGTCGGCGAAAGCGGATCCTGCATTTCCATCTGGAATTTTTCACCTTCGACCTGGCCCGCAACGTCCATAAGGAACTTTACATTAAACGTGACCGTAAAGGACGCATCGCCATTATATTCCACATCTAATTCTTGGGTTGCGGTTCCGGCATCCGGACTTGACGCATTAACGACCAATTTATTCATTGAAAATGTCAATTGGACGGATTTTGTCTTGTCAATACTGGCCACAGAAACCAAATCAACCGCGTTCAAGAATTGCTTTCTGTCCATAATGGCAAGTTTGTCATTCCCCTTTGGAATAACCACGCGATAATTCGGATACTGTGCATCAACAAGTTTGCTTGTCAAAATGGCCGCACCAACCGTAAAACGCGCCTTGGTATCAGAAAGTTCGATATTAACATCGTCAACCGTCGCATCTTCCAACAACTTTGACAATTCGCCAATTACGCGACGCGGCAATATCACAGCCGGCATTTCCGCAGCACCCGCCGGCGCCGCCATGGCACACAACGCCATACGTTGCGCATCGGTTGCAACAGCGGTCAATTTGCTTGGGCCATCATCATTTGCGATATGGAAATAAATACCGCCCAAATGATAACGCACATCATCTGTTGGAATCGCAAATTTTGTCTGATTAATCAAATGCGCCAAATCACCGGTTGTCATTTGAAACTTTGTGGTTAAATTACTGCCCGCCATGGCCGGGAAATTTTCCGCCGGCAACGTCGGCAAATGAAACACCGCGCGGCCACTGGACACGACCAAAGAATCCCCCGATTGTTTGAAAGATATTTCGGCATCGTCCGGCAATTTACGGACAATATCATACAGCATCTGAACCGGAACGGTTATTTTGCCGCCCAATGTCACATCCGCCGCAACGTGTTCTATCAATTCCAAATCAACATTCGTCGCAGACAAAATCAAATCGTCCCCGACGTCCAACTTTACGTTCATCAATATCGGCAAAGTCGCACGCTTTTCAACAATAGATTGCATATGCCCCAATGCGCGAATTAACACCTGACGAAATACAGAAAATTCCATCTTACACTCCTGTTTGTTATTTCTGTTTCTACATTCTTGGGGTTAATTTTATCAAAAAATGCCGATTCGGTGCAAGAGTAAAAGATACAGGGCCAAATTTGACAATTTTATTGTTTGGCATTTTTGTTTAACACACCTTTTGCCAAAGTTTCAGGAACTTCGTCCAACCATTCCGGATCATCACGACGCGACGGCGCACCCTTGTCCAACGCCGTTTGATACGGGTGATCGTCCGCCAACCAATTTTCCAGCAAATCCCCCGCCAACAACCCAACGCCCGCGCCGGCCACCAAACCGATTCCACCGGTAAGTGGTGCCAACAATAACCCAAGCCCAGTTGCCGAAAGCGCCTTGCCCGCAACGGCGGCACCGCTTATTTTTATATCTGGTTCTGCAAGATTGCCTGATATAGTTATAGTATTTACAACACTGCCGGTTATCGACAACTTTATCCCACGCACCGGCACCGTCGTCAAAGACAAATCAATTGTTTCGCCACCCAAATCTAATTGACCGCTAAGGCGGATATTTATCGCATTCGTTTCGATTGCCACGCCATTTTTTATGTCGGCCACACCGTTGCGCAATTTTAAATTCACCGCGGCACCGTTTATCACCATTTGATTATATTTCTTGGTGGAACTGAACATATCTTGGATACTGTGCCGCAACGTGGTCAGAAAATCCGTTCCATACATATATGCAACCAATTCAGAATGCGCATAACCTTCGGCGGTTGAATACACACGCACCGGTCCAGTAATAGTCTGCATTATGCCCGACATATCAAAACCATTTGCACGAACATACGTTTCAAAACTAAGTGGCAAATCCGATATAAAATTATTTATATTTATTTGCTTTAATATCTGACCAACGGTAATGTCCTTACCTACTCCACCCATTTGCAAATCCAAACGACCATCCGCATCAACGGTTCCGTCTATGGCGGCATTAATATTGCCGGCCGCAAATTTTGTATTTGCGTCAACGCGCACCCGCCCATCACGCGAACTAAATTTCACTTTGAAATTATCAAGCGACAAATTGCGATAAACAATAAACTTTCCCAAATCAACATTTATCGACAATTTATTGTCATACATATATTTCCCAAACAACGGCATATCATGAAAGACATTTAACTCACGATCCGTCGGCGTTCCACCACCATACAGTTCCGGGAATAATTCTTTCAGATTTATTTTCTTGGACGATAAATTCAGATTTATATCATTCTTTTTCTTGGCCCAATCAATCGAACCGGAAAGCTGAATATCACTGCCACGAACAGAAACAGATGATTTATGCAATGTGAACTTCTTGTCGTCCAGTCCACCCGCAATATTAACCCGTATCGCCGGCATATTCGGGAAATCAATATTCAACAATTTTCCAATCGGCCTAATATCCGGAATATCACCCTTTACGATAAAATCTATCGGCATCTTACTTGTACCTTCCAACGCAACGTTTGCCGTCAATGCATCACCGTCAGAAGAAAAAGCAAACTTCACAGGATAAACTTTGCGGTCGGCATTATATTTATCAAGCGAAATTATAAACGGTATCAAATTAGACTTATCAAGGTTTATCCACCCACGATATTCGCGCGTATCAGAATCCGCAATATAACGTATATTTATTCCCGGAACTTTATATTTCACACCATCAAAGTTCACTTCTAAATCGTTAACATTTAACCCACCAAGTCCGGGGTCAACAAATGGATATTCGGGAATTTCTTTTTCACCCTCTTCTTCATCAGATTCCATCGCGTCCGACACATCATCTGTTGCAACCGTCGGCAAAATCAGTTCACCTTTGGCGTTTTTATCAATATACACTTTTACATCATTCACACGAACACGCTGAATCGTCGGACGATTCGAAAACAACGAAATCAAATCCAGGCCGACTTCGATAGTTTCGGCTTCTAATAAATTTTTATGCTTTGCACCGTCCTGATTCGGAACGGTCACTTGCCGCATTGTCACACGTGGACGCAACGAAAGTTTCCACGAAACATCACCCAAAATTTCAATCTGTAATCCCGTAGATGCACGCAAAACCCCAAGCAAATTTTTGCGCAAGACATTCATATCCATCTTTGATAACGCAACAACAACGGCAACAAACAACACCGCAAAAAACAAGAATACGGCACGAGCAAACACAAAAAATTTTTTCTTTTTTATCATTTGTGCATTAACCCTTATGGCATTTCAAATTCCAACAGTTTCATGACGGCCACCATAAATTTTGGCGGTGCGGCCCGAAACGTCACCATACGCCCCGTCGTGGGATGTTGAAAAGTTATTTTATACGCAAACAAAAACAGATTGTTTGTTGAAACGACCGCTTCTAAACCACCAGAAATTTTTTTATTCCGCCCATATAAATCATCACCCACAATCGGCGCATTCAAAACAAAGGCACTATGAAGTCGCAATTGATGTGTTCGACCCGTCTTTGGCGAAAACTCTATCCATGTCAACGCATCGGACACACGCGACAGGACCCTATATTCTGTGACGGCATGTGACGGCCGCGCCCCCGTCCCATTTTCACGTTCCGGCGTATCAAACACACGTCCTTTTAAAAGATAGTCATCTATGATGCCACGATCTTCCTTTACATCACCATTCAGCAACGCAACATATTCCTTGTTCGCGGTCTTGTTCTGAAATGCACGCGATAAAAATTGTGCCGCCCTTTGATTTTTTGCAACAACCAATATGCCACTTGTTTCCATATCCAAACGATGCACCAAAGAAATTTTATGATACGGGAACAATGCCGCCGCCATTTTATCAACGGATTTTCTGATACCACTGCCACCCTGAACCGCAAGCCCCGCGGGCTTGTTAAAAACAACCAGGTCATCATCATTATAAATTATCGCGTGGCGCAGTTTTTCCAAATCGACCAAAGAAAACTGTTCGCCCGATTCTGTCTTTTTTGGAACATCTGCAAATTCGCGAATTGTTGGCGGAATGCGAATAACATCACCGGCACGCAAAATTTCCTGGCCACGACAGCGCGATGAATTTACACGTATCTGCCCCCCACGACAAAGTCGATAAAATTCACGATGCGGCATAGAGGGATAATTTCTAACAAACCACCGTAAAAGTCTGGTTCCATCTTCAACCGCCGAAACAGTCACAGAATCAGCCATAATAATTATTCGCCATAGGTTATTTTAACCATATTTTTTCCATCTTCCATGCGACAATTTCCACTGGCACCGCCCTGTTTGCCCCCCGAAGCCGTATAGCCGACCGAATCTGACCATGCCTTGGTTATGAAATATTCACAATCACCGCGCGACAGGCCATTGATAGTCACGATAAATTGACGATTGTTTGCCGGATCAACGGCCAATTCATATGTGCCACCGTACGGATTCTTGGCGGACATACCAATCGCACCAAATATCGTCGCATTGTCTATGTGCGAAAAATCATCGAATTCGCCAAGCAACGTTTTCACCCCAGTCACCATCTGAAGCACTTCTTCATTAACCGTATTACGCTTTTGTGTGCGCATTGCCGTCGATATAAGGCCAATCGCCCCAACCGTCAACACACCCATAATGGCAAGCACCCCAAGCATTTCTATCATTGAACGACCAGATTCTGTTTTCATTTTTTATTCCTTTATTTGCTATTTAATTTCTTTTATTTTATCATAAAAGATATGAATATTCAATTCTGTGATTTAATTGAAAACACCCCAAGTTCCCCGGGCATTTATCGGATGTATGACGCCGACGGCAACTTGCTTTACGTTGGCAAGGCAAAAAATTTATCGAATCGATTGCGACAATACGTGGATATTTCAAAACTTGAAACCCACAAACAGGTTATGCGAACACTTGTCGCACGCGTCGAATGGGAAATCACACCTACGGAATCAGACGCACTTATTTTGGAAGAAGAAATTATCAAATCTGAAAAGCCAAAATACAACATCATGCTAACCGACGGGAAAATGTATCCGATGTTGGCACTGACCAATCATAAATATCCGCGTCTATTAAAGTTTCGCGGAAAAATCTCACAACGACGGGACATATACGGTCCTTATCCTTCGGTCCACGCATTAAACGACACAATAAAAATGATTCAAAAGGTCTGTCGAATTCGAACATGTTCCGATACTTTTATGAAAAATCGTGCACGACCATGTCTGTTATATCAAATTGGCCGATGCAGCGCGCCATGCACACAAAATGTTGCCGATTATGATGAAAATGTAAAACTTGCACGACGAATCTTAACGGGCGACAGCGAACCAATCATAAATGAATTGTCCCAACAAATGAAAAACTATTCCGCCCAAATGGATTTTGAAAAGGCGGCTATTCTGCGTGATAAAATCACCGCAATGACAAAAATATCAATTCGCGGTATACGGCGAAATCCGGCGTATAGCGCAAATTCAGAAAACGATTGGAACAACATTATTTGCGACATGGAAAAATGGATTGGGCGAAAAATTACCTATGCCGGCGTGTTCGATAATTCACACCTGTTTGGAACCAATCCAGTTGGTGCAATGATAACTTTTGGACACGACGGATTTATAAAATCTGGATACAGACATTTTAAATTACATGACCGCGCACGCGCCGGAAATGACATCGCAATGATGGCAGAATTTGTTGAACGCGCGGTGAAAAACAGCCCGGAACTTGACTTGATAATTGTCGATGGTGGACGCGCCCAATGGAACATCGCGCACGAAACCGCGCCAAACATTCCGATCCTTGGGGTCACCAAAGGCGAAGTCCGCAACGGCGACGAACACTTTATAATGCCGGACGGCACCGAATATCGTGACATGCCAAAAGATTCAAAACTATTCTTAATGTTGCGCCGCGTTCGTGACGAAGCGCACCGTTTCGTTATAACATATCACCGCACCACCCGCGCCAAGGCAATGACCGGTTCGTGCCTTGACGAAATCGAAGGAATCGGCCCGGTGCGCAAAAAATTGCTACTGAATCATTTTGGTTCTGTGCGTGCGATTATGGACGCCGACATAAAAACATTAAAACAGGTCCCCGGACTTGGGAACGCGGCGGCAAAAAAAATATACGAACACTTTCATTAAAAAATGTGTTATAATGCGACAACGAAAAAACAAAGGAGAACAAAATGAAATTTTTCGTGAACTTTTTATCAGCTTTTAGAATCTTTGCGACGTTCGCAATTATCGGAACATTGATGTCGGGCATGTATATGACAACGCTTATCTTGTTTGTAATTGCGGCACTTACCGATTTCTTTGACGGATACCTTGCCCGCAAATATGATGTCTGCACAAAAATCGGCGGCGTTATGGACCATATCGGGGACAAGTTATTAGTTGTGAACACATTTATATTATTGTGTATCATGATGCCGGTTTGGTTTACGGTTATTCCGATTATCATAATGATTGCGCGCGAATTATATATCAGTGGCCTGCGCGAATTTCTTGGCACACAAAAGGTTGCCATGCCTGTTCCGTCACCACGATTTTCAATGGGAAAAATCAAAACAACATTTCAAATGATTTCAATCATTGCATTCCTTGCACTGTTCGCATTGGGCGCATCGGTTGGCAACGCATCCGAAGGCAAGATGTTAATATATGCAATTTATGCACTTCCAAACATTGGTATTTTCAGTCTTTGGTTTGCATTGGCGGCAAGCATATGGTCGGCCACATCTTATACACGCACATTCATACAAAAACTTAAGAAAATTAAGTAAAAATACGGCGTCGAATAATCGGCGCCTTTTTTGATCTATACGCCGGAATCCGGCGTATAGGCATTTTTTAGAACCAACCTTTCTTTGCAGTTTTTGTGTCGGCAAATTCGGTCAAAATCTTCTTTTGTTTTTCGGTAAGTTTGGTCGGAATTACAACACCGATACCAATATACAAATCACCGAATGAATTTGCACGACCCGTCGGCATACCATGCCCACGCACACGCAATTTCTCACCAACCTGAGTTCCGGCCGGCACCTTTACAGAAAGTTTTTTATCATCGATTGTTTCAATTTCTATTTCGCCCCCCAATGCCAATGTTGTGAATGGCAAATCAACATGCATAATCAAATTTGCCCCATCACGTTCAAAGCGGTTATCTGGCTTCACGCGTACATCCAAATAGAAATCGCCCGCCGGGCCACCGTTTGAACCGGCCTCGCCCTGGCCCGCCAATCTTAACCGCGCACCATCTTCGATTCCCGCCGGAATTTTAACATCGATTGTGCGATTTTTATGCACCGCGCCCGTTCCATCGCATTCAGAACACTTTTTATCGATTTTATGTCCCAATCCATTGCATTCCGGACATGGCGTCTGCATTGCAAAGAATCCGCGTTGCACATTCACGTATCCGGTTCCATGGCACCGCGAACAAACGGGCGCCGGCTTTCCGTCCGCCGTTCCATACCCATTGCATTTTTCACACTTTACATTACTTGCGAATTTTACAGTATGTGTTTTTCCAAAATATGCATCGCGCAGGGTAATTACAACCTCGTCCAACAAATCACGCCCACGAACCTGGGCCGTTTGCCCACCACGCGCCGCACCTTCAAATCCACCGAATCCGAAACCACGCATCGCCTCACGCAGGATATCTTCCATTCCCGCACCGCCACCCATATCAAAGTGAAACGCACCGTTACCAAACGGATTTCCACCCATACCGGCCGACGCACCGTTTCCGCCCGCGAACGCAGCATCACCATAACGGTCATAGGCCGCACGCTTTTGTGGGTCTTTCAGAATATCAAAGGCATTATTTACTTCCTTGAACTTTTCTTCGGCGGCCTTGTCCCCCGGATTCTTATCAGGGTGGTACCGCAGCACCAATTTATGATAGGCCTTTTTAATATCGGCATCCGACGCATCACGCGCCACGCCCAAAACTTCATAAGGATTTTTATTCATATCTATACGTCCGTATTTTTATTTACGTAAAATATAGTCCATATACCCATAAAATCAAGCCCCCAAAATTCTTATTTATAGACTTGCGCCGAACGAAATAATGTTCTAATAATAGTGTGCTATGGTTGAACGAAATAATTCTTATGATGCATCGGATATTCAGGTGCTGGAGGGGTTAGAGCCCGTCCGTCTGCGCCCCGGTATGTATATTGGTGGTACAGATGAAAAGGCGTGGCACCATTTGCCGATTGAAATTATGGACAATTCGATTGACGAAGCCGTTGCCGGCTTTGCCAAGAAAATCACCGTTCGTTTAATTGATTCAAAAACAATCGAAATTACCGACGACGGTCGCGGCATTCCGGTTGACGAACACCCCAAATACCCCGGCAAATCGGCACTGGAGGTTATACTTACAACCCTGCATTCGGGCGGAAAGTTCAATAATAATGTGTATAAAACCAGTGGCGGTCTGCATGGCGTAGGCAGTGCGGTTGTCAACGCGCTTTCGTCCGAAATGGTTGTGACAATTATGCGCGACGGTTACGAATGGCACCAATCTTTTTCGCGCGGGAAACCAACAACCAAAATGACGCGCGGGAACCCGTCCAAGGCGCATGGCACCTGTATTCGCTTTACAATTGATGACGAAATTTTCGGTGAATCCGCGGTTTTCAAACCGATAAAGATTTATCGCATGGCGCGGGCCAAGGCGTTCCTTTCGCGTGGCGTTAAAATAGATTGGCATTGTAATCCCGAATTATTGACCGCCGACATGGAAATTCCGGCCGAAACGACGTTTTACTATCCAAATGGCGTGGCGGATTTCTTGGACGAAAAGACACGCGACAAACCAAAGATTTTACCCAAACTGTTTTCGGGCGCGATTGATTTTCCGGACGATTCGGGCCGCGTTGAATGGGCACTAACATTTCTAACCGACGAAAACGGCGCCGCATCTGACGATGGATTTTTTGCATCTTATTGTAATACGATTGCAACAATCGACGGCGGCACACACGAAACCGGATTCAAATCGGCAATCACCCGCGGGATAAAGGCATACGGCGAAAAAGTGAACAATAAATCCGCGGCAAACATTATTGGCGAAGACGTGTTCGATTCGGTCGCGGCGATTGTATCGGTATTTTATAAAACGCCACAATTTTTGGGACAAACAAAGGAAAAACTTTCCAACCCCGAAATTGCGAAATACACCGAAAATGCATTGCGTGATCCATGGGAAATATTCCTTGCGTCCGATCCAAAGACGGCGAATGCGTTGTTGGAATTCATCGTGAACCTTGCCAATGCGCGCATCCGCGTAAAACAGGTCAAAGAGGTTGCACGTAAAACCCCAACGAAACGTATTCGTATGCCGGCGAAACTTGCCGATTGTTCCAAGCATGGCGTTGCGGGGACAGAATTGTTTATTGTAGAGGGCGAATCGGCCGGTGGCACCGCAAAACAGGCACGCGACCGCGCGACCCAGGCAATTATGCCGCTGCGTGGCAAGGTGTTAAATGTTGTATCAAATTCGGATGAACGATTCGGGAACAATCGCGAATTAAATGATTTAATCGACATCATCGGCGCCGGCACCGCAAAAAATTGGGACGACAGCAAACTGCGTTATGAAAAAATCATCATCATGACCGATGCCGACGTGGACGGAAGTCATATTGCTTCCCTGCTCATGGCATTTTTCTATCAGTTTATGCCACAACTAATATACGGTGGACATTTATATCTATCTTGCCCGCCGCTATATAAACTAACACATGGCACCGAATCGTTTTATATTGATTCCGATGAAGAACTTGAAAAATTAACAAGTGGCAAATATAAAAATAAAAAGGTTGAAATTTCACGATTCAAAGGGCTTGGCGAAATGATGCCGAATCAATTAAAGGAAACGACCATGTCGCCGAAAACACGCCGTCTTGTCCGGGTTGATTTGCCCCCGCGCACCGACGAAGGCGCCGAAGATACGGAAAAAACCCGCACGATTGTTTCCGAACTTATGGGTAAAAAGCCGGAATTTCGTTTCCGCTTTATTACCGAACATGCACAATTTGTAAAAGATTTATTCGTATAACATATTGACACCAATTTTTTTTGATTTATACTTTTTCCCGTTTGCGAAATTGAACAAATAACGGGGAACGAGATGAGTAACCAGGTGCACCAACGTGTATATCAAATTGACATGGGCAAATTAAAGAAAATGCCAATAGTGGAAGCCACACCTGGCGATGGTGTCGAATTACCAATACTAAATCCAATGCCAACAAACACCCCAATACTATTCAATGCCAACAATGCAAGAATTATGAAGGACCAATACGATATACTATTTCCAAAAATACAAAACTACGCGGCCCAAATAATCGAATTTGTTGATTCAAATGACAAACCATTATTGACCATATATCCAAATAAAACTATGGATTTTCATAAAAGACAAGATGATTTGTTCCTTGCCCATATAGACTTAACAAATATATTGGACGAATACGACCAACGACTAGCCGGGGTGCAAAACCTCCTCCACAATCGTTCCGGCAACCAGAAAACTTCCGGTTAAAAACTTTCCGACGAATTTATCTTAATCCAACCGTAAAATCATCACCATAATCGGCAACACGCTGGCCGCCGACCGTACAAGATAAATCTTCGAAACCTTTTTTAAGTTGATTCTTTTTAACAAGTTTGCTGGTCACGATTCCGCCAACGGTCCCAAGCACAACACCCGCAACCGAATCGGACAATAAACGCGCGGTATTAAAGTTGCCGTTTTCATCGCGCCACTCCGACAGCCCAAGTTCGCCACGCAACCGCGCAATACTTGAATATTGGGCATCAATATTGCTTTCAACGCGCAAAATGTCGATACCAACTTCGGTGTTTGTAATATGCACTTCCGGCACGATATTACCGGCAATTACCAATAAACCATATACATCAAGCAATCGTTCCACCTGACTTGCCACCAATGTTTTGCCCGACTTGCAAATTCCTTTGGCCTCTTTAACACCGGCCAGGGCCTTTTCTAACTTGGCCTTTTCATTCGGATATTTACTAATTGCACTTGTCAATTCTTGTTCGTATTTTCCAAGGTTATTAACAAATTCTGGCGGACATTTTGCAAGACGCCACACCACATACACATTGACCGCACGAAACATCTGATTATCTATGGTCGGCGACCATGTTCGCGCATCTTCATCACCCGTCACATATTTCATATACGAAAAACCGCCACCGATAACCCGGTGCGCATATTCGGCACGACGTTCCGCCAAATCGCGATTATCAAAATGCCCACTTGCATTTTGTTCATCCGCAGAACCGATAAAGACCAGTTCTTCGACATCACCCGCAACTTTTTTCAAATCTGAATATATTTTTCTATATTCGGCCTCACAGCCGTCATGCAAACCAATTGCGGTGCTGCTGCCCTTGTCAAAAAATAATTGTATCTTGGAATTTTGCCCCTGAAGCCCCGTTCCAAAAGACCCATCGGCATATAATTCCCTATCCACCTTGGCACAAAGAAAACCGTCCGACGCCTTGTAATCCACCGGCACCGCCATCGCAGATACATTTACACCAAACATAATTACAAAAAAGCTAAAAAATTTTTTCATATTCTTCCGCTCCTATCTTTTGACTATTTTATCACAAAGCGGGCAAAACACAAAACTATTATTTATATTCATCAATCATTTGTGAAAGTTGGGCCGACAAAACCAAATCATTGGATTTAAGGTTTTCAATTCTATCAATTCCATACATCACCGTTGCATGATCGCGTCCCCCAACATATTGACCAATTTCAGTCAGGGATAATCCGGTCGCATTTTTAAGCACAACCATCATCATCTGACGCGCCAAAACCAACGCACGTGCACGCCCCGTCCCACAAACCGCATCATACGACACACCCAACTTTTCACACATAGATTTTACAATTGCAATTGGCGAACGCGACTTTTTAAGTGTGTCGGCCAAAATACGTTCCGCAACATTTTCATCAATCGATTCACCCATGATTTCACGATATGCGGATATTTTATTCAAAACACCGGCAACCACATGACCATCGGCCAAAACACGACCGGCAATCATATTCGCAACCGCCGAATCAACACCCGCGCGTTCAAACATTTTCGCACGCACCGCACGCGTTGGCGCAACAACGTCCGCAACCAAACCCGACGCCAACAACGATTGCGCGCGATGGTCAAATCCGGTTAAATTACTTGGCGCCGCATCTGCAACCAAAACAATATTTTTACCCGCGCCACGCAAATCAACAATCAATTGCAAGAATTCTTCACACGTTGCACGTTTGCCGGATAACGCCTGAACATCGTCCAAGATAAATGTATCACAGTTACGGCAATAATCTTTGAATGCGAAAATCGTCCGATCATGCAACGCACGCGCAAATTCCGAAACAAATTGCGCCCCAGACATCATGACCGTCCGCCCACGCGCCGCCGAATTTATGCACCGCGCAAGTAAAGATTTACCACAGCCCGACGCCCCATAAATAAACAACGGTGAAAACGTTGCCGTCCCCGCCGCCATTTTTTTACATGCCGACACCACAAACGAATTTTCTTCGGATACAACAAACGAATCAAAATCGCCGGCATCATTGGTGGCAACCGGCGCCGTATATGTTTGCGAATTATTATCATTTGCGGTTTTAACAATGCGTGGTGCAACCGTCGCCACCGATACACGCGCGGTCATTCCATATTCGGCCGCAACAGTGTTTAACACATTTGAATATGTCGCCCCAACAAAATCCGCAGTAAATTGATTCGGCGCCGCAAACACCAATTCAGAACCCGATACAGTCACAGCCAACGGCGCAATCCAAGAAGTATAACACGCGGCGTCCATTTTCGCGGCAATATCTGCCTTTATTGCGTCCACAGAAACCTGTTTTTCTAAGATCACCGCCTGCATATCTTTTCTCCTTTCCTTCCTTTCAAAAGAGTTTAATGTGCAAAAGCCATCTGCATAAAAACGCCAACCTTTCCCCTGACGTTCTTTTTTGCTACATTCTACTGCTCTCTTGACTGTTAATTTGAAACCCGAACTAACCTTATTACGTGTGATAATGTATAAGATTGATTTCTGTTTGCAACCAAATGTTCATTCTTTTTTTCAAATTTATTTTTTGACACGATTCGTTTTTTTGCCTGATTTCCGCGCTTTGTATATACACTGTATAGACACGATTCTTGTCACAGTTTCACATAACCCGTATCTTGTTTTTCAATCAAACCCTGCAATTCCAAAATTACAAGTTCGCGCTTTATTTCCGGAATAGTTTTTCCGACAATTTCTGCCAATACAGATTCTGACAGTGGAACCGTTCCAATTTTATCCAAAATTTCGTTTTCCGATTCGGTTTTTTTCACATCTTTTTCCGCCACAATTCTTTTATTGAAAAAATCCGACACGCC
This sequence comes from uncultured Alphaproteobacteria bacterium, assembly GCA_905233975.1. Taxonomy (GTDB): domain Bacteria; phylum Pseudomonadota; class Alphaproteobacteria; order Rs-D84; family Rs-D84; genus Enterousia. The sequence goes on along the minus strand of CAJOGD010000004.1, from coordinate 11,983 downwards.
TTGGCACAAAATTGCCTGTCCAGACCGAATCAGTGAATTGGGGCCCGCACCCCTTGAATCCGCCGGATGCGAAGGCACCGCGTATATTTGCCGCCCATATTCCCATGCAAATTCCGCGGTTTTCATACTGCCCGATTTCAAATCCGCCTCGGACAATATTAATTTTTCACCGATTCCGGCGATCAACCGATTCCTTTGGACAAAATTTGTTCCCTTTGGCACGAAACCGATTGGCATATCGCTAATTACCGCGCCGCGTTCCAAAATTTCGTAATAAAGCGATTCATTTTCGGTCGGCCAAATATAATCCACCCCGCCCGCAAGGACCGCAATAGTGTTCACATTTCCAATCGCACGCAGCGCACCAATATGTGCGGCCGAATCGGTTCCAATCGCCATACCGGACACCACACATATATTATGTTCCGCAAATGACATCGCCATATTTGCAACAAATTCCATACCAACGGCCGTCGCATGGCGCGTTCCAACCATCGCAACAGATTCCCCACGCAGCGTTTCAACATTTCCACGCACCGTTAAAACAGGCGGATGATTCTTTACGCGACGCAACGCCGGCGGATAGTCCGCGTCTGTATCGCAAATGAATTTTATATTCATTTTATCCGCCATATCGATTTCGCGCATAACCGAATCGCGCAACCCATCGGACGGCCGCATAGAATCCAACACCGCGCCCACAGATCCAAATTGATTCAACAATTTGTTATACGCCACCGGACCAATCCCGGGCGACCGCAGAATCAACAAATGTTCAAATAAATCTTTCATGGCTTTATACTATAAAAATATTTTGTCATTTCACAAGAAAAAACGCCCTTGCGGACGTCTTTTCAAATATAACCTTACGAACACGACTATATACTAAGCAACGTATCGTAATCAAACTCTTCACACTTACTATACGCGCTTCCTTTATCCTTTTTATATTTATCACACATTTCTTTGAAACTGCGCAGTTCCCTCATGAACGTATCATAGCGTGAATCTTTGTCTTTTTTCAGTGTTAACAATTGAGAGCGCAACAAATCCGTCTGCGACAATTTCTTATTCTTTTGCCCTTCGACCTTGCCACCAATCAACTTGTTCCCAAACAGTTCCATGGCACCAACACCAATCGCGGCACCACCGACCGCGCCCCCAACGGTTGCCCATGTCCGACCAGTCTTTTTGGCGTCCAAAATCCGGGTCCGCAGCAATTCTTCATCGGCCCACGAACCGCAATTAATATTGTATCCCCATTCGAAATACTTACTTTGGATACCCGACATATCAATCCGCGCGTCCGCAGATTTCAGATCAACCTTTACGAAACATACATTGTTTTCAGGATTATCGACATCTTCCTGCATCGTGGCATAATTGTTCGTGTTGCTATACTTCGACGCCCACACAAAAGTATTTCCCACACCGATATTATTATTCAAACACGCGGCCCGTTCGGCATCACGATTATCTTTGACATCGTCGGCCGGGAAAGACGGTTTTACTTCATCATCTTTGATACTGGGCGAACGTTCAGAACTTATCGAAACGGCCGGCATAGTAATTTGATTTTTCGACGCAACAATCGCCCTATCCTGGGCGGGGGCAAGCCGACTTGCCACCATACTTGTTGCACCAACGCGCGGATCGCGAATATCAGCCATCGCAACACATGGCAAAATCAATAAAGACAAAACGAACACATTCTTCATCTGAAAAATCTCCCTCTTGATGGTCCCCATTATATCACAAAAACGGTCAAAAATAAAGCGCAAATAGTTTTATTTCTTCCACCGCCATGTAATTTTGGATTCTGTACCGCCAATCAATCGGCCTATATTTCCAATATGCCGATATAAACAGAGCGCACCCATCGCCACAAACGCCCACCCTGTGCCGGAACCAAGCGCAAAACCAAAAACGGGCGCAACACAAAAAACGACCACCGCCCCAAGCGATGAAAAACCCAGTCCCAGCGCAACAATTAACCATTCAATTCCACAAAAAATGAACATCAATGGATTAACCGCAATAAAAATTCCAAACAAACAAGAAATTCCTTTACCGCCATGAAACCGCAACCAAACCGGGAAACAATGCCCAACAATCGCGACAAAACCGCACCAGGCCCCAAACACCGCCCCACCAATCATGGTTCCAATCCAAACCGCCAAAATCGCCTTGGCCATATCCATCACCCAAACAAGAATCGCAAGCCGCAATCCCCCCGCCCGCAACGCATTTGTGGCGCCGGTATTACCACTGCCTATCTTACGCAAATCGCCGTATCCCAAAACGCGCGAAATTACCAAACCACATGGAACACTGCCCATCAAATATGCGACCAAAATACCAATAATATATAACATTGTTCTTTTTCCCTTGATTTTGTCTTTGTTTTCTATAGAATATACCAGAAAACCGAAATAAATAAAAGGAAAATAAAGTGGCAAACCACAAATCATCTAAAAAAAGAGTATTGGTCACTGCAAAGAAAAACGCGGTAAATACTGCGCGCCGCAGTGCTGTTAAAACCGAAAATAAAAAGGCTGTTCAGGCTATTGCCGCCGGTGACAAGGCCGCCGCGATTTCCGCGGTGCGCAGTGCCGAAAGCAAAATGATGAAGGCCGCCGGCAAAACAATGCCGAAAAAACGCGCATCACGTAAAGTATCACGTTTGACACGCGCCGCCGCAAAGTTGGCCTAATCCCCTTCGCCACGTGAAGGGGGGGGGACCGGCAAAGCCGGTGGGGTAGTTTTTGGCGTGCATTTCTGCACGCCGTTTATTCGTGAAAGAGGCACATTATGGAAAGGCCAAAATATTATCATGGTTCCGACACACAAATTACCGACGGGTATTTACGCACCAACAAACAATTCAATAATAAACAAGATGATGTTGTTTCGGGCGTATTCGTCACTTCTGACAAAAATTGGGCCAAATATTTCGCGATACACCATTGCATCGGTCAAGGAATGGGCTTTCAACTTGGGAACAAAATAATTCTTGAACAATTATTATCGCACATTAAACCAAATTTTTATATTTATACTGTATATGAAGATTCTGAAAAACCATTTATTCACGATCATGACAATGAATATTATTCCACCCAGGATATAAAAATCGCAGAATCTGAAAAATTTGACACGACCGCGGAAATAGAAAAACTTGGATTTGAAATCTATGTTTTAAACGAACCGTTGAAATCTAAAATCGATATAGAATCTGGAAACAATTTTGCCGTACGCACCGAAATGCTACAAGCCATAACAGAAAATAAAATTCACCGCGTTGATATCGCGGGCCTAATATCCCAGCAACAAAAACACAAAATTCCCCCAACACCAACAAGAACAATTTGTTAAAAGTTTCATCCGACACATATTTAAAAGACCACCATTCGGTGGTCTTTTAATTTTAATTCAGTGGGGCGCCCCAATGTTGCTGAATCGTTCGTTCGGAATCCATCGGGCTAACCAAAACCTGGGGCGTCAGCATAACGACCAACACATCGCGGGTTGATGCCGTTTCGCGCGACCCCGACAACAACATAAAGTCCGGATCCCCAAGCCCATAGCGCGTATCATTATTCGACTGCTTTTCAAACCCGGAAACAACCAACATTTGGCCGGATTCCATAATAACTTCCTGCATGAAACTGCGCTCTTCAACCTCTGGCAATTGCAACGTCACTTCACCTATTGTCTGACTTGCCATCTTTAACAATTCACGCACCGACATACGGAACAGCAACAAAATCTTGCCATTTTCCAAAATATTCGGCAACAGTTGCATCGAAAAACCGGTTTCCAAACTATCTTGGTCAACGGTACTGGATTCAACCGTCGTGAAATTACGAGATTCGAATCGTTTTATGTACCCGGTGCTTTTGGTATTATTAACCGGCGCAACACGATTATTACGCGTTGTCACACCAACATTCGTGACCAACGAAACCTTGCCCTGTTTTGCCAATGCCTGAATCAATGCCGTACTGCCCGCGATGCCCGAAAGCGAACCATTGTTTATTTGGTCATTGGTATATGCACCCGAAACAGTTGCACCATTTTCCAAATGTGTTGCCCCCGTCATTCCCGACAATTCATTCGACAGAACCGCAATATTTATAGCACTGGCCTCTGGGGACGAGAAATTATTCTTTGGATTTGCAACAACGTTAAGTCCGGTCGCCGCATTAATTGCCGCCGCCAAGTTCAACCCGAACCCGGAATCATTGGCAATTGAAACCTGCAACACCTTTACATCAATCGTCACCAATTGCGAAAGGCGTCTGTTTTGACGGGCGATATAATCACCGACACGCGCCAACACCGACGGTGGTGCGGTCACCGTTATTGTTCCCAAACTGCGCGACACCGTAAAGTTAGCATTTTCCGCCTTGCCAATAATCGAAGAAATCGTGCTTTCAATTTCGTCCCATTCTTTTAACGTTGTTTCCAAATAAACCTGATTGCCATCATCGGTTTGAACCGAAGACTGATACGATATATCGGTCCCCAGTGCATACAATGTAAATGTCTTGGTTTCCGTTTCATAGAAAACAATCGCCGTTTTATCATAGTACCAAAGCAAATCTAAATCAGTCGCAACCTGGGATAACAGGCCGGACAATTTACCAGTATATGCAACATTCATTGTCTTTTTCAATTTATCAGACGCAATTTGACTATCGATTTTCACCGGTATCCGCGTAATTGAATTTATGCTATTCGCCAAAACTTGCAACGTGACCGGTTCATTCAACAAAATCGTGACCCCGGCATCCGTTTCAAATTGTTTTGGCAAATTATTCTTGTGTTCAACAAGCATAGATTTTCCGCCAAGCCATACACCTTCGGACATAGAAACTGTATCGCCACTTGTCACCTTGGCACGCGGGGTCTTTGCCATTTCAAAGGCGTCATAAACATTAACAAAATCTTTATCCACCGTCGCGGCAACCTTGGCCGAATTCTGCATTGCACAACCCGCCGCCGCCACGAAAAGCCCCAATGCAACAAAAAATTTAAACGACTTTATCATTTGTGTATCTCCCTGCAATTATATTAATCTTCGGTCGTGGATATTACCAAAACACGATTCCCCTTATAGAACTTGGCATACGGCACCGGAATCGCACGTCCAAAATTACGCACAACCGCCGACGCAACATCAACGAACCGTCCCTTGAACACCGCGCTTGCCTCTATGGGGTATTCGCGCGACGTTGTCCACACCAAATCCCAACCTTCTTTATCACACCACGATTGCAACACCTCGCGCAGTGTCTGGCCACTTGCCACGACCCAAGAACGCACCTGGTCTTGCAACGAAACCGCCGGTTCCGCGTCCGCGGACAAATCAACCGCAATTTCCATTTGGGAATCACCGGAAACAATGACGGTATCCTGGCCCGGCGTCGCATTATTAACAACACTAACCACACCATCAGAGTTAACGGTTATAACACCACCGCCGGTGACAATATCGCCATTCGCCGTTCTTTCAACCAATCCGTTCCGCGCCAAATACGCATCATATCCGTCGGCATAGCGAACACATTTCTTGCGACCACTGCGCGAAACCGCCAAAACATTTCCGCCATCGTCTTCCAACACTTCGCGTTGCAACAACGGCATTTCCGCGCCATTTATACATTCGCTATCGAACCCGGTTGGAATAGGCATACCATGCAACATATTTGCACCACCCGACCAACCCGCACCATCGCGCGCCCCACGTGTGGCCAAATTAAAGTTATTTTCAACAACCAAATCAGACCCGATTTTTGATACAATCTTTATATTGTCCGCCTGACTTTTTTTAGAACACACACCTTCGGCACAGGAAACCGTCACATCAGCCTCGGACCCGATCGGCCACGCCGGAACATTCACCGGCCGCGGTGGCATAACGGGCTGGACGTATTCAACCGATTGATATTCATACGGTTGTTCATAATAATTTTCCTGATACTGTTCAACATAATAATCATTATTCTGTTGCGCGTAATCTTCGCGTTCGTCCCGATCTTCTTTATAGAACACCTCCGACGTCACAACCTGTTCGAGTGCATTCGCCGCAAAGCAATAGCCAGCGGCGGTTGCAAGCATTGCAGCAATCAAAATTTTGCGAAACATAAACCTTCCTTTCCTTGAAAAATTCCTTTCTTCTATCATGCATTATAACAATTTGACCGAATCTGTGCAAGACCTAAAAATGTATTTCACCAAGGTTTTTAAAATTATTTTGCATCAATGCAAGCGAATCGAAAAAAGTATGTTATACTCTATTCGTGGACCAAAGGGGGAAAGAAAATGGATTTTATAATAATATCAATATGTTTTGGAATTTTATTTGTTATTTGCATGATTGTGATGACAATAGGTATCACCATGACCAGGCACATAAATACACTTGAAAAAAATATTTCGCACATGCACGACGTCATCATTAAAATGCAAAACACGCTAAAAAACAAGTCCGCAACAAACGCGGTGGCGGAACACGCCGAAATGATATACCAAGATTTATTACAAAACCTTATCCCAATTTTGGCCACGTTGGACATAATGCCACGCAACACGTCCGAACACCCACTTTGGCGAACGCTTGGCGGAATGTTGGACGAATATGCAAAAAATCCATTTGTTATGGAAAAGTTGCGACGTGCAATAAAACTTGACGCAAACGTACGACGCAATGTTTCAAATTACATGTCGCGTGCCGAAAAATTACTTGATAATTTAAACGCGACCGAACCAGACGGGATTTTGGCAACAACTTTTCTAAACGGATTGCTTGGGCAATCGCTGACATTTTTTACCCAGGCGTATCAGCTTGCAACCATGGACGAAAACGCTAAATGACGGCACTATCCACCGAACTTATTCGCGACATATCAAATCAACGTCATGAACCCAAATGGTTGACAGATTGGCGCCTTGCGGCATTTGACGCGTGGAAAAAAATGTCCGAACCACATTGGGGCGAAATAGATTATGCACCAATAGATTACAACGCATTAAACTATTACAACGCACCCGGCCACATAGATAACAGCGACCTAAAAAACACATACGAAAAAATGGGATTGCCGGAATCTGAACAGCGCGCATTACTTGGCATGGCAACAGATACGGTCATCGATAGCGAATCCGTCCACACATCATATACGGCGGAACTTGCGTCACGCGGAATCATCTTTCTGCCCTTTTCACGCGCGGTTTTGGAATACCCAGATTTGGTCAGGAAATACCTTGGGACGGTTGTTCCACCAACCGACAACTTTTTTGCAGCATTAAATTCGGCCGTTTTTTCAGACGGAACCTTTGTATATATTCCGCCACACACCGAATGCCCAATTGACCTTGCAAGTTATTTTAGAATTGAAACCGCAAAAATCGGACAATTTGAACGCACACTTATTATCGCGGACACCGGTTCGAAATTAAGTTATATGGAGGGCTGCAGTGCACCGCGTCGCCCGAATCATCAACTGCACAGCGGGGTTGTTGAAATCATCGTGCATGACGACGCGCACGTAAAATACGCAACGGTCCAAAACTGGCACGCGGGCGACGCGCCCAAGCCCGGCGAATATAACAACACCGGCATTTTGAACTTCGTCACCAAACGCGGGAAATGTTATACCAACGCGCGTCTTGATTGGACCCAGTTCGAGGTTGGATCCGCTATGACATGGAAATACCCATCGACCATATTATACGGCAACGGTTCGGCAAGTGATTTTTATTCATTAACCATAACACGCGGCGGCCAGCAATCAGACACCGGAACAAAAATGTTGCACATTGGCGACAACACAACGTCAAACATATTATCATATGGTGTCGCACTCGATTGGTCGCGCCAAACATTCCGCAGTTTGGTTAACTTTTCGGGACATGGCGGCAAAAACGTATCAAAGTGCGACACGCGAATTATCGGCGACACCGCCACCACAAACGCCATGCCCAACATAGTTTATGACAACAGCGACAATATCCAAACGCACGAGGCATCAACCGGTTCCATCGACGCCGCACAATTAAATTACCTGAACATGGCGGGCATTGATACAGACACCGCAACGGCGCTGATTATCGGGGCAACCGCAACACCAATTTTGTCGCGATTACCGATGGAGTTTTTGGTTGAATCGCGACAACTTATACAAATGGCACTTTCAAACACCAACGGGGGAACGAAATGATATTGGAAATAAAAAACCTTTGTGTTTCTTTTGGCGACAAAAATTTATTATCAGACATTAATATAAGTGTTGAACGCGGCGCGCGCCATTTAATCTGTGGCCACAACGGTTCGGGCAAATCGACATTGGTCGGCGCGATATCCGGAAACCCGACATACAAAATTGACCGCGGCGAAATTATTTTTGACGACCGTAACATAACGAATGAAAACGCAACGGCGCGCGCACTGATGGGAATTTTCACCGGCACACAAAATGTTCCTGAAATTGCGGGTCTTACGATAACAAGTCTGCTTAAACATTCTGCGGCGGCGCATCATCATTTTCAAACAGGCCGCGATTTGCCGATGGCGGAATTTATCGAACAACTTGAAAGCGCGCGCGACATATTAAACATACCGCGCGAATGGTTAAACCGTTCGGTGAACGTCGGATTTTCCGGCGGCGAAAGAAAGCGCATAATGTTATTGCGCCTTATTTTAACAAACCCGAAACTTGCGATTTTGGACGAACCGGATTCCGGTGCGGACGCGGCGACCCAGGCACAAATTGCAACGGTGATAAAATCTATGCCCGACACAACATTTGTTTTCATAAGTCACCAACAAAATTTTACAGATTTAATCTCGCCAACGCATACAACTACTTTATCAAACGGCAAAGTTATGATAGAATAGTATAACAAAAAAGGTATCGCCCATGAACGGACTTATTTTATTTGCCGCATTTGTATTCATTTTATGGATTGGCAGTTCGATATTTATCCCACTGCTTGTCGCGACATTTTTATGGTACTTGGTGAATGCGACGGCGACATATTATCGCAAACTTTTCCCCGCGTGCGCGGACGACGGTTGCACAATTTCGGACCGACTATTTAATTTACTATCGCACGTTTTATCTGTCGCGACATTTGTCGGATTGATATACATATTCATCACACGCGTTCGCCCGATGTTCAGCGAACTGTTGGTCGCATTACCGGAAATCCAGGCAAGCCTTAACGGCCTTTGGAACTACATATCATATACATTGGACATAGATATAACCAGTATCGCCCTGCCGAACATAACGACAATCGTATCCAGCATCGGTTCATCGGTTGCGAAACTTGCGACATCAATGGGCATGGTCATTGTGTACATGATATTCATGTTTGTGGAACAGAGCACATTTCACAAAAAATTTGCGCAACTTTTCCCGAACAAGAACAACAGCAAAAAAATGCGCTATATCATCAACAGCATTGATGAAAACATGAAAAAATATTTATTCATGAAGACACTTGTGTCCGCAATCACCGGCCTGATTTCATACGCATGGATGTGGATATTGGGACTTGAATTCGCGGGCGTATGGGCGTTTGCAATATTTATCTTAAGTTATATTCCGACCATCGGCGCGATTATCGGATGCGGACTGCCGATATTGTTCGGCGCAATATCCGGCGCAACATTGAACGAATTGGTTTTGCTCGCCATGGGATTAATCGGCCTGCAAATAGTATTTGGCAACATCATCGAACCAAAACTTACGGGGAAAACATTAAACCTTTCGACACTTGCGATATTAATAAACCTGGTGTTTTGGGGTTTGATATGGGGCGTCGCCGGCATGTTTTTCAGTGTTCCATTACTCGTGGCGGTATTCATCATAACGGCCCAGTTTGATTCGACGCGCTGGATAGCAATCTTGCTTTCGACCGACGGCAAAATCCCCGACAAAAACGGTGAATAAGTCATACGAATATTTCTTCGCGCACAAGTCTTTCGCGCATGAAAACTTCGACATTCGACGACGTTTCTTTTGCGGCGCCCAAATATGCCCTGCGCCAGTTATAACAGCACGCCCACTTTGACCAACCATATGCGGCGGCGACCTGGCCAATCGAATGTTCGCCCACATCAGAATATTTAATTATGTTGCAAATTCTGCGTTTGATTTTTTGCGCAGACACACGCCGCAGCAATATAAATTTTTTAAAATGCCTGTATCCCACAAAACTAATGCCCGACACAGTTCGATGTATAACACTGTGTGAAAAAATCATTTTCAATTCCCGTTCAACAAAGTCGCGAATTTTAACGGCGGCCGCCTTAATCGCGCGCACATCGTTCCCATAAAGACAGAAATCATCGCAATACCGAATATAATCACGCCAATGCAAATTCTGTTTTACGAATCGGTCAAGTTCATTCATATAAACATTGCCCATCCATTGACTGGTCAGGTTTCCAATCGGCAAATTTGTTTGTCCCCCTACCGACCGCACTATTTCATTCAAAATCCGCAAAATTCGCCGGTCGTGGATTTTATGCGCAATTATCTGCATCATTTTGTCATGATCGATACTTGGATAGAACTTTCGAATATCGCATTGCAGCACATATTTATTCCGCCGCACGAAATCCATGGTCCGCTTTGACGCGGCATGCAACCCACGCCCGGGGATACAGGCAAACGAATCGCGAATAAACAATTTTTGCCAAATTGGTCCCAAAATATTTATCAGCGCATGATGCAACACATGGTCGGGATAAAGTGGCAATTTATAAATGACGCGCTGTTTCGGTTCGTAAATAGTGAACGTTTTATACGCCGATGTCTTAAACGTTCCGGCAATCAATTTCGCGCGCAGTTTTTCCAACAATTCATCTTTGTGGCGCAAGAACCGTCGCACAACATTCTTGGCCTTTTTACTTTTGACGGCGCGTCGCGCGGCCAATTCGAAATTTTCCACCGAAATAAATTGTTCCCAAAGGTTTTTATACGTCTTCATTATGAAAAAGAAAAATATTTATCGATTTTAACAACGGTCCCGCAAAAAGGCATACAGCCATTCATCTTTGCGGCCTGAACTTGGTCCATCAAAACGGTGCTGCCGGTGAAACTTACGCAAACTTCGCCGTCCAAAATAAATTGAATTTGCATACAATCCGTTCCGACACGATGTTTTGATTTTTTTATTTTGAAATCCACGACACGAATTTCGCGATTAAGAATCTCGTTAAGGTGCTTTTTCACCCCGGGCATCGGCAATTGGTCATGCGCAAAGACCGAAAACCGCGGGCAATCGCCCCCTGCAAGATTATTAATTTCATCAAGTGTCATTTTCTCTCTCGTTCCCCCACTTACACTAATCGGATGTTGTGGGTGTTCGTCACGATACAGAACAAACTACTGGCCCAAACATCCCCTGCGTTTTGTATTTGGCCGGCCGGAACGGACCCATACGTTTCCGTCCGTCATCGTCCAGGTTATGCCGCCCCGCCTTTGATGTCACCAAGGCATTTCCAAACCGGATGAAATGCCATCCGAAAAGTGCCTACGCACTTTGTCCCACAGGTTGGCGAAACGATTTCTTTGATCGTAAAGTGACCAAAGGAGCGACCCCACCGAACACCGCCCCGCGAAAACGAGCGTTGTTCCGAACGTTGTTCGCGCAGTTGTTCGCGCAGTTGAGTGCACAATTGCCGGCCGAGCTGTTCGTGTTGTTGAACACCCAGGGCGAGACCGCAGTCCCGACATCATAAGACAACGGCAAGCGCGCAACTGTAAACGGCGACACACCCTTTTTCCCGGTTTTACCCGGGAAACCATACTCCCCCTTCCCCATGGCAAGGGGGCCAAACGGCCCAAAAAATGCCGTTGGCATTTTGTGGGCGGTGGCGCATGCGCGCCACATTTCCGCCCCCAAAAAACATTTCATGTTTTTCGGGGCCCCAATCGCATTACGTGACATCATGGCGCGACCCCAC